>NZ_JAPPSU010000003.1:0-416301 GCF_026719175.1 Citrobacter sp. R4
CGCTCGGTGTAAGGCATGCCCCATACCGACACATGCAGGCGGGAATCCCGGGCGCCCCGGAAGGTCACAAGCGTAAGGAGCACGCCCTCTTTCAGCGCGCTGATGACATCGCCCTGCGGCTCCAGCACCTGCCCCGGCGCGAGGTGTGCAGCATTGCTGAACAGGTGGATACGGGCTGATTTATTGAGTTCCCGCTCATGGTGAAGCCGGGCATAAAACGCGCCGGATTCGGTTTCCGGCTCCGGGCTGGTGTCATCACCCGCATCGCGATAAGGCACTACATAGCGGTAATCCTCCCCGGTGGTGACCGCATCACTGCGCACGCTGACTGTCGCATCCATCGGCGTGGTGGCGGTCCGGTAGTTGTAGTCCCGCGTGGTGACGGTCCCGGTGGCGATGTTGTTCCAGGTTAGACTCTAACCAATTTTCAAACTCAAATTTCTAGCACGGGGAGACAATTCGGTTAATAAAAATTAACCATGAAGTATCAAAAATTCTCTCAATTCACTAGATATGTTATTACGATCTAAGTAATTAGCTTTCTCTTCTTCCGATAGAGATATCCAAAAAGGAGACCAATAAACATTCCACCACATTTCCATCTGCCCTTGCAAACTGCCCACTGACTCAAAATCACAATATGGGAAAACAGTATCGGGGGCGGGTGGTTCAATGTGCTCATTGCACAGGCTTTTAATAAAATAGTTATCGTTGGTGATTATATCAATCACTGTTTGACCAAGCTCATTGAATTTAAAATAATGCAAGGCCTTCTCTTTATAATGCAAGCATTCCTTTTCTTTGGTTATTTTTTTTCGGAAAGAAGACTCTACTATATTTTCTATTATTTCTACATCACCAGGTTTAACCATAAACCTTGATGAATATGCATATACATTGTTGTCTTCAAGAGACAAAAATAATGGATATATATTTTTAGGTTTTGACAAGACTTCAAAGCCAGGGTATGGGTAAATTTTCTGAAGGTTATTCCCTTTTCTAAAAAAACCAAACAAATTAATTTTCATCTATGTAATCCGCAATCCAGTCTGCACCATAATACCCAGCAGCGCCGAATATTATTCCACCAACAAGTCCTGTAATAACTGCACCTGGACCTGTTTCCACTCCCACTGCCGCACCAGCAACGGTTCCTATTTTAGCTCCAGCGACAAATCCGCCCCAGCCACCTGCTTGTCGTATAACTTCCGCGCTGATAGGTTTTACACTGCCGGTCTTTATCGATTTTTCAGTTGCTTGTTCAAGATCATACGCTGTTAACACTATACCTATGACCTGAACTACGCGACCAGCTTTCGCCATACCTTTTACTAATCTAAGAGATTCTGGGGTAAAAATGGCTTTCGCAGGTATTTTTTCACCTTTAATCAAGATTTCCTTATCAACATCTCTTACATATGCTGCAATTTTATCGACACGTTTAGCCAAATGCGGATTTTTAACTTTGTATTCATCAAGTGCTTTCAAAATTTCATCAGTCGTGACTAACTCCGCTCCTGATTTTAATGCTTTTTCGACATCAATATATATTGACTTACCGTCAAACCTAGGGGAGCCCTCAGGAAAAATAGAACTTGTAGAGATGTAAGGTGATTTATTTTTACCCATGACATGTTCAGCAATACTAACTGTTGAGTCATAACTTTTGGGAAGTAAGCCATACCGTTCAGGATCTGTCTCAGAAAGTAATCTTAGTGGCGATAGATTCATTTGGGATAAATAAGGATTCGATGTCGAGGCATATATTTTTCTAACAAGAAAACCGTCTTTCCCTGGCTCATCGACAACGATAAAGAAAAACGCACGAGCTGGCATTAACATACCAGTTACATCGTACGTTGAATGTGGAGTATCATTAGTTAAAGTTGAATGCTCAGTCATCTACCATCTCTCCAGAGCCTGGACACCTAGCCAAACGGTAAGTTTGGACGATTCCTTTGAAAAAACACGTTTGCATAGACCTTGATTGTCTGTGATACCTTTAAATGTTTCACCACTTTCACTAGAGATAAAATACGGAACATTGGCCATAGGCTTACCACTATCATTTAAGATCCGGAATTGTTCATCGAAGAATCCAATCCTGATTAAATCTTCAACTAATGGCATTGATATTGATGACGTTGGTGTTGAATTTGCACCAGCAAACATCGTCCTTTTCACTTTGCGCATATACGTCGCCGTCGTACCATACTCGACCTTCCCGGCCTCAAGCTTCAGGTAACTGCCACCACCAATCAGCGTGATGCGCTTCTTCCCGGCAAAGGAAATATCACTCGCCGAACTCATCGTCAGCTTCTTCTCAGCAAACAACCGCAGGCTGCCGTTCTGCGCCTGGACCTCTACCGGCCCTTCGCCGGATTTCAGGTTCAGCTGGCCGGTGCGGGCAAAAAGCCCCAGCCTCTCTCCGGCCAGCGCGGTCAGGTTGCCCATTGTTCCGGTGCTGATATCCCCCCCGGCGTTGATGACGACATTTTTGCAGATGCTCACCGCTGGTCAGCGCCATCCCTTCCGGGGCGGACATCAGCAGCGCCTCATTGAGAGGCTTCAGCCGCTGCGCAAACATCTGTATCTGACTGTCCACGTCCGCCTTCAGCGCCTGCGCCTGTTCTGCGGCCATTTCCAGCTGCTGCAGTTGCTGGTTAAGCCGGTCGATTTCCTTCAGCGCCGCATCCATGTCCAGCGCGTCACCCTGCGCTTTCGGCTGCGCATCCGCGCTGACAAACAGTCCCTTCCCGGCACGGATTGCGCCCCACTCATCGGTGCGCAGCTCAGTGCCCTGGCCGCGACGTTGTTCCTGGCTGTCCACCAGGTGTCCGCTGTTGAGCTGCGTCTTACCGTATTCCGTGGCGAGCTTGATGTGCTCCTCACCACGTTTGTCTTCCATCCGCAGCTTGTTATTCGCCGGGGTGCGCAGTACGTTGCGGGTGTGATTGTCCCGGTCCACGAGGTCGGGATGCTCAGAGTCGTGCAGCGCATACGCGATGTACGGCAGGCCGATATCACCGTTACTGTAGGCAATCGCCACTTCGGTTCCGTTGGTGAGCGGCGTATGCCAGCCCAGCGTTTCACCGGCATAAGGTTTCGCCATTCGCAGCCACAGGTAGCCGTAGCCTGGCTCTGTCCCTTCCCGGTCGAAGTCCGGCTTCACCCGGTAACGCCCCTGCGCGTCCAGATGAGCGTAAATATCGTTCTTCTCCCGACTCTCAATCCGGGCCGGAAGCGTGCCGTGGATTTCCGGTCGCGGGATTTCCGCCGGACGAAAACAGTAACGCTCGGTGTAAGGCATGCCCCATACCGACACATGCAGGCGGGAATCCCGGGCGCCCCGGAAGGTCACAAGCGTAAGGAGCACGCCCTCTTTCAGCGCGCTGATGACATCGCCCTGCGGCTCCAGCACCTGCCCCGGCGCGAGGTGTGCAGCATTGCTGAACAGGTGAATGCGGGCCGACCTGTTGAGCTCCCGCTCGTGGTGAAGTCGGGCGTAGAACGCGCCAGATTCGGTTTCCGGCTCAGAGGTGGTGTCATCGCCCGCTTCGCGGTACGGCGCTGCGTAGCGGTAATGCTCCCCGGTGGTGACCGCATCATTACGCACCCTGACCGCCGTATCCATCGGCGTGGTGGCGGTCCGGTAGTTGTAGTCCCGCGTGGCGACGCTGCCGGTGGCAATGTTGTGCCAGGTCCGCACATCCCAGACCGACTCCGCCGCGCCGTCAAACAGACCCGATGGCTCGCGGTACGGCAGGCGGACGTCAAAGCGGTAGTTCAGCTGGCTGTCGGCAAATATGTACACATCCATTTCACGGGTGTCGTCCATCTCCGTGCGCCAGTAAATCCCCACCTCAGACAGAATGCGCTGGATGAACTGTAAATCCGTTTCCCGCCACTGGGTGATAAGTTCACGCGGCGGGTAGGTACGCTCCAGCCTGAATTCAAAATCAGGGCCTTCCAGTCCGTGCTTACGCAGCACCTGCTCCACCACTTCAGGGACGGACTGATTCTGAAATACGGCGCACTGCCGGGTGTATCCCAGGAGCGCCAGGCGGGAACTGAGCGTGAGCCGGTAGTGGGACTGGTCTTTTGATGTGGACAGCCATTCCAGGCGGGTCACAATGCCGTGGACATTTTTGCCGCTACGCATCCGCAACGACGCATATTTCATCAGCACCTGTTCCGGGGGAATATTTGCATGCAGGGAGGTGAACTCGATGTCCCATATGAATGGTTCGCTCAGGGCTTCCCTGCCGCGAAAGCGCAAAACATCCGGCCTCACTGTACTGTCATTGATATCCAGAAAGTAACGGGTCTGTCCGTCAAAAAGCGCTAACCAGTTATCCATCACGTCACTCCTTTACCGGCACAAGGCTGAGCCAGCCATCACCCAGTTCAATCGTGCGGGGTTTGTCCGGGTCGAGGTCGTCACGGGTCAGCACCAGCCGCCAGCGGTTGTCCTTCATATCGGGACGGTTAAACAATCCCACCACCGCCACGAACAGAGCGTCCTCATCCATGGGCATATTGAGCGTCACGCTGCCTTTGGGCATCACCAGCAGATCTTTTGACGCCAGTACGTCGTCTTTAAGTACCGTATCGGCCTTGCGCAGCAGCGTCTGGTAATCGGCGGCATCAACCGCTTTACGATCCCTGAGCTGATAAACCCGCACCATGGTCGCCAGCGGCGTCTGTGCGCCATCGGCGTTAATGGCCGTGCGTGGAGTAAAATCCAGATGCAGCGTTTTAATTTTCCTGTAGAAGATGGATTTCGTGATGCTGACCGTACCGTCCGTGACGGTCTGCGTCAGGCCGCAGCCTGCGAGCGCTGAACAAAATGCCGAAAGCAAGTATGCCTGAAAGCGTGCGTATTGCCTGAAAACACAACCAGATACGGGGATACTTACCCGAAATCTGATTTAATAATTCTATAAAACCAGTGCATTAATGAACCGTACAATAAATCCTTTGGATTTTAATATATAAAAGTCATCATCATGAGCATCACTATTGAAAATATTCTCATTCTGATGGAATAAATCGTTTTCAAAACCATGCCCGATAACAAACATTAACATAATATATATAGCTTGTATCTTTGACCTAGTATTATCATATTTGAATTTTTTAGTGCCCAACTCTATCAGGGCATTTATTTTATCTCGCCCCAAGAATTCGTACTTCCGAGGGTGAATATCACATAATAATTTATGCATACTTTCTATAAAATTAATTGTATGTATGTTTGAGAACATCTCAACTTCTAACCTGCCAAGAAAGTTTTTTGCATATTTTCCATCTTCCCCAATGACATTCTCGATATAGGTGCTAAATTTTTCATGAAGAGATAAAGATATTTCCAATTGATTTTTCGTCGAGAATTGGTCTGGCTTAAAACTAAAATCTGAGTACATTGGATCAGTTTCAAACTCAGAACCTAGCGTAACAGCCATATCGAAGTAAAGCTGAAGGGGACCACGTTGAGTAACCTTTGACCTCCCTGCCGTCTCAATTAGTTTTGCAATATTAGTTCTTAATGTTTTTTCATGCAGTGAATCATATATCAACGGAAAGATAGATTTACAATGTTTCACTAGTTCACTAGCATAAGAATTAGATGAGTACGAATCTAACAATGCGAGTTGCTCAGCGTTTATCTTCATTTAGGTTACTTCCTTTTATAACCAACTTTGACAGAGAAATAAAATCACCAATTTCCTTTTCCTTATCTTCATATATTTTGGTTCTAATCTTGAAATCAGCATCAACATTAAGATTTCCATCACTTATAAATGGTGAAATATCTCTATCCAAAAGAGTCCAGGTAAATTCAATATTTCCACCTTCAGGGATGTAAGTCATTTTTTTCTTTAAATCCCAACAAACTAGATTTGGCTTGAGTGGCATGCTCTTTTTATTGCCACGATCAGTTAATTTGATACTAGGTCCAGTTTTCTTAATATATTCCAGAGGAATATAGTAACCTTTGGAATATATATTCTGAAAGCTCACAATGACAGGAATTTCACTCTGATTATTGTATGTACATTCTTTCTGACCGCTGCAACTAACACTAATGGTGAAAAAATTATTATCTGTCATTTTTAAATTCTCTGCTAAAGAAATTGATGTATATAAAGGAGTTAATAAGCTTAATATTAGACAATATCGCATACTATCCTCCTTCCTAAACCTCGTTCATTAAAAATCTCATTCGCTTCAATAGCTATAAGCCATCCATGTCTTTTCAGAATAATAGTATTCCCATATGCAGCCATTATCGTTGAAGCTGGGTCACTCGGATCTCCTCCATTATAGGGAACAGACATTGGTGTATCAAGAGTCCCATCCGGTTTATAGTATACTACTTGATCATTCTCTTCCGCGTCAGGATTGTATCCATATTCATCAGGCAACCCATAGCAATGACCGAATTCGTGGGCATATGTCCATGGACCAGTATCCTTCGATACATCGAGAACATTTCCCGTGACTCCTTCACGATCATATTTATCGTGAATTTTGAATATATAGTGTTCATCAGACTTAACAAATAGTACCTTAAACTCAATTGGTAATATTTTAGTACCACATTTAGGGTCGATAACCTTTAATGAAAACTGATTATCCCAATATTTCTTGACCCCTTCTAATAATGATTTTTTAGCTTGTGTAACAGATACGTTATTTACCGCATCATCTGACTCAATCTTGAATCTGATCTCTACAACAACTATATTTTTTGTTTTGCAGAGGATACTTAATTTATACTGAACTGTTCCAAAATTATAATTATACGATTCGCCAGCCGCGTTTAACTGATCCGAATACCTTTTCCCAGTGTGTACTTTAATCTCCTTTGTATAATCCTTACTCCAGCAAGAAGCACATGGTAGCGTAGCACTTATTGCAGGGTCTTCGCACCTAGCCACTTCAGACGGACTTTGAACGCCTCCACTTATTGCCATTAAATAAATCCTTTTTTGTCAGAATTACGATTCGAAAGTTACACAATGTAATGATATTCATCTTCGTATAGAAATCCCCACGCGACTATTCCAGTTGTAAATAACTGAAATTGTTGTTTCGTCAACACATCAGGCAAGTAAATAAGTACACGCGGATCATAATATCGCAGCATGCCTATTTTATTATTTGGTAGGATAACCTTTAAATTCCTATTTAAATAAAATAATAAGTCCCCAGTATTCAATGAGCTTAACAACCAAGAAACTGAAGGGTATTTCAGCTCAAGAGTATTTATTTTTCCCAGCCAGTCTTCACCTAAGATTGAGATATTAAGCAACCAAGGACCTGCAAATGCAAACCTTTTATCTTCAGAATGTTCGAATAATGATTTAACACCGTTAGTTTCATATAACTCATCTGAATACAATCGTTCATAATATGCGCCATCAATAAGGGCATATAGCTTTCGTGAATTATCTTCACATTGCAATGTGTACATATATTCAGTCATATCATTAATCATAATTACCCCCCCCAATTACTATTGGCGCACCATTTTCCGCAGCTTCAAGAAGACAACTCAGACATATTCCATTCTGACTAAAAGAGGGCATTAAGCTAAGAGATGATGGCCCCGCCGCCATCGTCCGCTTCACTTTGCGTATATACGATGCTGTCGTGCCGTATTCAACCTTCCCGGCCTCAAGTCGCAGGTAACTCCCCCCGCCAATCAGCGTGATACGTTTTTTCCCGACCAGGGAGATATCACCCGCCGAGCTCATCGTCAGCTTCTTCTCTGCAAACAGCCGCATACTGGCGTTCTGTGCCTGGACTTCTACCGGCCCTTCTCCGGATTTGACGCTCAGTTGACCGGTGCGCGCAAACAGCCCCAGCCTCTCTCCGGCCAGCGCGGTCAGGTTGCCCATTGTTCCGGTGCTGATATCCCCCCGGGCGTTGACAGCCACATTTCGTGCTGCACTCATCTGCATATCTTCACCGCTGGTCAGCGCCATTCCTTCCGGGGCCGAAAAAAGCACAGCTTCATTGAGCGGTTTCAGCCGCTGTTCAAACATCCGTATCTGGCTGTCAACGTCCGCCTTCAGCGCCTGCGCCTGTTCTGCCGCCATTTCCAGCTGCTGCAGTTGCTGGTTAAGCCGGTCGATTTCCTTAAGTGCGACCGCCATGTCCAGCGCGTCACCCTGCGCCTTCGCCTGCGCATCCGCGCTGACAAACAGTCCCTTCCCGGCACGGATTGCGCCCCACTCATCGGTGCGCAGCTCAGTGCCCTGGCCGCGACGTTGTCCCTGGCTGTCCACCAGGTGACCTGTATTCAACTGGGTTTTGCCGTACTCAGTGGCGAGCTTGATATGCTCCTCACCACGTTTGTCTTCCATCCGCAGCTTGTTATTCGCCGGGGTACGCAGGATGTTGCGGGTGTGATTGTCCCGGTCCACGAGGTCGGGATGTTCCGAGTCGTGTAGCGCATACGCGATGTAGGGCAGATCAATATCACCGTTGCTGTACGCAATCACCACTTCGGTGCCATCGGTGAGCGGCGTATGCCAGCCCAGCGTTTCACCGGCATAAGGTTTCGCCATCCGCAGCCATAGATAGCCGTAGCCCGGCTCTGTCCCTTCCCGGTCGAAGTCCAGCTTCACCCGGTAGCGCCCCTGCCCGTCCAGGTGAGCGTAGATATCATTTCTCTCCCGACTTTCAATCCGGGCCGGAAGTGTGCCCGGGATGACCGGACGCGGGATTTCCACCGGGCGGAAACAGTAACGTTCGGTATATGGCTGGCCCCAGACTGACACATGCAGACGGGAATCACGCGCGCCCCGGAAGGTTACCATCGTGAGAAGTACGCCTTCTTTCAGGGCCTTAATGACATCCCCCTGCGGCTCCAGCACCTGCCCGGGTGTGAGATGGGCAGCGTTGCTGAACAGATGAATGCGGGCTGATTTGTTGAGCTCCCGCTCGTGATGAAGACGGGCCCAGAACGCGCCGGATTCGGTTTCCGGCTCCGGGCTGGCATCATCACCCGCGTCACGATATGGCGCGGCGTAACGGTAATGCTCACCGGTGGTGACCGCATCATTACGCACGCTCACCGTCGCATCCATCGGCATGGAGGCAGTCCGGTAGTTGTAATCCCGCGTGGCGACGGTGCCGGTGGCGATGTTGTGCCAGGTCCGCACGTCCCAGACCGATTCTGCCGCGCCGTCGAACAGACCCGATGGCTCGCTGTACGGCAACTGCACATCAAACCGGTAGTTAAGCTGGCTGTCGGCCAGGATGTACACATCCATTTCACGGGTGTCATCCATCTCCGTGCGCCAGTAAATCCCCACTTCAGACAGAATGCGCCGGATGAACTGCAAATCCGTTTCCCGCCACTGGGTGATAATTTCACGTGGCGGGTAGGTGCGCTCCAGTCTGAATTCAAAATCAGCGCCCTCCAGCCCGTGTTTACGCAGCACCTGCTCCACCACCTCCGGCACGGACTGGTTCTGAAATACGGCGCACTGCCGGGTGTATCCCAGGAGCGCCAGGCGGGAACTGAGCGTAAGCCGGTAGTGGGACTGGTCTTTTGATGTGGACAGCCATTCCAGGTGGGTCACCATGCCGTGGACATTTTTGCCGCCACGCATCCGCAACGACGCATACTTCATCAGCACCTGTTCCGGGGAAATGTTCGCATGCAGGGAGGTGAACTCGATGTCCCATCTGAACGGCTCGCTCAGGGCTTCCCTGCCACGAAAGCGCAGGACATCCGGCTTCACCGTGCTGTCATTGATATCCAGAACATAACGGGTCTGTCCGTCAAAAAGCGCTAACCAGTTATCCATCACGTCACTCCTTTACCGGCACGAGGCTGAGCCAGCCATCACCCAGTTCAATCGTACGGGGTTTGTCCGGGTCAAGGTCATCGCGGGTCAGCACCAGACGCCAGCGGTTGTCCTTTTGGTCCGGACGGTTAAACAACCCCACCACCGCCACGAACTGAGCATCTTCATCCATGGGCATATTGAGCGTCATGCTGCCGTTGGGCATCACCAGCAGCTCTTTTGACGCCAGCATATCCTCTTTAAGTACCGTATCGGCCTTGCGCAGCAGCGTCTGGTAATCGGCGGCATCAACCACTTTACGATCCCTGAGCTGATAGACCCGCACCATGGTCGCCAGCGGGGTCTGGGCACCATCGGCATTAATGGCCGTGCGCGGGGTAAAATCCAGATGCAGCGTTTTAATTTTCTTGTAGAAGATGGATTTCGTGATGCTGACCGTACCGTCCGTGACAGTCTGGGTCAGGCCACAGCCTGCGAGCAGACCGCAGGCAATAAGCGTCAGCGCCCACCAGCGGGTTATTGTTGCCATTCAGAAGTTCCTTTTATCCCCTTCATACTTCTGATTGCAGATGCGTTGGCTGCACGCACTCGCCCCGGTCACATAGTTGTCTATGCTCCCGGGGACTCATGCGTTTGCCGCCTTCCTGCAATCAGAATTATTTTGGGGAGAATTAATGATTGATGATTAGTCGAAACGGTAATGCCCGTCTTCAGCGGGGGGGAAGACAGAACATTGCAGCCCTTCATAGCAGCCCAGACTGACGGTCAGGCTCTCCCGGCTATTACTGAGTTTTCCCGCTTTCAGACCCAGCAAACCGGTACGGCCCAACTGGATACGCCTGCCTTTACCAAGACGGGGTTCAGGCAACAAGCGAACGGGCACTGTAAGACGCAGTCGGGCATCACTACGGTGACCGAGATAGACGCGCATCAGGACCAGCAAGTCGGTATAAAGAACACCACCGGGTAACCAGCCTTCCGCTTCGTTCGGATCCTCTGTTTCCAGTGTCACCAGGACCCGACTGCATGCTTCCTGTGCCGTTTTGCCCAGCGTGGCTCTTTGCGAAAGACGGACCCGGTTTCCGGTACCCAGACCACTGCGGTTATTAATATAGACTTTCACCGGATCGGGTTCGGTGATAATAGCCCGGGTATGTGGCGCCAGCAGACTGACCAGAGCCCGAATGCCTTCAGCATTACGGGTGGGTAATCGCATGGCGCCCAGTAAGGCCAGAAAGCGTGAAACCGGCGTTGCCACATGTTCAGCCGTGCCTGGTATACCGAGTCCGACCAGTCCCAGCAGACACTGCGATGTGGCATCGCGCCCACCTTCCTCGAAGGTGGCCGGATACGCATATTTTCGCCAGATACGGTAGTATTGCGTGGTGATGCGGTGGCTGAAAATGTCCAGGAATGAGGTGACCGCCTCGTGTCCTTCACGGCGCTGCGCGATATCATCCAGATATGCGCCCGGCAGCGGTGAATCCACGCCGTACATGCCCAGAAAGGTGGTACGCACGGTCGGAGGCAGCGCGGGATTTTCTTCATCGGTCTCCACCGCCCGCAGTTCGGAGACCGGGAACCCCATTCCGGGCCAGGGTCTGAAGCGTACCGGGTCGTTGCCCGGATGGCTGGTAGTACCCAGCTTTGGCGCGTCCGGATTTTCCTGCTCCAGCAACTGGCAGAAACGATAAAAGTTGGCCCGCCAGATGTTTTTATTGAGTGTTAACGTCAGCCCGGTACGTGCTGGCTGTGATTCTCGCGCCATCTCAGTCGTTTTCCTGTCGGTTGCAGTACCAGCGTGAGCTGGTTAAAGAGGTGGATATCGGCATAGAGCGCGAAGAACCGGTGCAGCATCTCGCCGAAAAGATTCACATCGCCCTCGCCTGCAAAATTATCCATATTCAACGTGATCTCTATATCCACCCCGCGGAGCATAAAACCCTTCTCAAACCGGCGGATCAGGGTGTGCTTCACGGCGACGATTGCTTCAAGTCGACGCCGGTTCATTTCATCGTCGGTCCAGTCATAGAGTGCCAGCGTGCCCCGCAGAACTTCCGGATTGTCCATCATGC
Organism: Citrobacter sp. R4; assembly: GCF_026719175.1. NCBI lineage: Bacteria > Pseudomonadati > Pseudomonadota > Gammaproteobacteria > Enterobacterales > Enterobacteriaceae > Citrobacter > Citrobacter sp. R4. The sequence continues at coordinate 11,903 of NZ_JAPPSU010000003.1, forward strand.
TGAGGAAATTTGAGCCGAGGTGACTCATCACCCGCCAGTGAAAACGATCGTTTGCCGGGGGATACAGCGGCATCGTCGGTGCTGTCACATTCAGGACTCTGACCGGGACTTTACCCGCCTTCACCACCCTGTCCAGCAGGGTACTTTCCAGTGCCTTACGCGGAAGCTGGCCGTTAGTCCCGGTTATTCGCATCGAGAGAGATTCCGGTTTTTCGGACAGTTGCTCCAGCTCGAACGAGCGACCGCCCAGAATTAACCAGGTGTCATACAGACCCGAGGGACCGCGTTTCACGCGGGTGTGGAAATAACGCTCAGGTGCATCGTGACGCATCATACCGCCCCGGTGCCGGAAGCTGGTGAACGGTACCCAGGGATGTTTGCCATTTTTCAGCGCGCCATGGATATCATCGACGCTGTAAATCTCGGTATGACCATCCTGAAGACGCAACGGCCTCAGCAGGTATTCGTTTTCCAGCGGGTTAAGCGTCAGCGGATCGGCCTCCAGGGTAAAGAGATTGATGACCGGCGCACAATGCAGCCGGAAGTTTTCTGTCTCAAAGGGCAGATCGGACGACCAGGCTTCACTAAGTACAATATCGATTTCAAACCAGGTGCTGGCCGCAGTGAGCCCGATGGTGTCAAGTCCTCGCAGCTCAACAAACATAAACTTTGGACGGAAGCTGAAATATTCCAGCAGCAGCTGGTATCCACTGAAAGCAGTATCTGCTTTCTTCCACAGGCCATCATTGTCATCAAAGCCCATGGGTTTGCACCAGCCATCAAACCGATGGCGTTCGGTGTACGTCCCGGCATGGCGGGCATACATGGCGTGTACACGACGGGTCATTGCCAGATGCAACGCTGAGCTGACCGGACTCTCTGCGTTAAGAAAAATGGCGACTTTGTCGATCCCGGCCTTACTCCAGTCCACTTTTTCAGGGCATTCGAAGCGCAGCCGGATGGCTGAGCGGCCATCGGTTTCAGTTTGCAGGCGCGCGTCTGCAAGGTGCAGCGGCTGTAGCGGAACATCGCGGGTCGTCCGGTACTGACAGGCGGTTTTATGTGGCCCGACAGGGCGTGACAGCACGGAAAAGCCTTCCGCCAGCATTTCGGCCTGACGCAGGCTGCGCCAGTCAGGTGAGAACTCGACGATGGCCAGCGACGGGATAGTCCGCATATAGTGCGGCCACAGCAGACTTACCAGCCCTTCGGTCAGTTCCGGAAGGTCATCGTCCAGCTTTTCACGTAGACGCCCCATCAGAAAAGCAAAACCTTCAAACAGGCGCTCTACATAAGGATCGCGTGCGCCGGGCTTATCCAGATTAAGCATTGCAGCCCGATCCGGATGGGCACGGGCAAATTCTTTACCGGCTTCACGCAGGTAGCGCATTTCTGCTTCGTAATAGCGCAGGGTTAAATCATCCATGCACGGAATTCCTGAAAATTATTAAAAAGAAAATTAGCCACAGAGCACCATGGCACGGGCAGGGTCGATGGCAATAAGTCCGGCAAGTAAAGCCTCCATCTCAGGCATCAGACGGGCTTTATCGGATTCGCTGCGACCAGCTTTCAGGCGCAGCAGTTTCAGGCGGCGAGCCTGGACTTCAAACAACAGAGCCGGTTCCCAGTCTTCCAGCGTCAGCAGTGGCGCACAGGTTGTCAGTTCGCCAAGCAGATGAAGCGCCATTTCGTTTCGGCCATACTGCTCTGCCACCCGGGCCATCAACAGGCGTATCAGCCAGCGATGGCGTGGTGTCTCCATCCCCGGTCGGGACTGTAGCCAGACAAGCGCCGCTTCAGGCCCTTCCGTGTCTCCCTTCTCCATGGCTTCGGACTCAAGAAGCAGCACATCGCCAGCCTGACCATTAACGACGGTAGCGGGTTCATCTCTGTACATCAGGCCATCTTCATTCACCTTTTCAGCAATCCAGGCGGTGGTGACTTCGTCGGCAAAGGGGGTACCGTCATTCCATGCCAGCCCTTCAAGGCCCGGGAGGCGTTTAAGTAGCAGCCGCAGGTCGAACAGGACGGAGTCAGCCCAGGTATCCCAGGGCTGACCGGCATGGCTGAGCCCCTGCCAGAGATACCACTGGAGGTCGAGCCAGAAGTGATTCACACCTTCGCAATACATCTGGCTGGCCTGCTCAACCAGTTCGGTCCAGTTTTTCTGAAGCCAGAGCCGCTTAAGTTGAGCGCGATACTCGGGTTTCGGTGGTACCAGGCGGGTGCGGCCGCTACTGTCCAGCGAAGGGATCTGATCGACCGTATCCCACCGCACGGTTTTTATCAGCCGATGAGAAGCCAGCCAGCCTTGCGGCTGCTCGCTCAGCCAGCGGGAAAGTAACCTGGCCTGGTCGAGTAAATCGCGGCCAGATTTCACCGCTGACAGTTGCGGTGAATCCGAACGGGCTGATTCACGCACGTGCTCCTGGGTGCTGCTGTTCTGGGGGACCAGTGCTTCCATGCCGCCTGAGCGTGCCAGACGGTTTTCAAGAGCGGTACATAAGCCTGCGAAAGAAGGTCTTTCAGCTTCCGGCCAGCCCGAAACTGTGGATTCAAGCAGGTTTATGGCGCCTGCCGTCAGACCAGTATCAGTACTGTCAACTTCCGGCCATAACTGCAGTGCATCAATCACTTTTGCACTGTTCAGCCACTCCAGAGCAGCTTTACGGGCGGCGGGACGCTGTGGGTGGCATGACTGCCCGTAACGGGCCAGCATCGCGACAAGAAGCAGTAAGCCTTCGGCCAGCCCTTTTTCGCCGTCGCGGCTGAGCCGGGCCTGCACGTACCAGGTCACCACACGAATATCTTTGGCGCATTCGCAGAGGCACTTCCGGGCCAGATCGCACAACAGCGCTGAATCGGTACCTGAAAGCTTATTAATCTCTTCACGCATCAGTTGAAAATTATCATCGTATGCGGGATCGTCCCCGGTTTCAGACCCGGAGGTAAAGGGATGTAGCCAGTTATCCCAAAGCGACAGAGCGTCATTTGCCCGGGAGATGAGGCGCTGCCTTTCTTCCTGGCTGGTGGCGCAAGCGGTTAACAGATCATCCGGTGAGCTCATTCTTTTTCCCGTTTGTTAGTCTCTTTCATAAATCTCACGACCACTTCCAGAGAGTCGTCGTCCTTGCTATTGACGATTTGCCGTGGCTTCCATTTCAACAACAAGCATTTACCTATATCAATCGCTACTGAAGCTCTTCTGCGCCGGCGGCGACGCTGAAGATAGCGTCAGGCAACGTGAATCGTTGAAGCTTCAGTAACGCAAGAGGGCCATTGCCGAGTTCGCTGCGCATCACAAACTTCAGAGGATTGCCATCAGCAGTGATCCACACCAGTTGCGTACGGCTGGCATCGAGAGGTGTGATTTGGGCTTTGTCCAGCAGGCGAATGAACCCCCAGTTGCCCTGGTTACTGGCGTAGAGCTGCATGCCACTGTTGACGCTGCGCCAGCTTAAATTCACGCCCGGGTAATACGTGTTTCCCGGCCAGGTAAAGCTCTGCCAGCTTTCCATCTGGTTGAAGTAGTCCAGATTCTGTTCATCAAGAGTCAACTGCACTCTGGCTACATCTCTTGAAGGGCGTGCCATCAGCTCGAAATGAACACCCGCATCGCCCTGAGAGAACACGATATCTGACAGTTCCGCCAGTTGGTTAATGGCCCGGAGGAAATCCGGGCTGACAACCATCCCCTGACTTGCGGAAGGATCAACGACCCAGCGATTCCCCTCCTGATGAAGGATCCCGCCAAGGTTAGTTTTCAGGAAGGTGGTGATTCGACCCGAGTCGCTACGCAGGAACTGAGCCAGCAGCGGCAGGGAGGCATCACTGCCGGTGGCTTTAAATGGATAGCGTCCCGCAAAGGCCTTATTCCACTGATCGACAATGGTCGACTGCCAGCGGGCATTGAGGCTCCCCGCAGCCGGGGTAAGAACCTGCCGCCAGGCCAGATCCAGTGGTTGCACAAACAACGACTGGCCAAATCCGTTCCATTCCTGCCCCAGGCTCGCCGCTACCAGACTGCTGTAGTCGCGGGTGTCAGTCAGGTCGATGGCTTTACCCTGGAATACGGTCTGGGCCAGCATCTGCGACATTGCTTGCGGGTCCGGAGCGCTGGTGACCTGCTGAAGTTTCAGCCGCACCTGGGTAACGCGGGCCAGCCAGGACTGGAAACTGAGATTCCCGTTGGTACCGGTACCCTCTTTACCTTCCATCAGTCCCATAAGTGGCCCAAACACCCCGTCGAGCGGGCCTTTAGGCCCCTGAGCCTGCTCTATAAACTGTTTTGCATTTTTTTTCTGACCGATCAGTTTTTTCGCTGAATCCACTATCGAGTCGGCCAGCGCCTCCCCCTTCTGCCCTGTTTTCCCCTGCCAGGACAGTGTGTTCATCAACGCCACCAGCGGCGACTGGCGGACATCACCGATCAGGCTGAGCTGGGCAATCGCCTCAGAAAGTGACGTGGCTTCCTGCCACTGAATGCTGTTGACCATGTTTAGCCAGGCATTACCAAAATCGGTAAAATAGCGTTCTGTCAGGCGAGCCTTCAGCGCGTCCGGCGAGATATCGCTTCCTGTCTGATGGGTTTTATCCGTCAGGACCCAGTCGATTTCGTCACGGCGGGTTTTGACGACCTCGTTAATTGCATCCTGTACCTGCTCTTCCCAGGCCTGACGCGTAAACATTCCCGGGACGACTTCGTCAGTGCTGAATACCGTTGAAGCATCGGTGTCGCCGGTCATATCGGCAAGCGTTAAATCTGGCCAGTTGCTGGCCACGCGCTTAAGCATCTCCTGGTATAACCCGGACTCAGCGTTCCGCTGGCCTATTTGTTTAAGCAGGATCTGACGGACTGTGCTGATTAATTCAGCGTCAGGCTTAATTTTCCATTCCGGATGTGCCGGGAGGTTTTGCGCATAAAAACCCAGTAGTTTCGGCGCCATTTCCTGCCACGAGCCATCCGGCACACTCTGGCGTTTCGGCCATGTTGCCAGCACGTTTTTTGCCAACCAGCTCGCGTCCGCTTTGTCGGGACGGGCCAGCATCAGATAACTTTTGAGCACGTTGTAGGTATGCTGTGTGCCCTGCGTTCGGGCATCACTGGCAGGAGGAAGTTGCACAAAGGCATTCAACTGCTGCCTGAGATGGTCTGCGGTGGCATCCCTCATCAGTTGCGAATTGTTCTTCGCATACAGCGGCCAGAGTGCGGCCAGCGTGTCGCTGTCCTGGTTAAGACCAAAGCGGGTGTACCACGGCGCGCCGGTTGCTTCACGATGTTGCAGACGGGCGATAGATTGCTGTAGTACGAGCTGGTTATGCAGGCGTTCAGCCAGGGGTAACGTTGTATCCGCTGCCTGCCTGGCTGTCTCCTGCGCCTGAAATATCTGGGTGCGATTAACAATGAGGGACAGCAGTGTACCGGCCCCCCACAGGACAATCAGGGAAAGCAGGATTAATCGCAGCATTTTCAGCCAGTCAAAGCCCAGCTTCCTGCCGCTGGCGGCGTCACAGTCGTCAGTAACGGCTTTCCACGTCGATGTGTCGATGCGCGTGTTCGGGATCGAACCGGCAACAGCCAGTTCAGAACTGAACATGACTCCCCGTAAACGAAAGGCCGCAGACCCCTGCATCAGTCCGCTGAGCAAAACGGTCAGACTGCCTTTCAGTTCGCGCCGCAGGCGGGAGGACAGCTGCAGCAGGCTGTCATGTGCCGGATTATTCAGTATCTGTGCTATACCGGCTTTTTGCAGGCGTTGCGTCAGTGTGGCAAGCGCCTCATCCGCCTCTTTTACGGTTCCCCCCGGTCCGAAAATAACCCCTGTTGCAGCGGTTTCCTCGTCCTGTTGAGCGCCCCTGGCTTTGTCAGTCAGCCACAGCCAGACAGGCGCCTGCCAGCCCAGCAGGTGGTCTGCTTTCTGGCGGCACCGCAAAAAGGCGTCCCGTTCGATATCAGTCGGGAGAGCTGAGGTACTCATCACCTGAATGATGCCATCAACCGGATGGCCGGAACGCAGGCGTTTCAGTTTTGAAAGGAAGATCTCATCCGGGAGTGACTGCGCGTCGCCGCCATAAATCAGCACGTTGCCGTCGCCTTCCTGCCAGAGGTCATGACACAGACCCGGGGCCGCATTGTGGACGTCGTCCGGATTGCCCATCACCAACAGGAGTCGTACTTTACGCTGCCAGCGGCGCCCATAGCGAAAGCGCAGGTGCTCGGACAGGGCTTCTTCGCTGAAGACGGGGCCATTGTCCTCATCTTCACTGGCAATGACATTTGCCGCCGGGGTAGCCATCTGACTCTTTTTTTGTCCCCAGTGGAAATACAACCCGGATTTACCCGCGAATTCGAATAACTTTTCTGTTAGCCAGCCGACTAAAAACATCGCGGCAATCAGGATGGCGCAGAGTGTGAGTATGCGCTGGCCGTCATACGGTCCGAATCCGGTGGCCGAGGCCACGTTTTCCGGAAAGGCATAAAACAAAAATGCCACAATGACCGTCAGGAAAAACGCGACAGTTACTACTGAGCCGATGAGTGTTTTAACTTTTACCTTAGACATTCTCAGGCGTTCCCTTGCAAACTTCTTCTTTGGTGATGACCGCGACCCAGATATCGTCTTTGTCAGCGGCGGGTTGCGCGGCGATAACCTGTGGGCCATTATCGCTACATGCAGCAGAGGCAAGAATAATAGCCAGCCAGGGGGCGGCGCGTTCGGCATATCCCAGAACGGGATCAATACCATGATTGTCTTTTGACAGGCTGAATCTCACCCCGTTATCTTCACAAGCCATATTCCATCCACTTCCACTGGATAGAACTGGCCCTGTATACCAGGCCGTTTTTAGTGCTTCAGGTGCTGTTGCGGCCCATAAAAGCGCCCTGTCCAGCGTTTTTACGAGCCGGGTTTCCTGACCCTTTTCAGGGCGGTGGAGACAGACTGCATCAGGATACCCCACAGCCTTACGGTTGCTGAGTACCAGAAGGGTAATGGCATCGGCGTCGCCTTCATCAGGCTGAGCTGGCAATGAAAACGTCACTCCTGCAAGAATGCCTGCCGTGTCCCAGCGCTGATCGAGCCAGGCATCGAACGCCGCCATACCTTTGCCCGAAAGGAGCCTGAAGCTCCGCCCGGTTCTGGCAGCGAGTTCATTTCTGAAGTGCTCCTCCAGTCGGGGGCGAATATCGTCATCACAGTCCAGCATCAGGCAGCAAGGGATATACTCCGGCAGGGTGTCGGTAATTTTTTGTACATGGGCGACGAGTGTTGACGTCGCGGAGATGAGCTCTGCATCCAGATTTGACTGAAAACTGGCTAAGGCTGCATACCTGACAGCGGATTTAGAACCACGTGGCGTGGAGGCCTCTGAAGCTGAAATGGCGCGATCAACGGCTTTCATCAGTGCACCAGGACTATTTCCTGAAATGTGTTGAACGCTTGACTCGAGTATCCAGGCACAGCGCTGACCCCGACAAATTTCGCGCTCAATAAGCGCTTCGCGCTCCACATTCCGGGATTCAGCCCCCACCTGCTCCGCTTTGTATGCAAGCCGGCGCAGGGAGAAAAACAGTCCCCAGAGACAGAAAGGCAATCCCAGCGCAGTAAACCAGAAAATAAAGCCAGTGCGTTCTGTCGTCCAGTTCCAGAACGTTAACGCAATCCCTCCTGACAGGATAAATGCCAGGAACAGCAGCCAACGGCGGGTATCGGGTCGGGGAACCTTCGCCGCCTTTTCAGGGATGGTATCGAGCAGGACAGGCATACTCAAGCAACCTTTGCTGGAGCAAAAGAACTGATCAATGTGCATCCACAACCACATTTATGGCCGTGAAAGGCAACCGGGATCCCGTTATCAAGATAATCAGGGTTACCTTCGATGATAATTGTCGGACCATGTCCAGGTATCGGGCAGGAAACCATATCACCTTTACGCGCCACGCCAATCCCGCCAAATATCATGGTGCCAGAACAGGTCATGACTGAACCGCCGTGAGTGGTTTTGTCGCCTTTTCGAATAATTTGCAACATTTGTATCTCCATTAATTTATTGTATACAGGACAGAATAAATTAATATTTATTACTCAAGTGTCTCAACCCTGATCCAGAAAATAAGAGGTGAGCCTTTTTAGAAATTTTATGTTTTCCTGCTAGGAACCATGATTCTCAAGTATGTATTTTTTTACAGAGAACGCGTTTTTATACTTAAATGGATTATTTTTTGCATTATAACCAGATAAATTTAAATCTTTGTCTAAAATCGCATTAGTATGAATATTCCCTTTTTTATCATATGTATATCCATATACTTTATAGTAATCACCTTCGTCAATGCTTCCTCCCCAGGAGACCAGACTAATGATATTCATTTCTGAATTAATATTCATAAAAAAACTGTGCGAACTGAAGGTGCCACATTATCATGATTTTCTATTGAATCAATTATTGTTTCACCATGCACATCTTCACGAATAAAATTCAAAGAGTCGGCTCTAACATACTTAATAGATACATTATCTATTCCTTTTAGACTAAAAGGACCTTGCTGTATAGCCTCAAAATATACAATATAATCCTTTTTAGTTGACGGATCGTTTTTTAAACCACCACTTGTACGATTACAAACAGCACTGTTTAAGCTGATTGGGTCAATCCATTTTTTACCCACGTGACTATATGACTTTGCAAAAACTATATTTAGCTCACTGTCCAGCATATATATATTATCAAACGATAATGGCCCATCAGCAGATGGATGAATCCATACTTAATCTAATACCAGTCACGCCCCCCATTTACATGGAAAAGTATAATATTGTTTTATCGTGACATTATTGGAATCACCTTCAAGACCCACGTCTATATTTTTAATTTTATTATCGTTTTGCACTTGCAATGAAAAATATTTGATATCTCCAACTTAGTCAGATGATGATAATTTAAAATCTGTTGCATAAGATAGTTTGGTGGAAAAAATAAATATCAACACCAGTATTTTAAAAAATCTCATCAAAAATGCCCTCTTGCAGGAATCTTATTAAATTATTATATCTATCTTCATAGTGGTTATCATAAAGATTAACAATTCGTGTTATTGAGTCCGACACCGTTCTACCAATCCCATTATCAGCTCTACTATATAAATTATTCTGATCCCAAAAGTACAAAGCAGACCTTGCTGCATAAACAGTTTCAACTAATAAATCCGGACTGGATTCAAAATCAACACGTTCTCCCCAAACTCTTTCGTGATAATTTGTAAAAGATCTATAATTATTCTTGAAGGTTCACTGTTTCATTCCTCTTCCACGATATCGCCATCCATCTCCACTTGCAATATCATCATTCCCCTCTCGACCACCATATGCCCTGTTCGCAATATTTTGTTTATTTGCGGCTTGCCTTCCCGGAATATAGCCATCCGTTTGAGCATCTTGAGGGTGATTACGATAATATGCGAATTTATCTATAAGCACTTGTGGTCTGTAGTTAAAACCCTCATTTAAATTGAAAGCAGGCCCTACTTCTTGATAAATTTGAGCGAAAAAATGATATAGTCTATTTTTGGTATTAATATTACAGATATCAAATTTATTTGAAAATTCTTCGGCAACAACATCGAGAACAGAGTCAGAAACATTTCTTGGATCAGACCAAATTCTCCTGAGCATCTCTCGTGTAATTTTGGTTTTCCCTTTCTTTATAGCGTGTAAAAACACTACCGGATGCATATGCCACAACTCCGGCCCCAGCGCCACGTCTTTTTCACACACCGCCTTCATCCATGTCATCTTGTCCAGAAACGCTTCCAGATGCATCGCCCTCTTCCTCTGAGAATGGCCTCTGTATTTATTGATATTAATAAAAACAACGAATTATCTCATTAATAAAACCAGATGCCAGGCGTTTTTTGTGACACGACTAAGGCAACTAATATTGTGTATCCGATTCGATTACTACTTCAGTACTATTATTTTTAGACTTAACGAAATAGCGGACAGACTCATTTTTTTGTTCAATTATTATCTCTAGCGTGTTGCGATCAGTCCATTGATAAATGATATATCCTCCATCAACAGGGTATTTAATATTTTTACTCGGCAACTTTTCCTTTAACGCATGCTGATAATGACTGAGCGCACGAATATTGGAATACACTTCAGCTATAGATTTATGACTAAACTGACAGCTATATTTACTTCTTCCATCGTAGGCCGCGCCTTCCGCAGCGTCTTTACAGTATTGCCAAAAATCAATTTTATCTTTATTCCCCGAAGTTACATTTCCAGTTTTTTTCTTCATGAACACCACATAGTCTTGTTCAGAGAAAAACAAATTCCCCTTAGCCTCTATGAGTTCACTGTACGGTTCGGGACATTCTTCACCAGGCCTAAGAGATGTCAGGACAATAATATCATCCGTCAGAGGCATTCCTTCCTGTGAAAATAGTGCCTTATACATTGCCACCGTATCTTTAGAGTAAAAATAAGAAAGCAATGTTTTATTTATTCTGACGAAGTCGATAGAGCAGATATTCCCTTTTTCCAGTAGGGAATTATGAATGGTGAGAATGTTTGAATCAGTGACGATCTCGACCTGCCGAAACTGCGTTGTCAGATTGCGAACCCTGTCCGCATCCGTCATTCCTAAGACAGTAGAACTGGAGACTTTATCAAAAACCCATACATCCTTTGCCTCACTCACCTGGATGCGAGCGCTAAATGATAAAACAAAGAGGATGTAAATCCATAATAGTTTTTTATTCACAATAGCATTCCTTGTATTACATTCTGTCAATGAGAAGAATCATAAATATTATTATTGAATAAATCCCACTCTTTCCTCCGGCGTGTCACCAGGCCAGTGGTACCGTCATTGGTAATATCGAGGAATTCGTCCGCTGCACCAGCATAATCTCCGCTATTAAGTTTCGATTTGAGTAAAGGTGCTTTGCGTAAGGAACCGAGATTGAACAAAAGGCTTACCAACGCATCAAACTCGTACTGATAGAGATTCACCGTTACTGAACTCTTAAGTTCATTTACATATGTGGGCAGTCTTTCTTCAAAAAGTTCATCAGCGCGGGCACGCGTGATGCCGTCTTTGAATTCGTCTGACAGAACGATATCCTCACACTTGCGCCTTGCAATTAAGTGACCATAACCAATGGTGCAATAGCCCTCTGAATCATTATAAGGTTTTGACTTAAATGACTCCCATCCTTTGATAAACGCTTTTCCTTCATCTGAAACCTGTAACTGGTTTATATCAATCCGGTTTCCATTTTTGACATTTTCACTGAAAGTGTTCTCGTAACCTTCGCGCAATATTTCCAACGGATCACGTAAGTCATTTCGTCTTCTGTAAGGGAGATCTAATGTATTGTTTGGAGGCGATTCAGACTCATTTCCAGGATAGTATTCAAAATGTAGCATATAAACAGTCTGCCCCGCTATAATGCTGGGATGCCTGTTTGTTTCTGGAGAAATCATTAAACCTGTTTTAGCTATTATAGTACCTTGACTCACTTTATCCCCTACATTAACAGTAATACTATTAGGATCAACCTCTCCATAACGTGCAAAAAAACGTCTGTTATCATTCGTTTTATGCTCGATTGTTATTTGTGATGTTCCCATATAATAAGCTGTAATGCTTTTGACTGTTCCGTCACAAACAGCAACAATTTCTGTCGAAGGTTCGGTATACAAATCACGAGCAGCATGTTTACGACTCCCTCCGCTTCGATTTCGACCAAATATGGCCTGAGAGGCATTGCTGTCACTTAAAGATGCAGCCCAGTAATAATTTTTCCAGACTCCATTAATATCATTCTTCGGTTTGACTTTAAGCGGAAATATAATCAATTTCTGATCGTTTGAGACAGCATCTAAAAACACTACCGGATGCATATGCCACGGCTCCGGCCCCAGCGGCACGCCCTTTTCTGACACCGTCTTCATCCACGTCATTTTATCCAGAAACATTTCCAGATACGGTTTCCACAACGGCGCATCCCGGGTTAACGTCTCCAGGTATGTCTTCCAGAGCGGGTCATCCTTGCCGTAGTACCATTCACTGGCGTGTTTTGCCATTATACGGTATAAGCGGTCGCGGTAAGAGATATTATGAACCGCCTGAAGATACTCCTGCACCGAGTAATGTCCGTCCTGGTTACTGTCTATCAATTCCAGTAGCCGTTTATAGTTATACTTGTTCAGCGCGTGAGTGGTGCGGGTTTCCTCCTGTGCTGCTTTATACAACTGCTCCAGAATACCCTTCACCACGTTATTCGGTTGCTTTATGCCATCAATCAGGTCAAAACTCTCCGGTGTCTTATTCAGCGTGACAAAGCCGAGCTCACCAAGCGCATATTGCGACACTTTCTGAACACTGGTTGCGGCCAGCCAGCCACCTTCAGGACGTAACTGATAATATGCCGCATCCTTGTTACTGCTCAGCGTATTCCCCTCAGCATCAACGCCAGGGACTTTTGCCAGTGTCAGAATACCCGAGGACTTTGTTTTTCGACCGCCTGCTGTTATTCCGGTATCGCTCTTGTCAAACAACGGTGCATCGGTTTTCCAGGTCAGATACACCGGCGCATCCTCTCCTGCTCTTCCGGGATTAGTGATGAACTTCTCCATATCATCCATGCTCAGGCACTCTATATGCACCTGGTAACGCGAGCGTTTGCCGTTTTCTTCCGGTAGCTGATAAAACCCCATATGCCCAAGACTGTCTCCGGCACTGACCGGTACAGGCTCTGAAGGTACATACACATCATTAAAAACGGGTTCACTACCGGATGCTGACGGTGCAACCGGCGTCAGACTGTCGCCGTCTGACACCACCCATACCCGGTCACCCTTTTTCAGCTTATCCTTATCCCGGCCCAGAGTGACCAGACTAAATATTCTTGCGGCATCGCCAGGTTTCTTGCCCGGACGAGTAACCTGCTGTGCAGCATTGCCAGGCTCATAAGAGAGTGGGAAGTCTGGTGTCAGGCTGCCTGCTTTTTTATCTTGCAGCACATCCTCACTGCTCAGATAGTACTTCCAGTTCGTACGCGAAGTGCAGTACGTTACACCTTCTGGCTGAGTAGTGTAAGCAGGAGAACATTTTGCCCACCAGGACGGAACAGAGACAGATTCCGTCGCTTTCAGATTTCCCTGGTCTGATACCGTCCAGACTTTAGTACCCGCTGTAAGTATATCTCCTGCTACATTCTTCGTCTCACTGGTAATGGTGACTTCAGTAAACTGACGCCGGTCGCGACTTCGGGTCACAATATTATCACCCAGTGTGACAGGCGTATCTTTATTCAGTTTTCCGGCTGCACGCCCTGCCAGCATATCATCCACACTGGAGTAATAGCGCTGGACGCCTGCCACTTTTCTGTCTGACTGATTTCCCTTTTGTTTATAAGCAATATAAGGCGCCAGATTCATATACAGCGTGAAAAATGTTAGTCCACTCTCTTCTGAATCACCCGGCTGGATATAATGTTTCACCAGCACAAAGGAGTTCGAAAGGAAAAGCTTTTCACCTCGCCATTCAATCGCGGAACTCTCATAATCCTTACATACGCGCCAGGCGACAATCTCACCATCAGCCATACAACGGATAAATTGTTCCCCTTTATAAGGCTCACGACAATAATCATTCTCTGGTTTGCTGTCAGTGCTCAGGGCGCACCAGGGGATGGTGGCATCAGTAATATGGATACCGCCATGCCACATTCCCTGACTTCCTACCAGATACAATCCCGAACTTTCGCTTCCGAGCTTCGATAACAGCTCTTCTGTGGAGGGAAAGGCATGACCATTTTTGTTAGATGGTACGGGATAACTGATTTTGGGTATCTTTACTGTCATAAATCACCTTCCATGCTACTCACTGGTCCATTTGGCGGAGTTTTTTGTTGTGACCGTCACGTCCGTCTTTTTGAAGTCCGGCGTTTCCAGTGGCTGACTGCTGCCACATCCGGGCACCAGGTAACTTGCAACCTTCATCACCATCATCCCCTCTGAACCATGCTCAATCCCGTTTTCACTCAGCCTCAGATAAGATCCCCCGCCGTTCAGCGTCAGGGTTTCCGGGGTGCTGATAATAATTTCATCTTCACTACTGGTCACCGTCAGCTGCTTTTCAGAAAACAGGGCCATCGTGTTGTGCTGAGCCTGAATCTCGATGTCTCCCTGGTTGGCAACCAGCGTCGCCCCGTCTTTATGCACAAACAACCCGAGGGCTTTTTCCACCGTTACAGACAGATTTTTCATCGCACCGATATCAAGATGCTGGCCCGCATTGATCATGGTATTGCGGGTACTGCTGAGCTGAAGGTGCTCCCCGGAAGTCAGTGCCACCCCCTGCGGCGCGCTACCCAGCAGGACCGCAGACTGGAGGTCTTTGATTTTATCGGTCACAAAATTTATCTGGGTATTGATGTCAGAGACCAGCGCTCCGGCGGCTTCGGCGGCGCTGTTCAGCGCCTGCATCTGGCTGTTGGCCTGCTTAATCTGGTTAATCGCCGGGGTCATTTCCAGCACCGGGCCCCGGGCTTTGGCCTGGGCATCCGCCGTCAGGAACAGCCCCTTTGCCGCACGTACCGCGCCATGCTCATCCGTTCGCAGTTCAAAACCGGCACCGCGCTTTTCACGCTGGCTGTTGACCAGGTGCCCCATGTTCAGTTGCGTTTTGCCATATTCCGTTGCGAGCTTGATATGCTCTTCCTGGCGCTTATCCTCCATCCGCAGCTTATTGTTCGCCGGCGTACGCCACACGTTCCGCGTATGGTTGTCGCTGGTGACATGATCCGGATGCTCTGAATCATGCAGGGCATAGGCGATGTAGGGCCGATCCGGGTCCCCGCCGTCAAATACGACGGCCACTTCCGTTCCGTCGAGAAGCGGTGAGTGGAAGCCGTAGGTATCACCGGCATAGGGTTTCGCCAGACGCAGCCACAGATATGCATAGCCCTGTCCGGTACTGTTGCGGTCGAAGTCCAGTTTTACCCGGTAACGTCCATCCGGGTCGAGCCATGAATACGTGTCGCCTTTCTGCGTGCTTTCCACCCGGGCAGGCAGCGAGCCGGATATCACCGGACGATTGAGCAACGCCGGACGCCAGCAGACGGTTTCGCTGTAGGGGATGCCCTCAAACGTCAGCGTAAAGCTACTTTTGCGTGAACCGCTGGTGCGCACCGTGGTGATGACAATGCCTTCTTTGACGGCATCGGGTAACGTGCCGTCCGTTTCCAGTACCTGCCCCGGCGCCAGATGAGGGCTGGAGGAATGCCCGCTGACGCGATGCTGCGCGTTCAGAATGCGTTCGTGACGCAGGCGGGCGAAGTATGCCCCGGACTCTGTATTTTCAGCGTCACCTGCCGTCAGGAAGGGTTCCGCGTAGTGGTAGGTTTCCCCGGTGGTGATCCCTTCCCTGCTGAATATGCTTTCAGCACTGTCCTGTGGTGTCAGCGCTTCGCGGTAGTTGTAGTCCCGGGTGGCCACACTTCCGCTCACCACGTTATATGCGGTCTGGATATCCCAGACGCTCTCCTGGCCGCTGTCACTCATCCCGGCCTGGTTGCGCAATGGCAGCGTGACGCCAAATTCATACTGCTGCTGGCTGTCCTGAAAAATTATCACGTCCTGTTCAAGACGGTTGTCCATTTCATAACGCCAGTAAATACCCACTTCCGCCAGCAGGCGCTGGATAAACTCAAGATCAGTTTCCCGCCACTGGGTGATGAGCTCCCGGGCGGGATATTCCCGGGAGAGCCGGAACTCAAAATCGGGGCCTTCCAGGCCATGTTTACGCAATATCTTTTCAACCACTTCAATTACTGACTGGTTGAGGTAAATCTCGCTCCCCTTAGTAAAACCAAGAAGTGCAATGCGGGGAACCAGCGTCAGTGCATAACGGGTATCCTCATTTGACGTGGATATCCGGCGAAATGACTCCAACACCCCGAATACCGTCCTGACCGGCAGCGCCGGTGTTCCGTCAAACATCGGGGTCTGGAAAGTGAATGACGCCGGTTTCAGCAGTAACGTGTCGCAGGCGATATCCGCCGAGGAGCAGGTGACCGCCACGTCATAGCGCCAGGGCTGGCTGAGAGACTCCACCGCGCTGTAACGCAACACATCCAGAAATTCGGTGCACCCATGCACATCAACACGGTAGCGTGACTGCCCTGAAAGCTGTTGCACCACGCTGGTAGCCTTGTTGATCATGACGGCTCTCCTTCTGCCTGCCTGTCAAATGTCAGCACAATCCCCTCTTCCTCATCCCAGGTAAGCCGGACGGAAGACGGTTTTTGTTTTGCCGCCATATGGATTAACAACTGCTGGCTCAGCACCGGCAGGATCTGCTGGTTCAGCAGGCTGTCCACGTTACGGGCGCCGGTATCCGGCAGCAGGCAGGCAGCGGTCAGCGCGTCGTACAGGGATTCATCGAGAGTGGTTTTCATTCCGTAGTGACGGTTGAGACGTTTACTCACCTGATTCAGCTTCATTTCCACAATCGTGCGCATCGCCGTCTGTGTGAGCGGGCGATAAATCACCGTCTGGAAGCGCGCCAGCAACGCGGGCTGGAAGTGGTCGCGCAGCAGCGGGCGCAGCAGTTCATGCAGGTCAGACTCTGTGGCGTCCGGCTGTTCCTCCAGCATCTGCATGATGGGGTCGCTGCCAAGATTTGAGGTCATCAGAATCACGGTATTACGGAAATCAATTTCACGCCCTTCCCCGTCCCGCATAAAGCCACGGTCAAACACCTGGTAGAACAGGTTCATCACGTCCCGGTGCGCCTTCTCCACTTCATCCAGCAGCACCACGCTGTACGGGCGCTTTCTGACGGCTTCAGTGAGGATGCCGCCCTGGCCGTAGCCGACGTAGCCCGGCGGGGAGCCTTTGAGCTGGGAAACGGTGTGCGGCTCCTGGTACTCGGAGAGGTTGATGGTGATAAGCGATTTTTCCCCGCCGAACAGCGCGTCCGCCAGTGTGAGCGCGGTTTCGGTCTTGCCGGTGCCGCTCGGCCCCACCAGTAAAAACACGCCCTGCGGGCCGTTCTCCGGCGTCAGGCCGGTTTTGGAGGCCCGGAGGCGCTGTGCAATGGCGTTCAGCGCCGCGTCCTGACCAACAACGCGTTTTGACAGGTTGTGCTCAAGACTCAGTAATTCCGTCTGCTCATCCTTCATTAATGAGGAGAGCGGCACACCGGTCCAGTCGGCAATTACCGTGGCGACGGTGCGAGTGTCCACGTCCAGCCCCAGCAGCGGGTTAGTCCGCTGCACGCCGGTAAGCTGGTTTTGCAAATCAGCAATTTCCGCCTGGCGGGAGATATCGCTGCGGCAGGCCAGCAGTTCTTCCGTCAGCTTCAGCTCCTGGCCGTACTGGGTTTCCAGCGCGTCGAGTTCCAGGATGATGCGGATTTCGTCCTGTTCAATAACGGCCAGACGTTCGCCGTGCGTCTGACTGCCGACCGCGATATCTTCCAGCAGCGCCTGCTTTTCCATTTCAAGGGACGTCATCTGCGCCTTCAGCCGGGTCAGCGGCTCCGGCACGGTGTCGAGGCTCATACGGACACGGGCGGAGGCGGTATCCAGCAGGTCCACGGCTTTATCCGGCAACTGGCGGCCGGTGAGATAGCGTCGTGAAAGCGTGACGGCGGCTTTCACCGCTTCATCGGTAATGTGCACCCCGTGGTGCTGTGCGTAGCGGGACTTGAGTCCGCGCAGCATCAGGCAGGCGGTGTCGTCGTCCGGCTCATCCACTTTGACCATCTGGAAGCGGCGCTCCAGCGCGGCGTCGCGCTCGAAGTACTGTTTGTACTCGCTCCAGGTGGTGGCGGCGATGGTTCTGAGTTCGCCACGCGCCAGCGCCGGTTTCAGCAGGTTTGCCGCATCCGCGCCGCCCGCCTGATTGCCCGCGCCGATAATGGTATGCGCCTCATCGATAAACAGCAGCACCGGCAGTGGCGACTGCTGCACCGCGTCGATGATGTTTTTCAGCCGCTGCTCGAATTCGCCCTTCACGCCCGCGCCCGCCTGCAGCAGGCCAAGGTCAAGAGTGCGAACAGAGACCGATTTCAGCGCGTCCGGGACGTTGCCTTCGGCGATTCGCAGCGCCAGTCCCTCGACCAGCGCGGTTTTGCCGACACCCGGCTCACCCACCAGTATCGGGTTGTTCTTGCGGCGTCTTGAAAGAATATCCACCATCTGGCGGATTTCGTTGTCGCGGCCAAACACCGGGTCGATGTTACCCTCCCGGGCACGGGCGGTGACGTCAAGGGTGAATTTGTCCAGCGCGTTCTGTAACGCCGGGTTCAGTTCGCCTTCTTTAACCTCCGCATTCACCGGACGGCCGACAAATTCCACCTCCCCGCCGTGCGTCAGTTCCTCGTCCTGCTGCACCTCCGGGCGCTCGTCCGACTGCGCATCAAGCAGCGGGCGCAGACGCTCAAGCTGGCTCTGCGCCAGCGTTAACAGCGGCCACAGGCCGTCGCAGCGCACCAGCGTTGGTTTCTCCACCATAGCCATCAGCAGGTGAATACTGCGGATATGCGCTTCCCCCGCCAGTGAGGCGCGCAGCCAGGCGTCCTGCATCAGGGTCTGAATGCTGTCCGATAACTGCGGGCGGCTGCGCACCGAGCGGGGCAGCGTGTCGAGAAATGCCAGCAAATCCTGCCAGATGGCGTCCATATCCCATTCGTAGCGCCGCGCCAGCACCGTCAGGTCGCCCTCGCCCTGCTCCAGCAGTTTCAGCAGCCAGTGCTCGGGCAGAATTTCCGCATGGGCCCGGGTCTGGCACAGGGAGGCGGCGCCTTCCATCGCGCGGGCGCAGTAAGGATTCAGACGGCGTAACAGGATGGCGGGATTTTCCATTTTTCTCTCTCTTGTTGGCTTCCGGGCACGCTACCGCCCGTCGCTTTTCCTGTGGTTCAGGAACCCAAAGCGCATCAGGTCAGGCAGGCAGATTGTTTTTTGCTCAACGCCCGTTCTCAGGCGCTCAGCAAAAACGGCGGACAGCAGAACTGCCCGCACAGGATTTACGCGGTGGTACGTTCGTTCCAGGAGTCGGAATGAATGATGTTGCCGTCCTTGTAGGTCCAGGTGATTTTTTCGTAGCGCAGCTCAATCTGCTCAAGGTGGTTATGCTTCTCGAAAGCCGGGTCCTTGATGTCGTGCATCTTCGGATTGACTTTCACCAGCTTCACGTTTTCAAGCTTCGTGTTGAAGTACTCCACTTCCTGGCCGGCGTCGTTGATTTTGTACCACTTAAATTCAGCAGACTTCAGGGTCTGGCCGGTGGTCACCGCCTTGTACAGGTACGGGCTGGAAGAGTCGATTTCCTTGGTGAACAGGAACGGCGTGTGGATACGCGTGCCGGTCAGCTTGCCGGTGTTGTTGTCGGTCGGGATGTACAGGTTATGTTCCTGCGCAACAACTTCGATGCTTCCTTCACGATCTTTCACATCGACGGAACCTTTAATGTCCGCGCCGCCATCGTCTTTCAGCCACAGATAAACTGGAATTGCCATGTTTACTTCTCCATTTCTTGAGTTAAAACGTCACGTTCATCCTGTGACGCGGGTTTTATGCCTGGCAGACGACAGGCATCAGCCTGCGGTACCAGACTGATCTCGACACGCCGGTTTTGCGCACGGCCATCAGGCGTATCGTTTGAAGCAATCGGTCGGCTGTCGCCGTAGCCCTGAACGGCAAAACAACTTTCCGGGACATCTCCGGTATCACGCATCCAGTTACGGACAGCCTCTGCCCTTTGCAGGGACAGGGTCTGATTGAGCTGCACACTGCCGGTATTGTCAGTGTGGCCGCTGACCACGATCAGCCAGCCCGGTCGGGCTTTAATCCCTACCAGAGCATTGACAAGCACTTTGGTTGAACCGTCTTTGAGCGCCGCCTGGCCGGAATTAAACAGCGACATGCTGTCAAGACGCACAATTTTCGGCACAGGCTTCGGTTTCGGAGCGGGTGGAGGAACCCAGGTATCAATGGCCTGTTGCAACGCCAGCCACAAACGTTGTCCCGGGTAATAGCCCAGGCTATAACGAACGGGTTCTCCTTGCCTCTGCCAGCGTTCCAGCAGGAGCGCATCCTGCTTCAGTGCAGCCAGCGCTTCTGCTTTCGGCGCGTAATGGTTCATTGGGATCGCGTTCCAGCGCTGTAAACTGGCGCTAACATGACGGATTAGATCCCGATTGTTGAGCGCAGACATGCCCAGTGCTGTCAGGGCACAGAGCCACATCAGCAGAACAAGACGGCGGGTACGCTGTCCACCCTGTACGGGGAAGGCAAAAGGTGCCAGCAGAGGCAGAATTGCATCCGGGAAGTGGCCGACAGGAGCCGACTGTTCGTTCCGTCGGGAGAACTGCAAACAGGTGCGGGAACTCAGCCAGTCTGCCCATACTGACTGCGCTTCAGGATTAACAGCACCCAGACGCAAAACCACGGCAAATACGCTTACAGGCGACGTTAACCGGTCTGTTTTTTCCAGCTCATCAAGCAGGATCGCGCGGATAAATGAAAATGCCTGGCTGAGTGCCGGTAGCGCCAGGATATTCTGACTTTCCTGCTGCCAGTCGATGCATGCCTGCGGTGAACCGTTTTCCGGACACACTATCGGTTTGTCACCCCGAACGATCACCCATGGCGTTTCAGGCCCGGAAAACTCTGCACTCACCACAACCGGCAACGCAAAACCCGCCAGCGAATTTAGCTGTTTACTCTGCTGCCGAAGCGTTTTTAGCGTTGCCCGCAGAACCGCTTCATCCTGATGACTGTCAGGCTGACAGATGTACATCACCGAGAGTTGACCAACCTGCCGTGGGAACTGAACCTGGATATTGCGAACAATATCCGTCAGACGACTGACGTCCCCCGTATTCAGCCACCATCCCTGCGCTGTTTTACGCAAAGACTGTCCCTGAAACAGCGCATCCAGACGATCACCGCACACGAGAACCACGGGACCTGTGTTGTCCAGTAAAGGCAATTCAACCGTAGCTGCCGTGATGTCGTGCTCAGTCTTTCCGCGTTGGTAGCTTCGTAACACAATCCAGCAGGCCAGAGTTGCAATAAGCAATGTGGCCAGACCCTTAAACACGTTTCCGGCCGGGATGAAATACCAGAGCAACCCTGACAGCGCGATAACACCCGCAAGAGCATGCAAGGCAACCGGGAAAATGACGGATTTACGCATTAGCCACGCAGCTCCGGAAGTTGCGCTGAAAGGAGCGACTGAAGCCACAGGTGGCCTCCCCACCAGACTACGCCCGTGATGATCACTGCCAGTACAATCCAGAACCAGACAGAACGCATCAGACTCCAGCGGCGTTTACCCAACCGGTGCACCACCAGAGACAGTCCGGCATCGGGAGGGGATACCCGCTCAGAAAGTGCTTTGGCAACCTCATCCCGCTGCGTCTGACTGACAGCGTTAAGGCTGTACAGTCCCTGGAACCCAAGGGCAATCACGCGGTGATAGCAGGTCATAACCGCCATATTCGGCGCAGGCTGACGCAAAACTTCCGCAATGCGATCCCAGAGCGCCTCACCGGCACGAAGTGATCCAAAAAAGCGGGCCTGTAGCGGTGCTTTGCGCCAGGCCACCTGCCCTTCATCAATGGTAATCTCTCCACCGTCTTCGGGTTTTTCAGGTTTACGACTCATCACCGTCTCGTCCAGTAACGCACACTGGGCATATGAAATGTGCTCCACACTGGCGTCGTCGTAACCGGCTCGAACCAGCGCTTCACGCACTCGTTCGACCTGCTTCACGCATTTGTCGTAAAGTGCGCTGCCATTGTGAGCTACGGCCCCTTTCTTCAGCAGGGTGACGGTAAGCCATGTTTCCGCCATCAGCTGGTCGATATCGATTTCCTGTCTCATGAGCGCAGCACCGCAAACAGTTCAAGTTCCAGGGCGCCAAGTAACTCGGGCACATAGAACATACACACCCCCTGTTCCTGCATTTCACGCGCAGCAGCGCTTT
This sequence comes from Citrobacter sp. R4, assembly GCF_026719175.1. NCBI lineage: Bacteria > Pseudomonadati > Pseudomonadota > Gammaproteobacteria > Enterobacterales > Enterobacteriaceae > Citrobacter > Citrobacter sp. R4. The sequence continues at coordinate 33,919 of NZ_JAPPSU010000003.1, forward strand.
CCATATCAAGTGCGAAATACTGGTTTTCCATACGTACCGGCAATGCCGCAGGGACCCTGCTTACCGGGATCAACGGAATACCCCTGAGCGCCGCGCCATAAATGGTATTGACGTCATCAGGGGACCCAGCCTGACAGAGAGAAGGGAATTGCTCGGCGACCTGCCAGGCAGGGACACTTGAACGTACAGAGAGATAAAGGTCGGCCTCTTCACGCAGACGGATATCGTGAAGGTTTGCCTTCCAGGTCTGCCCGTCTGGTCGGGACATCTCCAGCGCAATAACGCGCGATGGCAGACTGGCTTCCAGCAGCTCTGTGACCAGGTCAAAGAGCGGAGGAAATGCGTTGGCCGGTTCTTCGTGGTCATAGCCCGGTATGGCGTCAAGATCATGGTCCAGAGAAAAAGTCAGCATACTGCCTGCCAGACGGGCGAGTTCAGCCCATACCTGTTCAGGTGGCCGTGCCGGGAAGCGTTCATATTCCGTCAGCACTCTGGCGTGTGAATTCAGCGCATTCAGCAACCAGAAAAGAGAAACATCGGCAACCGCAAAATCGGCAAGTCTTTCGTTACTTTCACGGCGCATTGTCATCAGGCGCTGGCGTCGGGAGCGTAACTGGCGATTAAGCAGCACCAGACGTTCCCGGAGGACTGGGCTTGCCGCAAATGACGCAACAGGAGGAATAAAAGACGGATCCAGACGCCACGCATTTTGTCCATCCCGTATCAGTCTCGCTACCGGGCAGACTTTCCAGGCGTCATTACTTTCATGGGCAAACCGGATGGTGTAATTGAAACGAGCCACGGCCATGGACTCTTCTTCAGCACCAAAAGAATCCTGTACGTTTACCCACTCTTCCCGGTAACGGAGCGGCCGGTCAGCTGCTACGCCTGCCTGCTCAACATTGATCACCCCCGGTTGCAAATGTGGAAGTGCGATAACGACCGTTACTGCATCCAGGCCAGCCAGAAGCCCCGGATCTAACTCACGAGGAGGGGGAGGCAAATCGCTTCTTTGAGCATCTATCAGCGAACCATCTTCCAGCCAGAGACGCAGTTGGGATACCTGGATCAGACCCGATGAAAGAAGGCTTTCATTGAACCCGATTTTTTCCACTCCCCATGGGAAAGGAGATGCCAGTGCCGAGACACCAGCACTACGAAAAGACTCCCACTCAGCCTGCTGCTGGAACTGCTGAGGGGACAGCAAAGCCCCCTCGTTCCACAGTGGACGATAAATTTTCATCCCTGCACCCGCCTTACGCTTTCGCTTTCGGCATCTGAGAAACCAGAGACAGGTTCACGTCCATGCCTTCCACCTGGAAGTGCGGCACCGCATACAGCCTCACGCGGAAGAAGCCCGGGTTGTCCTCGATATCTTCCACCACCACCTTCGCATCGCGCAGCGGATGAGATGCCTGCAGCTCGTCGCCCGGATCGGTCATTTCAGTGACCAGGCCGCGAACCCAGGTGTTGAGTTCCAGCTCCAGCAGACGGCGGTCTTTCGTCGTACCGATGTTTTCACGCTGAATCAGCTTCAGGTAGTGGGCAATGCGCGACAGCAGGAAGATATACGGCAGGCGCGCGTTGATGCGGCTGTTGGCCGTCGCATCGGCGGTGTCATACAGCGCCGGTTTCTGCGCCGAGTTCGCCGAGAAGAAGCAGGCGTAGTCGCGGTTTTTGTAGTACGACAGCGGGATAAAGCCGAGATTCGCGAACTCAAACTCGCGGGTTTCCGGGATCATCACTTCCGACGGGATTTTTACCTGGTTGCCGGTGCCGAGGTCATACAGATGAATGGGCAGATCTTTCACCGCCCCGCCCGCCTGCGGACCGCGAATTTGCACGCACCAGCCGTTGTTAATGAAGCTCTTCACCATGTTGGACGCGAAGGCAAATGACGCGCTGGTCCACAGGTATTTCTCGTGATCCGGACCTTTAACCTGCTCCACGTAGTTGAAACTGCGTACCGGCACAGTGTCCGGGCCGTATGGCAGACGGCCCAGCACGCGCGGCATCACCAGGCCGATATAGCGCGAGTCGTCGGTGTCGCGGAACGATTTCCACTTGATGTACTCGGCGCGGTCGAAGTAGTTGCCGATATCCTTAATGGCCGCCACCTCCTCCATCGTCTCTTTCAGGAAGAATGTCGGGCCGACGGCGCCGATAAACGGCATATGCGCGGCGGCGGAGACTTTCGAGATATTGCGCAGCAGCGCCACGTCCTGCGGGCTGGCGTCAAATTCGTAAGCAGAAATGACCGAGCCAATCGGCTCACCGCCCGGGGTGTCGTATTCGGCGGTGTAAGTGTGCCAGTAGAGGCCGCTCTGAATAAGCTCCGGCGCGTCCTCAAAGTCCTGGCGCAGGTCGTCTTTGGAGACGTCCAGGATTTCGGTTTTCACGTTCTGCCGGTAGTCGGTGTTGTCCACCAGTTGCTTCAGACCGCGCCACAGGGATTCCACTTTCTGGAATTCCTGATGGTGCATTACCGCGTCCAGCTGGCGGCTGATTTGATAATCCAGCTCCGCGATATGGTGGTCGATTAAGGTTTTGTCGAGTTTTTCCACCTGCTGACCGGATTTGCGGATACAGTCCATAAATACCTGCATCGCCGCCGTCAGGCGCTCGCCCGCCGGCGCGTCGGAGAGCGCGGCATCGTCCATAAACGCGTTAATGTCGCCCAGGCTGGAAGCCGGGGTCAGGTTGATTTTTTCAAACAGGGAGGCGTAAACGCCTTCTTTTTCCAGTACGGTGGTCTGCCCCTGGGCAGAGGCGGTTTCAGTATTTACAGACATCAGCATATTCCCGGTTAATCCATTAAAAGACGCACGCCGTTATTTCGGGGCCAGTGCACTCATTTCGTCGCGTAATTCCTGAGACAGCGCCGGGTCTTTGAGAATTTTCTCGAGTTCTTTTCTGAAAGTGGCGTTATCAAGAAGATTGGACTTGAGGTCGCGTAATAAATTACGCATTGCCAGCATGGCGCGAAGCTGGGGGATTTGACGGGCAACCTGTTCCGGTTCGAAATCTTTAATATCGGAAAAGCTCAGCTTCACATTATCTTCAGAGCCATCGCCCGCCAGCGTATTCTCGACAGTGAGGTTTACTTCCGGGTTAAATTCTGAAAGTACGCTGTTGAAGTTATTTTTATTGACGTTGATTTTTTCTCTTTCAGATAATGGGCGGGTTTCTTTGCCATTACTGAAATCACCGACGGTGAGCAGTTTCAGCGGCAGTTCGACTTTCTTCTGCGCGCCACCTGTATGCAGCGCCAGCCTGAGATTTATACGTGCCTTCGGCACTTCATTCTGGAATGAATCAGCCATAGTAGTCCCTTTCCTTAAGGAATGATTGTTAATGAAACGGCATTTCTTTACAAAAGCATGTTAGTACAAAACACCATTCAAGATCAATTAATCAGATCTTAAGTCCATATTTAGACTATACTTAAGAATTTTCCTCCAAATCAAAACAACAGAGATCGCTACTCAATCACCTTCATTACAAAATTTTGACCGATAATTCACATGAAAGACAGGGGAAATCCCTGCCCACCAGCTAAATAGCAGAGACATGCTTGAATTTTTGTTATTTATTGACTTAGATCATTATTCACAGGGAGTCAGGATTTGCTTTTTCATAACAATATGAGTTTCAGCAAAAAAAAGTAGCAGTGCTGCTTCGCAAATGAGAGACGACGGGAGGGATTATCTAAGATAATTCCTTATGCATAACTTTAATAATTCGAATAGCAAGTATTTATAAAACGAATAACCGAACAGAAAATAAGGCAAACCCACCTGTATTCGCCCCGACATCAGGTCAAAAATCTTTTTTTCAGTTCACCTGTTGTGAAATGAACTATAAATGCGCTGTCCGCACTGTCTTTTTCTGAAAATCATGCCCGGCCTGCGACAGGCAATGAAAATTCCTGGAGAATACGCTTAGCCTTCCGCAATAAAAAGATCTGCTCAACGATAAACACAACGCGTGAAACCAACAGGCGGGATATAACTTTACGCTATCGGCAGAATTCCCGCAGGACTTCAGGGCGGGTCCCGCGCCATCATGTTTTCGACAAACCGCAGGCAGGATGCGTAACAGGCTCAGGACAAAACCCGCAGATGTACGCCAGGGAAGGTTAATGCGGTTTGTCAGCACACTTTTGCCTGTCAAAGTCATTTCAGACTCGGGCAGCGGAAGAAAATAATGTTACACTTCCGCCTTTGCATAACCGACTTCTTTGATAATGTGGCATTACTTTATTAAGTACACCTCCGTAGGCGTGATCAACACCTTGATCCACTGGCTGGTTTTCGCGGTCTGCGTTTACGCCTTTCATATCCACCAGGCGCTGGCCAATTTTCTTGGCTTCAGCCTCGCGGTGAGCTTCTCCTTTTATGCCAACGCCAGGTTTACCTTCCGGCAAACCACTACGGCACGGCGCTATTTCCTTTACGTCGGTTTTATGGGGTTGCTGAGTTTCCTGACCGGCTGGGCGGCCGAACGGTGCGGCCTACCCCCTCTCGTTACGCTGGTCGCTTTCTCAGCAATTAGCCTCATCTGCGGGTTTATCTATTCCAGACTGATTGTGTTTAAGGACGTTCAATGAAAATCTCGCTGGTCGTTCCGGTTTTCAACGAAGAAGAGACCATCGGCATCTTTTACAAAACGGTGCGCGAATATGACGCGCTAAAAGCGTATGACGTCGAAATTGTCTTTATCAACGATGGCAGTACCGATGCAACGGAGTCGATCGTTACTGCGCTGGCGGTTGCCGACCCGCTGGTTGTCGCGTTGTCGTTAACGAGAAATTTCGGTAAGGAACCCGCCCTGTTCGCCGGACTTGATAACGCGACGGGCGATGCGGTGATCCCTATTGATGTCGATCTTCAGGATCCGGTAGAAGTGATACCGCACCTCATCCGTAAGTGGCAGGACGGTGCGGACATTGTGCTGGCAAAACGTTCAGACCGCTCGGTGGACGGTCGACTGAAGCGCAAAACCGCCGCATGGTTTTATGCGCTGCACAATAAAATCAGCACGCCGCACATCGAAGAAAACGTTGGCGATTTCCGGCTGATGAGTCGGGAAGTGGTGGAAAACATCAAGCAGATGCCGGAACGTAACCTGTTTATGAAAGGCATTTTATCCTGGGTAGGCGGCAAAACGGAGGTGGTGCTTTACGCCCGGGCGAATCGCTGTGCCGGAAAAAGCAAATTCAACGGCTGGAAGCTCTGGAACCTCGCGCTGGAGGGAATCACCTCATTCTCGACGTTCCCCCTGCGTATCTGGACCTATATTGGCCTTGCCGTTGCGCTTATCTCATTCACCTACGGCGCGGGAATGCTTATTGACACTCTCCTGTGGGGGAATCCGGTTCGCGGCTATGCCTCGCTGATTGTATCGATCCTGTTTTTAGGCGGCGTCCAGTTGATTGGCATTGGCGTACTGGGGGAATACATAGGGCGGATTTACATTGAGACCAAGCAACGTCCTCGTTACTTGCTCAAAAAACGACACACTGTGGAACAGAATTCAGGAAAGGATAGCTGATGGTTAAGTATGTTAATAAAAGCATCATTCTTGTCGCTTTTTTTGCCGTTTTCATCCTTGAATGGTATACCCCAATTCATTCTGATGATTATCGCTACGCCTTAATTGGCCTCTCATTTGATGCCCATCTGCATCACTATTTAACCTGGAGCGGACGCCTGGTTGCTGACTACACCAGCGCGCTTTTGCTGGCCTCGGAATCACGTATTTTTATCTCGATGATGACCGGGCTCGCCGTGGTGGCGTTCTGCTATTTGATTGTCAAAACGCCCGACGGCACGCTGAAGTGGAAGAAATATGACGCGGTAACCTTCACCCTTATTTTTCTGACTTTCTGGGTCGCCAATCCCAATATAGGACAGACCGTATTCTGGGTTGTCGGCAGCGCCAATTATCTGTGGACCAATCTGTTTGTCGCCGCCTGGCTGTGGAACCTGTACCGCATCCAGATGCGGCGGGAAAAAAACACGCGTGTCGTTATGCTACTGCTGGGGGTGCTGGCAGGCTGCTCTAACGAGAGCGTTGCGCCGTTTGTGGTTGGCCTGGCGCTGCTGGCCATCATTTACGATCTCTGGCAGGACAAGCGTCTGTACGGCAACAAAGTCGCCTATTTTTTATCTGCCCTGGCGGGCGCGGCTATTCTGATCTTTTCACCGGGTAATTTTATTCGCGCACAGGGGGCGCATAAAGTCTGGTATGAAAAATCGATTATTGAGCGCCTCGTCATTCACCTGAGCGATCGTTTCTTCAGCCATTTAGCGCTGGTTTGGATCGCCTACGTCGTGCTGGTTTTGCTGGCGGCGATTCTGTATTTCGCCAGACGCAACGGCCCGCGCGTTAAAAGCGGCAATCTCGCCATGGTTGTGTTGATGCTGCTGGTCGGGCTGGGCACCTCTTTTATTATGGTGGCCTCCCCGTCTTATCCGGACCGGGTAATGATGTCGACATTCCTGTTTTTCCTGTTAGCGCTCTCTTTTCTGCTTAAAGAGTTGGTTATTTACACCAGTAAAGGCGTCAGGATTGGCGTTTACGCCATCACGGGACTCATGGCAGGCGTATTCGTCTGGTCGTTCTCGCTGATGTATGCGGCTTATACCCGCGTTTACCAGCAGGATCAGGTACGGGTGAATATCATCCACACACAGTTGAGCCGCCACCAGCGTGACTTTACTGTCCCGGACTTTCATTTCCTCAAAATGCAAAACAGCGGCGGCCATTTCGGTTTCTTCCACGATCCGCAAATCTATGGCCGCTATTTCGGCGCCGGAAGTGTCGAAAAGAAAAAAGTTCATTTCGATTACTCCGTACTGGCATCCGGCAAAATGATGTCGTTACCTGAAGGGGTGGTGGCGCACTACAATCGCGATGGCGACGTGATGCTGGTCAGCTCTCGTCCCGTAACCGGCACGCTGCATATCTCGGTGAACGCAAAAGAGAGAGACCTGCCGTTAAGCGGCTTTGCGTCTGCGCAGATCAATGACGAATATTGGTACTATACCGCCATTCCTGCAGGCGACGTCACGACTCTCTCGCTGCACCCCTGAGCTTTCGCCTCCCGCATCTGTGGGAGGCAGACCTTATTTCCCCACGGTTTTACTACTTACCCATGCGTAAATTGGGGTAAAATTACCCTGCTTTTCGACGCGATGAATCTGGACGATTTATGCGCTAATAACAATAATGATGCTAAGAAAATCTCGGGAGATAACTATGCCTGAAGCAACGCCTTTTCAGGTGCTGGTTGTAGACGACCACCCCCTTATGCGGCGCGGTATTCGTCAATTACTGGAACTGGACCCCGCATTTGACGTGGTTGCCGAAGCGGGCGATGGCGCAACGGCGATTGATCTGGCGAACCGTCTCGACCTGGATTTGATCCTGCTCGATCTGAATATGAAAGGTCTGAGCGGTCTGGATACCCTTAACGCCCTGCGTCGGGACGGCGTAACGGCGCAAATTATTATTCTCACCGTGTCGGATTCCGCCAGCGATGTGTATGCGCTGATCGATGCAGGCGCAGACGGCTATCTGCTGAAGGACAGCGATCCGGAAGTCTTACTGGAAGCCATTCGCAAGGGCGCTAACGGCGGTCAGGTCTTCAGTGAACGGGTAAGCGAATACCTGCGCGAACGGGAACTGTTCGGCGAGCAGGACGATCCCTTTAGCGTACTGACCGAGCGGGAACTGGACGTTCTGCACGAACTGGCGCAGGGGCTGTCGAATAAACAGATCGCCTCGGCGCTGAACATTTCCGAACAAACGGTAAAAGTGCATATCCGCAATCTGCTGCGTAAGCTCAACGTGCGTTCGCGCGTTGCGGCCACCATCCTTTTCCTGCAAACGCGCGGGATGCAATAAAGTCACACAGCTATCTGCTACCGGATAACAACGCAACGCGTCTTATCCGGACACCGCTCACAGGCATTCAGGCCCGATAAGCGTAACGCCATCGGGCAGCCGTAAGGTTACTCCTTCGGCGGCGAAAGCTGCTGTAACGCCTGCGCAATACTGCGTTCGATAACCGCGCGGCGGGTATCGTTGGCGGGCAACAGTTTCAGCATCATTTCCCAGGCCGCCACCGCTTCGCCAAAGCGCTGCTGCTCGAAGGCGTTAAAGGCATACATGCTCAGTAGCCGAACATTGGCATGGTCGCTGCGCACCAGTTGTCGAAGCAGTTCCCCGCCGCGCAGATTATCGTCAGGATCGGAAGAACGAGTCAGCGCCTCGGCGTAGCCAAGCGCGGCATCGCTGTTCTTCGGATCCAGCCGATACGCGTTGGCATAGGCCTCGGTCGCGGTGCTGGCGTTGCCTAACACCATGCCAATCCGCCCCAGCATGATCCAGCCTTCCACATTTACCGCATCATCCTGCAGGCGGGTTCTCAGGCCCAGCGCCAGGCGGGTCATCTCCTCTTCATTCAGAGGCTGGGCGTTCGGATCCAGCGCACGTTCCAGCAGTGCCGGCGTTTGCGCCGTCGCCTGCTGCCAGATTTGTACCTGACGAAAGTTTCCGGTCTGATAATAGCTAACGCCGCCAACCGCCAGGGCAATCACTATGCCCGGCAGATACGCGCCAAACCCGGCGCGCTTACCCGCCTGTGCAGGCTGCTCGTCAGGAAAAGCGTCCTGTTTCACCCTTACCCGGCGACGCGAGCGCGCGTAAATTATCCAGCCTCCGGCGCCGATCGCCGCGACAGGAAGCACCCACAGCAGGATGGTCAACGGCGTCAGCGGCGGATCGTAAGTCACAAAATTGCCGTAGCGCGCCACCATGTAGTCAACGATCTCTTTCTGGCTTTTTCCTTCCTGCATCAGCTCATATACCTTCTGGCGCAGATCGGTCGCGATCATCGAGTTGGAATCGGCAATGCTGTTATTCTGGCATTTTGGACAGCGAAGCTGCTCGGTGAGCTGGCGAAACTGTTGTTCCTGCGCTTCGTCCTTAAACTGCATGACATCAATAGTGGCCAGCGCGTTCGCTGAAAGCAGCAGCATCAGCGCGCCTAACAGAGTCCTCATTGCGCGGCCTCCTTGCTGTACTTCTCCCACAGCGGCTTGATCTCACTTTCCCATACCCGGGCGTTCAAATCACCGGCGTGGCGATAGCGAATTATGCCGTTACCGTCGATGAGGAAGGTTTCCGGCGCGCCATACACGCCCAGATCCAGTCCCAGCATCCCGTCGCCGTCAAACAGGCTCAGGGCATAAGGATTTCCTAATTCTTTCAGCCAGGCGATCGCTTTCTGTCGGTCGTCTTTATAGTTCATGCCCACCACGCGAATACCCTGCGCTGACAGCTGATTCAGATACTGATGCTCGGCGCGACAAGTCGGACACCATGTTGCCCAGACGTTAAGCAGCACCGGTTTGCCCTGGGTCAGGACATCCGCTTCATAGTGCTTGCCGGGGTTCTCCAGCGACTCAAGGCGGAACGTGGGCACCGGTTTACCCACCAGCGCCGACTCAAGGTTGGTTGGCGTATCCCCTTCGGCGTTACGCGCCAGCTGCCACAGCAACGCCGCCGCAATCAGCAGAAAAATTATCAATGGGATCAAAAGTACGTTGCGCTTCATACTGCCTCCGGCGCCGTGTTTTGCGGTTGCTTACGCTTGCGGTAGCGCGGATCGAACAGGCAGAACAGCCCGCCCAGCGCCATCAGCAGCCCGCCCGCCCAAATCCAGCGGATAAACGGTTTGTAATACAGGCGTACCGCCCATGCGCCGTTTTCCAGCTCTTCACCCAGCGCTGCGTAAAGATCGCGGGTGATCCCGCCGTCAATTGCCGCTTCCGTCATCATCGAACGGGTGCTGTTGTAAAAACGTTTTTCCGCATGCAGCGTCGCTTCCGCCTTCCCGTTCCGCGTAACGCCGATAATCGCTACGCCGCCCCGGTAGTTTGGTCCGGTGATCTCTTTCACTTCGCGGAAGGTAAAGCGATATTCATGAATATCAACGCTATCGCCCGCCTTCATGCGTACATCGCGCTCAACGCTGTAGTTCTGGCTAAACGCGATACCCACGATAGTCACCGCCAGGCCAACGTGCCCTAATACCATCCCCCAGTAGCCCGGCGTCATTTTCGTGCCGCGGGTAACGCGCTGCGCCACCTCGGCGATCGCCAGCACGAACACCCAGCAGGCCATCACCAGCCCGACCACCGTCATCGCGACGATGTTGTCCTCAAACAGCCACGGCAGCAGGAAAGAGAGCGCCAACGTACTGACAAGGGCGACGACCAACAGGCGTTGCAGCTTACGCGGGCGATCCCGCCCCCAGCGCACCAGCGGTCCAATGCCCAGCAGCAGCGCAAACGGCGCCATCAGCCAGGTAAACATGGTATTAAAGAATGGCTCGCCGATGGAAATACTGCCCAGCCCCAGCTGCTTGTGCACCAGCGGCAGCAGCGTCCCTAACAGCACCACTAACATCGCGGCAATCAGCAGCACGTTGTTACCGAGCAGCAGCGACTCACGCGACCAGAGCGCATTGTTCACCCGTGAACGTACCTTGTGCCCCCGGGTAGCAAACAGCAGCAGCGATCCGCCAATCACCAGCACCATAAAGGCGAGGATAAACATACCGCGTGACGGATCGGAGGCAAAGGCGTGTACCGATACCAGCACCCCGGAGCGCACAAGGAAGGTGCCGAGCAAACAGAGCGAAAAGGCGCTGATGGAAAGCAGCAGCGTCCACGCTTTAAAGCTGGCGCGCTGTTCAGTCACCGCCAGCGAGTGCATCAGCGCCGTTCCCACCAGCCACGGCATAAACGACGCATTTTCTACCGGGTCCCAGAACCACCAACCGCCCCAGCCAAGTTCGTAGTAAGCCCAGGCCGAACCGAGCACAATGCCGAGCGTCAGGAACACCCACGCCGCGAGCGTCCACGGGCGCGAGAAGCGGGCGAACGTGCTGTCCAGACGGCCACTCAACAACGCGGCAATGGCAAAAGCAAAGGCCACCGAGAAGCCGACGTAGCCCATATACAACAGCGGCGGATGGAAAATAAGCCCCGGATCCTGCAGCAGCGGGTTCAGGTCGCGCCCTTCAATGGGGAAATCGGGCAGCGTGCGGGCAAACGGGTTGGAGGTGAAGAGTATAAACAACAGGAAGCCAACGCTGACCATCCCCATTACCGCCAGTACGCGGGCGACGATATCCAGCGGCATGCGTTGCGAAAACAGCGCCACGGCGAAGGTCCAGCCGCTCATCAGCAGCACCCACAGCAGCAGAGAGCCTTCGTGGGCGCCCCAGGTCGCGGCAACCCGGTACCACACCGGCAGTTGGGTATTCGAGTTGCTGGCAACGTAAATTACGGTGAAATCATTGACCACGAAAGCGTTGACCAGCACCAAAAATGCGCCCATTACCAGAATAAACAGCAGCCAGGCAAAGGGTCTCGCCGAGGCCATCATCCGCGCGTCGCCACGCGCCACGCCCCATAACGGATATATGGAAAGCAGGAGCGCGACACCCAGCGCCAGGCAGAGCAGCGCATTGCCGATTTCAGGCATCATGACGACGCATCCTTATACACGCTTTCCGGGCGGCGATGGTTTTCCTGCATCGCTTTCTCCACTTCCGGCGGCGTGTAGTTTTCGTCATGTTTCGCCAGCACCTCTTTCGCCTGGATATGGTTTTTCTCGCCGAGTTCCCCCTGCACCACGACGCCCTGCCCTTCACGGAACAGATCCGGAAGTATGCCTTCGTAGCTCACATCCACCACGCCTTCAGCGTCATAAATACTGAAATTAACCTTCAGGGTGTCCGGATCGCGCTTCACGCTGCCGGGCATCACCATGCCGCCGACGCGCAGGCGCTGACCAACTTCCGGCATCTCCTGGGTTTCTCGCTTGCCATAAAGGATCTCGCCGGGGGTATAAAACAGATCGATATTGGAACGCAGCGCATACAGCACCAGCGTAATGGTCAGCGCCAGCCCTGCCAGCACACCGCAGGCTATCCATAAGCGGTTTCGACGTCGAATATTCACGCGGCCTCCTGCTGAGTCTGGGCGGCGCGCATCCGCGCTTCACGCGCCCGCTGTTGGGCAACCTCGCGCAAAATGGCCCGCTGCCGGGTAGCGGTATGCGCAACCAATACTGCCAGCGGAATCACGCTCATCGCCACGGCCAGCCAGACATAAAAGGCGTAGCCGCCCATGGCGAAAAATTCACTCCAGGATGCAAATGCAGTGGTCATTGGCGGCCCCTTTTTAAAATCAGTTCGCTCACCCACGGGCGGCGTTTTTCCATCATCAGAATCAGGTTACGCATGCGCATCAGCGTCAGCGTGATAAACAGCAGCAGATAGCCGACAATTGCCAGGCGCAGCGGCGTACGCATCGCCGGGTCAATGCTTTGCTGCATCCGGGTCGAGCCCTGGTGTAAGGTATTCCACCACTCCACGGAGTAATGGATGATGGGCAGGTTAACGACGCCGATCAGCACCAGGATCCCCGCCGCGCGCCCGGCCATCTTGCGATCGTCAAAAGCGTGCCAGAGCGCAATGGCGCCGACATAGAGAAACAGCAGCACCAGTTCAGAGGTCAGCCGCGCGTCCCACACCCACCAGGTGCCCCACATGGGTTTGCCCCACGCGGAGCCAGTTACCAAGGCGATAAAGGTGAACACCGCGCCAATCGGCGCCATCGCGGCCAGCGCCAGGTTTGCCATTTTCAACTGCCAGACCAGGCCGATAAACGCCGCTACCGCCATGGCGGCGTATATCCCCATCGACCAGATCGCCGCCGGAACGTGCAGATAAATAATGCGGTAGCTCTGCCCCTGTTGATAATCCGCAGGGGCAAAGCCGAATCCCCAAATCCAGCCGGTCGCCAGGACGATGACGCTGGCGACGGCCAGCCACGGGACGAACCAGCCGCAGATCTGATACAGCCGTGGGGGCATAGCCAGTTGATGAAGTGTTTTCCACATATAAGTCACCAGACCTCTCTAAACCAATGAAATTCCGTGGCGCCGGGGGCGGCTTCGCCTTCTCCGGCCTACAGCCTGTACCGGCCTACTGCACGCTGATACGTAACGCCGCCGCTGTCGCAAACGGACTCAACGTCGCGCTTCCCGCCAGTAGCGCGCCTAAAATCGCCATGTAACCGTCGACCGGTAAATGCATTGACGCCGCGTCCATAGCGGCGGTCGCAAAAATCAGCAGGGGAATGGTCAAGGGCAGCACCAGCACGCTCAGCAACACGCCGCCGCGCTTCAGTCCGACCGTGAGCCCCACCCCCGGCGCACCGAGAAAGCTCAGCGTCGGCGTTCCCAGCAAGAGCGTCAGCGCCATAATTTTCCAGCCGTAGATGTCCATGCCCAGCAGCAGCGCCACTAACGGAGAAAGGATCAACAGCGGTAAGCCCGTCACCACCCAGTGGGCCAGCACTTTCGCCAGCACCACCACTGGCAGGGGGATCGGCAGCAACATCAGTTGTTCAAGGCTGCCGTCCTGCAGATCGTCGCGAAACAGTCGCTCCAGCGCCAGCAGTGAGGCCAGCAGTGCGGCGACCCAGATAATGCCAGGGGCAATACGCGCCAGCAGCTGTGGCTCGGGGCCGATGCTCAGGGGAAACAGCGTAATTACGATCAGGAAGAACCACAGCGGGTTGGCGATTTCCGCGCTATGGCGAAACGCGACGCGCAGCTCTTGCCGGAAAATACGCCACATCATAACGCTTCCCTCATGGCGTTAAGCGCGATGCGACGAATGCGATCTGCGGCGACGTTCAGCGGCTGGTGAGTGGTGAGGAGAACCATCCCCCCCTGGTCGGTATGTTGCGCCATACGCTGCGTCAGGCGTTCAACGCCGTTCACATCGATCGCGGTAAAAGGTTCGTCGAGGATCCACAGCCGGGCGTGGGTCAACCACAAGCGCGCTAACGCCACCCGGCGCTGCTGACCGGCAGAAAGTTGATTAACGGGAAGATCTTCGTATCCGGCAAGACCAGCCTGCGCCAATGCCGCCAGGCACTGCGCGGTGTCGCCGTCCTGATGGAAAAAGCGCAGGTTCTCCAACGCCGTCAGCCGGGTTTTTATGCCCGGCTGATGTCCAATCCACAACAAATTTTGATGGTAGCTGTCCCGCACACGATGCAGCGGTTGCCCTTGCCAGCACACCTCCCCGGCGTCGGGGCGAGCAAGCCCCGTCAGCAACCGCAGCAGGGTTGTTTTTCCCGCGCCGTTGCGCCCGGTGATTTGTATCCACTCACCCGCGTTGACCCGGAATGACAAATCGCTGAATAAGATCCGCTCATCCCGTTCGCAGAGCAACTTTCTGGCTTCAAGCATACTACCCACTCATTACCACCCCGTCAGAAGCCCGGCTTAACGTCGCGCATATCAGGGAGCTTGTGGGCAATCCCTTTATGGCAGTCAATACAGGTTTGGCCGTCTTTCACCGCCTGGTCGTGCATTTTCGCCGCGACGCCTTTTTGGGCAGTTAAGTCCATGAATTCGAAGTTGTGACAATTGCGACACTCCTGCGAATTATTGTCTTTCATTCTTCGCCATTCGTTTTGCGCCATAGTGAGACGATGATCTTCGAATTTCTGCGGCGTATCGATCAGGCCGAGCGCTTTGGCATACAGTTCTTTGCTGGCCTTGATCTTGCGGATCATCTTCGGTCCCCATTCGTGCGGCACATGGCAGTCCGGACAGGTTGCGCGCACACCGCTGCGGTTGTTGTAGTGCACGGTTTCCATGTATTCCTGGTACACTGTGTTACGCATTTCGTGGCAGCTGATGCAGAACGCTTCGGTGTTGGCTTTTTCCATCCCGGTGTTGAATCCACCCCAGAAAATAATGCCTCCAACGAACCCGATTAACAGCAGCGTGCCCAGCGCCAGGCGACTGGGGCGACGCCACCATTGCCAGAGGCGCTTAATCCGGCCAGGTTTACGGTTAGCATTTTCCATAACGACCTCTTATTTTCCGTAACCTTTGGATGGCGTAAAGCTGTTGCCAACAATCGGCGCGGCATCGGCCTGCGGGACGTGACACTGCAAGCAGAAATAACGACGCGGCGCCACTTCCGCCAGCACTTTACCGTCGCTGTCCATAAAGTGCGTCGGGCTGATGCGCGGCGCGCCAGTGGTGCGATAGCTTTCTACGCCGTGGCATTGCAGACAGCGGTTAGTGTTAGTGGTCACCTGATAACCCTCGACGCTATGGGGAATCATCGGCGGCTGGTTGACATAATTCAGCGGCATACGCTCCTGCTCTTTCGGCATGCGAATCGCCCCTTCCTGCGTACCGGACACTTCCGGCGACTGGCTAAAATCCACTCCGTTTGCCGCCCAGACCGCGCCGCTGACTACCAGGGCAAGCAGGGCCGTCCATTGACACAGCGCTTTCTTCAGGTCATGGCTTTTCATGATTTCGCTCCCGAACTCCATCGTGTAGTTATTGTAAATACATCCTCAGAACAGACATCCACGCAGCGACCGCAGGTCATGCAATCGCGACTGGTGACCTGCACCGGGCTTTGCTCATCCAGCACCGGGGCACGTAGCACATGCGGTTCCGGGCAAACATGAAAACAGTCCATACAGCGGTTACATTTCTGTCGGTCAGTCGCCGCAACGGTTAATGCGCCTTTGCTACCCAGCACGCCATACAGCGCGCCTAAAGGACAGAGATGTCCGCACCAGCCGTGTTCAACGACCAGTAAATCAAACAAAAACAGAGCGATAATCAGCAGTGCGCCGCTACCAAAGCCCATCACCAGGCTACGCCCCATCAGGGAGACGGGGTTGATCCATTCCCACAGCAGCGTTCCGGTCAGGGCCGATCCGACCAGGACCACAACCAGCAGCACGTACCGTATATGACGCGGCAGCGTTGCGGACTGATTCAGGTCAAATCTTCTGCGCAGCCAGGCCGCAAAATCGGTCACGGGATTCAGCGGGCAGACCCAACTGCAAAACAATCGCTTTCCTGCCAGGGCGTACAGCAGGGTAATAATCACAGCCCCGGTCAGCGCCAGCGCTGCGGGCAGATGACCGCTCGCCAGGCTTTGCAGGGTCATCAGCGGATCGGTCAGCGGGATGGTGTCCAGCAACAGGCTACCGGAGTAGTTGCCATGCAGGATCCACACCCCAAACCACGGTCCGCTAAGAAACATGCCCAGCACCGCAAACTGGCTGAGGCGGCGAAGCACCAGCCAACGGTGACTGCGCCACCAGCCTTTTTTCGCCAGCGCTTCGCGCCCGGCGTCACGTTTACGATTTGCCATCGTTCCCCTCCAGCCAACCGAAGCGGTAATGGTGGCCTAACTCCCCTTTCGCCAACGACAGCGGCAGCACCTTGATGGCGGGCTGTTCCAGGACGCAGACTTTTTCGCACTTACCGCAGCCGGTACAGGCGTCGCTGTGAACGGTGGGAAGAAATCGCGCATGCTTGCCGGTACGCATATTGCGATCCAGCTCCAGCGTGATGGCCTCGTCGATTTTCGGGCACTCGCGATAACAGACGTCGCAACGCAGTCCCTGAAAGTTCAGGCAGTTTTCCTGATCCAACAGCACCGCCAGCCCCATGCGGGAGTCATCAATGGATTCGATGTCTTTATCCAGCGCTCCACTGGGGCAGACCCTGGCGCATGGAATGTCTTCGCACATTTCGCAGGGAATATCGCGGGCAACAAAATAGGGTGTTCCCGCCGACAAACCCGACGCCAGCGTCGCCAGCTTTAAGGTGTCGTACGGACATGCCTGTACGCACTGCCCGCAGCGCACGCAGGCGCTGGCGAACGCGTTTTCGCTCAGCGCGCCGGGCGGGCGCAGCCGCACGCCTGTGGCTTGCGCGGTCTGCTGTTGCAGCCCCAGCGCCACGCCTACAGCTGCCAGCCCGCCCGCTGTGCGAACCACGTCGCGCAGAAAGCGGCGGCGGCCATTTTGCGGTTTCGCTGACCGGGACATGATGGCTTACACCTTCGCCAGTTTCACGGCGCACTTCTTGAAATCCGTCTCTTTAGAGAGCGGATCCGTCGCATCCAGCGTCAGGTTGTTCACCAGCTGCGCGGCGTCGAAGAACGGCATGTACACCAGCCCCTGCGGCGGACGGTTACGTCCACGGGTTTCGACAATCGAGACAACCTCGCCACGACGGGAGATCACCTTCACTTTGTCGCCACGACGCAGATCGCGGGCTTTCGCATCCAACGGATGGATAAACAGCACCGCTTCCGGGAACGCGCGGTGCAATTCCGGCACGCGGCGGGTCATACTGCCGGTATGCCAGTGCTCCAGTACGCGGCCGGTTGAGAGCCACAGGTCATACTCTTTGTCAGGCGATTCGGCGGCTGGCTCAAACGGCAGCGCGAAGATCACCGCTTTGCCGTCTGGCTTGCCATAGAATTTGTAGCCCTCGCCCGCCTTCACGTACGGGTCATGGCCTTCGCTGTAGCGCCACTGCGTCTCTTTGCCGTCCACTACCGGCCAGCGCAGCCCCCGCGCCTTGTGATAATCGTCGAACGGGGCAAGATCGTGACCGTGACCGCGTCCAAACCACGCGTATTCTTCGAACAGCCCTTTTTGCAGATAGAAGCCCAGCTCGCGGGACTCATCGTTAAGCTGATCCTCTTTCAGCTCCGCCACCGGGAACTTCGTGACCGCCGGGGTGGCAAACAGCACGTCGTACAGCGTTTTACCGCGCAGTTCCGGTTTCTTCGCCAGCAGTTCTTCCGGCCACACCTCCTCGGTTTTGAAACGGCGCGAGAACTGCACCAGTTGCCACAGGTCGGATTTAGCCTCACCCGGCGCTTTAATTTGCTGACGCCAGAACTGGGTGCGACGCTCGGCGTTGCCGTAAGCCCCCTCTTTTTCCACCCACATCGCAGTAGGCAGGATCAGGTCGGCGGCCAGCGCACTGACGGTCGGATACGGATCGGAGACAATGATAAAGTTGCGCGGATCGCGCCAGCCAGGCATACGCTCTTCATTGATGTTCGGACCGGCCTGCATATTGTTGGTACACATTGTCCAGTAGACGTTAAGCTTACCGTCTTTCAACGCCCGGTCCTGAGCGACAGCGTGAAGCCCCACCTTCGCCGGAATCGTCCCCGCCGGGATATTCCAGTGCTTCTCACAGATATCGCGGTGTTTTTCGTTGGTCACCACCATATCCGCCGGTAGACGGTGAGAGAACGTCCCCACTTCACGCGCGGTACCACAGGCGGAAGGCTGACCGGTCAGCGAGAACGGTCCGCAACCCGGCTGGGCGATTTTGCCGGTCAACAGGTGAATGTTGTACACCAGGTTGTTGGCCCACACGCCGCGGGTATGCTGGTTGAAGCCCATCGTCCAGTAGGAGATCACTTTTTTATTCGGATCGGCGTACAGCTGCGCCAGTTTTTCCAGCTGATCTTTGGGCACGCCGGTCATTTCGGCGGTCTTGTCCAGTGTGTATTCCGCAACAAAGGCTTTGTAATCTTCAAAGCTCATCGGTTCGGAGGCGTCGGAGCCCGGGTTCTTCGCCGCTTTCTCCAGCGGATGGGTCGGACGCAGGCCGTAACCAATATCGGTCACCCCTTTGCGCACGTTGACGTGTTTACTGAAGAAATCCTGGTTAATCGCGTTGTTCTGAATGATGTAGTTCGCGATGTAGTTGAGGATCACCAGGTCAGTCTGCGGGGTGAAGATCATGCCGTTGTCCGCCAGCTCAAAGCTACGATGCTGGAAGGTGGACAGTACGGCGACGGTCACGTTCGGATCGGACAGACGACGGTTGGTGATGCGTGACCAGAGGATCGGGTGCATCTCCGCCATGTTGGCGCCCCACAGCACGAAAGCGTCGGTGTGCTCAATATCGTCGTAGCAGCCCATCGGTTCATCCATCCCGAAGGTGCGCATAAAACCAACCACCGCCGACGCCATACAATGGCGGGCGTTTGGATCGATGTTGTTCGAGCGGAAACCGGCTTTAAACAGTTTCGCCGCGGCGTAGCCTTCCCAGATGGTCCACTGACCGGAACCAAACATACCGATAGACTCCGGGCCTTTCTCTTTCAGTGAGGTTTTGAATTTTTCTTCCATCACATCGAAAGCCTGATCCCAGCTGATCGGCGTAAATTCGCCGTCTTTGCTGTATTTTCCGTCTTTCATGCGCAGCAACGGCTGCGTTAAACGATCATCGCCGTACATGATTTTGGGCAGAAAGTAGCCCTTGATGCAGTTCAGACCACGGTTAACCGGCGCGTCCGGGTCGCCCTGACAGGCGACGATACGCCCCTGCTGGGTTCCCACCAGAACGCCACAGCCCGTACCGCAAAAACGGCAAGGCGCTTTATCCCATTTAATGGCTTCCTGCTGACCCACAACTGCGCGGGCGACGCCCGGCACGCTTAGCCCGGCAGCCGCCGCAGCGGCCGCAACGGCGTTAGCTTTCATAAAGCTACGACGACTGAGTTTCATGGTGTTTCCTCACCTTGCTCTTCCTGCTGGTGATAAACCAGCGACACCGCCAGCACGCCCGCAACGTTGCGTACCGACTCAATTGTTTGCATCAGCGTTTCACTGTGTTCTGCTTCGACGACCACAATCAGCTGACCGCTTTCGGTGTCACTGACCGCCACTTCGCAACCCGAAAAGGCGTTCACCCGCGCGCTGATATCCTGTAAATGTTCGCCTTTGGCCTGAACAATCAGGCTGCAGACCTGCCAGTTAGTGTGCATGGTTGTACTCCGCGGTAATGGCTGACACCGGACAGCTGGCGGCACACGCGCCGCATCCGTTACAGGCCAGATTGTCGAGCTGCGGTTGATATATGCCGGACAGCGTCGGGCGAAAGGTAATCGCCTGAGGCTCGCAACTATCCTGACAGCGGCGGCATTCTACCGACTGGTACGCCAGACAGCCTTGCCCGAGAGTGAAAATCAGATCCCATGCCCTGGTGTGGCGCGGAAGAAAGAGAGATTCGGGGCAGGCCTGCGCGCACGCATAGCAGAAGCTGCATTCGTTTTGTTTGAAATTAACGCTCGGATAGCCGCCCGCGCCGCGTTGCAGGACGTCGTTTTCACACGCCTGGACACAGGCATCGCAGCGGGTGCAATGAGACAGAAAATGAGATTCTTCCCTGCTCCACGGCGGACGGATCCCGCTGCTGGCGCTGCGCCAACTGCCTGTCAGTATGCCTCGACGGGATAGATCAACCATGGCATCGCCCTTCCATAAACGACGCTCCCCCAGGCGGGGTGAACGACAATAAAAACCGCATTACAACTACGTCATTATTATGTTGGCTAAGATATTAAAGGATGTGTCAGAGGTGCATACCCCAATCGGGGTAAAACAGGTGGTCGGATCAAAAGAGTGTTAAAGAAGCTTGTCAGAATGTGCTTCTGCGCACAAATCAAAGGGTTATATAATACTTTATACAGCAACAATTCATGTGAGCGATTTATCTTATAAACATTAAATTATTCAGAATAAATCACCACTCTAAAACTCAACAAAGAGTTTATACACTTTAAAAATACGTAAAGCTGAAGTTATTGATTAAAGGAATGTGTTAGCCTGACCTTAAAACCGTTCATAAGACATAAAAGGAACTCCTGTGAACTCAAAAATGAAGACAATGGTCTCTGCCGTTATGTTCGCTGCCTTCGCCAGTACCGCCACCTGGGCGGCCTCAACGGAGAGCAACCCACAGCCACTGGAAAAAATCGCGCCGTATCCACAGGCGGAAAAAGGCATGAAGCGCCAGGTGATTCAGCTACCCCATCAGGAAGACGAATCTACCCTGAAAGTGGAACTGCTGATTGGCCAGACGCTGGAAGTCGACTGCAATCAGCACCGCCTGGGCGGCGAACTGGACAGCAAGACGCTGGAAGGCTGGGGCTATGACTATTATGTGTTTGATAAACTCACCTCGCCGGTTTCCACTATGATGGCCTGCCCGGACGGTAAGAAAGAGAAAAAATTTGTTACCGCTTATCTGGGCGACGACGGGATGCTGCGCTATAACAGCAAACTGCCGATCGTGGTGTATACCCCGGCGAACGTCGACGTGAAGTACCGTATCTGGAAAGCGGAAGAGAAAATTCAGGATGCGGTAGCGCGTTAAGGCACGGTTTATCGGCTGGCGGCACCGCCTCATCCGGCCTACGGATTTTCGTTGCAGGCCGGATGAGCGCAGCGCCAACCGCGACTCGGGATTAAAGCGCGATATCCGCCACTTCTTTACGCGCGGGCTGCGGTTGCGCCTGCGGTTTTAGCTGGGGTTTCGGCGCGGCGTCCGTGGCCTGCGGCGTATCGTATTTCAGACCAAGCACTTCGCTGGTGTACTGCAATTCCTGCTCCGTTGCCGCCACATTTCCGTTCAGTTTCGTGCCATAAGACGGAATAATCGTCTTCAGCTTCGCCTGCCATTCCGGAGACGCCACCTTGTCTTTAAATACCGTTTCCATCAGGTGCAGCATGATCGGTGCTGCGGTGGAGGCGCCCGGCGATGCGCCTAACAGCGCCGCAACGGTTCCTTCTTTATCGCTCACCACTTCGGTGCCCAGACGCAGCACGCCACCTTTGTCTTCATCACGCTTGATGATCTGCACGCGCTGGCCCGCCTGCCACAGACGCCAGTCTTCTTTTTTAGCCTGCGGATAATACGCTTTTAGTGCCTCAAAACGATCGTCGTCGCTCAGCATCACCTGGCTAATCAGGTATTTCACCAGATCGAAGTTATCCATTCCAACGTTCACCATCGGCATAAAGTTCGAGGTGGTGGTGGAGCTTAGCAGATCCCACAGCGAGCCGTTTTTCAGGAATTTTGTCGAGAAAGTGGCGAACGGCCCGAACAGCACCACGCGCTTACCGTCCAGCACGCGGGTATCGATATGCGGGACGGACATCGGCGGTGCGCCAACGGAAGCCTGACCGTATACTTTCGCCAGGTGGCGATTCACCACGTCCGGATTC
Organism: Citrobacter sp. R4; assembly: GCF_026719175.1. Taxonomy (NCBI): domain Bacteria; kingdom Pseudomonadati; phylum Pseudomonadota; class Gammaproteobacteria; order Enterobacterales; family Enterobacteriaceae; genus Citrobacter; species Citrobacter sp. R4. The sequence continues at coordinate 55,887 of NZ_JAPPSU010000003.1, forward strand.
TCCGCAACCAGGAACTGGCCGCCCACCGGGAAACCAGCATAGTCTTTAGCTTCAGGAATACCGGTTTCCTGCAGCAGCTTCAGCGCCGCACCGCCTGCGCCAATAAAGACAAACTTCGCTTTAATCTGATGTTCCGCTTCACCCTTTTTCAGATCCGCGACGGTAACCGTCCAGGTGTTGTCGCTGTTGCGTTTAAAGCCGCGCACTTCTGTATTCAGCTCCAGCGCAAAGTTAGGCTTTTTCTGCAGCGAGGCCACCAGCTGTCGCGTGATTTCACCATAGTTGACGTCCGTACCAATTTCGGTACGCGTGGCGGCCACTTTCTGGTTCGGGTCACGCCCTTCCATCACCAGCGGCGCCCACTCTTTAATCTGCGCATGATCTTCGGAATAGCGCATTCCACGGAACAGCGTGCTCTGCTGTAGCGCGGCGTAGCGGGCACGCAGGAAGTTGACGTTCTCATCTCCCCAGACAAAGCTCATGTGCGGGACGGTGGTGATAAAGGAGCGCGGATCGTGCAGAACGTTGTTCTTCACCTGATGCGCCCAGAACTGACGGGAAATCTGGAAGGCTTCATTAATTTCGACTGCCTTTTCGGTACTGATGCTGCCGTCGGCTTTCTTAGGCGTATAGTTCAACTCCATCAACGCCGAGTGCCCGGTGCCGGCGTTATTCCAGCCGTTCGAGCTTTCCTGCGCCACGCCGTCAAGGCGTTCCACCATGGTCATCGACCAGTCAGGTTCCAGTTCTTGCAGATAGGTTCCTAATGTAGCGCTCATGATGCCGCCGCCAATCAGCAGCACGTCCGTTTCCTGCTCTTCCGTCGCTTTCGCTTTTGCCGCCATAGAGACAGCATTCAGCCCCACGGCCATTGAGAAGAGCATGGCAGTCACTTTTTTCATATTGTAATGCCTTACTTTTAGTATCGTTTTTTTGCTTTTTGCAGGTGAAAATCGAGCGGCATCAACGTTAACATTTCAACAATAAGATTTAAATATTGTTTATAAATTATATTAAGATTTTAAAAATGTTATTAATACGTTGATTTTTTATAAGGATATTCACAAGATTTTCTGGAAACTCGCGCGCCAGGCAGGTACTATGCGACGCTTTGTTTCCATCGCACGGACGCCAGTCGGTCTGCTGTTATCAGGCCATTTCCGACCTGAGAGTATTTATGTCTGTAACCCCTTCTTCTGCCGTCGCGGCAGACAACACCGTCAGCGGTGTCATGCGCTCGCCACGCCTGCTGGCGCGCGAAACGCTGGCGGGCGTGATCACCGCGCTGGCGCTGATCCCCGAAGTGATTTCCTTTTCCGTTATCGCTGGCGTTGATCCGAAAGTCAGCCTGATCGCCTCGGTGGTGCTATGCCTGGCGATGTCGGTACTCGGCGGTCGTCCGGCGATGGTAACCGCCGCCGCGGGCTCCGTGGCGCTGGTAATTGGTCCGATGGTGCATCAGCACGGCGTGGGATACATCCTGCCTGCGGTCATTCTGGCCGGGTTGATTCAAATCCTGTTCGGCGTGACCGGTATGGCGCGTCTGATGCGCTTTATCCCCTCTGCGGTGATGACCGGCTTTGTCAACGCCCTCGGTATTTTAATTTTCTTCGCCCAGGTTCCCCATTTCTGGAGTAAAAGCCCGTTAATCTGGGGATTGTTTGCCCTGACGCTGTTGATCGTGCTGTGGGCGCCGCGGTTTATCAAAAGCGTTCCCGCGCCGCTGATCGCCATTGTGTTATTGACGGTGTTTACAGTGACCACCGGTCAGATCCTGCCGACGGTGGGCGATGAAGGCTCAATGAGCGGCGGACTCCCCGGACTGACGCAACTGCGGGTGCCGCTGAATCTGGATACGCTGACCATTATCTGGCCGTGCGCGCTGAGCATCGCGTTTGTCGGTCTGATGGAGTCACTGCTGACCGCGAAGCTGGTCGACGACCTGACGGTCACGCCGTCAAACAAAAATCGCGAAAGCGCCGGTCTGGGCATCGCCAATATCTGCGCCGGTTTTTACGGCGGGATCGCAGGCTGCGCGATGATCGGCCAGACCATCGTCAACGTTGAGATGGGGAAAGGACGCAGCCGCGTATCGACTTTCGCCGCGGGTGTGGTGTTGCTTCTGCTGGTTACGGCTCTGAGCGAGGTGATGGCAAAAATCCCCATGTCGGTGCTGGCGGGGATCATGGTGATTGTGGCGGTAAAAACCTTTAGCTGGCACAGCATTCAGCCCAGCACGCTGTCAACTCTGCCCGTCACAGAAACGCTGGTGATGCTGGTCACCGTGGGCGCAACGGTTTCTACCGACAACCTGGCGATTGGCGTGGTTGCCGGTGTGCTGGCGATGGGCCTGCTTCCGCGCGTCATCAGAAGTAAAAAACGCGCTACAGAAGAAACAGCGTCGCCAGCCCAAGAAAAATAAAGAAGCCGCCGGTATCGGTAATCGCGGTAATCATGACGCTCGAGCCGACCGCCGGGTCGCGCCCGTGCCTGACCATCGTCATAGGGATGATAACCCCCATCAGCGCCGCCACCAGCAGGTTGAGCACCATCGCCAGGGTCATCACGCCGCCGAGCGCCATGTCGTCATACAACCACCAGGTGATGCCGCCCATAATCCCGCCCCAGACGAGACCATTCACCAGCGCGACGCCCATTTCACGCAGGATCAAAAAGCTCAGGTTACCGGGCTGAATGTTCTGCAACGCCAGCGCGCGGACGATCATGGTGATGGTCTGATTGCCGGTATTACCGCCTATCCCGGCAACGATAGGCATCAGCGAGGCCAGCGCCACCAGCTGCGAGATGGTATGTTCAAACCCATCGATGACCCGCGAGGCGATGAACGCCGTACAGAGGTTGACAGCCAACCACGCCCAGCGCGTTTTTACCGCTTTCGGCACTGGGGCAAAGACGTCTTCCTCGGCGCTCAGCCCCCCCATCCGCCGGAGATCGCTGTCGGTTTCTTCGTACACCACGTCGACGATCTCATCAATGGTTAAACGCCCCATCAGCTTGCCGGCGGGATCCACCACCGCCGCGCTGACCAGGTTGTCACGTTCAAACGTGCGCGCCGCGTTTTCCGCGATATCTTCCGGCTCAAAGGTCAGGGGATCGTTATCCATGACCTCGCTGACCTGGCGCTGTACGTCGTTGAGTAAAATGCAGGTCAGGGACAACTCCCCAACCAGCGTTTTATCGCGACGGGTGACGAACAGTTTGTCGGTGTTCTCAGGCATCTTGCCCAACCGACGCAAATAACGCTGCACCGCCTGCAGAGTCACGTCGGGACGCACGGTAATAACCTCGAACTCCATGATCGCGCCGACGCGGTTCTTTTCGTAATGCATCACCTGGCGCACGCGGGCGCGCTCGTCCGCCGGTAATGACGCCAGCAGTCGTCCGGTCAGGTTTCTCGACAGGTGCTGCACCAGATAGATCTGTTCGTCAATGTCCAGATATTGCAGGGCATCGAGCAGTTCCCTGTCGGTCATTTCGTCGATCAGGTCATCCCAGACGCTTTCCGACGCTTCTAGCAGCACGTAACCGCGCTTTGCCTTATCAACCAGGTGCCACAGCGCGTGGCGTTCCTCTGATGGCAGCGCTTCAAGGGTATCCGCCAAATCCGGCGGCGGCAGATGGGCGACCAGAGCGCCTACCTCAGCAATATCGTCGGCAAGCGTACCGACATCATATTGCTCAGCCAGGGTGAGTTTGCCCAGTAAGGTGGAAACGACCGCTTTGTCGGTCGTGAGAAGCCAGATCAGGCGCGCACGTTCTTCATCGCGCAGCCTTGCGCTGTTTTTGGTTTTTACAGACATTAATCATAAATCCATGATATGAGTTGCCATTAAGCATGGTGCGAGATGATGTAAATAACAATAAACGGCATTAGCGGACGGATAAAAAAACGGCAGGCGACAATCCGCTCACCCAACGTGCGCAGGGCCATCGGGCGAACGGTTGTCAGCTTCAGGCGGTACGCGCCACCGCATCACGCGACGCAGCGTCGCGCTCAGCGCCCACCAGCTCGCTCAGTTGACCGTTACGCATTTCCAGCAGGCGGTCGGCGTGTACAAAGTAGTGATCGTCGTGGCTAATGGCGAAAATGGTTTTCCCCATCTCCTGCATCAGCGGCAGCAGCACCTGATAAAATTCGCGGCGAAAGTGCGGGTCCTGGTCAGCCGCCCATTCATCAAGCAGAATGATGTCCCGCTCTTCCGCCAGCGCCAGCAGCAGCGCCACGCGCTTTTTTTGCCCTTTTGACAGTTTAAGATTCAGGATCCGCCCGTCGCGCAGTTCCAGCTTGTGCGCCATTTTCAGGTGCGCGAGCCACTTCTCAACCAGCGCCGGATCTGCCGGTTTGCCTTCCGGACCAAGCAGTTGATCAAACAACCAGACGTCGGTAAATACCGCCGAAAACAGCTTACGGTAATCTTCCGGTTTCTCTGCAGATAGTGGCTTGCCGTCGAGCAGAATTTCGCCGGACTGCGGCTGGTACAGCCCCGTCAGCAACATCGCCAGCGTCGACTTGCCGCTGCCGTTACCGCCGATCAAAAACAGCAGTTCGCCGCGATGAAGGGTAAGGTTCACTGGCCCCACGGCAAAGGCGTTGTCCTGATAGTGAAAGGTGACGTCGCGCAGTTCGAGGGTTTTCCAGTCCGCGAACGCCTGCGGGCGGGGAAATTCCGCTCTGAACGGCGCCAGCGCGAATGTGTTCAGCTTGTTAAAGGCCACCTGAGCCGTCAGCAGCGTCGGCAATGCCCCTACCGCCGACAGCAGCGGCGTACGCAGGAACAGCAGCGTCAGCGAATACGTGGCCGCGACGTTGGTATCCGCCCAGCCAAGACTATTCGCCATCCAGAACACCAGGCCAATGGCGCCGAGCATCATAATATTCGACCAGTTCACTGCACTCAGATGGAACGTATCGGCGCGAATAATATGGTGGCGATACTCCCGCGCGTCCGGCACGTACAGATGATTAAAGATCTGTTCGGCCCGCTCGCGGTTGAGGGTCAGCTCCTTGCGCCCTTCCAGCACCGTCTGATAGTCGTTGTACAGCTTATCTTCCGTCTCACGCAGCGTCGCCATATGTCGGTAGACCCGCGCAACAAGCACGAACCCGCCCCAGATGGTGATCGCCATCCAGATTGCGGTCACCAGCAGCATTTTGGTCGACAGCGTCGCCAGATATGCCGCGGACCCCACGGTGAGGATAATCCCCTGTACCAGCTCCGGCAGACGCACAAAAGCGATAGTAATGTTACGGATATCGCTGGTCAGTCCGGCCAGCAACGACGCGCTACCGAGCTGTTCGATGCGCTCGACGTGGGTATCCAGAATACGCTTGATGAACTCACTGCGCAGACGATAGACAAAGTGATGGCCGAGGGTGGTTAACGCCAGCTGCGAACCCAGCGTTACCGCCATCAGCAACAGTAATAAACCGAGGAATTCCGGTAACACCAGGAGCGACGTATCCGCCGTTTCGATCAGCCGCTGATTAATAAAGGCAATCAGCCCGATACCTAACGCGGCGCTGGCGAGGCTGAGCGCCATCACGCCGATAAATGGCCAGCGATACTGCCGCCAGACAAGAAGAAGGAGTTCCATTGAGACTACCCGGACAAGGAATAACTGCCCGCAGTTTAAACATCTCAACGCGATCGGCAATAATAATTCTTATTTTTATTCTTTTTTACCCGCCTGACGAAAGGTGAGATTGTAGCGGCAGTTTCCGGTTAACGGGTGAAGCCCGTCCTTCAGCGGTTGAATGCCATGATAAAACAGCCGCGATTCGCCCCCCCATACCACCACATCACCATGTTCCAGCATGAGGCGTTTCAGCGGATCGCTGCGCTTCAGGCCGCCGAACTGAAAAATGGCAGGCAGGCCCAGCGACACCGAGACAATCGGCGCGCGCAAATCCGGCTCGTCTTTATCCTGATGCAGCGACAGCTTCGCGCCAGGCGCGTAGCGGTTGATCAGGCAGGCGTCCGGCTGGAAATCCGTATAGCCCGCCGCCGTCGCCGCCCGCCGGTAAAGTTCGACAAACGATACCGGAAAGGGCGGCCAGGCGTGACCAGTGAGAGGATCAACAGGGGAATAGACATAGCCGCGTCGATCGGTGGTCCAGCCCAGTTGTCCGCAGTTGGTCATCGCCACCGACATGGTGTAACCGCCGGGCGTGACCATCTGGCGAAACGGCGAACGGCTGGCCACCGCGTCGATATCCAGCATTAACGTCTGCGCCGCGCTGAAGGCAAAACGGCGCAGGATTGTCGCGCCGGGCGCCAGCGGCTCCTGCCAGGGTTGTGAATCGGCAAACAGATCGAGCATTATGACTCCTTATCTGATGACTCCCGCCGCAGCAGTTGCGCTTTGCGCGTTACCCCCCAGCGATAGCCCGAAAGCGCGCCATCGCCCCGCACCACCCGATGGCAAGGAATGACGATCGCCAGTTTGTTCGCCCCGCAGGCGCTGGCAACGGCGCGTACCGCTTTCGGTTTGCCGAGCGCGGCGGCCAGTTGCTGATAACTGACCGTTTCACCACAAGGAATGGCGCGCAGCGCCTGCCAGACCTGCTGCTGAAAAGCCGTGCCCTGAATATCCAGCGGCAGCGATAGCGGCACATCGCGCCCGTCAATACTGGCGATCACCTGACGCACACGCTGGTGAAACGCCTCATCAGCCGGTTCGCCGCGCGCCGACGGGAACAGCGCGCGCAGTTCGGCGATCAAACCTGCGTCGTCATCACCCAGCAAGATTGCGCAGATCCCGCGTTCGCTTTCCGCCACCAGGCAGCGCCCCAGCGCGCAGTCTGCAAGCGTATAGCGAACCGTCAGCCGTTCACCGCCGCGGCGAAACTGCGTTGCCGTCATCCCCAGCGCCGTATCGGCGTGACGGTAATAGCTGCTACTGTCAGGGAAACCGGCGTCGAGAATCGCCTGCGTGACGCTCTCCCCTTTGCCCAGCGCGTCGCGTAACCGACGCGCGCGCCAGGCCTGCTGCCAGGCTTTCGGCGTCATGCCGGTGGCGGCCTTGAACAGGCGGTGAAAATGGTACGGGCTCATTGCCACTTGCTGTGCCAGCGCCGCCAGCGTGATGGGGTTATCCTGCTCCAGCAACTGGCAGGCGCGGGTGATGTTATCCAGTCGGTGCTGCCGGGGATGGGCTTTATCCGGCTGACAGCGCTTACAGGGACGAAACCCTGCGGATAACGCGGCCTGCGCATCGGGAAAAAAGCGCACGTTTTTACGCAACGCGTGCTTAGCGCTGCAGGATGGCCGACAAAAAATGCCGGTGGTCTGTACCGCAAAGACAAACTGGCCGTCAGCGGCAGCGCTGCGTGCGAGCACAGCCTGCCAGCATTCATCAGGATTGTTCGACAGATTCGGTTTCATACGGGACTCCTTAAATAAGAGCCTAACCTAAGAGACGTCATTGTGGCAGAGTTTCAACACGGACAGCGCGGAAGAACCGGAGCGTACACGGCGTACGGGAGGATTCTGAGCACTGCCGGAGGCAAAATGGCAAATGACATCGTCTATTGGGCCAGGCTCCTGGCATAGTGCCTGCTTAACGACAGTATGTTCGAAAGCCCTTTCGCAAAAACCCGCAATCTTGCTGTTTAATTTTGTTCACCGATCAGAAAGGCGGAAAACTGTGGCGACATCCAGGTTTTAAAGTCCTCGCCCTCTTTGGTGATCATGTACACCGCCAGCCCTTCTCGGCGCACGACTTCTTTCGCTTTCTCGGCGCCGAGCACCATCAACCCGGTGTCCCAGCCGTCCGCTTCCAGCGCCGTCGGGGCGATAACCGTGACCGAAACCAGATTATGTTCAATAGGGCGGCCGGTCTGCGGATCGATAACATGCGAAAGCCGCTTACCGTCCACTTCATAATAGTTGCGATAACTGCCGGAGGTACTGATGCCATGACCATTAATGTCCACCACCGCCTGAACGGCGTTTTCGCGATCGGTCGGTTTCTGGATCGCTACCCGCCACGGACGCCCTTCGGCGTTCATACCGCGACTGTTTAACGCTCCGCCAACGGAAACCAGATAACGCGCGATGCCTTCCTGCTCCATGAGCCGCGCGAGATGATCCGCCGCATAGCCCTCCCCCACCGTGGACAAATCAACATACAGATCCGGCAGATCTTTTTGCAGGTACTGCTGATGCGCCTGATTAATCACCGTCAGGTGCTGGAGTCCCGTTTTCGCCTTCGCCGCATCGATCTGCGCCTGAGTGGGTACCTGCACCGGCTGTTTGTCCGGACCAAATCCCCAGAGATTCACCAGCGGACCGACGGTAATGTCCATCGCCCCCAGGGTTTTGTCGCCAATACGCAGCGAAGTGGTGATGATGTCCGCCATCGCCTCGCTAACTGGCCAGGGCGTGAGGCTTTTGGTGTGGTTAAAGCGCATCAACGCGGAATCATTTTTATACGTCGAGAGAAGCCGATCGTCAGCATCCAGTTGCGCCTGGATCCGGTTACGCAGTTTCTCTGCGCGCGCGGCGTCTATATCAACCACGCTCACGCGCCAGAACGTGCCCATGGTTTTACCTTCAAGCATCACCGGCGCCGATGCGGGAACCTGCGTCGTGTCAGGCGCGCTATCGCACCCGGTAAAAAAAAGCGTGGCGGCAAGGAGGGCCATCCGCGCAAAAGAAATTTCCATTGGTGATTGTCCTTCTGCGAAATTGCGCAAGGTTACACTAAAAACGCCCGACTGTACGCCGCGAAAAGTCCATAAAAAAAGGCCCCGCAGGGCCTTTTGTCGTCATGAAATGACCTTAGAACTGGTAAACCAGACCCAGTGCGACGATATCGTCAGTACCGATACCAGCAGCGCGGGTGAAGTCATTGTCGTCCAGCAGGTTGATTTTGTAATCTACATAGGTGGACATGTTTTTGTTGAAGTAGTAAGTCGCGCCCACATCAACGTATTTCAGCAGATCTTCGTCGTCGTAGTTACGGCCGTTAACAGTTCCCAGGTTTTTGCCTTTGGACTGCAGGTAAGCCACGGACGGACGCAGGCCGAAGTCAAACTGATACTGCGCAACCACTTCAAAGTTCTGCGCTTTGTTTGCCCAGCCAATGTCGCCCGCACGCGTTGCGTTGTAAGTCTGGGTGTACTGTGCCGCCAGGTAGATGTTGTTGGCGTCGTATTTCAGACCGCCGGTGTAGGTTTCAGCGCGATCGCCGTTACCAATGTAAATGCCGTTGTTCTGCTCATCCGTACGTTTGGAGCTGGTGACTGCCGCACCCAGACCGAAGCCTTCGCCCAGATCGTAAGTGACAGAACCGCCAACGCCGTCGCCGTTCTGGCGCAGGGCTTCACGACCATTGTTAGTAATGCCGGTCATACCCTCGCCGGACGGGCTGCCGTTTTTACCCTGGTACTGAACCGCAACGTTCAGGCCATCAACCAGACCGAAAAAGTCAGTGTTACGGTAGGTCGCGAAACCGTTACCACGTTGCTGCATGAAGTTGTCAGAACCGTAGGTGTCACCGCCGAATTCCGGCAGTACGTCAGTCCAGGAGGTGACGTCATACGCCACGCCGTAGTTACGACCGTAGTCGAAAGAACCCGCATCGCCAAATTTAACCCCAGCGAACGCCACACGGGTCCAGGAGTTGTTTTCGCTTTCAGGCGCGTTACCCTGGATCTGATACTCCCACTGGCCGTAGCCGGTGATCTGATCGTTTACCTGCGTTTCGCCTTTGAAGCCGATACGCATGTAGGTCTGGTCGCCGTCAGCGCTGTTGTCATCGGAGAAATAGTGCAGACCGTCTACTTTACCAAACAGGTCTAATTTGTTGCCGTCTTTATTATAAATTTCAGCCGCATTTGCTGCGCCTGCTACCAGCAGAGCCGGTACCAGGAGGGACAGTACTTTAACTTTCATGTTATTAACCCTCTGTTATATGCCTTTATTTGCTTTTTTATGCCACTGCATACTGATTAACCCTCATTAACCAGTCGGCAAGTTCATTCTCCGCAAAAATGCAGAATAATCCAACACGAATATGATACTAAAACTTTTAAGATGTTTCAGATATCCACATAGATGTTTCAAAACATTAACAAGAAGGAACTTTTTATATCGCCCTGAAAGTCAAGAAATAAGCACAAATGTACAAGAAATAATAAAAACCCTTTAAATACAATAAAATACAGACAAATAAAACATAGCACTGAATGACAAAACAAAATCGTCACTCACAACTAAAATAATCTCGCTATCATCATTAACTTTATTTATTACCGTCATTCATTTCTGAATGTCTGTTTACCCCTATTTCAACCGGATGCTTCGCATTCGGTTTTTTTTTACTTTTCTTTACACTCTCTTTCTGTTTATGTGCTACCGCATAAAAACAATCACCACAATCAGTCATTCCGCTTCGTTTATTTCCTGAATGATATTCATAAACATTTTCTTGTTAATTAGTGCTATTTATCGCACAGCATCGGGTGATATTTGTACGACGCCTGTCGGGTTGTACACGTTTAACGCAAGCCGTTCGTTTCCCGTATATTCCGTGAATAGCGCTGATCATCCGACGCGACGAGAGTGTGGAAATCTACGGCGTAGCCTTTATACTGCCCTATCACCTTTTGCGTTGCTTTACAGGTCATAACCACGAATGAGTCAGTCTGAAACCACGGCTACATCCCGCTTCTCCCTCCTGCCAGGAAGCATCACCCGCTTCTTTTTATTACTGATCATCGTACTGTTGGTGACGATGGGGGTAATGGTGCAGAGCGCGGTGAACGCATGGCTGAAAGATAAGAGCTATCAGATTGTCGACATTACCCATGCCATCCATAAAAGGGTGGATACCTGGCGGTACGTGACCTGGCAAATCTATGACAACATTGCCGCCTCCACCAGCCCTTCCACTGGCGAAGGATTGCAGGAAACACGGCTGAAACAGGATGTTTACTATCTCGAGAAACCGCGCCGTAAAACGGAAGCGCTGATCTTTGGCTCACACGACAGCGCCACGCTGGAAATGACCCAGCGCATTTCGACCTATCTCGACACCCTCTGGGGGGCGGAAACGGTGCCGTGGTCAATGTATTATCTCAATGGTCAGGATAACAGTCTGATCCTCATCTCCACGCTGCCGCTGAAAGATCTCTCCTCCGGATTTAAAGAATCCACTATTGGCAATATCGTCGACTCCCGTCGGGCGGAGATGCTTCAGCAGGCCAACGCGCTGGACGAGCGGGAGAGCTTCTCCTCGCTGCGGCGTCTGGCATGGCAGAACGGGCACTATTTTACCCTGCGTACCACGTTCAACCAGCCGGGACATCTGGCGACCGTGGTCGCGTTTGACCTGCCGATCAACGATCTCATCCCGCCCGGTATGCCGCTGGACAGTTTCCGCCTTGAGCCGGATACCACGCCCGCGACCACGCGAAATAATGAGAAAGAGTCGCCGGACAGCGTCAGCATCAGTTTTAACAGTTCAAAAATTGAAATTTCATCTGCGCTGAATTCAACGGATATGCGCCTTGTCTGGCAGGTGCCGTTCGGTACATTGCTGCTCGACACCCTGCAAAATATTCTGTTGCCGCTGTTGCTGAATATCGGCCTGCTTGCGCTGGCGCTGTTTGGCTATACCACTTTCCGTCATCAGCCGGGACGTTCAACAGAGGTTGCGCCCAACACGGCGGCGAATAATGAGCTGCGGATCCTGCGCGCCATCAATGAAGAGATCGTTTCCCTGCTGCCGCTGGGATTGCTGGTGCACGACCAGGAGGCCAACCGAACGGTGATCAGCAACAAAATTGCCGACCATCTGCTGCCGCATCTGAACCTGCAGAATATCACCAGCATGGCAGAGCAGCATCAGGGGGTGATCCAGGCGACGATCAATAACGAACTGTACGAAATCCGCCTGTTCCGCAGTCAGGTTGCGCCGCGTACCCAAATCTTCATCATCCGCGATCAGGATCGTGAAGTGCTGGTGAATAAAAAACTGAAACAGGCGCAGCGCTTGTATGAAAAAAATCAGCAGGGGCGCATCGCCTTCATGCAAAATATCAGCGATACGCTGAAAGAGCCGGTCAAAACCCTGGCCGACGAGATTGCTCAGGTCGCAGCGCCCGACTCGCAGAAGCTGGCCACTCAGGCTGACGTGCTGGTTCGCATGATTGATGAAATCCAGCTGGCGAACATGCTGGAAAACGATGCCTGGAAAAGTGAACCGACCCGATTCTCGGTGCAAACGCTGATTGATGAAGTGGTGCCGGAAGTCCTGCCGGCAATGAAGCGGAAAGGGCTGCAACTGCTGATCAACAACCGTCTGAACGCTAACGACGAGCGCCATGGCGACCGTAACGCGTTGCGCCGTATATTAATGCTGTTGATGCAGTATGCTGTTACCACCACCCAGATCGGCAAAATCACGCTTGAAGTTGATCAGGATGAATCCGTGGCGGAGCGCTTAACCTTCCGCATCCTGGACACCGGTGAAGGCGTGACGCTGAGCGAAATCGATAATCTGCATTTCCCGTTTATCAGCGAAACGCAGAAAGACCGGTATGGTAAAGCGAATCCCCTCACCTTCTGGTTGTGCGATCAACTGGCGCGCAAGCTGGGCGGACATTTGAATATCAAAGCGCGAGATACGCTGGGTACACGCTATACGGTCCATGTTAAAATGACGCCGTTGGATCAGCATGTAGAAGACGAGGAGCGTCTGCTGGATGATGTCAGCGTAATGATTGACGTGACCTCTAACGAGATTCGCACCATCGTGCTTCGCCAGTTAGAAAACTGGGGAGCCACCTGCATCACGCCGGACGAAAGACTCATAAGTCAAGAATATGATCTCTTTTTAACGGATAATCCGTCTAATCTTACTGCTTCCGGCTTGCTTTTAAGCGATGATGAGTCAGGCGTGCGGAAAATAGGCCCCGGCCAGCTTCGCGTCAACTTTAATATGAGTAATGCTATGCAGGAAGCTGTACTACAACTAATAGAAGAACAGCTGGCGCAGGAAGATATTCCGGAATCCCCCCTGGGCGGCGATGAAAATGCCGAACTTCATGCCAGCGGTTATTACGCGCTATTTGTAGACACAGTACCGGATGATGTTAAGAGGTTGTATACTGAGGCGGCAACCAGCGATTTTGCTGCGCTAGCCCAAACGGCTCACCGCCTGAAAGGCGTGTTTGCCATGCTAAATCTGGTACCCGGCAAGCAGTTATGTGAAACGCTGGAACATCTTATTCGCGAGAAAGATGCTCCAGGAATAGAAAAATACATCAGCGACATTGACGCCTACGTCAAGAGCTTGCTGTAGCAAGGTAGCCTTATACATGAACAATATGAACGTAATTATTGCCGATGACCATCCGATTGTACTGTTCGGTATTCGCAAGTCACTTGAACAAATCGAGTGGGTGAATGTTGTCGGCGAATTTGAAGACTCCACAGCACTGATTAACAATCTGCCTAAACTGGATGCACACGTATTGATTACCGATCTCTCTATGCCGGGCGACAAGTACGGTGATGGGATCACGTTAATCAAATACATCAAGCGTCATTTCCCGAGCCTGTCGATTATTGTTCTTACCATGAACAACAACCCGGCGATTCTGAGCGCGGTACTGGATCTGGATATCGAAGGGATCGTCCTGAAACAGGGCGCGCCGACCGACCTGCCGAAAGCGCTCGCGGCGCTGCAGAAAGGGAAAAAATTTACGCCGGAAAGCGTTTCCCGTTTGCTGGAGAAAATCAGCGCGGGCGGTTATGGAGACAAGCGCCTCTCACCAAAAGAGAGTGAAGTGCTGCGTCTGTTTGCCGAAGGTTTCCTGGTGACCGAAATCGCCAAGAAGCTGAACCGCAGCATTAAAACCATCAGCAGCCAGAAGAAATCAGCGATGATGAAACTGGGCGTCGAGAACGATATCGCACTGCTGAACTACCTGTCTTCTGTGACCCTGAGTCCGGCTGACAAAGAGTAATTCCTTTCCTGTGCAAAATGCCGGATAGCGCTACGCTTATCCGGCATTTTTTATGTCCGCGTTTTGCGCACCCGTTCGGCATAGACCGCAAGGGTTTGTTTCAGCACGTCCAGCGTCACCGGCTTAGACAAACAGCTGTCCATGCCCGATTCCAGGCAGCGCTGCTTCTCTTCCGCCAGCGCGTTCGCCGTCACCCCGACCACCGGCAGCGTCAGGCCAAGCTGACGAATACGTTGGGTCAGACGGTAACCGTCCATATTCGGCATGTTGACGTCGCTCAGCACAATATCAATGTGGTTTTTGCTCAACACATTCAGCGCATCCACACCGTCATTGGCCGTTTTGCACTGATAGCCCAGCGATCCCAACTGATCGGCCAGCAGGCGACGGTTGATCGGATGATCGTCCACCACCAGGATCATCATATCGTCGTTGGCGATCGCCACCTTTTCTGGCGCCGGTAACGAGGCAGTCAGTTCTTCATTGTCCAGCTCGACGCTGTAGATACGGGCCAGCAGCGCGGGCAGTTCATGCGGGGAGGCCACGCTGTGTACCCATTCCCCCGGCGCTCTTTCGAGCGGAATACCAATGTGACGACGGCAGAACATCACCGCCGCTCTTCCCTGCCACGGCTGCTCCAGCGCATCGTCGGTGATCAGCAGGTCGTCGGCGGCGGGCGTCTGACCTTCATAACGGATCACGTCCATCCCGCCGCGCGTCAGGCTGTTCTCAACAAAGTGGCACAGCGAGGCGTTCCGCACCGCCAGCCAGCAGCGCGTGTTGACCAGCCCGTCGAGGCTCTTCTTCGCCGGATACTGCGCGCCGTAGAGCGGAATACGCACCGTAAACTGGCTCCCCATTCCCGGCTCTGAATCCACCGAGATATCGCCGTCCATCATGCTGATCAGCTTTTCACAAATCGCCAGCCCCAGCCCGGTTCCCTGGAAATTGCGCTGCACCCCGGTGCCAACCTGGAAGAACGGGTCGAACAGACGCACGACCTCTTTCGCCGGAATACCAACGCCGGTATCGCGCACCCGAATACTCAGATAGTCATGATCACGCTGCACGTGCAGCACAATGCAGCCGATATCGGTGAACTTAATCGCGTTGCTCAGAAGATTGGAGATAACCTGCTGCAAGCGCATTGGATCGCCATTCATCGCTACCGGCACGTCCGGCTCGATAAAGCAATAAAGACCGAGTTGCTTGCGCACCACCAGCGGCAAATAGTTGGCGGTGATGTGGCTCATCACCTCACGCGGGGAGAACTCTCGCGGCTCGATTTTCAGTTGCTCGGACTCAATCTTCGAGAAGTCGAGAATATCACTGATAATCTTCAACAACAGGCTGGAAGAGTTATTCATCGCCGTCACCAGGCGATCAACCCCTTTCGGCAACGCCTTGGTTTGCAGGAGATCGAGGTTACCAATGATACCGTACAGCGGGGTGCGCAGTTCATGGCTGACGGTTGCGAGGAACATAGACTTCGACTGGCTTGCCTGCTCCGCCGCCTGCGCCATCTCCTGTAAGGACTCTTCCATTTTGACGCGTGCGGAGACGTCCACCAGCACGCATATCGCCACGTTCTCGTTACGATAGCGGGAATGAACGAAGCTGATTTGCAAATTGGTGTTATTGCTGGTCAACACATCGACAAAATTCACCTGCTGTCCGCAGATGATTTGCGTCAGCCGCTGCCGATCCTCATGGGTGAGCATGTTCAGATAGGTGTGCGCCAGCTCGTTACTGAGAATGTTGACGCCGTCGACGGTACGCAGGATACAGATCCCAACCGGTGCCGAAGCCACAATTTTACGGTTGAACTGTTCGTGCTCCTCCAGCCGCTGGGCGTCGCTTTCCGCCGGGATAAAAATTCGCCGCTCATACATTCTGGCGAGGGTAAACAGCGCGGCGCCAACCAAAACGTTCAGCAGAATGGCATTCAGAATTAACATCCGAATCCCCTCCAGCACCAGATCGACCGGTACCGAATAGACGATGCTGAGCGAGGATGGCGGCAGGTTTTTCTTCAGCACCAGCTCACGAAAACCGGGCGTATAGCCAAACCAGGAGCGTTCCTGCATCCAGCGAGGTTCAGCTTTAATGGTGGTTTCCGGCCCCGTCAGTGAGATGAGCGCATGACCATTTTCATCAAGAATGGTCACGCCCATCGGCAGGCTGCCGGGGGTAAAGAAATTTTCCATCCGGATCGCCTGCTCTACGCCCAGCAGGGCCTGCAGCCGGTTAGCCAGATATACGGGCGTCAGCGCGTAAAAGTAGCCGATACCCGGACGCGGCCCCTGTCCCACCCAGTAAAGGTTATTCCCGGAATCATCCTTCGGCGCGCTGCGGTATTTCATGATCCGTTCATGCAGCGTTTTCAGCGCATTGTCGCGCTCAACCGGCATATCGCGCAGGCCAAAATTCGCCATGCACAGATTATCGCTGCCAATCAGAAACACGCGGTTAAGATCGTACGCCGCGGAGAAGTTATCCCGCCAGTAGCGCATAAACCAGGCCAGCGACTCCAGCGATCCGCGCCAGGCGTTGCCCATCGCCGCGCAGTCCGAGTCGGCAAACAAGGGCTCAAAGGTTGGCACGACGGTTTTATCATCGCGGGTGCGTGAAGAAAGTACCCCGTTCTCCGCCGTCAAACGATTCTCGGCAATGTACTTTAGCTCCTTCATCACGTCCGACGTACGCTGAATATAGCGCTGGGCCTGATCGGAACTGAGATTAAACTCCTGACGAATCTCGGACTCCCGCTGATGCAGCGCGTTGACAATGTAGAACACCGAAGCAAAGGCGATTAACAGCCATATCAACAGCGCCAGCGCTCTGAACAGGTAGCGCGAGATTTTCAGGGTTGTACGAAAGGAAGCCAGGTATTTCAAAGGGGCAAAGCTCCGCCTGAGGCGATAAATAGAGTGTGGTTAAGGTAGCGGTAAAAGTGCGATGTCGCAATCCTCACGCCCCTCTTTGCCGGAATATGATACACCGCTGAGAAACCTTTTGCGCAACTGCGGATAATTGGCGTTTACCTGAAAAGGGTAACAGGGATGCCAGAATGCGTTTTTTAAGGGGTTTCTATCCGCGACGCTTGCGCAATCAAATGATTCTGATGGCTATCCTGATGGTCATCGTGCCGACGCTGTCGATTGGTTATATCGTCGAAACCGAAGGACGTTCAGCGGTCTTAGCGGAAAAAGAGAAAAAATTGTCCGCCGTCGTTCATCTGCTCGACCAGGCGCTGGAAGAACGTTTTTTCCACTTCAGTACATTGCCGCGCGATGCACGCATCCAGGCGCTGAATGCGGAACTTGGCCCGATTACCGAGCGAATCACGCAAGCGTTTCCCGGCATCGGCGCGGGCTATTATCACAAAGCACTGGATGCGATCATTACTTATGCCCCTTCCGCGCTGTATCAGAACAATGTTGGCGTGACCATTGCTGCCGATCATCCCGGTCGTGACGTAATGCGTAGCAACACCCCTGTGGTCTTTTCCGGTCGCCAGGTTCGTGGGGATATTCTCAATTCAATGATCCCTATCCGACGAGACGGCGAAGTTCTGGGTTATATCTGGGCCAATGAGCTCACAGAAGATATCCGACGTCAGGCATGGAAGATGGACATGCGCATTATTGCGGTACTGGTGGCGGGGCTGCTCTGCAGTCTGCTGCTGATAGTCCTCTTCTCCCGACGTCTCGGCGCCAATATCGACATCATTACCGATGGTCTGTCGACGCTGGCGCATAAAACGCCCACCCAACTTCCCAATCTCCCCGGCGAACTGGGGCAAATTAGCCGCAGCGTTAACGCACTGGCGCAAACGTTGCGCGAAACCAAAACGCTCAACGATCTGATTATTGAAAACGCCGCCGACGGAGTCATCGCCATTGATCGTCAGGGGGATGTCACCACAATGAACCCTGCGGCAGAAGCCATTACCGGTTATACACTCAGTGAACTTGTCGGTCGGCCCTATGCGACACTCTTCTCCGACCCGCACTTCGCCAGCCCGGTGCTTGATACTTTGGCGCACGGCACAGAACATCTGGCGCAGGAAGTGAGTTTCCCGGCGCGTGACCGTACCATTGAGCTCAGCGTCACCACCAGTCGCATTCATAATGCCAATGGTGAACTGATTGGCGCGTTAGTGATTTTTTCCGACCTGACCGCCCGCAAAGAGTCCCAGCGCCGCCTTGCACAAACCGAACGGCTGGCCACGCTGGGCGAGTTAATGGCCGGCGTGGCGCATGAGGTCCGTAACCCGCTTACCGCTATTCGTGGTTATGTACAGATTATTCGCCAGCAACTCACCCTCCCCGTACACCAGGAATATTTGTCCGTTGTGCTAAAAGAGATTGATTCTATTAATAAAGTGATTCAGCAACTTCTCGATTTTTCCCGACCGAGACAAAGCCAGTGGCAGCGGGTTCAGCTCAACACGTTGATTGAAGAGACGTTAATTCTGGTCAAAACCTCCGGTGTACAGGCGCGGATTGCCTTTAATTGTGAACTTAACCGGGAACTGCCCGCCATCATTGCTGACCGTGAACTACTGAAACAGGTCATCCTCAATATTCTCATCAATGCCGTGCAGGCGATTAACGCGCGCGGTGAAATCCGGATTCGTACCTGGCAATACGCCCCTTCGCAGCAGGCAGTATCGATTGAAGATAACGGCTGCGGAATTGATATCGCGCTACAGAAAAAAATCTTTGATCCGTTCTTCACCACCAAAGCGTCAGGAACCGGTCTTGGACTTGCGCTTAGCCAGCGCATCATCAATGCCCACCAGGGAGACATTCGCATCAGCAGCATGCCGGGATGCGGCGCGACCTTCACCCTCATTTTACCGATTAATCCGCAGGGAAACTTGTTAGTATGAAAACCCGCTACCGAATCCTTATCGTGGATGATGAAGACAACGTTCGTCGTATGCTCACCACCGCGTTTTCCCTCCAGGGACATGAAACCCGCTGCGCCAGTAATGGCGAGGAAGCCTTGCAGCAATTTGCCGACGTGCCGCCGGACGTGGTGTTGATGGATATCCGTATGCCGGAAATGAACGGGCTCGACGCATTAAAGGCGATGCGCGCCCGCCAACCACGTATCCCCGTTATTTTGATGACGGCATATGCCGAAGTCGAAACCGCAGTCGAAGCGCTGCGCAGCGGCGCGTTTGACTATGTCATAAAGCCCTTCGATCTTGATGAACTGCATTTATTAATTCAGCGGGCGCTGCAGCTTCAGGCGATGAGGCAAGAGATTCGTCGTCTGCATCAGGCGCTGAGTACCAGTTGGCAATGGGGACATATTCTGACCAACAGTCCGCGAATGATGGATATCTGCAAAGACACCGCCAAAATTGCCATGTCTCAGGCCAATGTGTTGATCAGCGGAGAAAGCGGTACCGGAAAAGAACTGATAGCCCGCGCCATTCACTATAACTCGCGGCGCGCCAACGGTCCGTTTATCAAGATCAACTGTGCCGCGCTGCCGGAGTCACTGCTGGAAAGCGAGTTATTTGGCCATGAGAAAGGGGCTTTTACCGGCGCCCAGTCCCTGCGTCAGGGACTGTTTGAGCGTGCTCATACGGGAACATTGCTTCTGGATGAAATTGGCGAAATGCCGCTAGTGTTGCAGGCAAAATTGTTGCGGATTCTCCAGGAGCGAGAATTCGAACGGGTGGGCGGACATCAGACCATTCAGGTCGATATCCGTATTATTGCCGCCACCAACCGGGACCTTCCAGCAATGGTGAAGGAAGGCGCCTTCCGCGAAGATCTCTTTTACCGGCTAAACGTCATCCATTTGCAGTTGCCTCCGCTGCGCGAGCGGCGGGAGGACATTGCGCTGCTTGCCAACCATTTTCTGCAAAAATTCAGTACTGAAAATCAGCGCGACATCATTGAGATCGATCCCACAGCCATGTCGATGCTGACCGCCTGGCCGTGGCCTGGCAATATACGTGAACTCTCAAACGTTATTGAACGCGCAGTGGTGATGAATACTGGAGCGGTAATTTTTGCCGACGATCTGCCCGCCCCGCTACGCCAGCCGGTAAGCAGCATAGCGGAGGTCAAAACCGCGCAGCCCGGCGAACGAAATTTAAAAGAAGAGATTAAGCGCGAAGAGAAGCGGATCATTATGGAAGTCCTTGAACAACAAGACGGTAACCGCACCCGTGCAGCCCTGATGTTAGGCATTAGCCGCCGCGCCCTGATGTATAAACTTCAGGAGTACGGTATCGAGCCGACGGATCTTTAGACCCGGAATTTGCTATGCAGAATTTTGCACAGTGCGCAATTTTCTGCATAGCTCCGTGCCTCACAGCATACGGAGCTTTTGCTATTTTTCGTTTTTATTCAGTCAGTTAATTTAAAAACCCCTCTCTTCCCAACTCTGGCATCCTGTTTGCAATTCCCGCTTCGTACCCAAAATGGAGTATGCAAAAGGGAAACATAATGAAAACAAAACTGATTACCTTACAGGACGCCGCCGAATTCTTTCGTGACGGCATGACCATCATGGTTGGCGGTTTTATGGGGGTTGGCACGCCCCCTCGCCTTATCGACACCCTACTGGAATCCGGCGTCAGGGATTTGACCCTTATCGCCAACGATACCGCTTTTGTCGATACCGGTATCGGCCCTCTGATTGTCAATGGTCGGGTGAAAAAAGTCATTGCCTCGCACATTGGCACTAACCCGGAAACCGGACGGCGAATGATTGCTAAAGAGATGGATGTTCAGTTGGTCCCGCAAGGCACCCTGATTGAACAAATTCGCTGCGGCGGTGCCGGTCTCGGCGGATTCCTGACCCCTACCGGCGTCGGTACGGTTGTCGAAGAGGGCAAACAAAGCCTGACGCTCGACGGTAAGACCTGGCTGCTTGAGCGCCCACTGCGCGCCGATTTAGCGCTGATACGCGCGCATCGGGCCGATCCCCTTGGCAACCTGACCTATCAACTCAGCGCCCGCAATTTTAACCCGCTGATCGCCCTTGCCGCTGACATCACGTTGGTGGAACCCGACGAACTGGTTGCGACAGGCGATCTGCTGCCGGACCACATCGTTACGCCCGGCGCCGTCATTGACTATATCGTCATGCCACAGGAGAGCAAATAATGGATGCGAAACAACGTATTGCGCGCCGTGTGGCGCACGAACTTCGTGATGGCGACATTGTGAACTTAGGTATAGGCCTGCCAACGATGGTCGCCAATTACTTGCCTGCAGATATTCATATCACCCTGCAATCGGAAAATGGATTTCTCGGACTCGGGCCGGTGACAACCGCGCATCCGGACCTGGTGAATGCCGGAGGCCAACCTTGCGGAATTTTACCCGGGGCGGCGATGTTCGACAGCGCAATGTCATTCGCGCTAATTCGCGGCGGGCATGTGGATGCCTGCGTGCTTGGCGGTCTTCAGGTTGACGAGCAGGCCAACCTCGCGAACTGGGTGGTGCCGGGCAAAATGGTGCCCGGCATGGGAGGCGCGATGGACCTGGTCACTGGCGCGCGTAAAGTCATTATTGCGATGGAACACTGCGCGAAAGACGGATCGGCGAAAATTCTCCGCCACTGCACGATGCCGCTTACCGCCCAACATGCGGTACATATGCTGGTCACCGAACTGGCGGTATTCCGTTTTACCGATGGCAAAATGTGGTTGTGTGAAATCGCTGAAGACTGCGACCTGCAAACGCTGAGATCGAAAACCGAAGCGCACTTTGACGTGGCCGCCGACTTGTTGATCCAGCGAGGTGATGCATGATTGGCCGTATCTCGCGTTTTATGACGCGCTTCGTCAGTCGCTGGCTTCCCGATCCGCTGATTTTTGCCATGCTGCTGACACTGTTAACGTTCGGCATCGCGCTGTGGCTTACGCCGCAAACGCCGGTCGCCATGGTGCGCTTTTGGGGTGACGGTTTCTGGAATCTGCTGGCGTTCGGCATGCAGATGGCGCTGATTATCGTCACAGGCCACGCGCTGGCCAGCTCGGGTCCGGTGAAAAAGCTGCTGAGGACCGCCGCGTCCGCGGCTAAAACGCCCGCTCAGGGCGTTATGCTGGTGACCTTTTTTGGCTCTGTCGCCTGCGTGATCAACTGGGGCTTCGGCCTGGTGGTAGGCGCCATGTTTGCCAGGGAAGTGGCCCGTCGCGTACCCGGCTCTGACTATCCGCTGCTGATCGCCTGCGCCTATATTGGGTTTCTGACCTGGGGAGGCGGTTTCTCCGGTTCAATGCCCCTGCTGGCGGCGACACCAGGCAATCCGGTCGAACATATTGCCGGGTTAATCCCGGTCAGCGACACCTTGTTCACCGGCTTCAACATCTTCATTACGCTTGGTCTCATTGTGGTCATGCCTTTTATTACTCGCATGATGACGCCGAAACCCTCTGATGTGGTCAGCGTTGACCCGAAACTGCTGATGGAAGAACCTGATTTCCAGAAGACCCTGCCGGCAGATGCGCCACCGTCAGAAAAGCTGGAAGAGAGCCGGATTCTGGCGCTGATCATCGGTGCGCTGGGTATCGCCTATCTCGGGATCTACTTTGCCGAGAAAGGGTTCAACATCACCATTAACACCGTCAATCTCATGTTTATGATTGCCGGTCTGCTACTGCATAAAACACCGATGGCCTACATGCGCGCCATTAGCGCCGCAGCGCGCAGCACCGCCGGGATTCTGGTGCAGTTCCCGTTTTATGCGGGGATCCAGTTGATGATGGAACACTCCGGACTCGGTGGATTGATCACTGAGTTTTTCATCAACGTCGCCAACAAAGACACGTTCCCGATCATGACCTTTTTTAGCTCTGCACTGATCAACTTCGCGGTGCCGTCAGGGGGCGGTCACTGGGTGATCCAGGGTCCGTTTGTCATACCCGCCGCACAAGCACTGGGAGCCGACCTCGGTAAATCGGTCATGGCTATCGCCTATGGCGAGCAGTGGATGAACATGGCGCAACCGTTCTGGGCGCTGCCCGCTCTGGCTATCGCCGGGCTTGGGGTCCGCGACATCATGGGTTACTGCATCACCGCCCTGCTGTTCTCCGGAATCATTTTTGTTATTGGTTTGACGTTGTTCTGACGGCAACCCTCACGTTTAAGGAACAGAAGATGAAAAATTGTGTCATCGTCAGCGCAGCACGTACCGCTATCGGCAGCTTCAATGGCGCGCTGGCCACTACCAGCGCAATCGAACTGGGGGCGACAGTCATTAAAGCAGCCCTGGAACGCGCACAGCTTGATCCTACTCGCGTGGATGAAGTGATTATGGGGAACGTGTTGCAGGCTGGTCTCGGGCAAAACCCGGCCCGTCAGGCACTGCTAAAAGCGGGGCTAAATGAAACGGTTTGCGGCTTTACCGTCAACAAGGTTTGCGGCTCAGGCCTTAAGAGCGTCGCGCTTGCTGCTCAGGCGATTCAGGCCGGGCAGGCTCAGGCGATTATCGCAGGGGGAATGGAAAACATGAGCCAGGCGCCGTATCTCCTGGATGCAAAGGCCCGCTGGGGTTATCGCCTCGGCGACGGCCAGCTTTCTGACGTGATCCTGCGCGATGGCTTACTTTGCGCCACGCACGGCTATCACATGGGAATTACGGCGGAAAACGTGGCCCGCGAATATGGCATCAGCCGCGAAATGCAGGACGAACTGGCGCTGCTCTCTCAGCAGAAGGCGGTTGCCGCGATTAACGCCGGCGCGTTCGAGGCTGAAATCGTCCCTGTTAGCGTCACGTCGCGGAAGAAAACAGCGGTGGTGGAACGCGACGAATTTCCTAAAGCGGACTGTACGGCGGAAGGTCTGGCCGCGCTGCGTCCCGCCTTCGACAAGGCGGGTACGGTAACGGCCGGTAATGCTTCTGGGATCAACGACGGCGCGGCGGCGCTTATCGTCATGGACGAATCGGCGGCGCTGGCGGCAGGGCTTAAGCCGCTGGCGCGGATCAAAGCCTATGCCAGCGGCGGCGTCGCACCCGCGTTAATGGGGATGGGCCCCGTTCCCGCCACCCAAAAAGCGTTACAGCAATGTGGACTAGCGCTGTCAGATATTGACTTGATTGAAGCGAATGAAGCCTTTGCCGCGCAATTTTTAGCGGTCGGTAAAACGCTGGGGTTTGATCCGCAAAAAGTCAACGTCAACGGCGGCGCGATTGCGCTGGGTCATCCTATCGGCGCCAGCGGCGCACGTATCCTGGTGACGTTACTGCACGCGCTTTCAGCGAGAGATAAAACGCTGGGACTGGCGACGCTGTGTATTGGCGGCGGGCAGGGAATTGCCATGATCGTGGAAAGGATGAACTAAATAAAAAGGGCCGGAGAATATCCGGCCCTTCGCACTCAGCGGTGAGTCAATTACTCGTCTGCGTCATCCGCCGCATCGTCGTCGGTTTCCGCTTCCGGAGCGATGTCATCATCCCCTTCCGCGACGCTGCCGTCGATAGAATCCAGCTCTTCGTCATCCACCGGTTCAGCAACACGCTGCAGGCCCACGACGTTTTCATCTTCCGCAGTACGGATGAGGATCACGCCCTGGGTGTTACGACCCACCACGCTGATTTCCGACACGCGGGTACGCACCAGCGTACCGGCATCGGTAATCATCATGATCTGGTCACAATCGTCTACCTGCACCGCGCCAACAACGGAACCGTTGCGCTCGGTCACTTTGATAGAGATAACACCCTGTGTCGCACGTGACTTGGTCGGATATTCGTCCGCCGCGGTACGCTTACCGTAACCGTTTTGCGTCACGGTCAGGATCGCGCCTTCGCCACGAGGAATAATCAGCGAAACCACCTTGTCTTCGCCCGCCAGCTTGATGCCGCGCACGCCGGTCGCGGTACGGCCCATCGCACGGACGGCGTCCTCTTTAAAGCGCACCACTTTACCGGCGGCAGAGAACAGCATGACTTCATCGGAGCCAGAGGTCAGATCGACGCCAATCAGCTCGTCGCCCTCGTTCAGGTTCACCGCAATGATACCGGCGGAACGCGGGCGGCTGAACTCGGTCAGCGCGGTTTTCTTCACCGTACCGCTGGCGGTCGCCATAAAGACGTTCACGCCCTCTTCGTACTCGCGTACCGGCAGGATAGCGGTGATACGTTCATCAGCTTCTAACGGCAGCAGGTTAACGATCGGACGACCACGCGCGCCGCGACTCGCTTCCGGTAACTGGTAAACTTTCATCCAGTACAGGCGTCCACGGCTGGAGAAGCAGAGGATGGTGTCGTGGGTGTTGGCCACCAGCAGGCGGTCGATAAAGTCTTCTTCTTTAATGCGTGCCGCTGATTTGCCTTTTCCGCCACGGCGCTGGGCTTCGTAGTCGGTCAACGGCTGATACTTCACGTAACCCTGGTGCGACAGAGTCACCACAACGTCTTCCTGGTTGATCAGGTCTTCGATGTTGATGTCCGCGCTGTTGGCGGTGATTTCGGTACGACGCGCATCGCCGAACTGATCGCGGATCAGCTCCAGCTCCTCGCGGATCACTTCCATCAGACGATCGGCGCTGCCCAGAATATGCAGCAGTTCAGCGATCTGCTCCAGCAGCTCTTTGTACTCATCGAGCAGTTTTTCATGCTCAAGACCGGTCAGCTTCTGCAAGCGCAGATCCAGAATCGCCTGCGCCTGCTGTTCAGTCAGATAGTACTGACCATCACGCACACCGAATTCCGGTTCCAGCCATTCCGGACGCGCAGCGTCATCGCCCGCACGCTCCAGCATCGCCGCCACGTTGCCCAGATCCCACGGACGCGCGATCAGCGCGGCTTTCGCTTCTGCCGGAGTCGGCGCGCGGCGGATCAGTTCAATGATCGGATCGATGTTCGCCAGCGCAATCGCCAACGCTTCAAGGATATGCGCGCGATCGCGGGCTTTACGCAGTTCGAAAATGGTACGGCGAGTCACAACTTCACGGCGATGGCGCACGAACGCGGAAATGATATCTTTCAGGTTCATGATCTTCGGCTGGCCGTGGTGCAACGCCACCATGTTAATACCGAAGGAGACCTGCAGCTGCGTCTGGGAATAGAGGTTGTTCAGAACCACTTCCCCAACCGCATCGCGTTTCACTTCAATCACAATGCGCATACCGTCTTTATCGGACTCGTCACGCAGTGCGCTGATGCCTTCAACGCGCTTATCTTTTACCAGCTCAGCGATTTTCTCGATCAGGCGCGCTTTGTTCACCTGGTACGGGATTTCATGAACGATAATGGTTTCGCGACCGGTTTTCGCGTCCGCTTCCACTTCGGCGCGCGCGCGAATGTACACTTTGCCGCGACCGGTACGGTAGGCTTCTTCAATGCCGCGACGACCATTAATGATCGCCGCAGTCGGGAAGTCCGGACCCGGGATGTGTTCCATCAGCCCTTCAATGCTGATGTCTTCATCGTCGATATACGCCAGGCAACCGTTGATCACTTCCGTCAGGTTGTGCGGCGGGATGTTGGTCGCCATACCTACCGCGATACCGGACGAACCGTTTACCAGCAGGTTCGGGATCTTCGTTGGCATAACGTCAGGGATTTTCTCCGTGCCGTCATAGTTATCAACGAAATCTACCGTCTCTTTTTCCAGATCGGCCATCAGTTCATGGGCAATCTTCGCCAGACGGATTTCCGTATAACGCATCGCCGCAGCAGAGTCGCCGTCGATAGAACCGAAGTTACCCTGACCATCCACCAGCATATAGCGCAGCGAAAACGGCTGCGCCATACGAACAATGGTGTCATACACCGCGGAATCGCCGTGAGGATGGTATTTACCGATTACGTCACCAACGACACGGGCAGATTTTTTATAGGCTTTATTCCAGTCATTGCCCAATACGTTCATGGCGTAAAGTACGCGACGGTGTACCGGCTTCAGGCCATCTCGGACATCCGGCAGCGCACGGCCAACAATGACCGACATCGCGTAATCCAGATAAGAGCTTTTCAGCTCCTCCTCAATGTTGACCGGTGTAATTTCTCTCGCAAGGTCGCTCATCTAACCGCTATCCCTCTACTGTATCCCGGATTCAAAGGTCGCAAATTATAACACAACCGCGCTGATTGAGGTAAACCTATCCCCTAAATACTTAAGCTGGCCGCGACCTGCTGTATGACCGGGATCTGCGCTTTATTCAGCGTGAATGCCTGATATACTCATTCGTCATGCCAAATAAGGAGTAATAGCCCCGATGAATGCCGAAAAACAGCCGGTAAACCAGAACGTTGACCACGAAGAAATTGCCAAATTTGAAGCAGTCGCGTCGCGCTGGTGGGATCTGGAAGGCGAATTTAAGCCGCTGCACCGCATTAACCCGCTGCGCCTCGGTTACATCGCGGAGCGTTCCGGGGGTCTGTTTGGGAAAAAGGTGCTCGACGTCGGCTGCGGCGGCGGCATTCTGGCTGAAAGTATGGCCCGCGAAGGCGCCAGCGTTACCGGGCTGGATATGGGCTTCGAGCCGCTGCAGGTGGCAAAACTGCATGCGCTGGAAAGCGGTATTCACGTCGATTACGTGCAGGAAACCGTGGAGGAACACGCGGCGAAGCATGCCGGACAGTATGATGTGGTGACCTGCATGGAGATGCTGGAGCATGTCCCGGATCCGCAGTCGGTGGTTCGCGCCTGCGCACAGTTAGTCAAACCCGGCGGCGAAGTCTTTTTCTCGACGATTAACCGTAACGGTAAATCCTGGCTGATGGCGGTCGTCGGCGCAGAATACATTCTGCGAATGGTGCCCAAGGGCACGCATGATGTGAAAAAATTTATCAAGCCCGCCGAGCTGTTAGGCTGGGTGGACGAGACAACCCTGAAAGAACGCCATATCACCGGCCTGCACTATAACCCGCTCACCAATAGCTTCAAGCTGGGCCCGGGCGTTGACGTCAACTACATGGTGCACACCACGGCTAAAGCTGAGTAATCCCGTCGCCGGATGAGACGCTACGGCGTCCTGTCCGGCCTGCGGAAAAAATAAAAATCTGAAAAAATTGTGCCAGGTCATAAGAACTTTCTTCACCTTCGTTGAAGAAATCAGCACTCGATCAAATTATCTATTTTTTTTATGAATTATTGACATCCCCGCCAGGCCTTATAAGACGCGCACTTAGCCTTTCTTACCCTTTTGCAACCTCAATTTAACCTTAAAATCAACTCTTGTACTGAAAAGATTCCCTACTAGAATACTCACCATATAGCGTTTACTTTAACACCCACCCCCTACATATAGTATTTATCCACAGAGTTAGTCACAAGGTGGCGCTGTGGATAATGCGGGGGATATTTTTTCTTTCACGGACAGGTAAAAACCACATGAATCAGAGTCTGCTGGTGACAAAGCGTGATGGTAGTACAGAGCGCATCAATCTCGACAAAATCCATCGGGTTCTGGATTGGGCGGCAGAAGGACTGAACAACGTCTCGATTTCTCAGGTCGAACTGCGCTCCCACATCCAGTTTTATGACGGTATCAAGACATCCGATATCCATGAAACGATCATCAAAGCCGCCGCCGATCTGATCTCCCGCGACGCGCCGGACTACCAGTACCTGGCCGCTCGCCTGGCGATTTTCCATCTGCGTAAAAAAGCTTACGGCGAGTTCGAGCCGCCCGCGCTGTACGACCATGTGGTGAAAATGGTTGAGATGGGCAAATACGACAATCATCTGCTGGAAGACTACACGGAAGAAGAGTTCAAGCAGATGGATTCGTTCATCGTGCACGATCGCGATATGACCTTCTCCTATGCTGCCGTGAAACAGTTGGAAGGCAAATACCTGGTGCAGAACCGCGTCACCGGCGAGATCTACGAGAGCGCCCAGTTCCTGTATATTCTGGTGGCCGCCTGCCTGTTCTCGAACTATCCGCGTGAAACCCGTCTCGATTACGTTAAGCGTTTTTACGATGCCGTTTCTACGTTCAAGATTTCCCTGCCGACGCCAATTATGTCCGGCGTGCGTACCCCGACGCGCCAGTTCAGCTCTTGCGTGCTGATCGAGTGCGGCGACAGCCTGGACTCGATTAACGCGACCTCCAGCGCCATCGTGAAATACGTCTCCCAGCGCGCCGGTATCGGCATCAACGCCGGTCGCATCCGCGCGCTGGGCAGCCCGATTCGCGGCGGCGAAGCGTTCCACACCGGCTGCATCCCATTCTACAAACACTTCCAGACGGCGGTGAAATCCTGCTCGCAGGGCGGCGTGCGCGGCGGCGCAGCAACCTTGTTCTACCCGATGTGGCATCTGGAAGTCGAAAGCCTGCTGGTGCTGAAAAACAACCGCGGCGTGGAAGGCAACCGCGTGCGTCACATGGACTATGGCGTACAGATCAACAAACTGATGTACACCCGCCTGCTGAAAGGGGAAGAGATCACCCTGTTCAGCCCGTCTGACGTCCCGGGCCTGTATGACGCGTTCTTCGCCGATCAGGATGAGTTCGAACGTCTGTATACCAAATACGAAAAAGACGACAGTATCCGTAAACAGCGCGTAAAAGCGGTAGATCTGTTCTCTTTGATGATGCAGGAACGTGCGTCCACGGGCCGTATCTACATTCAGAACGTTGACCATTGCAACACCCATAGCCCGTTCGACCCGCAGGTCGCGCCGGTACGTCAGTCCAACCTGTGCCTGGAAATCGCCCTGCCCACCAAGCCGCTGATGGACGTTAACGACGAAAACGGCGAAATCGCGCTGTGTACGCTGTCTGCGTTTAACCTCGGCGCGATCAACAGCCTTGACGAACTGGAAGAGCTGGCGGTGCTGGCGGTTCGCGCCCTCGACGCGCTGCTGGATTACCAGGACTACCCTATCCCGGCCGCGAAACGTGGCGCCATGGGTCGCCGTACGCTGGGCATCGGCGTCATTAACTTCGCCTACTATCTGGCGAAACACGGCGTTCGCTACTCCTACGGCAGCGCCAACAACCTGACGCACAAAACGTTTGAAGCGATCCAGTACTATCTGCTGAAAGCCTCTAACGAACTGGCGATCGAGCAAGGCGCCTGCCCGTGGTTTAACGAGACCACCTATGCGCAGGGCATTCTGCCGATCGATACTTATAAGAAAGACCTCGACGCGATTGCCAACGAGCCGCTGCATCACGACTGGGAAGCGTTGCGTGAATCCATCAAGACCCACGGCCTGCGTAACTCCACGCTCTCTGCGCTGATGCCGTCCGAGACCTCTTCACAGATCTCGAACGCGACCAACGGTATTGAGCCGCCGCGCGGTTACGTCAGCATTAAAGCGTCGAAGGACGGCATTCTGCGTCAGGTGGTACCGGACTATGAGCATCTGGGCAAGGCCTACGAACTGCTGTGGGAAATGCCGGGTAACGATGGGTATCTGCAGTTAGTTGGCATCATGCAGAAATTTATCGATCAGTCGATTTCGGCTAACACCAACTATGACCCGACACGCTTCCCGTCAGGAAAAGTACCGATGCAGCAGTTGCTGAAAGACCTGCTCACCGCCTATAAATTCGGCGTCAAGACGCTGTATTATCAGAACACCCGCGATGGTGCGGAAGATGCCCAGGACGATCTGGTGCCATCCATTCAGGACGATGGCTGCGAAAGCGGCGCATGTAAGATCTGATGAAAGATGCCGGGTGGCGCTACGCTTACCCGGCCTACGATTGCACGGTTTGTAGGCCGGATACGGTGCTTGCCCCTATCCGGCGCTCATCCCACAAAGGACTCACTTCAATGGCATACACCACTTTTTCACAGACGAAAAATGACCAGTTGCTGGAACCGATGTTTTTCGGCCAGCCGGTGAACGTTGCGCGTTACGATCAGCAAAAATATGACATCTTCGAAAAACTGATTGAAAAACAGCTCTCCTTCTTCTGGCGTCCGGAAGAAGTGGACGTTTCACGCGACCGCATCGATTACCAGGCGCTGCCGGAGCATGAAAAACACATTTTTATCAGCAATCTGAAGTATCAGACGCTACTGGACTCCATTCAGGGACGCAGCCCGAACGTGGCGCTGCTGCCGCTGATCTCTATTCCGGAGCTGGAGACCTGGGTCGAAACCTGGGCGTTTTCAGAAACAATTCACTCCCGCTCTTACACCCATATCATTCGTAATATCGTCAACGATCCGGCGGTGGTGTTTGACGATATCGTGACCAACGAGCAAATTCAGAAACGCGCTGAAGGCATCGCCAGCTATTATGACGAACTGATTGAGATGACCAGCTACTGGCATCTGCTGGGCGAAGGCACGCACACGGTAAATGGCAAAACCGTCACCGTGAACCTGCGTGAACTGAAGAAAAAGCTGTACCTGTGCCTGATGAGCGTTAACGCGCTGGAAGCCATTCGCTTCTACGTCAGCTTTGCCTGCTCGTTCGCCTTCGCCGAGCGCGAACTGATGGAAGGTAACGCCAAAATCATTCGCCTGATTGCCCGCGACGAAGCGCTGCACCTGACCGGCACTCAGCACATGCTGAACCTGCTGCGTTCCGGCAGCGACGATCCGGAAATGGCGGAGATTGCCGAAGAGTGCAAGCAAGAGTGCTATGACCTGTTTGTCCAGGCGGCGCAGCAGGAAAAAGAGTGGGCAGATTATCTGTTCCGCGACGGCTCAATGATCGGTCTGAACAAAGACATTCTTTGCCAGTACGTGGAATATATCACCAACATCCGCATGCAGGCGGTTGGCCTTGATCTCCCCTTCCAGACGCGCTCCAACCCGATCCCGTGGATCAACACCTGGCTGGTGTCGGACAACGTGCAGGTCGCGCCGCAGGAAGTGGAAGTCAGTTCTTACCTGGTCGGTCAGATCGACTCTGAAGTCGATACCGACGATCTGAGCAATTTCCAGCTCTGATGGGACGCGTTACGCTGCGCATCACTGGCACACAGCTGCTGTGCCAGGATGAGCACCCTTCCCTGCTCGCCGCGCTTGAATCGCATAACGTGGAAGTGGAATATCAGTGCCGCGAAGGCTACTGCGGCTCGTGTCGCATCCGTCTGGTCGCCGGTCAGGTTGACTGGCTCACCGAACCGCTGGCCTTTGTGCAGCCTGACGAAATTTTACCCTGCTGTTGCAGGGCAAAAGGCGATATTGAGATTGAGATGTAACGCGTATTACAGCGCGGCATAATACGCTTTAACCGCCTCCCAGTCCGCTTGCGGAATCGGGTGCAGGTTTTTCTCTAACTGGGAAAAGTCGTGCTGCGCGGCTTTACGCCGACGAAAGCGGCGACGGCTTTTTTCCAGATCGAGAAATCCGGCTTCCACTTCACCTTCCGTTTTTACGTAGATGTGACGTACATAGCAACAACCGTGCTGACGGTTCACGGCATGCATCTTTTTGAAGGCCAGCGCCACGGCTTTGAGCATGTCCTGCCGCAGATCATCAGGATAGGGCGTTAGCGCGTGCTGGTGATACCAGTCGGCAATGCTGACAAAGCCGCTCATGTCCTCAGTAACAAGTAACGCGCGCCACTCGCCGTTAACTTTCATCGCGTCGCCATATACGATTTTCGGTACGATAACGCCAGCACGCGCCAGTTCTTTGATCACCGCGATTTCACGCACAATCGTCGGGCGCCCCCACGGATAACGCAGCGAGTAAAATAGATGTTGTGTCATCCGCTTCACGTACAGCCGGGTTCCGTCCCGCTCAATACACTGTACTCCGCTCATGCCTTTGCGTCGGGAGTTAGGTTCTTCCACCCAATCCCCTTCCGTGGCCCACCAGTCATAAAAGGTTGACTGTAGAACGTCCTGCGCCATCTTTCACCATCCGTTATAGTCACGTGGAAAACGATTTAGACAGGAAATATAGATCGCTTACATAAGAAATACTTGAGAAGGTGATGTTCGGTTGCGGACTTCACGCTCGGCTGCGCGGCCAGGAGGGTATAAATAAAAACTGCACCCGGGTGCGCGAAAAACCGCTTTTGGGTGCAGTGGTAAGGTTGATACGGCGCGGTTTACTCTTTACGCAGGAACACTACCGCTTTATCGGGGAAATCAGTAAACAGCCCATCAACACCCGCCTGGTTGTAAAGAATGTCATAAAGCTGGTCGACATTCGCGGCGTAGTCCGGCAGTTGATCCGCGCGTACCGTATAAGGATGAACCGTCATCTTATTCTGGTGCGCGTCTTTCACCATGTCGGTCAGGATGATGTTGTCTTTTTTCGACGTCTCATCAATCAGCATATGATAGTCAGGGCCAATGCCATCGGCGTATTCGGCAATCTGCTTCATCGCCCCGGGCTTGAACATCCAGTCATAGCTGTAGTTCACCCATTTTCCGTCCGGCTGTTTTTCCTGAGTCTCATTCCAGTCGGTATACGCAATGAGCTGCACCAGGTTGAGATCCATCCCCATCTTTGGCTCCAGCTCGTTTTTGATGCGCTTGAGTTCCGCGACGTCAAAACTTTGCAGATAAACCTTATCCTGCTTGCCGCTGTAGCCGTACTTTTTCAGCACGTCCAGCGTGGTTGCCGCAATGTCCTTTCCTTCCTGATGGTGGAACCACGGCGCTTTAATTTCCGGATAGATGCCGATGTTTTTGCCGGTAGAGTGATTCAGCCCCTGCACAAACTCGATCTCTTCTTCAAAAGTATGCACGCGGAAATCCGATTTTCCCATCGGGAAACGGCCCGGATAGGTTTGCACCTTCTTGCCGTTTTCCAGGTCGAACCCTTCGGTAAACTTCAGGGATTTGATCTCCTCAAGGGTGAAGTCGATAGCGTAATAGCGTCCGTCTTTCCGCGCGCGATCCGGGAAGCGCTCAGCGACATCAGTGACGCGATCAAGATAGTGGTCATGGAGGACGACCAGCCGGTCGTCCTTCGTCATCACCAGATCCTGCTCCAGGTAATCCGCTCCCTGGGCGTAGGCCATCGCCTTCGCAGGCAGCGTATGCTCCGGCAGATAGCCGCTTGCGCCGCGGTGCGCAATCACCACTTTGTCGTTATCGCTGGCAGCCAGCGCGCTGCTTCCCAGCACCATCCCGCTCATCATCAGCGCCAGGCTCAGGTTCTTAAACGTCGTTTTCATTACATTAGCCTCCGTTGCGTTTCAGCATCATCTCCTGGTGATGGCGTTTCTCGCCGAACATGACGATAACCAGCAGGATCACCGCCAGAATGCTGCCGCCAATCATCACCATGAAGCCGCCGTCCCAGCCGAAGAAGTCAACGGTGTAACCCACTATCGCGCTCGCCGCCACAGAACCGCCGAGGTAGCCAAACAGACCGGTAAAGCCTGCCGCAGTCCCTGCCGCTTTTTTCGGCGCCAGTTCCAGCGCATGCAGACCAATCAACATAACCGGACCGTAAATCAGGAAGCCGATGACGATCATGCAAATCATGTCGACAGTCGGGTTGCCCGCCGGGTTCATCCAGTAGACGATGGTCGCAATGGTCACCAGGGTCATAAAGAATACGCCGGTGGCGCCACGGTTGCCGCGGAACACTTTATCCGACATCCAACCGCACAGCAGGGTGCCCGGAATGCCTGCATATTCATACAAGAAATAAGCCCAGGACGATTTATCCAGCGCAAAATGCTTCACTTCCTTCAGATAGGTCGGCGACCAGTCGAGGATGCCGTAGCGCAGCAGATAAACAAAGACGTTAGCGATAGCGATGTACCACAACAGTTTGTTCGGCAACACGTACTGCATGAAAATCTGCTTCGCGGTCAGCTCTTCTTCCGCTTTTTCGTTGTAGTCGTCCGGATAATCGTTTTTGTACTCTTCGATCGGCGGCAGGCCGCAGGACTGCGGCGTGTCGCGCATCATGGCGAAAGCAAAGAGCGCAACGATGATTGCGCCAAACGCAGGCATATACAGCGCGGCTTTCCAGTCGTTAAACCATGCCATACCAAGCAGGAACAGCAGTGGAGGGATCCCGCCGCCGACGTTATGCGCGCAGTTCCATACCGACACGATACCGCCGCGCTCTTTCTGCGACCACCAGTGCACCATAGTACGACCACACGGCGGCCACCCCATCCCCTGGAACCAGCCACACAGGAACAACAGGACAAACATAATGGCAATGCTCGATGTCGCCCACGGCACAAAGCCCATGAACAGCATAACCGCCGCCGCGAGAATCAGACCGGCGGGAAGGAAAACGCGCGGATTCGAGCGGTCGGACACCGACCCCATGATGAATTTCGAAAATCCGTAAGCGATGGAAATCCCTGACAGCGCAAAACCGAGATCGCCGCGCGAAAACCCTTGCTCCACCAGATACGGCATGGCCAGCGCGAAGTTCTTGCGCACCAGGTAATACGCGGCATAGCCAAAGAATATCCCCAGGAAAATCTGCCAACGGAGCCGACGATAGGTCGGATCAATCTCCGCTTGCGGCAAGCGCGCTTTATGCGCGGCTGGTTTAAAAATACTCAACATAATGTAGCCTCCGTGGCCCGTCTCTTTATAAGTGGTCAACACCGCAGTTCGTACAAACAACCCCGCTGCTTCCAGTGTGGCCGCGATGTTAAGTAAAGATACATGCGGTTAATGTGAATTACAGCACATATTGTTACAGTTTTATGACAAATGTTCAGAAAGGCGCACGAAATCACGTTTCATTTTCGAATCATGAGCGAATATGCGCGAAATCAAACAAACCATGCGTTTTATGTGGCTAAATGATAAAAAACGAACTGTGAGGGAAAACAATGAAAACTCGCGACTCGCAAACTGCTGACGTGATTATCATTGGTGGAGGCGCCACGGGGGCCGGTATTGCTCGTGACTGCGCGCTACGCGGCCTGCGCGTTATGTTAGTTGAACGCCACGACATCGCCACCGGCGCGACCGGGCGCAACCACGGTCTGCTGCACAGCGGCGCGCGCTATGCGGTCACTGACGCAGAGTCCGCCCGCGAGTGCATCAGCGAAAACCAGATTTTAAAACGTATCGCCCGTCACTGCGTTGAACCGACGGACGGTCTGTTTATTACCCTGCCCGAAGACGACCTCGCATTCCAGGCCACGTTTATTCGCGCCTGCGAAGAGGCCGGGATCCGCGCAGAGGCGATCGATCCGCAGCAGGCGCGCATAATTGAACCCTCAGTCAATCCACAGCTGACTGGCGCGGTAAAAGTCCCTGACGGCACGGTCGATCCGTTCCGCCTCACGGCGGCGAATATGCTTGATGCGAAGGAGCATGGCGCAGTGATTCTGACCGCTCATGAAGTGACCGGCCTGATCCGCGAAGGGGCAACGGTCAGCGGCGTGCATGTCCGCAATGCGCTGACTGGCGAAACGCAGACGCTGCATGCGCCAGTGGTGGTCAATGCCGCCGGGATCTGGGGGCAACGAATCGCGGAATACGCCGACCTGAGCATCCGCATGTTCCCGGCGAAAGGATCGCTGCTGATTCTGGATCACCGTATTAATCAGCATGTGATAAACCGCTGCCGTAAGCCGTCCGATGCCGATATTCTGGTGCCGGGCGACACCATTTCACTCATTGGCACAACCTCAACCCACATTGATTACAACGATATCGACAGCAACCGCGTCACCGCCGAGGAAGTGGATATTCTGCTGCGTGAAGGGGAAAAACTGGCGCCCGTGATGGCGAAGACCCGTATCCTGCGTGCATACTCCGGAGTAAGGCCGCTGGTCGCCAGCGACGACGATCCGAGCGGACGCAACGTCAGCCGCGGTATTGTGCTGTTCGACCATGCGGAACGCGATGGTCTGGACGGATTTATCACCATTACCGGCGGCAAACTGATGACCTACCGCCTGATGGCGGAGTGGGCCACCGATGCGGTCTGTCGCAAACTGGGTAATACTCGCCCCTGCATGACCGCCGACACGCCGCTGCCTGGTTCGCACGAACCGACAGAAACCACCCTTAAACGCGTGATCTCCCTGCCCGCGCCGCTGCGCGGCTCCGCCGTTTATCGCCACGGCGATCGCACGCCGGCGTGGTTAAGCCAGGGACGTCAGCATCGCAGCGTGGTTTGCGAATGTGAAGCCGTCACCGCTGGCGAAGTCCAGTACGCGGTGGAAAATTTAAACGTGAACAGCCTGCTTGACCTGCGCCGCCGTACCCGCGTAGGCATGGGCACCTGCCAGGGTGAGCTGTGCGCCTGCCGTGCCGCCGGATTGCTGCAACGTTTTAATATCACCACCGCCACACAATCCATCAGCCAACTCTCTGATTTCTTAAATGAACGCTGGAAAGGCGTGCAGCCTATCGCCTGGGGCGACGCGCTGCGCGAAAGCGAATTCACCCGCTGGGTATACCAGGGCTTATGTGGTCTGGAAAAGGAGCCGCGCGATGAGATTTGATACAGTCATTATGGGCGGCGGTCTGGCCGGACTCCTCTGCGGTTTGCAGTTGCAAAAACATGGCCAGCGCTGTGCGATCGTCACCCGCGGGCAAAGCGCGCTGCACTTCTCCTCCGGTTCGCTGGATCTGCTCAGCGCATTACCGGATGGACAACCGGTAACGGATATCGCTGCCGGTCTGGACGCACTGCAAAAACAGGCACCTGCCCACCCTTATTCACAACTGGGAACAGAACATGTGCTACAGCTTGCACAGCAAGCACAGGCAGTGCTGCAGGCATCCGGCGCGCAGATGCAGGGCGACGTAAGGCAATCGCATCAGCGCGTCACCCCGCTGGGCACGCTGCGGACGACCTGGCTTAGCGCGCCGGAAATTCCGGTCTGGCCGCTTACCGCAAAACACTTGTGCGTAGTCGGTATCACCGGTCTGCTCGATTTTCAGGCGCATCTTGCCGCCGCCTCTCTGCAGCAGGCCGGTTTGACGGTCGACACGGCGGAGATCGACCTGCCCGAACTGGACGTGCTACGCGACAACGCCACGGAGTTTCGCGCGGTGAACATTGCGCGTTTTCTTGACAACGAAGACAAATGGCCGCTGCTGTTCGACGCGCTGTTACCCGTGGCGAAAAGCTGCGAGATGGTGATGATGCCCGCCTGCTTTGGCCTCGCGGATGAGCGCCTCTGGCGCTGGCTCAACGCGCGCCTGCCGTGTCCGCTGACGCTACTGCCGACCCTGCCGCCGTCTGTGCTGGGCATTCGTCTGCATAATCAGCTTCAGCGCCAGTTCGTACGTCAGGGCGGGATCTGGATGCCAGGCGATGAAGTGAAGAAAGTGACCTGCAAAAACGGCGCGGTGAGCGAAATCTGGACCCGCAATCATGCTGATATTCCACTCCGTCCGCGCTTCGCGGTACTGGCCAGCGGCAGCTTCTTCAGCAGTGGGCTGGTGGCTGACCGTCAGGGCATTCGCGAACCGATTCTTGGACTGGATGTTCAGCAAACGGCCAACCGTGCCGGGTGGTACCGACAAGATTTCTTTGACGCCCAACCCTGGCAGCAGTTTGGCGTCACCACCGACGCAGCGTTACGTCCATCGCTGGCCGGGCAAACGGTAGAAAACCTGTTTGCCATTGGTTCGGTGCTCGGCGGATTCGACCCGATAACCCAGGGATGCGGCGGCGGCGTCTGCGCCGTCACCGCCTTACACGCCGCCCATGAGATCGCAAAACGTGCAGGAGGTGAGCAATGAGCGATACCCGTTTTGAAAGTTGCATCAAGTGCACAGTGTGCACCACCGCCTGTCCGGTCAGCCGCGTCAATCCCGGTTATCCCGGCCCCAAACAGGCCGGACCCGACGGCGAGCGTCTGCGTCTGAAAGACGGTGCGCTATACGATGAGGCGCTGAAATATTGCATTAACTGCAAGCGCTGCGAAGTGGCGTGTCCGTCTGATGTGAAGATTGGCGATATCATTCAGCGCGCGCGGGCAAAATATGACACTTCGCGCCCGTCGCTACGCAACTTCATCCTCAGCCATACGGATCTGATGGGAAGCGTCTCCACGCCGTTCGCCCCGGTGGTGAATACCGCAACATCGCTAAAACCGGTGCGCCAGTTGCTTGATTACGCGCTAAAAATCGACCATCGTCGCACCCTGCCCAAATACTCGTTTGGCACCTTCCGTCGCTGGTATCGCAGCGTGGCGCAGCAGCAGGCGCAGTATAAGGATCAGGTCGCCTTCTTTCATGGTTGTTTTGTCAATTACAACCATCCGCAACTCGGAAAGGACTTAATTAAGGTGCTGAACGCCATGGGCACCGGCGTCCAGTTGTTGAGCAAAGAGAAGTGTTGCGGGGTACCGCTTATCGCCAACGGTTTTACCGACAAAGCGCGTAAGCAGGCGGTGACGAACGTCGAATCGCTGCGCGAAGCGATTGCGGTAAAAGGCATCCCCGTTATCGCCACCTCCTCCACCTG
Source organism: Citrobacter sp. R4 (assembly GCF_026719175.1). Taxonomy (NCBI): domain Bacteria; kingdom Pseudomonadati; phylum Pseudomonadota; class Gammaproteobacteria; order Enterobacterales; family Enterobacteriaceae; genus Citrobacter; species Citrobacter sp. R4. The sequence goes on from NZ_JAPPSU010000003.1 coordinate 95,161, forward strand.
TACCTTCGCCCTGCGCGACGAGTATCCGGAAGTGCTGGATGTCGACAACCGCGGTCTGCGAGAGCACATCGAACTGGCGACCCGCTGGCTGTGGCGCAGGCTTGATGAAGGCAAAACGTTGCCGTTGAAAACGCTGCCGCTGAAAGTGGTTTATCACACGCCGTGCCACATGGAAAAAATGGGCTGGACGCTGTATACCCTTGAACTGCTGCGCCGGATACCGGGTCTGGAGCTAACGGTGCTGGACTCTCAGTGCTGCGGAATCGCCGGAACCTATGGCTTTAAGAAAGAGAACTACCCCACCTCGCAGTCCATTGGCGCGCCGCTGTTTAAGCAGATTGAAGAGAGCGGCGCCGATCTGGTGGTCACCGACTGCGAAACCTGCAAATGGCAAATTGAGATGTCCACCAGCAAACGCTGCGAACATCCGATAACGCTGTTAGCGCAGGCGCTCGGCTAACGCACTTACCTGACGGCGCAAAACACAGAGCCTGAACATCACATCCATGCCGGATTGCATCCGGCATTTTTGCGTGATTCTTTCCATAAAACTGTATGCGTTGCAACCGCAAGCAACTTTCCCTCGTCCCGCCGCGCAAAGCCTGTATTCAACTAATGCAACCCGCGCCATCAGCCTGTAACGTCACGACAACACAATGTTAAGGTGACGGACTACCATGACGCATTCAACCACATCCACTCCGCACGATGCGGTGTTTAAAAAGCTGATTTCCAGTCCTGAAGTGGCACGGGACTTTCTCACTATCCACCTTCCCGCGCCATTGCGCGAAATGTGCGATTTAACAACGCTCAGGCTGGAAGCCACCACGTTTATCGAACAGGATCTCCGCGCATATTATTCTGACGTCGTGTGGTCGCTGAAAACAAAAGAAGGCGAAGGCTATATCTATTGCGTCATTGAACATCAGAGCACTGCCGTGCCGCATATGGCCTTTCGGCTCATGCGCTATGCCACCGCCGCCATGCAACATCATCTGGATGCCGGGCATAAAACGCTGCCGCTGGTGATCCCGATGCTGTTTTACCACGGCGTGCAAAGTCCGTATCCCTGGTCGCTAAACTGGCTGGACGAATTTGATAATCCGCAGCTGGCGCGGCAGCTCTATACGGAGGCCTTTCCGCTGGTGGACATAACGGTGGTGCCTGACGATGAAATCATGCAACACCAGCGCGTTGCTCTGCTTGAGCTTATGCAAAAGCATATCCGGGATCGCGATCTGATGGGTCTGGTTGACCGGCTGGTGACGCTGTTAGTTACCGGTATTGCTAATGACAGCCAACTGCAAACGCTGTTTAATTATCTGGTGCAGTACGGCGATGCGACGCGCTTTAGCGAGTTTATCCGCGAGGTCGCCGAACGTTCCCCCCATCATAAGGAGAGACTGATGACGATTGCAGAACGACTGCGGCAGGAAGGCCACCGTCATGGATTGCAGGAGGGGCTGCAAAAAGGCCTTCAGCAAGGGCTTGAACAAGGATTACACGAAGGTAAGCAAACAGGCACCAGAGAAGAGGCGCTGCGCATTGCGCGAATGATGATCGAGAAAGGGATCGAACGTGATTTGGTGCTGACCATCACCGGTATCTCTGTTGATGATGTCATAGCCAGCCACCACTGATGCCATAAGCAGGCCGGATAAGCGAAGCGTCGCCATCCGGCACGTTTACTCAGTAGCTACTTTTTACCGGGGTCGCTGAACCGACAGCTTTAAACATCGCCAATCGGCGATCCAGCGCCTCGGTATAAAGCATGGTATCGACGCCCACGGCGACGAAGTTAGCCCCCCACTGCAGGCATTTTTTCGCTATGGCCGGGTCAACCGCGAGGAACCCTGCCGCTTTACCGGCGGCGCGTATGCGAGCAATGCTTTCCTGAATGATGCGCTGCACGTCCGGGTGTCCGGCGTTATCCGGATAACCCAGCGACGCAGAGAGATCCGCCGGGCCAATAAACACGCCGTCAATGCCGTCCACGTCGAGAATAGCGTCGAGATTGTCGAGCGCCGTTTTGCTTTCGACCTGTACCAGCAGGCACAGCGATTCGTTGGCCTGCGCCATGTAGTTGTCGATACGTCCCCAGCGTGCCGCCCGCGCGACGCTGGCGCCGACGCCGCGCTCGCCAAGCGGTGGGTAACGGGTGGCGGCAACCACCTGACGCGCCTGTTCGGCGGTATCGACCATCGGGATTAGCAGCGTTTGCGCACCGATATCCAGCACCTGTTTAATCAGCGCTTTGCTTCCCTCAACCGGCCGGATCACCGGCTGGCTGGCATACGGCGCGATAGCCTGTAATTGATGATACAGATCCTGCACCGTATTCGGTGCGTGTTCACCGTCGATCAGCAGCCAGTCATAACCGGAGGTCGCGGCAATTTCCGCCATATAAGACGTGGTTGAACTCAGCCACAGCCCAATTTGCACTTCCCCTTTTTGTAAACCTTCCTTAAAAGGGTTTGCTAACAATGCGTTCATAATGATCCTTACAACGTGGATAAAATTATTGATGCGCAGCACCCGGTTGCGACGCGGCACGGTTCACGCTCAGAGTGAAGATGATTAACGCGCCAATGATGGCGACCCCGGCCAGAGTCAGCAGACCCGCCGCGTCGCTGGCGAACATCGTTTCCGCCTTCACGCGCAGGATCGGCGCGATAAATCCCCCTACCGCGCCAAACAGGTTAACAAAGCCGATCCCCGCCGCCAGCGCCGTCCCCGAAAGCAGCTGCGTCGGCATGGTCCAGAACACCGGTTGTACCGCAATAAAGCCCACCGCCGCGACGCAAAGCGCCAGTATCGCCAGCACCGGAGAAACCAGCCCGGAAAGCCCAATACCAATGCCAGCCGCTAACAGCGTCAGCGCGGCGACGTTTCGGCGATCGCCGGTGCGGTCGGAATAGCGCGGGATGAGCCAGGTGCCAAACAGCGCGGCGACCCACGGAATGGCGGTGACCACCGACGCGGTGAACCCCACTTTGGTGCCCAACAACGCCGCCACCTGCGTCGGCAGAAAGAAAATCAGGCCGTACACCGCTACCTGGATCGTCAGGTAAATGATCGCCAGTTGCCAGACGCGTCCGTTACGCAGGGCATCGGTGAGTTTTGACGTGACTTTCTTCTCTTCTTCGCTCGCCAGTTGGCTTATCAGCGCGGCCTTTTCTTCTGCGCTCAGGAAACGTGCCTGTTGCGGCGTGTCGTCCAGCCAGAAAAACGTGAACACGCCTGCGCCAACCGCCAGTAAACCTTCGATAACGAACATCCAGAACCATCCCGGATGCCCCATGAAGCCGTGCATTTCCAGCAGCGCGCCGGAAAGCGGCGACCCCAGCGTCAGCGCCAGCGGCGCGCCCATATAGAACAGCCCCATAATGCTTGCGCGGGTGCGCTGCGGGAACCACTGCGAGGTCAGATAGATCATGCCGGGGAAGAAACCGGCTTCCGCCGCCCCCAGCAGGGTACGAATAATCAGGAATTTCGCCTCTGTATCCGCCCACGCCATCGCCGCGGAGAGAAAGCCCCACAGCAGCGTGGTGGTGCCGATCCAGGTTCTCGCCCCCAGTTTGCGCATCAGCAGGTTGGCAGGCACCCCGAGAAAGGCGTAGACCACGAAGAAAATCCCCGCCCCCAGCGCATAGGCTTCATTGCTTAGCCCGGTATCAATTTGATAGGTCTCTTTGGCGAAGCCTATATTCGAACGATCCAGAAACGCCAGTACGTACAGCGTGAGCATGAACGGGATCAAACGCGCGCGGTTTTTCTTTACGACGCGGTCAAGCAAAGTGGTACTCATAGCAAGATCCTCAACAGGGAGGGCGTTGCCGGATAAACGGCAACGCACAGGTCATTAGTGGCTATAAGGGCGTTTCAGGTTGCAGTCGCGGTTAAGCTCGACGCCAAATCCAGGCTTATCCAGTACAGATTTATGAATGCGTCCGTTCACCGGCACCGGCTCATCAAGGAGGATCGGGTCAAACTGCGGGCGCATCGTTGAACAGTCCGGACTGGTCATCAGGAATTCGCTGAATGGCGTATTCGTGAAGGTAATGACCGCGTGATGCGAATAGACCGAGGAACCGTGTGGCACCACCAGTTGTCCGCGCGCTTTGGCGATAGCGGCGATCTCGACCAGCGTGGTCAGGCCGCCGCACCAGCCCACATCCGGCTGCATAATGTCGATGCCGGTTTCCGACAAGGTGCGGAAAGACTGGAGAGTGCCGTGATGCTCACCGCTGGTGACCATCATCCCCGCCGGCGCATTGCGCTTCAGTTCGCGGTAGCCTTCGTACTGCTGCGGCGGCAGACACTCTTCAATCCATTTCAGATTGTAAGGCGCACAGGCGTGGGCCAGTTTGGTGGCATAGTTCACGTCCTGGCTCATCCAGCAGTCGAGCATCAGCCAGAAGTCCGGGCCACATTTCTCGCGCATATCGGCGACCATTGCCGCATCTTTACGGATCCCCGCATCGCCGTCATGCGGCCCCCAGTGGGTCGGCATTTTCCCGCCGATAAAGCCCATCCCTTTCGCCAGATCCGGACGGGCGCCAGTGGCATAGAACTGAATTTCGTCCCGCACTGCGCCGCCAAGCAGTTTGTAAACCGGCAGGCCAACGACTTTACCGAACAGATCCCACAACGCCAGATCGACGCAGGAAATCGTGTTCATGACCAGACCGCCGGAACCGGAATAGTACATGGTCGCGCCAAGCATTTGATCGTGTATCAGTTTGATGTCGCTGACACATTTCCCTTCGATAAACCGATTGAGATGCTTTTCAACGATAAAACAGCCCATCTCGCCCGCCGTGGAGACGGCAAAGCCCGTCTGGCCGTTATCGGCTTCGACTTCCACAATCAGCGTGCCCAGTACGTTGATCCCGAAAGACTGACGCGACTGTTCGTACTCGCGATATTTACTCATCGGCGTGGCGATGTGATCGTCAATCCAGTGATTGGCCCCCTGATCGTGATAGTCACCGCCGCCAGCGCCTTTTTCAGCCGTAGCGCCGCCGGTAAACCAGGCGCGAACATGTTTAATTTTAGGTAGGGTCATGATGTTCTCCATTTATGATGCGAGTGAATCGAAGGGACTTTTCCATCCCAGAAGGCGTGAAATATCCTTCGCGCAGGCAATCGCCTTCCCGGCCAGATAATCACGGTTCTCATCGTTGATTTGTAATCGGGTGCCGACCACCGAAATGGCGGCGGCGGGTTCATTGTTGGCATTAAAAACTGGCGCGGCGACACAACGCACGTCCGGGTAATCTTCACCGTTGTCAAAGCTCCATCCGCGCTGGCGGATGCGCTCCAGTTCGTCGCTAAGCTGTTGCGGGTCGGTAATGGTCGTCGGCGTCGCCTTTTCCCATACCAGTTGCGCAATGATGGCTTTGCGCACCGGCGCCGGTTGCCAGGCCAGCAGACATTTGCCGATACCGGAACGATAAAGCGAAAGGCTTTTACCTTCGTGGGAGCGAACGCTGATGGTGGAGGAAGATTCCACTTTCAGGATGTAGTAAGCACTCTCGTGATCGATGATCCCCAAATGGCAGAGCATGCCGGTTTCATCCATCAACTGTGTCAGGCGCGGGCGTGCCAGTTCGCGCAGATCCATTTTGCTAAGCGCATGCCCGGAAAGCTCCACCAGTTTGGTCCACAGGCAAAAATTCTCCTGATGGTCGACGCTGATAAACCGCTGGCGCTTCAGTTCGTTGAGCAGCAGATACGCGGTGCTCTTGGGAATGCTCAGCGTCTCAATGATCGTCGCCGCGCTGCACGGGCCAATCCTCGCGATCAGATTAAGGATGTCGATGGCGCGGGTAAGCGCCGGCACTTTACTTGATTCCAACATACTGGACTCCAGTCTGAGATACTGGAATCAGTGTGATCGGTACGCGGGGGGAAATTTGTGAAGCACATCAAATCGCGCCTCACTTCCAGCAGAATGGAAAAAAAATGAGGAAAAATGTGAATAAACGCACGGATTTTTTCGGCGGAAGTACAGCAGGTTGGACAAGCATGACGGCTTATTGCCGGATGGCGACTGACGCCACGGTGGGCATCTTAAAAAGCGCTATCGCCCAGGCCCGGTATGCCGTAACGCAACCGGGCAGTGTGCCGGATACTTTTTACAAGCGAGTCAGCGCGATCACAGCGTAAACGACTCGACCACCTCAATCCAGCCGTGCTCTGTCGCGACCTCCTGATGGTTAAGCCAGCGGCGCAGCATATTCAGCGCCATCATCGCGCAGACTTCCTGACGCACCTGCAGGCTATGCCGTGTGACGCTAAAATGAACCCGTAGCGCCCAGGTGCCGTCTGGCGTGGCCAGGGCAAAATTAAGATGTTCGTTTTCCAGGCCGGATACCGCCAGCGCCAGACCGGCATAATGGTTACCGCGACGCTCGTTCGTCCAGTGCGCGGTTTGCGCCAGCGTTTCTTCCTGAGAAGGCACCACTTCACTGGCCAGAAGCGGCGCGCCCGCCCTTGAAAGCTGCAACGCCACCAGCCCTGCGGTGTATTGCTCGCTGAGCGTCAGGCTAAGCTGCCTTTTCTGCAGTTCACGGGCAATTTGCGCAGGCAGGCCTTCCGTGCCTTCAAAGATCAGGCTTTGTCCGGCAACGCGCTTCACCTCCTGCCACAGGGTTTGCATCGCTTCACGCTGGGCGTATGGGCCAGTGAGCTTCAGCTCGATGATCGGCATTGACGAACGGTACCCCAGCGTCACACCTTCCGGCAGCGTCAGCGAGTCAAGGCTTTGGGCAAGATCGCTTTCCGAACGTCCAAAGGTCGTCAGACGCAGACACAGCGGTGCTTCGCTCAGCGCGAAGCGTTCACGCAGGCGCGGCAGGATCTCGTGCTCAATCATCACCTTAAATTCAGACGGCACGCCCGGCGTGAAAAACATCAGGCAGCGATTCAACTGAACCGCAAAGCCACAGGCGGTCCCGACCGGATTGTTGATAAACTCGGCGCTGGCCGGCAGCTCCGCCTGTTTGCGGTTGCTGGGCGCCATCGCCCGACCGCGCTCGCGGAAAAAACGCGCCATTTCAGCAAGCCAGGGTTCATGTAACACCAGCCCCTCCCCCTTTGCCGTCGCCGCCGCCAGGGCGCTCAGATCATCGCTGGTGGGGCCCAGCCCGCCATTGACGATCAGAACATCTGCGTGCTGGCTGCGCTCGCGCAAAATGGCGACCAGGTCGTCAAGATTGTCGCCCACCGTGTTGCGACGCGTTAAGGGTAATCCCTGATTAAAGAAAAAATCGGCCAGCCAGGCGGCGTTAGTGTCGACAATTTGCCCATGCAACACTTCATCCCCGGTGGATAGCATCTCCACGTGTAACATCGTGTTCTCCTGCTTTTATGATGCAAACACTATAACGCATGAAGAAGGAGGAGGAGAAAAAAACAGGCGCGGCAGGACGCCGCGCCGAAGCGATTAGAAGCTGGCGTTAACCCCAACATACGGACCGTCAGCAATTGCGTTGTCGCGGTTGCCGTCTTTGCCCGCCAGATTCAGATAGCGATAGCCCGCTTCAATGCTCAGCGGACGCAGAAGGGTCCAGCGTGCGCCAGCGTTAGCTTCTTCGTAGCTGTCAATACCACTGGACAGCGAGTCCGGTGAGTAATAGTACTCGCCAAACAGACGGAAGCTGTCGCCAATCGGCCACTGCAGCCCGCCGCCGACCGCCGCCGCGTAACCTTCTTCACCATCCTTGGGATTGGTATAAATGCCTTTGCCGCCGACCGTTGCCAGCATGGGTCCAAGAGGAATATTTAACCCCAGACCCAGACCTGCGGCGTCGCCGTCGTCATCGTTGTGCATCCAGTTACCGCTTAGCGCCAGGCCGCTGGACTCCGTACCAAATCCAACACCGAGATTGGTGTAATCTTCCCCCGCCTGGCCGCTGATACTCATCGCATTCACGGTCGCGGACACGAACAGCATTCCAGCCAGTCCAACTATTACGCTTTTTTTCATTTTTACCCTTTCCAGCAAGCAATTGCGCAAAACGTCCCAAAACCGCCGGATTGTACTGTCATTAACGCAGGAATCAAGGTGTTAAAAAATGGTTAGTTCAGGGTTTTGTAACTAAATAAGATCGGTCTGGTAAGGGGAAACGGTAACGAAATCCGTATAGCCAATAGGGGCTTGCCCAGGATCAATTTTTTATTGATCAATCTTCCTTACATTAATTCCCGGTTTTGTCTGGAAAAGAGACGTTTTTTACTCGTGTTGTCAGGCGATATGCTTTTCGCTGGCACATTTACCTCTGCTTTAAGGAACATTATCGTGCGTCAAAGGACTATTGTTTGCCCCTTAATACAGAATAATGGCAGTTACCTGTTGTGCCAGATGGCCGACGATCGCGGTGTTTTTCCGGGTCAATGGGCCTTATCAGGCGGTGGCGTGGAGCCGGGGGAGCTAATTGAAGACGCCCTGCGTCGTGAGATCCGCGAAGAGCTCGGAGATGAATTGATACTGAGTGATATTAAACCCTGGACGTTCAGCGATGATATCCGTACTAAAACCTATCCGGACGGTAGTCAGGAAGAGATCTACATGATTTACCTGATCTTTGACTGCATTGCCGCTAACCGTGAAGTGCATATTAACGAAGAGTTTCAGGCCTTCGCCTGGGTCAAACCGGAAGATTTACCGAAATATGATCTGAATATCGCCACGCGAAAAACGTTGGGGCTGAAAGGATTACTTTAACAGAACATGACAGCCTTTATGGCTGTCATTGAGACGCTGATGAGATAAGCTTTTATTATTGAATCATCAGTTGACCATCTAAATAAAGCTTACCGTGATCGGCATGCATCACTAAAGCGTCCAGATATCCCGGATCGTATTTAACGCCGCGCATATTTTCCGCCAGCCACGTCAGACAATGATTATGCGTAAAAATAACCGTATTTTTACCCTGTGACTGTTTGGCGAGGCGTAGAATAGCCCGTTGCGTTCCGCCTCCACATGTACGCATCGCGTTATCCACGGTGAGTTTCTTACCGCCGGAAAACCACGTCGCCGACTGAATAGTGCGTACGGCAGGACTGGCAAATAATGAATAATCGTTAATTTGTGCGGCGAACGTCTCTCCACGCGCCCTGGCCAGATGCGCGCCGTATGCGGTAATACCGGTTTTATCTGACAGATAGGGATGTTCGGAACGATCGCAGCGCTCAGCATGGCGAAACAGAACGATGACGGGGTGCTGCTTTGCCAGCAAGGCGAGCGTCGGGGTATTGATGCGCGGCAAACCGTTGCTGCTCCACGCCACCTTGCCGCTAACACCAATCAGAACAACCAGACTGACGATCAAAATAGCGGCATATTTTCGGGAATGAGAAAAATACTGGAAATAAGCTGACACGTCACTTTCCACGCAATAAAAATAAATAAAATACGGTCTACCTTTCGGTATACCAGTCGAAAATTCGTGTCGTGAAAATGCCTTAAAATCTGAATAAAAGCAAAGGTTATTCAGGCGAATAATCCCTTTTTCGTCTTTATTTTATTTCTTAAGGTTAAATTAATATTCACCTGCTAATATTGCATTACCCGCTATTTAATAATTATTTCCCGAAGAGTTTAATGACGTTTTTCGGGGAGATTGCTCCCCCCGCGTATTCATTATCGATCCGCGTAAATCTGTCGCACCCAGTCGGTCAACGCCCGGCGTGAAATTTTGATGCCGCCGTTTTTAAGCGTATCCGGCAAGATCAACCACCCCACCGGCTGCTGGAAACGCGCCAGCTTGTCTTTCACCCATTCGCGAAGGTCCGGAACCGCTTCGCTGGCGTCATATTCCACGACCGCAACGGGACGTTGGCCGAACTCGGCATCCGCCACGGGAACAATAAAGACCTGTTGCACCTGCGGATGGGCGGCAATCACCCGCTCAACCTCTTCCGGTTGGATCCCTTCGCCACCGCTAAAAAAGAGATTATCCAGCCGCCCGAGAAGGGTTAATTTATTATTAGACAGCACACCGCGATCGCGTGTAGCAAACCATCCTTCGTCGTTAACCAGCGGCGCCAGTCTACCGTTTCGCCAGTAACCTGCCGCCATGCTCGCCGCACGCAGCCACACTTCGTCATTAACAACGTTGACTTCGCGTCCCGGTAACGGCTCCCCGACGTCCGCCTGCCCATCGGCCTCTTTGGCGCATACCGTCGAGGCAAATTCGGTCAGTCCGTAGCCGCACCAACAGCGAATGCCCTGCGCGCGCGCCTGCTCCGTTAACGCAACCGGGATCGCCGCGCCGCCGAGCAGCACCGCCTTCAGCGAAACGGGCGTCTGGTTCATCAGCAACCGCCACAGTTGCGTTGGCACCAGCGACGCATGGGTGCATCCGGCCAGCATCTGCTCCAGCGGCTGTTTTTCCCGTACGGTCATCCGCGCGCCGGCAAACAGCCAGCGCCATAAGATGCCCTGACCGGAGACGTGAAACAGCGGCAGGGAAAGCAGCCAGTCGTCGTCTTTGCCGAAGGGTATCAGCGAGAGGACGCCTTCGGCGCTGGCGAGATGCGCCTGGCAGGTATGCACGGCGGCCTTAGGCAAACCGGTGGAGCCGGACGTCAGCGTCATTGAACTCAGACGCTGTGGTTGCCAGGCCACGCCATGATCGCCCGCCTCTTCCCGCATCGTCAGCGTCGTCAAAAAAGCAAAGGGATTGTCGCCTTCGCGATCCAGCGCAAACTGTAACGTCAGATCCGGCAGCAGCGTGGACAGAAGCGACTGCGGAAGCTGCGGGTTGATCGGCAGAACACGCGCGCCGCACTGCAATAGCGCCAGCCACGCCAACAGCGTCTGAGGATGGTTCCAGGCGCGCAGCATTACCCCACTGCCTTCCACCACGCCCTGCGCGGCAAAACCGCCCGCCAGCGCGTTAATGCGCTGGCAGAGCGCTTGCCAGGTGAGTACCTCATCATTCAGGCGCAGAGCGGGCGCATCCCCTCTTACCTGCCGCCAGTGACGCCACGGCCAGTCAGAAAAGCTCATTGCACCCGTTCCAGCGCATCAAGTTCTGTACACGGTAGTGTGCTGCCCGGCCAGCGGCGAAGCTGCTGCGTCTGCATCAGGTTCAGGGTGTCGAGACCGGGAATGGTCTGCGGCGTCAGCCACGCGGCAATACGCGCCAACTGCGTTAAACCCAGGCTCGATTCAATGGACGAACTGATCACCGCCGTCAGCCCCAGCGCATGTGCGGACTCAACCTGTTGACGAACCTTGTCCAGCGAGCCGGTCAGCGTCGGCTTGATCACCACCGCGCGGACGCCCTCTTCCGCCTCGAAGGCGAAGTCGGCATCGCGCAGGCTTTCATCCCAGGCGATGGCAATCCCGGTCTCACGGGCAAATGCCCGGGAATCGTCGCGGGTTTTACACGGTTCTTCCAGGAAAGCGATGCGATGGCGATAGTCCGGGTTGACGTACTTCGCAAATTGTTGCGCTTTCAGCGGTGTCCAGGCACGGTTGGCATCCAGACGCAGATGCAGCTCCGGTATCGCCTCCAGCAGCAGGTTAACCACCATGCCGTCGCGTACCGCTTCGTACAGGCCGACTTTAATCTTCGCCACTTTTTCACCAGGCATGTCGGCCAGTTGCAGCACCAGATCGTCCGGATCGCCGGTACACAGCGGCGCGGCGCGATAGTCCGCCGCTGCGGGCAGCATTCCCGTCAGTTCCGCCTGCGCGCAGCTGACGCCAAACGCCACCGACGGCATATCCGGCAGTAACTCGCCGCCCAGCAGCCAGTCGTTAACCCAGGCCAGCAGGGCCACCTGCGCATCTTCAACGGTTTCGAGGCTAAAGCCTGGCAGCGGGGAGATCTCTCCCCACCCTTCCTGTTCGCCGTCACGCAGACAGACATACAGCCCGTCGCGGGTTTTTAACCGCCTGTCACGCAGAACCACCCCCGCGTCCATGGGGATCTGCCAGCGGTATACCTGCGCGCTACGCATTACGGATTCCGTTTGAATTTGCTGAAATCAGGCTGACGTTTCTGGTTGAAGGCGTTACGGCCTTCCTGACCTTCTTCCGTCATATAGAACAGCATGGTGGCATTTCCCGCCAGTTCCTGCAGACCCGCCTGCCCGTCACAGTCGGCGTTCAGCGCGGCTTTCAGGCAGCGCAGCGCCATCGGGCTGTTTTGCAGCATTTCGCGACACCAACGCACGGTCTCTTTTTCCAGATCCGCCAGCGGAACTACGGTGTTAACCAGCCCCATATCCAGCGCCTGCTGCGCATCATACTGACGGCACAGGAACCAGATTTCACGCGCTTTCTTTTGTCCAACGATCCGCGCCATGTAAGATGCGCCCCAGCCGCCGTCAAACGAACCGACTTTCGGGCCGGTCTGGCCGAAAATTGCATTTTCCGCTGCGATGGTCAGATCGCACATCATATGCAGCACGTGGCCGCCGCCGATGGAATAACCGGCCACCATCGCCACTACCGGCTTCGGACAGGTGCGGATCTGGCGCTGGAAATCCAGCACGTTCAGGTGATGTACACCGGAGTCGTCCTGGTAACCGCCGTAGTCGCCGCGCACTTTCTGGTCGCCACCCGCGCAAAAGGCTTTGTCACCTTCGCCAGTGAGGATAATCACCCCCACGTTGTCGTCATAACGGGCATCCGCCAGCGCCTGGATCATCTCTTTAACGGTCAAAGGACGGAAAGCGTTGCGCACCTGTGGACGGTTAATGGTGATTTTTGCAATACCGTCGCTGGACTTCTCATAGCGAATATCGGTGTAGCCTTCAGAGCAGTCGTGCCATTCAACCGGTGCGTAAAGCATTGTTTCATCAGGATAGATCATAGTGTGTCCTTTAGTCAGAGACGCAGAATCTGCGCCAGACATGCCACCACGCCAGCGGGATTTTCCCGGTGCGCGTTGTGTCCGGCGTTACGAATCACATGGCTTTCCGCCGCTAATTCCGCCGCTAGCGCGCGAAATTTGCTGTCACGTTCACCACATAAATAATAAAACGGAAATGTCCGCGCGGTGAGCGCCGCGCGTAAATCGGGCTGCGCCGCAAGCGAGGTGGCTTCGAGCATCGCCGCCAGCGTGCCGCCGTTATTGTCGCTTCGCAGGGCAACCAGTTCGGCCCTTTGCCCGGCATTTAACGAGGCAAAAACGGGTTGTTGATACCAGTCGCTGAAAACGTCTCGCAGCGCTTCCTGGCGAAAACGCTGCGCCCAGTGAGCATCGGAACGACGGCGCGCGTCGCGCGCCGCCTCACTTTGTAGCCCCGGATGACCGCCTTCAACCACCAGGCCACACAGTCCGGTCATCCCCTGACAGGCTGCCGTCATCGCCACTCTGCCGCCGAGCGAGTAACCTACCAGCCAGTAGTTCAGTATGTTGTAACTAATTAAAGTACTGCGCAGTAATTCGATCACCTGCGCAAATCCGCTTACGCGAATCTCAGCGGAACCGCCGTGGCCGGGCAGATCGACATACAGACGGGAAAACGCCGTCAACTGCTCGCCGACCGCCTGCCATTCCCGGCAGTCGCCGGAAAAACCGTGCAGAAAAACCAGCCAGGGCGCGCCGGGCTGAGCGGGTTTCGCCTGCGCGTGCAGGTTCATAGATGGCTTACCTGCGCCAGCAGTTGCTGCAACGTCCGGGTGCCGTCGGTATCGTTAACCACCAGTTCAATCACCGTCGTCGCAGGTGTTCGCCACGCGCCGGCTATCGCCGCGTCCAGTTCATCCCAGGTTTCCGGACGATAATATTTCAGCTCGAACATCGCGGCAGCGTGTTCAAAATGGACATTTTGCGGCATCAGATAAAATCGCTCGCGTTCGCTCTGCGGCGTCGGCAGCAGTGAGAAAATCTGTCCACCGTTATTGTTGACGACAATCAGTACGAACGGCGCGGATACCTGGCGCAGCAGCGCCAGCGCGTTAAGATCGTAGAGCGCCGAAAGATCGCCGACAATCGCCAGCGTTGATTTGGCGCTGGCGCGCTGTACGCCCGCGGCGGTTGACAATAAGCCGTCAATGCCACTCGCCCCACGGTTGCTGTATACCGGATATCCCGCGGGTAACTGTGAAAACGCATCGATCAGGCGCACCACCAGGCTGTTACCGACGAACAACTGTCCCTGTTCGGGCAAATAGTCGCGGATGCGGTGCGCCAGTTGCGCTTCGCCAAACGCGTCACGACGCGCCGCCACCGCCTGCCAGGCCTGCTCAGCCAGACGCGGGATCGCCACGCACCAGGGCTTGCGTTTTTCCGCCGGATGCAATGCCAGCCAGTCGCCAATTTTCGCCACCAGACGGCGACCGCGATGATGGGCCGGATCCAGCCGCCCTTCGATATTATCGACAATCCAGTATTCGTCCGGCGTGCAGGTTGCCTGCCACTGCAGCAACCGTTTCCCGGTCAGGCTGCTGCCCAACTGTACGACAATCTGCGCCTGTTGCAGTTCGGTGACCGCCTTCGCGTTCCCGAGCCACAGATCGGCACAGGGCAGCGGTTGTCCGGTTTGCGACAGCACATCGCCAATCAGCGGCCAGCCCAGCGTTTGCGCCCACTCGGCAACCTTTTTACCCTCTTCCGCGCTCATGCGCCCGGCAACGACCACCCCTCGCTTCTGGCGCCAGAAAAACCAGTCGCGCTGCTTTTCACTTTCCAGCCGACGCGCTTCGCGCAGCCAGGGCTTGTCATCCTGCCACCAGTCGCCGAGGCGCTGCTGCCAGGCCAGTCCCGTGTCGTCCATATCGCCATACAACGGTTCGGCAAAGGGACAGTTGATGTGCACGGCGCCAGCATGCAGCGACGCCAGCGCGTTATCGAGGGTCGAAACCAGCCAGCTTGCCGGAATATCCTGCGTCGGACGCGGCAGCGAGATCGTTTGCGACGGATGGGACGCAAACATCCCTGCCTGGCGAATGGCCTGATTCGCACCGCAGTCGATCAGTTCAGGGGGGCGATCGGCCGTCAGCAGAATCAGCTTTTCACCGGTCAGCCCCGCTTCAATCAGCGCCGGATAGAGGTTAGCCACCGCCGTACCGGACGTGACGATTACCGCCACCGGTTGTTTGCTCGCCTTTGCCAGTCCCAGCGCCAGATGACCAAGTCCACGCTCATCGAAATGCGTGTGGTGAATAAATGCCGCGTTTTCCGCCGCCGCCAGCGTGAGGGGCGTGGAACGCGAGCCAGGGGCAATGCAGACATGCCTGACACCGTGGCGAGTTAATGCTTCCAGAATGACCGCCGCCCAGCGTCGGTTAAATGCGCTTACTGACATGAGTTTGTCCGGTATCAATATTGCGACTCAGTATAAAGAATGGAAAAAATGGATTATTGATATGAATCGGAATTAAGTGACTCATTATCCGTCCATCTGTAACAAAGTTCGCAGACCTGCGGCTTTATTGTTGATTTCCTGCCATTCCTGTTCGGGATCGGAACCGCGAACAATGCCCGCTCCGGCATACAGTCTGACCACGTTGTCGGTGATTTTCGCTGAGCGCAGCGACACGCAAAACTCGCTTTGCTGTAACGACAGATAACCTGCCGACCCGGCGTACCATTCGCGTTCGAACGGTTCATGTTGATGAATGAACATCCGCGCGCGATCCCGGGGGATCCCCGCCACCGCCGCCGTCGGCTGGAGTTGCAGTAAGCACAGCGTATCGTCAGGCTGATTCAGCGCCGTCCAGATGCAGCGGCGCAAATGCTGGACCTTTCGCAGCCTCAGCACTTTTGGCGGCAGCACGTCCAGCGAATGGGTATATTGTTGTAATCGCTGGCAAATATCTTCGACCACCAGCATGTTTTCGCGCTGATTTTTATCGTCCTTCATTAACCACTCGCCCAGTTGCCAGGCTTTGTAGTCATCAGGATCGTTAGCGACTGTACCCGCCAGCGCCTCGGTCCGGAGCGCGGTATCCCGCCGCCGCCAGAGTCGCTCCGGGGATGAGCCAAGAAAAGCGCTGTTCGCGCAAAAGGCCATGTAGAAATGATAGCAGTTCAGATTCAGACGACGGCTTGCCGCCATCATCGCGGCCGCATTCACCGGACGAGAAAATTGCAGATCGCTGGCGCGCGCCAGCACCACTTTTTCCAGTTGGTCTTCGGCAATCGTGCGTGTTGCCTGCTGAATCAGCGTCACCCAGCCTGCTTTTTCCGGCCAGTGCTGCTCGCCAACCAGGGTTAGCCGCAGCGCCGCCAGCGGTTTGACGCTCGCCAGTGAAGCGAGAAACGACAGCGCCCGGTCGGCATCCTCACGCAGCGATCTGTCGCTCCAGACATGCAACCGCAGCACCGCCACGCCCGCACAGCGCCGCCATTCCAGACGGGGCAAAAAGAGTTCGCCCGTTTTCGGGTCGAAGGCGTTCAGTCCCCAGACTCGCAGGTCGCTTTGCTGTGGGTGGTCGCGAAGAAAACGCTGCGCGGCATCAAGCGAGGAAAAGCGGGAAACCGAACCGAGCACGGCGGCTTCTTCATCGCCGTTGCGCTGCTGCCAGTAAAATTGTGGGTAAACAGGCTGGCTCGCAAGCCAGCTTAACGCGTCGAAAGCGTCATTGAGGGGGAAAGGGACATCGAAAACCCGCATGCCCGGCGCGGCGGGTAATTCCTGCGATAAAAGGCGCGTCAGGCTTTCCAGCGCAGTAGTGAGTGAATTCACGCGGACCTCTCCCTGTTAAAAACCTCACATTATACGGGGTACTACAGAAAAAATGCAGTACCCCAGTTTAGGGAGTCGATGCGTTTCCGGTGAGGGTTAACGCCGTGCGAGCAGCAAGCCCAGTACCATACCTACCGCTGCGCCCACGCCGATCCCCTGCCACGGTTTTTCATGCACATAGTCATCAGCGCGATATACCGCCTGTTTTGCGCGATAGTAATAGCTGTCGGACGCATGGCTGACGCGATTTTTTACATCTTCCAGCGCTTGTTCTGCGCGCGCTTTGAGTTCGATATACTTTTGATCGGCAGGGTCACCCGAAGAGCGCAGCACCTCTTCCAGCGTCTCGCTCAGCAACGTCAGGTCGTCATCAATACGCGAATCACCAAACTGATAAGACATTCTCGTTCTCCATTTTAGTAAAACCTGTTCCTAACTATAGACAACGACGCGGATTTACGCCTGAATTGCCTCACGGGCCATACCGATATGGGCAATGCCGTCTTCATCATAGACATCGGTCACGGGCGTAAAACCGAATCGCGCGTAGAAGTTTTGCAGATGCGCCTGCGCGCCGAGATACAGCGCTTTTTGCGGCCAGTGCTGCTGGCAGGCGGCGAGCGTCCGGGACATCAGATGTTGGCCAAGCTTTTCGCCACGCAGGGCTTCGCTGACGATCACCCGGCCAATGACCACCGGCTCCAGCGCGTTGTCACTTTTCAGAATCCTCGCATACGCCACCAGCTCATCGTTATGCCAGCCGAGGATATGGCGGTTTTCACCCACCAGATCGTCGCCGTCAATATCCAGATAAGGGCAGCGCTGTTCGACAACAAACACCGCGCAGCGCAGTTTAAGTAGCGCGTACAACGCGGGAACCGTTAATTGTGAATGATGCAGATCTTGCCAGGTAATCATCGCGCCCTCCTTTTGCTCAAACGTTTTATACTAGCCAGAATAAGTTGAAAAAGTGTAATGAAATAATGGAATTTATCTTTTTAGGTACCTCGGCGGGCGTCCCTACCCGCGCGCGCAACGTCACGGCGATATTGTTGCATCTGCACCATCCCACTCAGCCCGCGCTGTGGCTGTTTGACTGCGGGGAAGGCACGCAGCAGCAGATGCTGGAGACGGCGTTTCATCCCGGCAAGATTGAACGCATTTTTATCAGCCACCTGCATGGCGATCATCTGTTTGGTTTACCGGGTCTGTTGTGTAGCCGCTCGATGGCAGGCAATCCGCATCCGCTGACCCTTTATGGACCCAAAGGGCTTCGTGAATTCACCGAAACCAGCCTGCGCCTGAGTGGTTCGTGGACCGACTATCCGCTGGATATTGTCGAGATTACCGCCGGTGAAATCCTTGACGACGGCTTGCGCAAGGTAACCGCCTACCCGCTTGAACACCCGCTGGAATGCTACGGCTACCGCGTTGAAGAACACGACAAACCGGGTGCGCTTGACGCCAACGCGCTGAAAGCCGCGGGGGTTACGCCGGGTCCCTGGTTTCAGGACTTGAAAGCCGGAAAGACAATTACCCTTGATGATGGCCGCACCATCAACGGCGCGGACTACCTTGCTCCGGCAACCACGGGCAAAGCGGTGGCCATTTTTGGCGACACGGCGCCCTGCATCGGCGCCCTTGCGCTGGCGAAAGGGGTTGACGTGATGATTCACGAAACCACCCTGGATGCCTCGATGGAAGAGAAGGCCAACAGCCGGGGTCACAGCTCCACCCGTCAGGCGGCGATGCTGGCGAAAGAGGCAGGAGTCGGCAAGCTCATCATGACGCATATCAGTTCACGCTACGATGAAACCGGCTGCCAGCGCCTTCTGGCGGAGTGTCGGGCCATTTTTCCGCACACGGAACTGGCTGGGGATTTCGCCGTTTTCACGGTTTAACGCTCCACTTTTTGTCCCCGGTGCCGATAACAGTAAAAAGGCAGTATTCACACTGAGGACAGAATGGACAATTTCCAGAAAGATATCGATGACAGGGCGAATCTCACCCTGTCCAACCGCTTTGAGCTGCTGCTGTTTCGTTTGGGAACCTCCCTGCACGAGCAAAAGTCTGAGCTGTTTGGCATTAACGTCTTTAAGTTGCGAGAAATTGTGCCAATGCCGACGTTTACGCGTCCGGCAGGCATGAAGGCGCCGCTGCTGGGGATGGTGAATATTCGCGATCAGGTGATCCCGGTGATCGACCTCCCCGCCGTCGCCGGGTGTAAACCGGAAAACGGGTTGAATATCCTGCTGATCACCGAATACGCCCGCAGCGTCCAGGCCTTCGCCGTCGAGTCAGTGGAAAACATCATGCGTCTGGACTGGCAGCAGGTGCATACCGCCGAGAAAGCGGTAAACGGACGTTACATCACCAGTATCGCCTGCCTGGACGAGGACAAAGAGACCAACAACCTGGCGCTGGTGCTGGACGTTGAGCAGATCCTGTATGACATCGTGCCCGCAAACCATGACCTACGCGCCACGGAACTGAAAACCAGTAAATTCAACATTACCCCCGGAGCGGTGGCCATTGTCGCCGAAGACTCTCGCGTGGCACGGGCGATGCTGGAAAAAGGCTTGAACGCAATGGACATTCCGCACCAGATGCACGTTACCGGAAAAGACGCGTGGGAGAAAATCCAGCATCTGGCGAAAGAGGCCGAAGCGGAAGGCAAAGCCATCAGCGAAAAAATCGCCCTGGTGCTTACCGACCTGGAAATGCCAGAGATGGACGGATTCACCCTTACCCGTAAGATTAAAACCGATGAACGCCTGAAGCACATTCCAGTGGTGATCCACTCCTCTCTGTCTGGCAGCGCCAACGAAGATCACGTACGCAAAGTGAAAGCTGACGGCTATGTGGCGAAGTTTGAAATCAACGAGCTGTCGTCAGTTATTCAGGAAGTGATGACGCGCGCGGTGAACAGAATTGACGGCCCGCTGGTGAGCAGACAGCTGTTAAGCGGATCCTAATAACGCCAGAAAGGCTGGGCGTTATGCCAGCCCACAAAAAAACCCGCCGAAGCGGGTTTTTTTAGGTCTGCGTTTCGCTTACATCAGCGGCATCGCTAACTGCACAATGCTGATCAGCGGCTGCGGCCAGACGCCGAGCACCAGCACCAGCAGCGCGGAGATCAGCACCACAATGCCGCCCGCGCTGTACTGCCAGTTCGACGGCGCATCGCGGTTAAGCTGCTGCGGCGCGCTCAGGTACAGGCTGACCGCAACGCGCAGGTAATAGTACAAACCTATCGCGGAACCGACCACCACGGCGGCAACCAGCCACCACAGGCTGGCCTGCACGCCGACCGCCAGCACGTAGAACTTGCCGATAAAGCCGAGCGTCATCGGGATACCCGCCAGCGACAGCATCATTACCGTCATGACCGCGGCGAGAACAGGACGATGCCAGAACAGACCGCGATAGGAGAACAGTGAGTCAGCATCCGGCCCACGGTACGGGCTGGACATCAGACTGACCACACCAAACGCGCCAAGGCTGCTAAAGAGATAGCCGGCCAGGTAGACGCCTACCGCTTCCATCGACATCTCGCCGCTCTGCAGGGCAATCAGCGCCACCAGCAGATAGCCGAGGTGAGAGATGGAGGAGTAACCGAGCAGACGCTTAATGTTGGTCTGGCTCAGCGCCATCAGGTTACCGAAGATGATAGAGGCAAAGGCGATAATGCCCAGCACCACGCGTACCGCTTCGCTGTCGCCTACTGGCGCATAGAGGAACAAACGCATCACCACACCGAAGATAGCGATTTTGCTCGCCGTCGCCAGGAAGGTCGATACCGGCGCAGGCGCGCCCTGATAGACGTCAGGCGTCCACAGGTGGAACGGCACCAGAGACAATTTAAAGCCGAGGCCGACAATCATCATCCCGAAGCCCGCCAGCAACAGCGGTTCGCTCAGCATACCGTCGCCGAGGCTCTTGCCGAGGGCCACGAACGACAGGTTGCCGGACTGTGCGTACACCAGCGCCATACCAAACAGCAGGAAGGAAGACGCGGCGGCGGACAGGATAGTGTATTTGATACTGGCTTCCAGCGAGCGCTTCTGGCGGAAGGCATAGCCTACCAGACCAAACAGCGGCAGGGAGATCAGTTCGATACCGAGGAACAGCGCGGCCAGATGGTTAGCGTTCGCCAGCAGGATCCCGCCCAGAGCGGCAATCAGCACCAGCAGGTAGAACTCTTCCCGGTTGTCGTCATAGCCTTCCAGCCACGGGTAGGCAAACGTACAGGTCGCCAGGCTCGCCAGCAGAACCAGCCCGGTGTAGAGCATGGCGAAACCGTCAACCCGCATCAGCGGCGTGACGTCCATGGCGCCCGCCTGGCCAACAAACCAGAGCGAAACCAGCGCAGCGTTAAGCCCAATGACCGACAGCGTGGCATTGAGAAAGTGATTGCGTCGCCACGCAATGGAGAGCATCACAACCACCACCGTCAAGCCGACGATCAGCAGCGGTAGCAGCGCAATCAGGTGTTGTGGAGTTATTGTCATGGCGATTTACGGCCTTGTAGTAGAAACGGAATTAACAAACCACTGCTGGATGTTGCTCATCGCGGAATGCGACGTATCCAGAATCGGCTGCGGATAGAAGCCAAGCAGTACCAGAAGCACGACCAGCAACAGGATGATAAACAGCTCGCGCAGCGACATCCCTGCCAGTTCCTGATTCGCAATCTGGCTTTTGGCTTTACCGAAGTAAGCACGATGCAGCATCGCCAGCGAGTAAACAGAGGCAAACACCAGACCAAAGGTGGAGATGACGGTGATCACCGGAACAACCTGGTAGCTGCCGAACAGGATCATAAATTCACCGACGAAGTTACCGGTGCCAGGCATACCGAGCGTTGCCACTGCGAAGAACATCGACAGCGCAGGCAGCCACTTCATTTTGCCCCACAGGCCGCCCATCATACGCATATCACGCGTATGCAGACGTTCGTACAACTGGCCGCAAAGGATAAACAGACCCGCCGCGGACAGACCGTGCGCGATCATCTGGATCACCGCCCCCTGGTACGCCAGCTGGCTGCCGGTGTAGATAGCAATCAGCACGAAGCCCATATGGGAGACGGAGGTGTAGGCAATCAGACGCTTGATGTCGTACTGGGTAAACGCCATCCACGCACCGTAGAAGATGCCGATCACACCCAGCCACATGGCAATCGGCGCGAACTCCGCAGAGGCGTTCGGAAACAGCGGCAGAGAGAAACGCAGCAGACCGTAGGCCGCGGTTTTCAGCAGAATCCCCGCAAGGTCAACGGAACCGGCGGTCGGCGCCTGAGAGTGCGCATCCGGCAGCCAGCCGTGCAGCGGAACCACCGGCATTTTCACCGCGAAGGCGATGAAGAAGCCCAGCATCAGCAAGTATTCGACGCCGTGGGACATCGGGGTATTCAGCAACGCTTCATAGTTGAAGGTCCAGACGCCGGTTGCATTGTAATGCACGAACACCAGCGCCAGGATCGCAATCAGCATCACCAGACCGCTCGCCTGGGTGTAAATGAAGAATTTGGTTGCCGCCGTGATACGCGTTTTACCGTCGGACGCCTTATGGCCCCACAGCGCGATCAGGAAGTACATCGGCACCAGCATCATTTCCCAGAAGAAGAAGAACAGGAACATGTCGATGGCGAGGAACACGCCGATCACACCGCCCAGGATCCACATCAGGTTCAGGTGGAAGAAGCCCTGGTATTTTTCGATTTCTCGCCAGGAGCAAAGTACCGCCAGAACGCCGAGCAGGCCGGTCAGCACCACCATCAGCAGCGACAGACCGTCGATAGCCAGATGAATAGAGATGCCAAAGCGCGGGATCCACGGCAGGACAAATTCAGACTGCCACTGCGGAATGCCAGCGGATTGCGTCAGTGAATAGCCGCCCTGCAACCACAGCTGCAGGCCAAGCGCAAGCGTCAGTCCCATGGTGATCAGCGCGATCCAGCGCGGCACCTTCACGCCAAAGCGTTCGGTCTGCCAGCACAGAAACCCACCAATGAAGGGAATAAGTATTAGCCAGGGTAATAACATGGCAGTATTTGTTCCTTGTTTAAGTCCGGTTCAGGCTATCTTGCTCGTCATAGCGACCCCGGCTGTGCTCGCAATCCTCACGTACTTAAGTACGCTTCGGTTGCTGTGCGCAGGCGGTGTCCACTCTGACTTCGCCGATAACGCCTGTCCTGTCGGACCTGATTTTCAACGAATTTCAACAAATTCACGTTTGAGTGCGGTTTGTTGTGTCGGGTGGCGCTTTGCTTACCCGACCTACGGTCTTGTAGGCCCGGTAAGCGCAGCGCCACCGGGCAAAACCGCGATCTCAAATCAACGTAAAACCATCAACAACGCCAGCACCACAACCGCACCGATGCTCATGGATGCCACATACCAGCGCAGATAGCCGTTCTCGCTGAACAGCAGGCCTTTACCTGCAAAGCGGGAAAGGATTGCCGGTACGTTCATCAGCGCATTCAGCGGATCGCGCTTCAGCAGCCAGGCCACGCCAAGGAACGGCTTCACGAACACTTTGTCGTACAGCCAGTCAAAGCCCCAGGCGTTGTACCACCAGGTGCCCAGCAGACGGCCCGGCGCACTGTTGGCGATGGACGTCACCAGCGTGCGTTTGCCCAGCCACAGCCATGCGGCAATCAGGATGCCCGCGATCGCCACGACACCAGAGGTAATTTCCAGCGTCATTACGCGGCCATGTTCAAGTTCGGTAGTCTGCGGCAGAACCCCCTGCAGCGGGGGCACAATCAGCGCGCCGACAAAGGTGGACAGCACCATCAGGACAATCAGCGGCAGATGGTGGGTGATCCCCTTCCCTGCGTGTGCGTGAATTTGTTCTTTACCGTGGAATACGATGAAAATCATTCGGAAGGTATACAGAGAGGTCATGAATGCACCGACCAGACCTGCCACCATCAGATTGATATGACCGTTCGCCATCGCGCCAGCAAGAATCTCATCCTTACTGAAGAAGCCTGCGGTCACCAGCGGCAGCGCCGACAGCGCCGCGCCGCCCACCAGGAAGCAGAGATACACCAGCGGAATGGACTTACGCAGGCCGCCCATCTTGAAGATGTTCTGTTCATGATGGCAGGCCAGGATAACGGAGCCAGACGCCAGGAACAGCAGCGCTTTAAAGAAGGCATGCGCCATCAGGTGGAAAATCGCCGCATCCCACGCCTGCACGCCGAGCGCCAGGAACATGTAGCCAATCTGACTCATGGTGGAGTATGCCAGCACACGTTTGATGTCGGTTTGCACCAGCGCGGCGAAACCGGCCATCACCAGCGTGATTGCGCCCACAATCCCAACCAGATGCAGGATTTCCGGGGTCATCAGGAACAGGCCGTGCGTACGTGCGATCAGATAGACGCCGGCGGTGACCATGGTCGCGGCGTGGATCAGCGCGGAGACAGGCGTCGGACCAGCCATCGCGTCGGCAAGCCAGGTCTGCAACGGCAGCTGTGCGGATTTCCCTACCGCTCCCCCCAGCAACATCAGCGTCGCCCAGGTCAGCATGTTGTTGCCCGCGTCGAAATGCGCTGGCGCCAGTTCAACCATTTCGCGGAAGTTCAGGGTACCCAGCTCGTTGTAGAGGATGAACAGCGCGAAGGCGAGGAATACGTCACCCACGCGGGTCACGACGAACGCTTTCATCGCCGCGGCGCCATTCTTCGGATCGCTGTAATAGAAGCCGATCAGTAAGTAAGAGCACAGGCCCACGCCTTCCCAGCCGAGGTACATCAACAACAGGTTATCGGACAGCACCAGAACAACCATGCTGGCGATAAACAGGTTGGTGTAGGCGAAGAAGCGAGAGTAACCCTCTTCGCCGCGCATGTACCAGGAAGCGAACATGTGGATCAGGAAACCCACGCCGGTAACCACGGAAAGCATGGTCAGCGACAGGCCGTCCAGCACCAGGTTGAAGCCGATATTGAAATCACCGACCGACATCCACGTCCACAGCGGCTGGCTGTACGCCTGCTTGCCGTTCGCGAAGAAGTCCATACCGACAAATGCGGTCACCAGCGCCGCCAGACCGATGGAGCCAACGCCCACGGTCGCGGAGAGATTTTCCGACCAGCGTCCGCGAGAGAACGCCAGCAGTACAAAGCCAATCAATGGCAGAATAATGGTTAAGGCAAGCATGTTCATCCACGCATCTCACTTACTGAATCGATGTTCAGGTTCTGGCGACGGCGATGAAGTTGCAGCAGCAGCGCAAGGCCGATGCTCGCTTCAGCCGCCGCAAGGCTGATGGCGAGAATGTACATCACCTGACCATCGGTCTGGCCCCAGTAGCTTCCGGCGACCACAAAAGCCAGCGCGGAAGCGTTGATCATGATCTCCAGCCCAATCAGCATAAACAGCAGATTGCGGCGGATAACCAGACCGGTTAAGCCCAGAACAAATAAGATTGCCGCGAGGATCAGTCCGTGTTGTAAGGGGATCATGCGTGCTCCTCCGTTTTTCTTTTCGCGCTGTCGTCCTTACGGTTGCTCAGCACTTCCCCGGCGCGTTCTTCACGCCCCACGTGGAAAGCGACAACCAGACCGGCCAGCAGCAGCATAGACGCCAGCTCCACCGCCAGAACGTAAGGTCCGAACAGGGTGATACCGACGGCTTTCGCGCTAATCGGCTCACCGTCAATGCCCTGGTCGTTAACGCCAAGAATGGCGTAGACAATCACCACCAGCATGATGGCCGACAGAACCGCCGGGCCAATCCACACCTGCGGCTTCAGCCATTGGCGTTCCTGTTCAATTTCAGACCCGCCCAGGTTGAGCATCATCACCACGAACACGAACAGCACCATGATGGCGCCCGCGTAGACGATGATTTCCAGCGCACCGGCGAAGTAAGCGCCCAGCGAGAAGAACACCCCGGAAATCGCCAGCAGCGAAATAATCAGGTACAGCAGCGCATGCACCGGATTGGTGTGGGTGATCACTCGCAAGGTTGCGAGAATGGCTATCAGGCCACAGATATAAAAAGCGAACTCCATTGCCCCTCTCCTTACGGTAACAGGCTCTTGACGTCGATAGGCTTAGCTTCGTTTTCCGCTTCGCCCTTATCTTTGCCGTCGATTGCCATACCTGCCATCCGGTAGAAGTTATATTCCGGATATTTACCCGGACCGGAGATCAGCAGATCCTCTTTCTCGAAAACCAGATCCTGGCGCTTATACTCACCCAGTTCAAAGTCCGGGGTAAGCTGGATCGCCGTTGTCGGACAGGCTTCCTCGCACAGACCGCAGAAGATGCAGCGTGAGAAGTTGATGCGGAAAAACTCCGGATACCAGCGACCGTCTTTGGTCTCCGCTTTTTGCAGAGAAATACAGCCTACCGGGCACGCTACCGCACACAGGTTACAGGCAACGCAGCGCTCTTCGCCGTCCGGGTCGCGCGTCAGGACGATACGACCACGAAAACGGGGCGGCAGGTAGACCGGCTCTTCCGGATACATCTTTGTTTCGCGTTTTGCGAACGCATGCAGGCCGATCATCCAGATACTGCGTACCTGGGTGCCGAAACCTACTAACAACTCTTTTAAGGTCATGGTCTTAGTGCCCCTTATTGCGCCTGCCAGAGAATGACAGCCGCCGTTACCAGCAAGTTGATGAGCGTCAGCGGCAGGCAGATTTTCCAGCCGAAGGACATTACCTGGTCATAACGCGGACGCGGTAACGACGCACGAATCAAAATGAACATCATCATGAAGAACGCGGTTTTCAGCGCGAACCAGATGAATGGCGGTAAGAACGGGCCTTGCCAGCCGCCGAAGAACAGGGTAACCATCAGCGCGGAAATGGTGACGATACCGATGTACTCCCCCACAAAGAACAGACCGAATTTCATACCGGAATATTCAATGTGGTAACCGTCGGCCAGTTCCTGTTCGGCTTCCGGCTGGTCAAACGGGTGACGGTGACACACTGCCACGCCCGCGATAGCGAAGGTGACAAAACCAAAGAACTGCGGGATAACGTTCCAGATGTCAGCCTGGTTGTTCACAATGTCGGTCATGTTGAACGATCCGGCCTGCGCCACCACGCCCATCAGGGACAGTCCGAGGAACACTTCATAGCTCAGCGTTTGCGCAGAGGCGCGCATCGCGCCGAGCAGCGAGTATTTGTTATTGCTCGACCAACCGGCGAACAACACCGCATACACCGCCAGACCCGCCATCATCAGGAAAAACAGGATGCCGATGTTCAGGTCCGCAACCACCCAACCCGGGCTAACCGGCACAATCGCAAAGGCCAGCAGCAGCGAGGTAAAGGCGATCATTGGCGCCAGCGTAAAGATGACGCGATCCGAGAATTTCGGGATCCAGTCCTCTTTAAAGAACATCTTGATCATGTCCGCCACCAGCTGGAGCGAACCGCCCCAGCCGACGCGGTTTGGTCCATAACGGTTCTGGAACAGACCCAGCAGGCGACGTTCGCCAAAGCTCATGAAGGCCCCGCAGGTCACCACGACCAGCAGGATCACCACCGCTTTGAGGATCGTCAGCAGGATATCGATCAGATCCGGTGTAATCCAACTCATTGTTGTGCCTCCTGCAGATCCTCAAGATGCGCACCGGCCAGCACTGGCGCAATGCCTGGCATACCCATCGGCAGACCGACCTGCCCTGCCGTTAACCCTTCCGCGATTTCAACCGGCAGCGTTACCGTATTGCCATCGTAGCTAAAGGAGACGCGGGTACCGGCATTGACGCCCAGCTTCGCGGCATCGGCCGGGTTGAGCTTGATGTACGGCTGCGGCATCCGGCTCTGGAACACCGGCGCACGCTGGGACAGCTCGTCGCTACCAAACAGATGGTAGTACGGCGCGATACGCCACTGACCGTCCTGCGGCTGGAAGCTCGCCGGAACGGTGGTGAAATAATCCAGCCCCCCTTCGGACGCTTCAATCAAACGCACGCCCGGATCGCCGTGACGCAGTTTACCGCCCACTTCATCCTGGAACTTGTTCCACGCCTGTGGCGAGTTCCAGCCTGGCGCCCAGGCAAACGGAATCTGTGAACGCGGCGCCGACGGCTGGTTGTTCCCTTCCATTGAGAAGGCGAACATGGTGTCTTTGTCCTGCGGCTGACGTGGCTCATGCACGCTGATATTGGCGCGCATCGCGGTACGGCCGCTATAGCGGTGCGGTTCACGGGCCAGTTTCTGACCGCGAATGCGGAAAGAAGCATCCGGCGCGGCGTCTTTAATACCGGCCAGCTCTGGCATCGCGGCCACGACGGCGTCAATGACGTGGTCAAGCTGCGTCCAGTCGACCTGGCGGTTCTGCACGGTGCTGTGCAGCGAGTGCAGCCAGCGCCAGCTTTCCAGCATCACGGCGTTGCTGTCATAGTACGCCGGGTCATAAACCTGGAAGAAACGCTGTGCGCGGCCTTCGTTGTTAATGACCGTACCGTCGCTTTCAGCAAAGCTGGCGGCGGAAAGGACCAGATGGGCGTTTTCCATGATCGCGGTGCGTTGATGGTCAACCACCAGCACCAGCGGCGCTTTTGCCAGCGCAGCGTTAACGCGGGTGGCGGAAGCATGACGATGCAGATCGTTTTCCAGCACCACGACAGCGTCAGCACGCCCGGTTTCCAGCTCGGTCAGCGCGTCGTCAAGCGAACCCCCGCCCATAATGCCGAGACCCATACTGTTTACGGAACGGGCAATCATGGTGATACCGACATCCGCGCCGCGACCTTTCAGCGCTTTCGCGACGTTAGCCGCCGCCTGGATCACGTCACTGCTCCCGGCGTTGGTGCCAGAGATAATCAGTGGTTTTTTCGCGCCAGCCAGAGCCTGAACAATCACGTCGATTTTGCTTTTCAGGTCGCTGCTCAGACCGTCCACCGCAGGCGCGGCGGCGTCGAGCGCATGGGCGATGGCAAAGCCCAAACGCGCCTGGTCTTCTACCGGCGCGCGGTAGGTCCATGCGGCAATATCGTCCAGACGAGTGTTGTCGACGTTGGTGACGAACAGCGGATGTTTAGCGCGCTGGCCAATGTTAAGGATTGCCGCAATCTGCCAGTCAGCCACTTTCTGCGCCGCCGCCATTTCGCGCGCTTTCCCTTTCACCGCCTGACGAACCGCCAGCGCAACGCGCGCGCCGGTCTGGGTGATGTCTTCACCGAGCACCAGCACGGCGTCGTAAGATTCGATATCGCGCAGCGCAGGGGTATGAACGCCGCTTTCACGCAGCACTTGTAGCGCCAGTTGCAGACGTTCTTGTTCCGACTGCGCGATTCCGGTGTAGAAGTTTTCCGCACCAACCAACTCACGCAGCGCAAAGTTGCTTTCCACGCTGGCGCGCGGAGACCCGATCCCAATGACTTTCTTCGACTGACGTAGAATATCCGCCGCGCCCTGCATGGCCTGTTCGGCATTGAGGGTAATCAGATCGTTTCCACGACGCTGTACCGGCTGACGCGGACGATCTTTCAGATTGACGTAGCCATAGCCGAAACGACCGCGGTCGCAGAGGAAATAGTGGTTCACGGTACCGTTGTAACGGTTTTCGATACGGCGGAGTTCGCCGTAGCGTTCACCCGGGCTGGTGTTACAACCAATAGAGCACTGCTGGCAGATGCTCGGGGCAAACTGCATATCCCATTTACGGTTATAACGCTCGGAGTGCGTTTTATCGGTAAAGACGCCGGTCGGACAGATTTCCACCAGGTTACCGGAGAACTCGCTTTCCAGTACGCCATCTTCCGGGCGACCAAAGTAGACGTTGTCGTGCGCGCCATACACGCCCAGATCCGTACCGTCCGCATAGTCTTTGTAGTAACGAACACAGCGATAGCAGGCGATGCAGCGGTTCATTTCGTGAGAGATGAACGGCCCCAGATCCTGGTTACGGTGCGTACGTTTAGTGAAACGGTAACGACGGAAGCTGTGGCCGGTCATCACGGTCATATCCTGAAGGTGGCAGTTCCCCCCTTCCTCACAGACCGGACAGTCGTGCGGGTGGTTGGTCATTAACCACTCCACCACGCTTTCGCGGAACTGTTTCGCTTCTTCGTCGTCAATAGAAATAAAGGTGCCGTCGGAGGCCGGTGTCATACAGGACATGACCAGGCGACCACGCGTGTCTTCCGCGTTCTGGTATTGCTTCACCGCACACTGGCGGCAAGCACCGACGCTTCCCAGCGCCGGGTGCCAGCAAAAGTACGGAATATCAAGGCCGAGAGACAGACACGCTTCAAGCAGGTTGTCCGCTCCGTTCACCTCATATTCTTTGCCGTCTACATGAATCGTAGCCATTAGCATGCTTCCAAATTAAAAAATTTAACTCACCAGCGCTCTTTCAGCAGGTTCGGCTGAATACCACCAATTCCGTGGGTATTGCTGAACGGCTGCTTGATGCCAGCTTCGAATTCTTCGCGGAAATATTTAATTGCGCTCTGCAGCGGTTCCACCGCGCCCGGTGCGTGTGCACAGAAGGTTTTACCCGGGCCCAGGAACCGACACAGTTGCTCAAGCGTCTCGATATCCCCCGGCTGGCCTTCGCCACGCTCCAGTGCGCGCAGAATTTTTACGCTCCACGGTAACCCATCGCGACACGGCGTACACCAGCCGCAGGACTCACGGGCAAAGAACTCTTCCAGGTTGCGCACCAGCGACACCATGCCAATTTCATGGTCCACCGCCATCGCCAGCGCCGTCCCCAGACGGCTGCCTGCTTTACCGATACTTTCGAACTCCATCGGCAGGTCGAGATGCGCTTCGGTCAGGAAGTCAGTTCCCGCGCCGCCAGGCTGCCAGGCTTTGAATTTCAGGCCATCGCGCATACCGCCCGCATAATCCTCAAGGATCTCACGCGCGGTAGTGCCAAACGGCAGTTCCCACAGGCCTGGATTTTTCACGCGACCGGAAAAGCCCATCAGCTTGGTGCCAGCGTCTTTGCTCTTCGAAATGTTCTGATACCACTCAACGCCGTTAGCGAGAATCGCCGGGACGTTACACAGCGTTTCAACGTTGTTCACGCAGGTCGGCTTGCCCCAGACGCCAGAGGTCGCCGGGAATGGCGGCTTGGAACGCGGGTTCGCGCGGCGGCCTTCGAGGGAGTTAATCAGCGCGGTCTCTTCACCGCAGATGTAGCGCCCTGCCCCGGTGTGCACAAACAGTTCGAAGTCAAAACCGGTGCCCATGATATTTTTGCCGAGCAGACCGGCTTCGGTTGCTTCGGCAATGGCGCGACGCAGGTGAACCGCCGCTTCAATATATTCACCGCGCAGGAAGATGTAGCCACGGTACGCTTTCAGCGCAAACGCGGAGATCAGCATGCCTTCCACCAACAGGTGCGGCAGTTGTTCCATCAGCAGACGGTCTTTATAGGTGCCCGGCTCCATTTCGTCAGCGTTACACAGCAGGTAACGGATGTTCATGGATTCGTCTTTCGGCATCAGGCTCCATTTCAGGCCGGTAGAAAAGCCTGCGCCGCCGCGCCCCTTCAGGCCAGCGTCTTTCACCTGGTTGACGATCTCGTCCGGAGACAGACCGGTCAGCGCCTTACGCGCGCCTTCGTAACCGTTTTTGCTACGGTATTCGTCCAGCCAAACCGGCTGTTTATCATCACGCAGACGCCAGGTCAGCGGATGCGTTTCGGGAGTACGGATAATGTTTTTCATTTATACCGCTCCAGCAGTTCTGGAATCGCTTCCGGGGTCAGATGGCTGTGAGTGTCCTCATCAATCATCATGTTCGGCCCTTTATCGCAGTTCCCCAGGCAACAGGTCGGCAGCAGGGTGAAGCGACCATCGAACGTGGTTTGCCCCGGCTTGATGTTGAGTTTTTTCTCCAGCGCCGCCTGGATCCCCTGGTAACCGGTAATGTGGCATACCACGCTGTCGCAATAGCGGATCACGTGTCGGCCAACCGGCTGGCGGAAGATCTGGCTGTAAAACGTCGCCACGCCTTCGACATCGCTCGCCGGGATCCCCAGTACGTCGGCGATCGCGTAGATCGCGCCGTCCGGCACCCAGCCACGCTGTTTCTGGACGATTTTCAGCGCTTCAATGGACGCCGCACGCGGGTCTTCGTAGTGGTGCTTTTCGTGCTCAATCGCCTCACGCTCTGCCGCACTCAGCTCAAAAGCCTCGGTTTGTGGTTGTTGATTCTCGTGCATAATTAGCGGTCCACATCTGACATAACAAAATCGATACTACCCAGATGGACGATCAGGTCGGACACCAGGCTGCCGCGTACCGCCACCGGGATCTGCTGCAGGTGCGCATAGCTCGGGGTACGGATACGGGTACGATAGCTCATGGTGCTGCCATCGCTGGTCAGGTAATAACTGTTAATACCTTTGGTCGCTTCGATCATCTGGAAAGATTCATTCGCTGGCATGACCGGCCCCCAGGACACCTGCAGGAAGTGGGTGATCAGGGTTTCGATATGCTGCAGCGTGCGCTCTTTCGGCGGCGGCGTTGTCAGCGGATGATCCGCTTTGAACGGGCCTTCCGGCATGTTATTGAGACACTGCTCAAGGATACGCAGGCTCTGGCGCAACTCTTCCACTTTCAGCATTACGCGGGTATAACAGTCGGAGACCCCGCCGCCCACCGGCACTTCAAAGTCGAAGTTTTCATAGCCAGAGTACGGACGCGCTTTACGCACATCGAAATCGATACCGGTGGCGCGCAGGGCAGCGCCCGTACAGCCCCAGTCCAGCGCCTCTTTCGCCCCATAGGCGGCAACGCCCTGGGAACGGCCTTTCAGAATGGTGTTACGCAGCGCGGCTTTTTCGTACGAGGCCAGGCGCTTCGGCATCCAGTCAAGGAATTCACGCAGCAGTTTTTCCCACCCGCGCGGCAGATCGTGCGCAACGCCGCCGATGCGGAACCACGCCGGATGCATGCGGTAACCGGTGATCGCTTCAACCACGTCATAGATTTTCTGACGATCGGTAAAGGCAAAGAAGACCGGCGTCATTGCGCCGACGTCCTGAATAAACGTCGAGATATACAGCAGATGGCTGTTAATGCGGAACAGCTCTGAGAGCATCACACGGATCACATTGACGCGATCCGGCACGGTGATGCCCGCCAGTTTTTCTACCGCCAGCACGTAAGGCATTTCGTTGACGCAGCCGCCGAGGTATTCGATACGGTCGGTATACGGAATGTAGCTGTGCCAGGACTGGCGTTCGCCCATTTTTTCAGCGCCACGGTGGTGGTAGCCGATGTCCGGCACGCAGTCGACGATCTCTTCACCGTCGAGTTGCAGAACGATACGGAAAGCACCGTGAGAAGACGGGTGGTTTGGACCGAGGTTGAGGAACATGAAGTCCTCGTTTTCGGTACCACGCTGCATGCCCCAGTCTTCCGGTTTGAAGGTCAGCGCTTCCATCTCCAGATCCTGTTTCGCTTTGGTCAGCTCAAACGGATCGAATTCGGTGGCGCGCGCCGGGTAATCTTTACGCAGCGGGTGCCCTTGCCAGGTCGGCGGCATCAGCAGACGTGTCAGGTGTGGGTGACCGTCAAACTCAATACCAAACATGTCCCAGGTTTCACGCTCGTACCAGTTCGCGTTCGGGAACACTTTGGTAAATGTCGGCACGTGCAGGTCGTTTTCAGACAAGGCCACCTTGAGCATGATGTCGCGGTTGCGTTCAATGGAAATCAGGTGGTAGAAAACGGAAAAATCCGCGGCGGGTAACCCTTCGCGGTGCGTGCGCAGACGTTCGTCCATGCCGTGTAAGTCAAACAGCATGACGTAAGGTTTCGGCAGTTTCTTTAAGAAATCGCCCACTTCCAGTAATTGTTCACGCTTGATCCAAACAACGGGTACCCCGGTGCGAGTCGCCTGAACGGTAAAGGCATCCGGCCCAAAACGGTTGCGCAGTTCGCCAATGACCGGGTCATCAAGGTGGTCCCGGGTCTGCCATACGGCGTCTTGCGCGGTTAAGTCGGTCATATTGTTCACCATTGCAAATGGTCCGTGGTGACTGTCGACAGAGCTTCGCGCGATTTATCCACTCATCTTTCAGACCTGAACGATTTTGTGTCTATCTAATAATTAGCGAAGTCATACGCTGCTGCCGACAGGCGCAAATTAAATCTCGTCTGGTGTACGCAGATTGGTTACTGCAATGCGTTCGCCGCGCTTACGCTCGCGCTCTGACTGCATGTTGGCGCGATAAACGCCCTGATCGCCCACCACCCAGGAGAGCGGACGGCGCTCTTTGCCGATCGAATCCTGTAACAGCATTAACGCCTGCATGTACGCTTCCGGACGAGGCGGGCAACCCGGGATGTAAACATCCACAGGGATAAATTTGTCGACCCCCTGCACAACCGAATAAATATCGTACATACCGCCGGAGTTAGCGCATGCGCCCATGGAGATCACCCATTTCGGCTCCAGCATCTGGTCATAAAGGCGCTGAATCACCGGCGCCATTTTGGTAAAGCAGGTGCCTGCCACTACCATCAGGTCAGCCTGACGCGGCGACGCACGCAATACTTCCGCGCCAAAACGCGCCACGTCATGCACGGCGGTAAACGAGGTCACCATTTCAACGTAGCAGCAGGAAAGGCCGAAGTTGTACGGCCAAATAGAGTTTTTACGCCCCCAGTTAACCATGTCATGCAGTTTGCCCATGAACACGTTTTTGTTGACTTCTTGCTCCAGGGGGTCGGTTACGATCTCCTGTTTTTGCAGGGGGTAACGGTCATTCTCACCGTTAGGATCTATGCGGGTGAGCGTATAATCCATCTTAATGCCTCGCGGTTAGCGTTGACGATTAGCGATACTGTTCGTTTCCGGGTTCATACGCTCGCGGCGTGAACGCGCGGGCGTCCAGTCCAGCGCGCCAATACGCACCAGATAAACCAGACCTGCCAGTAACACAAAAATAAAAATTGCGGCTTCCACAAAGCCAACCCAGCCGCTTTCGCGAATAGAAGTTGACCATGCGAACAGATACAGCGCTTCAACGTCGAAGATAACGAAGAACATGGCCACCAGATAAAACTTGGCGGACAGGCGTAAGCGGGCGGTGCCGACCGAGTCGATACCTGATTCAAACGGGGTGTTTTTTGACCTCGCGCGTGCGCGACCGCCTAAAAACCAACCGCCGATGAGCATCAGGCAGCACAGGCCAATGGCAACAATAAGAAAGATAGCGAATGCCCAGTGATGAGCGATGACTTCAGTGGATGTTGACATACTCATTGCTTACTCATCAAAAGTAGCGCCAAATTCTCTGCTCTTATCGGCAGATGAACGCCACATCGATTCATGGGGAGGAATAAAAAAAACCTTACAATCACTGTAGAAAATCGTTTTACACAGCCAATTGATGGGGTTTTTTACTCCTTTCTATAACCTTTTGTCAACTTTAACAAAAGTTTCCTCACATTAATTTACATGACCACAACAACCTTAACATTTAATGCGTTTTAGCGCCGTGTCGATCGACTCACTGCCTAAAATCGCGGTTGTTGAATCGTGTCCGTAGTGAGGTAAAGGAAAAAAGCGCGCCTATTTTGACAGGAATTAGGGCAAATGCCTTCCCCTAAAAGGGAGTATTTTCTTGATCTGTGACACGCTTTTGTTAATTCACCATAAAAAACAGCAACAATTTCTCGCTTTTTTTAACATGCAAAAACAGCGGTTCGGTTTTAGCGTGTTTTTTGCGCAATGGTTAAGCGTGATTTCTACTCGCTGATTTTTGAGGAATTTTGCCCTTTTTCTCCTGCCCGTTAACGATATTAGTACAAAAAAAGAACCACTGGATGTTTTTTCATCTTCAGTGGCTCTTTTTTACAAACACAATTTTTAACCGATGAACGCAAAGCGTTACTCGAAGTCCCCTTCGACCAGCACCGAGTCATCTCCCCCTTCCGGGGTAATCGAACTGTATTGCCAGGGATTTTGCCAGGAATCCATCGCCTGGAAGATAACCTGCGCCAGCTCATTCTGACTGGCCGGATCGCGACAGAGCAGATACTCGGTGTCGGGCAGCGGCGGTAAACCGTCCACGGCGCCAAGCACACGCAGATCCGGGCTCATCATTTCAACCGGACGCGCCGTTACGCCAAGACCGGCCTTCACCGCCGCGCGAACCGCCGGCAGCGTAGAGGCCACATAAGCCAGACGCCAGGGAATGTTCGCGGCGTTCAGGGTCTTTAACACCACGTCGCGAAAAGGGCTGGGATCGTCCAGTAGCACCAGCGGTACCGGTTCGCCTTTTTGCAACACATATTCCGCCGCGCAATACCAGTGGGTAGGTGAAGTGCGTAACGTCAGAAAGTCCACAGAAGTGGGACGATTGGTGGTCACGATCAGATCGACTTCCTGCGATTGCAGCATGTCGACGACATAGGCATTACGCTTCACCCTGACATCCAGCGCTAATTTCGGATAAACCGAACTAATGCGATTCAGAAGAAAAGGCAGAATGGTGTCGGCAGATTCATCAGAGGCGCCGATTGTTAATACCCCCTGAAGATTGCTGAACATCAAAGATGAGCACGCCTCATCGTTGAAACGTAAGATTTTCCGGGCATAACCCAGAAGCTGAATGCCGTGTTCCGTCAACAGTTTGTTACGACCGTGACGAGCGAAAAGTTCTTTCCCTACGAGTTGCTCAAGACGCTGCATCTGCTGGCTCACCGCCGACTGCGTACGACACACCGCAGCAGCTGCTGCTGCAAAAGTGTTCAGATCGGCAACAGCAACAAATGTTCTCAGCAGATCGAGGTCGAGGTTAATTATCGGACGATTTGCGTTTATCATAATTTTTCACTTACTGGCGGCTCATTTTGAGCTCGTTAATGCTGTGCATACAAAAACAAGCAATTCCGTTTGTAATGCGCTTCCTTAGCAGGATATCCCGATGTAACAGGGTGAAAGTAAATATGTATATCATGTGACGGGTGAAATGCTACTCCCTTTCTTCAGTAATAATACCTGACGCAATTTCTCAGGATATTTCATCAAGAACGGCCTCACCTATTAAGTGAACGCGGATTTCTACCCGAGCTGATGCCAAAATGGTAAGAACAAGAAAAGAGCCGAGCATACATCAACGAGAAATAAGCATATATGGCAGTAAGTTAGCCACATTTATCCGTCCTGAATATTAGCAAATAATGCGGACCGCACGTCATTCGTCCCTTGTATCTTAACCTAAAACCACTTTATTTATAAGCCTTAATGCGAATAATCTGATGCAAAGATTTGTTAGGTTCGGCAAACTACCTCATTAATAATAACGCGTTACGTAAAGCCTTTTTAAATATTAAATAATAATTAATATGAATTGGAGGCAATCATAAACCTTGCTTAACATTAGTTTTACAGCTAACGGTATCACCCGCTGGCCATAAACACGCTTCAGGATTAATCGTTCACTATTTACGAATTATGCAAATAACAGAGACGCAACGTTTTTCCTCTTCACGCCGTCGCGTTATTTTTCAAACAACAGAATCACCTCCATCACAGCCAAAAATTTAGCTTATAAAACCAAATACTAATAAAAATTCAGAATATAAAGCCACAAAAAACAGGTAATTCCAGTCATTGACAGCAGATTCTCACTTCACAATTTTGCAAAATCTTCTTCTGCAAAGCCTTCAAAACGCACCGCTGGGGGAGTACATTGTTTCAAGCTGACTTCCACGGCAGGGAGTGGCGATAACAGCTTAAAGGTCAAGATTCATGTCCCCCATAGAAAAATCCAGCAAATTAGATAATGTCTGTTACGACATCCGCGGTCCGGTTCTGAAAGAAGCGAAACGTCTTGAAGAAGAAGGCAATAAGGTTCTTAAACTGAACATTGGCAACCCCGCCCCTTTTGGTTTTGACGCGCCCGATGAAATTCTGGTCGACGTGATCCGCAATTTGCCTACCGCACAGGGCTATTCCGACTCGAAAGGCCTTTACTCCGCGCGTAAAGCCATCATGCAGCATTATCAGGCGCGCGGGATGCGTGACGTTACTGTTGAAGATATCTACATCGGTAACGGCGTCTCTGAATTGATTGTTCAGGCGATGCAGGCGCTGCTGAATAGCGGGGATGAAATGCTGGTGCCCGCGCCGGATTATCCGCTGTGGACGGCGGCGGTCGCGCTCTCCGGCGGTAACGCCGTGCATTATCTTTGTGATGAATCTTCTGACTGGTTCCCGGATCTTGACGACATCCGCGCGAAAATCACCCCGCGCACCCGAGGCATCGTCATCATTAACCCAAACAACCCCACCGGCGCTGTCTATTCGAAAGCGTTGTTGATGGAGATCGTCGAGATCGCCCGCCAGAACAACCTGATCATTTTTGCCGATGAGATCTACGACAAAATTCTCTATGACGATGCAGAGCATCACTCCATTGCCGCCATGGCGCCGGATCTGCTGACTGTCACCTTTAACGGCCTGTCCAAAACCTACCGCGTTGCCGGTTTCCGTCAGGGCTGGATGGTGCTCAACGGGCCGAAAAAGCACGCTAAAGGGTACATTGAAGGACTGGAAATGCTGGCCTCGATGCGTCTTTGCGCCAACGTTCCGGCCCAGCACGCCATTCAAACCGCGCTGGGCGGTTATCAGAGCATCAGCGAATTTATCATGCCCGGTGGTCGTCTTTATGAGCAGCGCAACCGCGCATGGGAACTGATCAACGACATCCCAGGCGTCTCCTGCGTGAAGCCGCGCGGCGCGCTGTACATGTTCCCGAAAATCGACGCAAAACGTTTCAATATTCATGACGACCAAAAAATGGTGCTCGATTTCCTGCTGCAGGAAAAAGTGCTCCTGGTGCAGGGGACCGCATTTAACTGGCCGTGGCCGGATCACGTGCGTATTGTCACCCTGCCGCGCATCGATGATATCGAAATGTCGCTAAATAAATTTGCCCGCTTCCTGTCAGGTTATCACCAGCTGTAATCTGCCCCGGGTCGGATGCAATGCCTCGTTGAAGAGTATTTGCATCCGCCCCCTTTCTCTGCACACAATGACGTTCAGGTTGTTAACTCGAAAAGGTCGCTATGAAGCAGAGTCATTTTTTTGCCCACCTCTCCCGCCTCAAACTTATTAACCGCTGGCCTTTGATGCGCAATGTGCGTACGGAAAACGTCTCTGAGCACAGTCTACAGGTCGCGATGGTGGCGCATGCGCTGGCGGCAATCAAAAATCGCAAATTTGCCGGTCAGGTGAATGCCGAACGTATTGCGCTGCTGGCGATGTACCATGATGCGTCAGAGGTACTCACTGGCGATCTGCCGACGCCGGTTAAATATTTCAACTCGCAGATTGCGCAGGAATATAAAGCCATTGAAAAAATTGCCCAGCAGAAACTGGTGGATATGGTGCCCGACGAATTGCGGGATATCTTCGCGCAGCTGATTGACGAACACGCTTACAGCGATGAAGAAAAATCGATAGTTAAGCAGGCCGACGCCCTTTGCGCCTACCTGAAATGTCTGGAAGAACTGTCGGCGGGAAATAATGAGTTTCTGCTGGCGAAAACGCGGCTGGAAAAAACGCTTGCGTCCCGTCGCAGCCCGGAAATGGATTATTTTATGGCGGTCTTCGTGCCGAGTTTCCATTTGTCGCTGGATGAGATCAGTCAGGATTCACCGTTGTAAGGTTTGCCGGATGGCGCGGTTATTGACCGCCATCCGGCATGACGGGCTTGCGGTTAAAACGGGAACAGCATGGGGATCATCACCACGCACACCGCCATAACGATAACGGTAAACGGTACGCCAAGCTTCACGAAATCGCTGAAGCTATAGTTCCCCGGTCCTAACACCAGCGTGTTGACCGGCGAAGAGACCGGCGTCATAAATGCCGCGGATGCCGCCATCGCCACCACCATCGCAAACGGATAGGGTGATACGCCCATTGATTTCGCCGCTGCCAGCGCGATAGGCGCCATCAGCACCGCGGTTGCCGTATTCGAGATAAACAGGCCAATGGTGGCGCACAGTACAAACAAGCAGCCCAACATCATATACGGCCCGTAGCCGCCGCCCACGTCCATCAATCCTTTCACCACCAGATCGACGCCGCCGGTTTTCTGCAGCGCCAGCGCGAAAGGCATCATGCCGACAATCAGGATAATGCTTGGCCAGTGTATCGCTTTATAGGCGCTTTCGGCGTCAATACAGCGAAATTTGCCCATCAGCAGACAGGCGATAATCGCCGCGATGGGGTTCGGGATTTCATCGGTCAGCATCAGTGCGACCATCAGCACCAGACAGAAAATAGCGTGCGGCGCCTGGCTGTGCGCGGGCGATGCTTCGCTCACCTCTTCCGGCAGGTTCAGCGCCACAAAGTCTCGTCCCTGCTTTGCCAGCATCCCGATCAGTTTCCAGTTACCGACCACCAGAATAATGTCGCCCATCAGCAGCGGTTCGTCGACCAGCGATCCTTCGATTGCCACGCCGTCACGCTTCAGGCCAACCACGTTCAGCCCATAGCGGGTTCGAAAGCCGATCTCTCGTACCGACTTGCCGATCAGCTCCGATTCTGGAATCAGCGAGATCTCCGCCATGCCAACATCCAGCGCCTGATCGGAGAAATATTCGCCGCGCAGCACCATCGGCTCCAGAAGTTGTTCACTACAGAACTCCCGCAGATCGACATCGGCGGCGGACATATCAATTAACAAAACGTCACGCGCACGAAATTCAGATACCCCATTGACGTTGACGATCACCCGGCGAAAACGCCGCCAACGCTCGACGCCAATCACGTTAGCGCCGTAGCGTTCGCGCAGTTTGAGATCGTCAAGGCGCTGACCAATCATCGGCGACCCGGGGCGGATCGCCAGCCGGCGCGCTCGCCCGGTCAGACGGTACTCTTTGATCAGATCGCGGAAGGTGCGGCGTTTCCAGCCATCACGCTGCTGCGCCTGTGGATCGCCTTTCAGCATGAAGCGCATCAGCAGCATATAGAAAATACCCAGCATCAGGACCACCAGCCCGATGGGGGTGACGCTGAAAAAACTGAATCCGCTAAACCCTTCACGCAGAAGTTCGCTGTTCACCACCAGGTTTGGCGGCGTCGCCACCAGCGTCATCATGCCGCTGATAAGCCCGGCAAAACTGAGCGGCATCATCAGGCGCGACGGCGAGGTTTGCATACGCATGGAGACGCTTAACACCACCGGGATAAAAATGGCAACCACTCCGGTGGAACTCATAAAGGCGCCCAGCCCGGCCACGGTCAGCATCAATAACACCAGCATTTTGATTTCGCTGCTGCCAGCCATTTTAACCAGCCAGGTGCCCATAACAGTGGCGACGCCGGTACGCACCAGCCCATCGCCGATAATAAACAGCGCGGCAATCAACACCACGTTCGGATCGCTAAAGCCAGAAAAGGCTTCGCTGAGGGTCAGCGTTCCACTCAGAACAAACGCCACGATGACCAGCAAAGCAACCGCGTCCATACGCACTCTGCCCGTCGCAAATAACACTACGGCAATAGCCAGTAATGAAAGAACCCAAATCAATTCACCGTTCACAACCTATCCTTGTCAGATGAGAAGATGGCATGATTCTGCCATAAAAAAGCCCCGACAAGCCGGGGCGAAATCATGATCAGGTATTGCTGAGTACAACCACATTACCCTTCGGCTGTTTCGTCACCGAAAGCTGCTCGAGGCTGGTCAGCGCAAAATCAACGTCCGCCAGACGTGGGGTGTCTGCCGGAGCATTAACGGCGATAACATGGCAGCCAGCCGCTAAGCCCGATAACACGCCCGCAGGCGCGTCTTCCACCACCGCACATTCATGGGGCGCCAGGCCCAACAGCTGCGCGCCCAGCAGATAGGCGTCCGGTTCCGGCTTGCCGCGTTTGACACGCTCGGCGGTCACAAAAACCTCCGGTGCGGGGAGCCCTGCCACCTGATGGCGGGCGCGGGCAACGGGCATAGAGCCAGAGGTGACAATCGCCCACGGGATCCCGGATTTATTCAGATGGTTGAGCAAGGCAATCGCCCCCGGCAGCGCAGTAATGCCGGCCGTTTCCGTGGCTTCAATTTGCTCCAGACGCGTAAACTCAGCGGCGATTTCCGCTTCAGGCTTACCTGCCATAAAATGACGCAGCGAGGTAATCGCCTGCTTGCCATGAATAAAACCGAGCACCTCATCGTGCGCCAGGCCAAAACGATCGGCCCAGTTACACCATGCTCGCTCGACGGCGGGGAGTGAATCGACCAGCGTTCCATCCAGATCAAACAGAAAGCCTTTACACTGCACGTGCACCTCCTCAGGCGTTGATAATTTGGTTAATTTCGTTGGCGCTCAGGTGGTATTGACGCGGGCAGGCGTGCCATGCGCTCAACATGCGCTGGTACTTCTCCCACATGGGGGTTTGCGCGTTGAAGCCGTGTGTGCCGGCGTCAAAATGGGTATAGCGTCCTTCAACATTGACCATAAAACGAACATAGCCGAGGTAACGCGCCTCTGTGGCGGCGTCGAAGCCGAGGAAGGTCACGCGACGTTCGTCGATGCTTTGCGCATCTTTCAGGTTAGCCCAGGAAACATGCAGCGCGTGGTACATCTCCATGATGTCGATCACCGTGCGGCAGGTCTCTTCTTTAAGCTCGCCAAACTCGCGATCCAGTTCGCGCATTTGCAGGCCATAGCCGCGTTCAATAATGGTTTGCAGGCGACGATAACGCTCGGCGTTGGTCGGGTCGAGCATGGTCATCATTTTGTACTGGTTAGACAAAATAAGACGTTGAGCGTTGGTCATTTCCATTTGGGACTCCTGTATCACTCTACTGCGGTGAAAAAAGTGAAAAAAAAGAAGGCATCAATATGCCTTCTTTTATATGCGTAATCCGGGGTCAATTACAAATCATCAAGGAAAGTTTTATCCAGTTGTTTGAAGGCGCGCTTAAGCGTGTCAGCCAGCGCCTGGTAGTCCGGCTTGCCTTCAACCGGGGCCAGCGCCTGTCCGGCTTCCTGTAATTTGCCCCTGACTTCGTAAAACCAGTTCAAAATTGTGGGCGGTAGCGGCGTAACGGAACGTTTACCCAGCCACCACAGCCCCTGCATGGGTAAACTGAGCGCGAACAGCGCGGTGGCGACGGCCGGTCCCAATTGACCGCCGAGGGCGATTTGCCAGCACAGGGTAAAGACGGCAATCGGCGGCATAAAGCGGATGGCGTAGCGGGTCATCCGAATAACGCGATTCTCCACAAAGACGGGCGCAAGGCGCTTTTCCATCGGCCACGTCTTCGAGTAGTGCTGCCCCCGGCGAAAAAGGCTGAAAAAATTTACGGAGCGGTGATCCGGCGTCGACATGGCTTACCTCAACTTCACATATAAAAATTCAAAAAATTGTGCAAAACAACAACTATGAGGGACAACGTTCAAAACATTTTGTCATTGCTACCCACTATCAGGTATCCTGTAGCGGCCTGTCATTGGCCTGTAGTCCAAAAGTATTGAGTCGTCAAATTGACATATAGTATGCCATTGGCTGAAAAATACGCAAAATGGCATAGACTCATAGGTATTTCTTCCATCATGCCAAAAAAGACAACTGCGCATGATGTTAATCATAAATGTCAGCGTCACACTGCGCTACGCTCTATGGCTCCCTGACGTTTTTTTAGCCACGTATCAATAATAGGTACTTCCATGTCGAGTAAGTTAGTACTGGTTCTGAACTGCGGTAGCTCCTCACTGAAATTTGCAATCATCGATGCAGTTAATGGTGAAGAATACCTTTCTGGTTTAGCCGAATGTTTCCATCTTCCAGAAGCCCGTATCAAATGGAAAATGGACGGCAGTAAACAAGAAGCGGCTTTAGGCGCAGGCGCCGCTCACAGTGAAGCGCTGAACTTTATCGTTAATACTATTCTGGCACAAAAACCAGAACTGTCTGCGCAGTTGACTGCAATCGGTCACCGTATCGTACACGGCGGCGAGAAGTACACCAGCTCCGTCGTTATTGATGACTCCGTGATTCAGGGTATCAAAGATTCCGCCTCTTTTGCACCGCTGCATAACCCGGCCCACCTGATCGGTATCGCCGAAGCACTGAAATCCTTCCCGCAGCTGAAAGACAAGAACGTCGCCGTGTTTGACACCGCGTTCCACCAAACGATGCCGGAAGAATCTTACCTGTATGCCCTGCCGTACAGCCTGTACAAAGAACACGGCGTTCGTCGTTATGGCGCACACGGCACCAGCCACTTCTTCGTGACTCAGGAAGCGGCAAAAATGCTGAACAAGCCGGTTGAAGAACTGAACATCATCACCTGCCACCTGGGCAACGGCGGTTCCGTTTCCGCTATCCGTAACGGCAAGTGCGTTGATACCTCTATGGGTCTGACTCCGCTGGAAGGTCTGGTGATGGGTACCCGTTCCGGCGATATCGATCCGGCGATTATCTTCCACCTGCACGACACCCTGGGCATGAGCGTTGACCAGATCAACAAGATGCTGACCAAAGAGTCCGGCCTGCTGGGTCTGACCGAAGTGACCAGCGATTGCCGTTATGTCGAAGACAACTACGCGACCAAAGAAGACGCCAAGCGCGCGATGGACGTTTACTGCCACCGCCTGGCGAAATACATCGGCTCCTACACCGCGCTGATGGAAGGTCGTCTGGACGCTGTCGTGTTCACCGGGGGCATTGGTGAAAACGCCGCGATGGTTCGCGAACTGTCTCTGGGCAAACTGGGC
This sequence comes from Citrobacter sp. R4, assembly GCF_026719175.1. NCBI lineage: Bacteria > Pseudomonadati > Pseudomonadota > Gammaproteobacteria > Enterobacterales > Enterobacteriaceae > Citrobacter > Citrobacter sp. R4. Next base: position 139,515 of record NZ_JAPPSU010000003.1, read on the forward strand.
GTGCTGGGCTTTGAAGTCGATCACGAACGTAACCTGGCCGCACGCTTCGGTAAATCTGGCTTCATCAACAAAGAAGGCACCCGTCCTGCAGTGGTGATCCCAACCAACGAAGAACTGGTTATCGCGCAAGACGCGAGCCGTCTGACTGCCTGATACCACACCGCCAGCCACCATGCTGGCGGTGCTGTTTTGTCACCCGCCGATGTCGGCGGTAACGAAAGAGGATAAATCGTGTCCCGAATTATTATGCTGATCCCTACCGGAACCAGCGTCGGCCTGACCAGCGTCAGCCTCGGCGTCATCCGTGCTATGGAACGCAAAGGCGTTCGTCTGAGCGTCTTTAAGCCCATCGCTCAGCCGCGTGCTGGCGGCGATGCGCCAGACCAGACCACCACTATCGTTCGCGCGAACTCCAATCTGCCAGCGGCTGAACCGTTGAAGATGAGCCACGTTGAATCTCTGCTTTCCAGCAATCAGAAAGATGTGCTGATGGAAGAGATCATCGCGAACTACCACGCGAACACCAAAGACGCGGAAGTCGTGCTGGTTGAAGGTCTGGTTCCGACCCGTAAACACCAGTTCGCGCAGTCTCTGAACTACGAAATCGCAAAAACGCTGAACGCGGAAATCGTTTTCGTCATGTCTCAGGGTACCGACACCCCGGAACAGCTGAACGAGCGTATCGAACTGACGCGCAGCAGCTTCGGCGGCGCTAAAAACACCAACATCACGGGCGTTATCGTTAATAAACTGAACGCGCCGGTGGATGAACAGGGCCGTACCCGTCCGGACCTGTCCGAGATTTTTGACGACTCTTCCAAAGCGCAGGTGATCAAAGTTGATCCGGCTAAACTGCAAGAATCCAGCCCGCTGCCGGTTCTGGGCGCGGTGCCGTGGAGCTTTGATCTGATCGCCACCCGTGCGATCGACATGGCCCGTCACCTGAACGCGACAATCGTTAACGAAGGCGATATCAACACCCGTCGCGTGAAATCTGTGACCTTCTGCGCGCGCAGCATTCCGCACATGCTGGAGCACTTCCGCGCCGGTTCTCTGCTGGTCACATCCGCAGACCGTCCTGACGTGCTGGTTGCCGCCTGCCTTGCCGCGATGAACGGCGTGGAAATCGGCGCCCTGCTGCTGACCGGCGGCTACGAAATGGACGCGCGCATTTCTAAACTGTGCGAGCGCGCATTTGCGACCGGCCTGCCGGTATTCATGGTGAACACCAACACCTGGCAGACCTCCCTGAGCCTGCAGAGCTTCAACCTGGAAGTGCCGGTTGACGATCACGAGCGCATCGAGAAAGTTCAGGAGTACGTGGCTAACTACATCAACGCTGACTGGATTGACTCTCTGACCGCGACTTCCGAGCGTAGCCGCCGTCTGTCTCCGCCGGCGTTCCGCTATCAGCTGACCGAACTGGCGCGTAAAGCCGGTAAGCGTGTGGTCCTGCCGGAAGGCGACGAGCCGCGTACCGTGAAAGCGGCGGCGATCTGCGCTGAACGCGGTATCGCAACCTGCGTACTGTTAGGTAACCCGGATGAAATCAACCGCGTTGCCGCTTCTCAGGGCGTTGAGCTGGGTGCCGGCATTGAAATCGTTGACCCGGAAGTGGTTCGCGAAAGCTATGTCGCTCGTCTGGTCGAACTGCGTAAGAGCAAAGGCATGACCGAAACCGTTGCCCGCGAACAGCTGGAAGACAACGTGGTGCTCGGTACGCTGATGCTGGAGCAGGATGAAGTTGACGGTCTGGTGTCCGGTGCGGTTCACACCACCGCGAACACTATCCGTCCGCCTCTGCAGCTGATCAAAACCGCACCGGGTAGCTCCCTGGTTTCTTCCGTGTTCTTTATGCTGCTGCCGGAACAGGTATATGTTTACGGCGACTGCGCAATCAACCCGGATCCGACCGCTGAGCAACTGGCTGAGATCGCCATTCAGTCCGCTGAATCGGCAATTGCTTTCGGTATCGAACCGCGCGTGGCGATGCTCTCCTACTCTACCGGTACCTCTGGTGCAGGTAGCGACGTAGAGAAAGTCCGTGAAGCGACCCGCATTGCGCAGGAAAAACGTCCTGACCTGATGATCGACGGTCCGCTGCAGTACGACGCGGCGGTAATGGCTGACGTGGCGAAATCCAAAGCGCCGAACTCCCCGGTTGCCGGTCGCGCTACCGTGTTTATCTTCCCGGATCTGAACACGGGTAACACCACCTACAAAGCGGTACAGCGTTCTGCCGACCTGATCTCCATCGGGCCGATGCTGCAGGGTATGCGCAAGCCGGTGAACGACCTGTCTCGTGGCGCGCTGGTAGACGATATCGTCTACACTATCGCACTGACCGCGATTCAGTCTTCCCAGCAGGGCTAATCGTTTTCCCCCTCTCGCCACTTAAGCGAGTAAGGGGGTTAATACCGTCCGGATGTGCAAGCATCCGGATTTTTTTTGCCTAAAAATCCCCCACTGTGCGGTAGCAAATTCTGAAACCGGCATAAAAAACGCGCTTACAAATTGCATTTATATTCATCAAAATGCATACTTATTCCATTAAAACGCTACATGGAAGGTATGCTATGTCCTCGGTTTCATCCTCTCACCCCACGCAACGCAGAAAATTCGCTATGCCCGATACGCTGGTGATCATTTTTTTCGTGGCGATTTTTACCAGCCTCCTGACATGGCTGATCCCTGCCGGGCAATTTGACACACAGAAAATTCACTATCAGGTGGAAGGCGTTGAGAAAAGCCGCCAGGTTGTTGATCCTGCGTCGTTTCGCATCGTGACCGACGCGTCAGGTGAAGCGCAGTATAACCGGGTGCAGTTCTTCTCGACCGGCGACGCCGGAGCGGGACTCATGAACTTTCCCTTTGAAGGGCTCACGGCTGGCGATAAATACGGTTCCGCCATTGGTATTATCATGTTTATGCTGGTGATTGGCGGCGCTTTTGGCATCGTCATGCGCACAGGCACCATCGATAACGGTATCCTCGCGCTAATTAACCGGACCAAAGGCAATGAAATCCTGTTCATACCGGTGCTGTTTATGCTCTTTTCTCTCGGTGGCGCAGTGTTCGGTATGGGAGAAGAGGCGGTCGCCTTCGCTATTATCATCGCCCCGCTGATGGTTTGCTTAGGGTATGACAGTATTACCACGGTACTGGTGACCTATGTCGCAACCCAGGTCGGCTTCGCCACATCATGGATGAACCCGTTCAGCGTGGTCATTGCGCAGGGGATTGCCGGTGTTCCCGTACTTTCCGGCTCGGGGCTGCGCATTATCATCTGGCTGCTGGCGACACTGCTGGCGATGGCCTTCACGCTGCTTTACGCGTCACGGATCCGTAAATCGCCGGAGCGCTCTGCCTGCTGGCAGTCTGACCGTTTTTTCCGCGAACAGCAGCAGCAGATTACACAGCGCAAGCTGGGCGCGGGAGACTGGCTGGTATTAGCGATCCTAACCGCCGCTATCGGCTGGGTGATATGGGGCGTTATCGTCCACGCCTGGTTTATTCCTGAAATCGCCAGTCAGTTCTTCACGATGGGCATCGTTATCGGCCTGATCGGCGTGGTGTTTCGTCTCAACGGCATGACGCTAAACGATATGGCGAACGCCTTCACCGAAGGGGCGAAAATCATGATTGCCCCCGCGCTGCTGGTCGGCTTCGCCAAAGGCATTATGCTGTTGCTGGGTAACGGCGACGCCAGCACGCCGAGCGTGTTGAATACTCTCCTCAACGCCATCGCTGGCGGCATTGGCGAGCTGCACACCGCGGTCGCCGCCTGGTTTATGCTGCTGTTCCAGACGCTGTTCAACTTCTTCGTCACCTCGGGTTCAGGCCAGGCGGCGCTGACCATGCCGCTGATGGCCCCGCTCAGCGATCTGGTCGGCGTTAATCGCCAGGTGGCCGTGCTGGCGTTTCAGTTAGGCGACGGGTTCAGCAATATTATTTATCCTACCTCGGCATCGTTAATGGCGACGCTCGGCGTTTGCCGGGTCGATTTCCGCAGTTGGATTAAGCCCGCGCTGGCCCTGGCTGGTCTGCTGTTTGCCTTCTCCAGCGTGCTGGTGGTTGGCGCGCAGATCATGGGCTACCAGTAACGAAACATGCCGGATGGCGCTGTCGTCATCCGGCATCAACCTCACGCCATCACAGCAGTGATTTTGCGGCTTCGACAATCGCGGCGGCAGTCAGCCCGTATTCCTCCTGCAAAAAATCCTGCGTGCCAACCTGGCCGTAACGTTCTTTTACGCCGACCCGACGCATGGGCACCGGACAGGTTTCCACCAGCACTTCCGCCACCGCCGACCCCAGTCCGTTGTGAATACTGTGGTTCTCGCAGGTCACGATGCGTCCCGTTTTCTCGGCGTAGTTTTTCACCAGCATCCGATCGATAGGTTTCAGGGTGAACATGTCGATCACCGCGGCGCTGACCCCGTTTCTCTCCAGCTGCCGCGCCGCCTCCAGCGCTTCGGCCACCATGATTCCGTTAGCAATCAGGGTGATATCATTACCTTCCCGCAGCACGTTGCCTTTACCGATGGTAAACGTCGAGCCGGGCGCGTAGATACTCGGCGCCTGTTTACGAATGGTGCGGACCCAGTAGAATCCCTCAAGCTCGATAAGCTGGCGCAGGATATCCTCAAACATCACCGCATCCGTCACCTCCAGCACAATGGCGTGCGCCAGTCCACGCACGATCCCCATATCTTCAAACGACATGTGCGTACCGCCGTTATGACAGGCGGTGACGCCCGCATCCGAGGCGATCACTTTGACGTTATTTCGCTGGTAGTCCAGCGACATAAACAGCTGATCGAAACAGCGGCGGCTGGCAAACGCAGTGAAGGTATGCACGAACGGCTTGCGCCCGGTTAACGCCAATCCCGCGGCGGCGCCAATCACGTTGGCTTCCATAATGCCGCAGTTAATCACATGCTGCGGGTAATCACGGGCGACACCGTCCATCGCCATTGAACTCATCAGGTCTGCTTCCAGCGCGATGATCGGGCTGCCGTCTTTTATCTGCCGGGCCACGAATCCGGCGTACACCTTGCGCATCTCCACGCGATCTTTTTGTCCTGCGGGCGCGAGATTAATCATGCGTGACCTCCAGTTGGCGAATGGCGTTATTCAGGGTTTGCTTCATGTCCTCTGTCAGGCGCAGGTGATGAGAATTGCTCAACTGTTCAAGACATGGCACCCCTTGCCCTTTAATGCTGTCAAGAATGATTACCCGTGGGCGGGCCTGCGCCTCGGGAACAGGCTGGACGGCAGCCAGTAGCGCCGGTATATCATCGCCCTTCACCGTGATGGTATCGAAGCCAAACGCGCGGAATTTTGCATCAAGGCTGAACGGGCGAATAATTTCATCTAACTCGCCGTCCAGTTGCTGCTTATTCCAGTCAACAAACACCGTCAGGTTGTTGAGGCAATGATGAGCAATAAACTGAAACGCTTCCCAGCACTGTCCTTCGTTCAGCTCACCGTCGCCGACAATACAGAAGACCCGGTTCGGACGCTGCGCCAACTTATGCGAGAGCGCCATTCCGGCGGCGATGGAGATCCCCTGTCCCAGCGATCCCGTGGTCGCGTCCACGCCACGGGTTTTCAGCCGATCCGGATGACTGGGCAGCCGGGTGCCGTTCTGATTGAGCGTGTTCAACTCGTCGATCGGGAAATAGCCTTTGATCGCCAGCGTGCTGTAAAGCGCCGGTCCCGCGTGCCCTTTCGAGAGAACAAAGTTATCGCGTTCCGGCCAGTCCGGATCGGCCGGATCGATTTTCATTACCGCGCCGTACAGTACCGCGAGGGTTTCCACCACCGACATACTGCCGCCATAGTGGCCGAAGCCCAGATGGGTGAGTGATTTCAGGGTAGCAACGCGAATATCCCGCGCCAACTGCGTCACTTCTTTTACATTCATGGTTTGGCTCCGTTATTTTCCGCTGAGTGACCTGTCGCCGTCTTGTTCTTTGCGAACAGATTCCAGAGGACCAGTACAACAAACAGCCCGACCACCAGCCCGGTGATCGCCAGAGGCGACAGGTAGCGGGCCAGGTTACCGAGCACAATGCCAATCGCGCCAAAGTCGGCATCCGAGAAGGTGGTGTTGGCAAAGCCGATAGCGCCGAGTACCGGCAAGAGCAGCACCGGGAGGAAGGTAATCAACAGACCGTTGGCGAACGCGCCGAGCATAGCGCCACGACGGCCGCCGGTGGCATTACCGAACACCCCCGCCGTCGCTCCCGTGAAGAAGTGCGGCACGACGCCTGGCAATATCAGCACCAGCTTCATTTGCCCGAGCAGAAACAGCCCCACCAGCCCACCGAGGAAGCTAAACAAAAAGCCGATCAGCACAGCGTTGGGGGCATAGGGATACACCACCGGGCAATCCAGCGCCGGACGCGCGTTGGGCACCAGTTTTTCAGAGAAGCCGGTAAACGCCGGAACAATTTCCGCAAGGATGAGGCGAACCCCTTGCAGGATAATGAACACCCCGGCGGCAAAAGTAATCGCCATGATGATGGCGTAGACCAGATAGTTCTGCCCGCCGCTGAAGGTGCTTTCCACATACTCCCGACCGGCGCTAACCGCCATGATCAGATAGATGATCATCATGGTCAGCGAAATGGAGATCGAACTGTCGCGCAGGAAGCTTAAATTCTTCGGCAGATTCATTTCTTCGGTCGAACGGGAGCCTTTACCGCACACGCTGCCGATCCAGCCTGACAGCACATACCCCAGGGTACCGAAGTGACCAAAGGCAATGTCGTCGCTACCCGTGATGCGTTTCATGTAGCGTTGCGCCAATGCCGGGAAGAAGGCCATCACCAACCCGAGGATCAGCGAGCCGGTAAAGACCAGCCCCGCCCCCTCAAAACCGGCGACGGTCAGGATCACGCCGATCATACAGGCCATGTAAAAGGTGTGGTGCCCGGTTAAAAATATGTATTTCAGCCGCGTAAAGCGCGCGACAATAATATTCGCCACCATTCCGAACGCCATAATCAGTGCGGTAGCGGCACCGTATTTTTCCAGCGCAATTGAGACAATCGCTTCATTATTCGGAATAATCCCCTGGATAGTAAAAGCGTGTTCAAACATACCGCCTAACGGATTTAATGAGCCGACCAGAACGGTAGCCCCGCCGCCAAGAACAATAAACCCCAGGATTGTTTTAATGGTTCCCTTTACGACATCCGAAAAGGCTTTCTTTTGCGCCACCAGGCCAATAAGCGCAATTAAGCCGACCAGTACCGAAGGCACTTTAAGAATATCAACAACAAAATTCAGCGTTTCAAGGATAAACATAGCCACCTCGATGCATATTTGCGGTCACGCTGTGGTGAGACAGCGCGAAGGATTGGGTGCAGAAAGAATTATTGTTTATCGAACCATGCCCGTAGCTGTGTTTCGAGTTCATTGATATCGATAATGTTATTGATTACCACCAGTTGCGCCTCGGGCACGCTGGCGCTGGCGGCAATATCTTTCGCCATCACAAAGAGATCGGCGGCGCCCGGCGTCGCCGAGGAGAGATCGGAATGTTCCACCTCAGCGTCAATATTGAGTTTTTTGAGCACCTTTTTAATATTCATTTCGACCATAAAACTGCTGCCCAGGCCGGAGCCACAAATAGCCATAATTTTCATTGTTATTACCTTTTTTAAGTAGAGTTTGTTCGCATCACGCGCAGGCGTAATGTTTCATCAATACAGGGGCATGCGTAAAATTAATAACGTGAAATTATTTTTTTAATCTCCTCCAGGGTGGCTGCCTGATGTAATTTCGCCAGATCGTCATCGTTTGAAAATAATTCAGCCAGGGCCGAAATCATTTCGATATGGCTGTGTTTATCCGCTGCGGCTAATAAAATAATAATATCAACCGGATCATTTTCTCCTGCGCCAAACGACACGCCGTCCGTCAGCTTCAGTAGCGATAAGCCGATAGCCTTTGCGCCTTCCTCCGGGCGGGCATGCGGCATCGCCAGCCCGGGCGCCAGCACATAATACGGCCCCAGCTTCTGATGTTGTGCGACGATAGCGCTAACATAATCAGGCGTAATGACGCCCGCCTGCAGCAGCGGCCCGGCGCAAATCCCAAGCGCTTCCCGCCAGTCGCTCACCTGCTCGCGCAGTTGAATCGTGTTATCCGTTAACCAGGTTTCAAGCACGATCGTCCCTCTCTCTTGGCTTAACATGAGCAAACTTTATTCAACCCCAACCACCTTATCTGCGATCGCAATCACAAAGATAGCGCTATCAAACGCTATCGTTCAGATATGTGATAGCGCTATCAAAAACAGATTGCTGTGTGAAATCAGAGCAAACAAGGACAATTAAGGCGTATACTGCGCTAAACGTGACGCAAAGAACGATCATAAAAAAGCGTCTCAACTGGTTGTAATTGCGCAGGAATTTGTATGTCTCTAACCCGAAAACGGCGTAGTACCGGTAAAGTGACCATCGCCGATGTCGCACAGCTTGCGGGTGTCGGCACCATGACCGTCTCGCGTGCCTTGCGCACGCCGGAGCAGGTTTCCGATAAACTGCGGGAGAAAATCGACGCGGCTGTCCACGAGCTGGGATATATGCCGAATCTCGCCGCCAGCGCGCTGGCGTCAGCATCGTCACGTACCATTGCGATGGTGGTGCCAAATCTTGCCGAAGCAGGATGTTCAGAAATGTTTGCCGGATTGCAGCATGTTCTGCAACCCGCCGGATACCAGATCATGCTGGCGGAATCCCGTCACCGTCTTGAGCAGGAAGAAAAACTGCTGGAAACGCTGCTGGCTTCCAATATCGCCGCGGCGATATTGCTCAGCGTCGAGCACAGCGACACCGTCCGACACTGGCTAAAGAACGCGTCGATTCCGGTCATGGAGATTGGCGCGATCCGTACCGATCCCATTGATATGAATATCGGGATTGATAACGTGGCCGCCATGTTTGAGCTGACGGAGATGCTGATTCAACGTGGCTACCAGAACATTGGCCTGCTGTGTGCGAATCAGGAACAGTGGATCTTTCAACAGCATTTGCAGGGCTGGTATAAAGCGATGCTGCGCCATCATATGTCGCCCAACCGGGTGATTAACGCCGCCCTGCCGCCCAATTTTTCCACCGGGGCTTCGCAACTGCCGGAGTTTATCCTGGCGTGGCCGGAACTGGATGCGCTGGTCTGCGTGTCGGATGAACTGGCCTGCGGCGTCCTGTATGAATGCCAGCGCCGACGGATTAAAGTCCCTGACGACCTGGCGGTTGTGGGGTTTGGCGACAGCGACGTCAGCCGGGTCTGTCAGCCGCCGCTGACCACGATGGCGGTTCCGCACCGCAAAATCGGCCTTGAGGCCGGACGGGCCTTACTGGAAAGAATTCAGGATGGAAACTGGCGCGATCAACAGCCGATCGCCTCCAGTTTATGTCTGCGGGACAGTTGCTGAGGCGTTATTCCGCCTCTTCCTGTTTTTCTTGCTGTTCTTCTTGTTGCCGCTCACCTTTTGCAGACTCGTTTTTGGCGTTGCGGGTCATCCACAGCGCCAGCGCTTTTAGCGAGTCCGGGGTGAATTCGTCACAGCGGGCGGTAATTTCCTCCGGCGTCAGCCAGCATACTTCGCTGACCTCTTCCTCTTGCAAGGCGAAGGGGCCATGCGACACGCAGCTAAACAGCGCGCCCCAGACGCGGCAATGCTCATCTTCAAAGTAGAACTGACCGTGTTCAGCGAACGGAACGCCCGCAATGCCCAGTTCCTCCTCCGCTTCGCGGCGGGCAGAGTCTAACAGTTGTTCGTCTGCCTGAACGACGCCACCGGCCGTGGCGTCTAACATGCCAGGTAAAAAGTCCTTTGTCTCGGTACGACGCTGCACCAGAATTTTGCCCATCCCATCGTGTACCACGATATAGGTTGCACGATGACGCAGGCACTGCGCTCGCATCTGTTCCCGGCTGGATTGTGCGATGACTTCGTTGTCTTCATTCACAATATCCACCCATTCCGTACTTGCCAAACGACGCTGTTCCACCATCAGGAAACCTTCTTTTTCTTAGCACTCTGCGGCGCATTTACATATGTGGGGGTAAATTACGAATTAATCGCCACCTGCGCAATGATACTTTGATCATTGAGTGCGATTACGCTCAATACATTATCGTCCAGCATTCCGTAGCTAGCCGGATGGCCGCCCTTCGGTATGCTCACGGAGCCAGGATTGAAATGGTATATATCGCCCCGCTTTTCTGCCACCGGCAGATGAGTATGTCCGTACACCAGCACATCGTTGGACTGCAGCGCTGGCAGATTTTCCGCTCCAAAAAGATGACCGTGGGTCAAAAAGAGCCGCTGGTTTTCCAGTAACGCCTGCTGCCACGGCGCGGTGAGCGGAAAGTGGAGCAACATCTGATCCACTTCGCTGTCGCAGTTGCCGCGCACGGCGATAATCCGCGACGCATATTCGTTCAACCGCCCGGCGACCTCAGCAGGCGCGTAGCCTTCAGGTAAGGCGTTACGCGGCCCATGATTCAGTATATCACCCAGTATCACCAGCCATTGCGCGCCGCTGCGAGCAAACAGCGCCAGCACGCGCTCAGTGGCCGGTAAGGAACCGTGAATATCGGATGCAAACATCAGTTTCATCACGTCCTCCGCATCATAAAAAAACCGCACTATGATACTGGATTGTAGACCCTTTTTCAGCCCGTACGCTTAGCGGAAAGCGCAATATAACGCTGAACAGAAGCGCGCTGCCATTGAAACGCGGCATATTCCGCCAGCGGCGTCGGCACGTCGTCACCGTTAAGCGCCAGACGGTTGATCATCAGCGCCAGATCGGTGTCCGCCAGACACCATTCGCCGAACAGGTTCGGCGTCCCGTCAGCCAGCAAATGGCTCGCCGTGGCAAACAGCTTTTCCACGCTGGCTTTCCCGGCGTCGCTTAATGGCCCTTTCTTGACGCCGCCGAACACCACATCCGTCGGGCGCTCCTCGCGGACAGGCATCAGGTCGCTCCGGAGCCACGCCTGAATCTGCCGCGCCCGGGCGCGTTTCTCAAGATCGAGAGGATAGATGCGCTCCCATGTCGGCGGCGCAAAGCGATCTTCCAGATACTCCGCAATAGCTGACGACTCGCTAAGTTCGAACCCGTCAATCTCCAGCAGCGGTACCCGACGCGTCTGGGCGTAACCCTGCCAGCCAGGCGCGAGATGTTCACCGCGCTCCAAATCCACCGTTTTCAGGGTAAAAGGAAGCCCCTTTTCCTGGAGCGCGACGTAAGCAGACAGCACGTAAGGGGAGAAAAAATTGGCGTCTGACCAGAGGGTAATCACAGGTTTACTCATAGCTTCCTCGATGTTGATGGTTTTTTTTCTTTCAACATAAAGCGTCTTTCGTTCGCTGTCACCTGATGAAATCTCACACAACACGCCAGGCTTTCTATACTTGTGGTTGTCTCGTAGATAAAACGCTTGCTGGAGCTGAAATGATCGATCTCTATTACGCCCCTACGCCCAATGGACACAAGATTACGCTCTTTCTTGAAGAAGCCGAAATGGACTACCGACTGATCAAAGTCGATATCAGTAAGGGCAACCAGTTTCGTCCCGATTTCCTGGCGATATCGCCCAATAACAAAATTCCCGCGATTGTCGATCGCGCCCCTGCGGACGGCGGCGCGCCGCTTAGTCTTTTTGAGTCTGGCGAAATTTTGCTTTACCTGGCGGAAAAAAGCGGCATGTTACTGAGCGGCGAGCTGCGCGAGCGTCATATTACGCTGCAGTGGCTGTTCTGGCAGGTTGGCGGGCTTGGGCCAATGCTGGGGCAAAATCATCATTTCAATCATTTCGCGCCGCAGGCCATCCCGTATGCTATCGAGCGTTACCAGGTGGAAACTCAGCGGCTGTATAACGTGCTCAATAAACGTCTGGAAGCTTCTCCGTGGCTGGGCGGCGAGCATTACAGCATCGCGGATATTGCCTGCTGGCCGTGGGTCAATGCCCATCAGCGTCAACGCATCGATCTGGAAATGTACCCGGCGGTAAACAACTGGTTCCAGCGTATCCGCTCGCGTCCGGCCACCGAACGTGCGCTGATGCAGGCGCAACTTAATCCTGAGACGTTGAAAGGATAACGCGCGGCGGTTCTCGTGTATGATGCGAAGGTTCATATATGGAGAACTCTGCAATGTCTCAACCTGACGCTATTATTCGTATAAAAAACCTTCGCTTACGCACCTTTATCGGTATCAAAGAAGAAGAGATCACTAACCGCCAGGATATTGTGATCAACGTTGCGATTCATTATCCGGCAGAAAAAGCGCGGGTCAGCGAAGATATTAACGATGCGTTGAATTACCGTACCATCACGAAAAGCATTCTTCAGCACGTCGAAAACAACCGTTTTTCGTTGCTGGAAAAATTAACGCAGGATGTGCTCGACATCGCACGCGAACACCACTGGGTCACTTATGCTGAAGTGGAAATCGATAAGCTTCACGCGTTACGTTATGCCGATTCGGTATCTATGACCTTAAGCTGGCGGCGTTAGTCGCCTTTACGGGAGGCTGCATGAACATACTGGTTACCGGAGGAACAGGTCTTATCGGCGGACACCTTATCCCGCGTCTGTTGGCGCTCGGGCATCAGGTGACGGTTCTCACTCGCAGCCCCGAAAAAGCCCGGGATCGGCTCGACAGTCGGGTGGCGCTCTGGACCACCCTGGACGATAAAAAGCAGCTTGATGATGTCGACGCGGTGATCAATCTTGCGGGTGAGCCGATTGCCGACAAGCGCTGGTCGAGCGCACAAAAGGAGCGTCTTTGCCAGAGTCGCTGGCGCATCACGCAGAAACTGGCGGATCTGATTAATGCCAGCGAAACGCCGCCCTCGGTACTGATTTCCGGCTCCGCTACCGGCTATTACGGTGATTTGGGTGAAGTGGTGGTGACCGAGGAAGAGCCGCCGCATAATGAATTCACGCATAAGCTGTGCGCGCGCTGGGAACAAATCGCCTGCACCGCCCAAAGCGATCGCACCCGCGTTTGCCTGCTGCGTACCGGCGTCGTGCTGGCGCCCAAAGGCGGTATTCTCGGTAAAATGGTTCCGCCGTTCCGGCTGGGGCTGGGAGGACCGATTGGTAATGGCCGCCAGTATTTACCGTGGATCCACGTTGATGACATGGTGAACGGCATCCTTTGGCTGCTGGATAACGATCTGCGCGGCCCCTTCAATATGGTTTCGCCCTATCCCGTGCGTAACGAGCAGTTCGCCCATGCGCTTGGACATGCGCTACAGCGCCCTGCTTTCGTTCGCGTCCCGGCGACGGCGATTCGCCTGCTGATGGGCGAGTCCTCGGTGCTGGTATTGGGTGGCCAGCGCGCGCTGCCGAAGCGTCTGGAAGCCGCAGGCTTCGCCTTTCGCTGGTATGACCTCGAAGAAGCGCTGGAAGATGTGATTCGCTAACCCTCCGGCCTGTGCATGCTCGCCGTTCCGGTGGTAAGGTAATCAGGATGACTTCCGGAATGGCGATTTTATGGCTTTACTGACGACCCCGCGACTGACGCTCTCCCCTTTTCAGGCGACCGACTGGCCTTTCTTTCTCGCCCTGCGAGAGAACCCGGATATTATGCGGTATATGGGCGAACGCTGCCCGGAACGCGATATCCGTTTACTGTTCGCGCGTCGTCTGGTTTCGAAACATATGTTCGTTATTCGCCAGCATCATGACGCAACCCCGCTAGGGGACGTCGGTCTGCAAATCAGCCATCAGTTTCCCCAGGAAGCGGATATCGGCTATTGCCTGCTCCCTGATGTGCAGGGGCGCGGCTTTGCCAGCGAAGCCGTTCGCGCCGTGTGCGAGTATGGCTTTCGCGATGCAGGGCTACAGGCGATCAACGCCTGGGTGCTGGCTAAAAACCGGGGGTCCGTAAGATTGCTGGAAAAGCTCGGATTCGCGCGCACGCAGGTGCTGGAAAAAGCATTCACGATCAATGGCATTCGCTATGACGACTGGGGTTACCGGCTGGAAAGCGCCTGAAGGCGCGGCGCTGATCCAACCTGTAAGAAACGCGATTTGCCACCCGGCGAAACCGGTGACTATTTCAACGAACCTTTAAGAAACTGCTGCAATCGCGGGCTTTGCGGATTGCCAAACAGTTGCTCTGGCTCCCCTTCTTCTTCAATCTTCCCCTGATGCAGGAAAATCACGTGGCTTGACACATGGCGAGCAAAACCCATTTCGTGGGTCACCACTACCATGGTTTTGCCCTCTTCCGCCAGTTGCTGCATGATGCGCAACACTTCACCCACCAGTTCAGGATCCAGCGCAGAGGTCGGCTCATCAAACAACAGCACCTCCGGTTCCATCGCCAGCGCGCGGGCAATCGACACGCGCTGCTGCTGGCCGCCGGAAAGATGCACCGGATATTTTCCCTGGGCACGCTCATCAATGCCCACTTTCGCCAGATACTTGATCGCCCGTTCGCGGGCTTCCTGCTTGCTCAGGCCCAGTACCTGAACCGGCGCTTCCATGACGTTTTCCAGCACCGTCATGTGGCTCCACAGGTTAAAGTGCTGAAACACCATCGTCAGACGCGTGCGCAACAGGCGGAGCTGGGTTTTATCCGCCACCTTCAGTTGACCGTCTTTGTCGCGTACCAGCGTGATATTTTGGCCGCTGACCACAATCGATCCTTCGCTCGGCTTCTCAAGGAAGTTAATGCAGCGCAGAAAGGTACTTTTCCCCGAACCCGATGAGCCGATAATACTTATCACATCCCCGGCGTTGGCCTGCAGCGATACCCCTTTCAGCACTTCATGTTCGCCGTAGCGTTTGTGCAAATCGATAACGTTTAATTTATTCTCAGACATCGTGTTACTCGAATTATTTAGAGGAAACATGCTGCAACCAGCGCCTTTCCGCCCTGCGGAACAGACTGATCAGGACATACGAAATGATTAAATACAGCACGGCGGCAAGCCCGAAAGCGGTAAAGGGCTGATAGGTCGCTGAATTGATATCGCGAGCGATTTTAAGCAGATCCGGCACCGTCGCGGTAAAAGCCAGGGCCGTGGAATGCAGCATTAATATAACCTCGTTGCTGTACGCCGGAAGCGCAATACGCAGCGCCGAAGGCAAAATAATGCAGCGGTACATTTTAAACGAAGAAAAGCCATAGGCCCGCGCGGCCTCGATTTCACCATGCGGCACCGAGCGAATGGCGCCAGCAAAAATCTCGGTAGTATAGGCGCAGGTGTTAAGGGTTAACGCCAGAACGGTACAGTTCAGGCCGCTACGAAAGAAGGCGTTGAGGAAATCGGTGCCTTTGACGATTTCCAGGGTATACATCCCCGAATAGAACACCAGGAGTTGCACATACAGCGGCGTCCCGCGAAAGATATAGGTAAATAACCAGATGGGGAACTGGATAAACTTATTGCTGGACACGCGGCCAATCGCAAGGATCACCGCCAGGATGCCCCCCATCACCACTGATGAGATCAGCAGCCACAGGGTAATCGCCACGCCGGTAAAGCGATAGCCGTCAGTCCAGAGCAGGGATTTCCAGTACTCCTGAATAATGTCGATCACAGGTCAGCCCTCTTTACACCCACGGAGTAACGGCGCTCGAGGAACAGCAGCACACCATTAGACACAGTTGTAAATACCAGATAAATCAGCCCGCACACCACTGCGAAATAAAAGGGCTCCCAGGTGCTCTTACCGGCCAGTTGCGTGGCTTTTACCACATCCTCCAGACCGAGCAGCGAGACCAGCGCCGTGGCTTTCAGGATAACCTGCCAGTTGTTGCCAATGCCGGGCAGCGCATAGCGCATCATTGCTGGAAACATTATGCGGCGAAACGTCTGCGATGACGTAAAACCAAAGGCGGTCGCCGCTTCGATATGACCTCTCGGCACCGCCATGAACGCACCGCGGAAGGTTTCCGTGAAATAGGCGCCGTAAATAAAGCCGAGAGTAATAATACCGGCAACCATTGGATCAATATCGATTTGGCCGACCCCCAGCGCGTCGGTGACCGTATTCAGCGCAATCTGCAGACCGTAGAAGATCAGCAGCATCAGCACCAGATCCGGCACACCGCGAATCAGGGTGGTATACCCTTCGAAAATAAGCCCCGTCACCCGGTTTTGCGAGAGTTTAGCCCCCGCCCCGACGAGGCCGATCAGCACCGCCAGCACGACGGAACTGAGCGCCAGTTCCAGCGTGACGATCGCGCCCTGTAAAATAACACCTGAAAAGCCGTACAACATGCTGCCTGTCCTGTCGTGAGTGGTGAGTAAGCGCCTCTTTTGACGTCACGTCCTTCGTATGCCGGATGGCGGCACTGACCTTATCTGGCCTAAGACAACTGTCTGCAGGCCGGATAAACGTTGCGCCATCAGGTTGAAAAAAGGATCATCACGCCGTTTCGGGCTTTATCTGCACCGGCGGGAATTAACCGCCATAAACATCAAAATCAAAGTACTTTTTCGCCAGCTTTTCGTAAGTCCCGTCAGCGCGCATATCGGCAAACGCTTTATTAAGGGCTTCACGCAGTTCGTTGTCTTCTTTACGCAGACCCATTCCGGTCCCGACGCCGAACAGTTTCTCGTCTTTCACAGACGGGCCGCCGAATTTGTAATCTTTGCCAACGGGTTGCTTCAGAAAGCCTTCGCTTGCCGCGACTTCGTCCTGGAATGCCGCATCGATACGTCCCGCAGTCAGGTCAGAGTAGATGTTGTCCTGCCCCTGGTAAGAGACAATCTCAATGCCCTTCGGCGCCCAATGCTCGTTACCAAACGTCTCCTGAGTGGTGCCCTGAAGTACGCCGACGCGCTTGCCTTTCAGCGACTCGACGGTCGGCTGAATATCGGAATCTTTGGCCACCACCAGACGCGAATCAGCGGCATACAGTTTGTCAGTGAAAGCGATCTCCTGCTGGCGCTTTTCCGTGATGGAAAGCGAAGACATGATGGCATCGATTTTCTTCGCTTTTAACGACGGGATCAGCGCGTCCAGCGGGTTCTCAACGAAGGTGCATTGTGTATTGATACGTTTGCACAGCTCTTTCGCCAGATCGATATCAAAACCCACCAGTTCACCCTGCGCGTTTTTCGATTCAAAGGGGGCGTAAGTAGGATCGGTACCAATGCGAATTTTTTGCGGAATGGCGGCAAAAGCTGCGGTAGCGCTGGAGAAGGCCAGCACCAGGGAAAGAGATAACACCAGTTTTTTCATAGCTATCCTCAACAGACTGTCTTTATAGGGGATCTTTACAGGACCAGGTGCGGTTATCGTGCCATTAATCGGGTCGGCAAGGCAAAGCATTCTACCCAAATAGCCGGTTTATTTTGCATGAAAAGCGCTTAAGTATGCATATTTCCGCCAGCCGATCCAACCACTGCACTGTTATGGTGCATTTCTGCCTGACTGCACCGCGAAAGGTTACCCAAACGGTGCAGCCAGATCCCCTCACTGGCGCGATCAGTCGCCGTAGACGTTAAAGTCGAAGTACTTTTTCGCCATCTTGTCGTAAGTACCGTCCTTACGCAGATCGCCCAGCGCCTTGTCAAAGGCCGCTTTCAGCTCAGCGTCGTCCTTACGTAAACCGACGCCCGTCCCGTCGCCAAAGTACTTCTTGTCTTTCACGGAAGGACCGGCAAACGCATAGTCTTTACCGGCAGGTTGTTTCAGGAATCCTTCGCTGGCGGCCACTTCATCCTGCAGAGCAGCATCAAGGCGGCCCGCCGTCAGATCGGAGTAAATCAGATCCTGGTTGGCGTACGCCACCACATCTACACCTTTACTGCGCCAGTTATCATTGGCATACGCTTCCTGGGTGGACCCCTGCAGAACGCCGACGTGTTTGCCTTTCAGCGCATCCAGCGTCGGTTGGAGCGGCGAACCTTTCGCCGCAATCAGTCGTGAGTCAGCCGCGTAGAGTTTGTCAGAGAAGGCGATTTCCTGCTGACGCTTATCGGTGATGGAAAGCGAAGAGATGATGGCATCGATTTTCTTCGCCTTGAGCGACGGGATCAGCGCGTCGAAATCGCTGGCGACCCAGGTACATTTGACCTGCATACGCTTGCACATCTCATTGCCCAGATCGATATCAAAGCCGACAAAATCGCCTTTGGCGTCTTTCGAAGAGAATGGCGCGTAGGTGGTGTCCGTACCGATACGAACCGTTTCCGGTAACGCGGCATAGCTGGATGCGCCAACAGAAAGACCTATCAGTAATGACAGAGCGAGAACTGACTTCTTCATACATAACCCTCAAGTGGAATGACTTTATTATGTTTTGCGTTGTGTTGTGTGTTGCAGGCTTTTTCATGCAGGTCTTATGCCATTTTCGCGTCGATGAGGATATTCGACGTTAAATATGTTAATAAAACGTTGCAATATTGTCCTGATGTTGAAGATAGCAGGTCTGGCGGATGAACCGCAGCGTTTCGGTGGCTTTTAGCGAATTAAATGTCGAGGATATGATCGCGGTTACAAAATTGCCCTATAACAGGGCAACGGTTGCCAGAAGGCGCGCTAAGCAGGCAGCGCTATGCACCCTGCCAGCGGGCAAAGAGATCCTGCGGTAGCGCAATGTCAAACTGATCAAGAACGCGGTTAACGGTTTGATTTATCACATCATCCAGCGACTGCGGACGATGATAAAACGCCGGAACCGGCGGCATAATCACCGCGCCAATTTCCGCCGCCTGGGTCATTAATCGAAGATGCCCCAGATGCAGCGGTGTTTCCCGCACACAGAGCACCAGCGGACGGCGCTCTTTCAGCACCACGTCGGCGGCGCGGGTGAGCAGACCGTCGGTATAGCTGTGCACAATGCCGGACAGCGTTTTAATCGAGCATGGCAGGATGACCATTCCCGCGGTCTGAAAAGAGC
This sequence comes from Citrobacter sp. R4, assembly GCF_026719175.1. Taxonomy (NCBI): domain Bacteria; kingdom Pseudomonadati; phylum Pseudomonadota; class Gammaproteobacteria; order Enterobacterales; family Enterobacteriaceae; genus Citrobacter; species Citrobacter sp. R4. The sequence continues at coordinate 158,417 of NZ_JAPPSU010000003.1, forward strand.
CAGAGGAGACGCTGGCGGCAATGTCACGCGCGTCGTGGGTGACATCAGCAAGCGCCTGCACGTCGCGCAGCGATAAGTCTGTTTCCAGCGACAACGTCTGTCGGGCGGCCTGACTCATAATCAGGTGCGTTTCAACATCCGGCACATCGCGCAAAACCTGCAACATGCGCACGCCGTAAATGGCGCCGCTGGCGCCGCTAATTCCTACGATGAGTCGTTTCATGATATATCGCCCTGTCTGACTTCTGGGCTGACTTTGCAGGATTTCAGGGGGAGTTGCAAGCAGGGTGCGGAAACCGCACCCTGGGAGGAAGAGATTACCCTTCGTTGTGCATTTCGAGATTTTCCACTTCGTTCTGCCGCTGCACCGCTTTGGCGTCGTCATTGCGCAGGGAATCGAGAAAATCAAGATACTGCTGGTCAACGTCTTTCGTCACATACACGCCGTTAAAGACCGAGCATTCAAACTGTTGGATATCCGGGTTCTCGGCGCGTACGGCTTCGATCAGATCGTTCAGATCCTGGAAGATTAGGCCGTCTGCGCCGATAATCTGGCGGATCTCATCCACTTCACGCCCGTGGGCGATCAGTTCGTTAGCGGTAGGCATGTCAATGCCGTACACGTTCGGGAAACGAATTTCCGGCGCGGCTGACGCCAGATAGACCTTTTTCGCCCCGGCTTCACGCGCCATCTCAATGATCTGCTCAGAGGTGGTGCCGCGCACGATAGAGTCATCGACCAGCAGAACGTTTTTATCCCGGAACTCCGCGCGATTAGCGTTCAGCTTGCGGCGCACCGATTTACGGCGCAGCTGCTGACCCGGCATGATAAAGGTACGTCCCACGTAGCGGTTTTTCACAAACCCCTGGCGGTACGGCTTACCCAGAATACGGGCAATTTCCAGCGCGATATCGCAGGACGTTTCCGGGATCGGGATCACCACGTCGATATCCAGGTCTTCCCACTCACGGGCAATTTTTTCACCAAGCCTGGTCCCCATATTAACGCGGGCGCTGTAGACGGAAATTTTGTCAATGAAGGAGTCCGGACGCGCGAAGTAGACGTACTCAAACAGACACGGGTTGCTGACCGGGTTTTCCGCACACTGGCGGGTAAACAGCTGGCCTTTTTCCGTGATGTACACCGCCTCACCGGGCGCGACGTCACGGAGGAATTCGAAGCCCAGCGTATCAAGCGCCACGCTTTCTGAGGCCACCATGTACTCGGTACGGCCATCGCCAATATCGCGTTTGCCCAGCACCAGCGGACGGATCCCGTTCGGATCGCGAAAGGCGATCATCCCGTGGCCGATAATCATCGCCACGCAGGCATACGCCCCGCGAATCTGGCGGTTAGTCGCGGCGATAGCGGCAAAAATGTTATCGGCTTCCAGCGGATAGTGACGAAAGTTATCCAGCTCGCTGGCAAAGATATTCAGCAGGATCTCTGAATCGGAGGTGGTATTGATGTGGCGACGCTTTTCTTCGAACAGCTTTTTACGCAGCTCGTGGGCGTTGGTCAGATTGCCATTGTGGGCAAGCGTGATGCCATACGGTGAGTTGACGTAGAATGGCTGAGCCTCTGAGGCGCTGGAGCTGCCAGCCGTTGGGTAGCGCACATGACCGATACCCATGTTGCCCTGCATACGCTGCATGTGACGCGCTTCGAACACATCGCTCACCAGGCCGTTCGCTTTACGCAAGCGGAAGCAGTTGTTCGCATCAATGGTGATGATGCCTGCGGCATCCTGGCCACGATGCTGGAGCACCGTTAAGGCGTCATAAATCGACTGGTTGACCGGCATAACACCGGCGATACCGACAATACCGCACATACGTCTTTTTCCTCGTTAACCACATCTCAGAACCCAGTCAGGTTCTGGGCAAGAAACTTGACGAGCTTTGCAGATAGTCAAAAAACCATCTGATGATGAAACTGAACTCCGGGATAAGCCGTGACTGACTCCAGTCCTCACTTTTCGACAAACCGGTAAAGGTATCGAGAAAGAACAGAATGGCGGCAACAATCAGTACACCACGCAGAGCCCCAAAACAGATCCCCAGCACCCGGTCAGTACCGGACAACCCGGTTTTTTCGACCAGTTGCCCGATAACAAAGTTGACGACCGCGCCGACAATGAGCGTCGCGATAAACAGCACCGCGATGGCAATCCCGTTTCGAACCAGTTCGTCTTCAAAGCCCGAAAACCAGACAGACAGATAAGTGTAGTAATGGCTGGCGACAAAGAAAGCACAACCCCATGTCACCAACGATAACGCTTCACGTACAAAGCCACGGATCAGGCTAACCAGACAGGAAAAACCAATCACCGCGATAATGGCGTAATCAATCCAGACCATAAGTGTCCCACGATTTAACGCCCTGCCGTCCTGTTCGGGGCGCATTCTAACAGAAAAAGAAAACGTTTGCGTAGGGATTTCCTTCCCGCGCGTAAATAAAAATGGCGCTGAAAAAATATTCAACGCCATCATACTTTTTGGCCGTTTTTGGCCTTGCCGGATGGCGTCGTTAACGCCTTATCCGGCCTGAAAAACCGCGTCGCGCCTGGCGATAGGGGGCTTAGTTCGGACTGTATCCCATCACCACTCCGCTTAACCCGGAGAGCTGTTTCAGTTCACCAAGCGCGCTTTTCAGCTTGTCGCGAGACGCGTCCGGCCCGACCAGGATGCGGGTGATTTTTCCCTGCACTGGCGTCGACGGCACAGTATATACCCGGTAACCCGCGCCGCGAAGTTTACCCACAATCTCATTGACCTTGTCGGCGTTTTTCAACGCCCCTAACTGAACAACATAGGCTTTCCCGGTCGGTGCCGGTTTTTCTTCTGCCGCGGGCTTAGGCGCAGGCGCTGTCGGCTCTACCACCGGCTGTGGTTTCGGCTGCGGCTTCGGTTTTTCAACCGGTTTTGGTTTTGGCTTTTCAACCGGCGCTGGCGCCGGATCAATCGCCGGATTGTTGGTCGACGCATAGCGCGAAGGGTCCAGCGACGGTGCCGCCGCATCGCCTGCGCGCACTTCTTCCGCAGCGCCTTCCGGCGGCTGGGTCGGCAAAGCCTGCGTGGCGGCGGGCATCATATCAGGCTCATCGCGATCGCCCGGTTTCGGCACCAGCGGGATAGCGGCAAACTCATCCTGATAATGCTTTTTTTGCCCGTCGAGCAGGCCTGGAAGCACAATCACGCCCAGTGCGACCAGCACAATTGTGCCAACTAAACGATTCTGAAATTTACTCGCCACCGATTCTCCCCGCGTCCATCACTTCCATGACATGTGCCACCGTGTGGAATGATCCACATACCAGTACGGTATCTTCTGGTTTCGCCTCCGCCAGCGCCGCCTGCCATGCCTGCGCGACACTGTCATAGACAGTGCCCTGGCCCAGATGTTCCAGCAGTTGTTCCGCCGTCGCGCCGCGCGGCCCTTCCAGCGGAGCACAATACCAGTCGTCGACCACGCTTTTCAACCAGGCTAACGTTCCCGCAATATCCTTATCATGTAGCATACCGATAACCGCCAGCACGCGCCCTTGTTTCGGTAACCCTTTCAGTCGCCCGGTCAGGTATTCCGCCGCATGGGGATTATGCGCGACATCAAGAATGACCCGTGGGGACTCGCTCACAATCTGAAAACGTCCGGGTAGAATCGCCCCGGCAATACCGTCGCGGATCGCCTGCTCGCCGATCGTAAGCCCGCTTGCGCGCAGCGCCGCCAGCGCCGTCGCCGCGTTTGGCTGCGGCACCTGCGGCAACGGCAAACCGGTTAACGTACCGTTGGCGTCGGTAAAACGCCAGCTGTCGCCCGACACCGCATAATGCCAGTCTACGCCGCGTCGCTGGAGCAAAGCCCCTTTTTCCTGCGCGACGTCGGCGATGGTATACGGCATTTCCGGTTCGCCAACAATTGCCGGTTTTTCAGCGCGGAAGATCCCGGCTTTTTCCCGGCCAATGCTTTCGCGATCCGGTCCCAGCCAGTCGGTGTGGTCAAGCGCGATACTGGTGATCACCGCGACGTCAGCATCCACCATATTGGTGGCGTCCAGCCGACCGCCTAACCCCACCTCCAGAATAATGACATCAAGATTCGCCTGCTTAAACAGCCACAGCGCGGATAGCGTACCGTACTCAAAATAGGTCAGGGAAATCTCACCGCGCGCAGCTTCAATTTCCGCAAAAGAGGCGGTATGGGCCGATTCCGGCAGTTCTTTACCCGCAATGCGCACGCGCTCGGTGTAACGGACCAGATGCGGCGAACTGTAAACGCCCACGCTGTAGCCTGCCGCCGTCAATACGGACTCCAGCGTGCGGCAGGTTGTGCCTTTGCCGTTCGTTCCGGCGACGGTAAAGACAAATGGCGCGGGCTTTAACACGTCCAGTTTCGCTGCCACCTGACTTACGCGCTCAAGACCCATATCAATCGTTTTGGCGTGGAGATTTTCCAGATAAGAAAGCCACGAGGCCAGGGGCGACGCGGCTTGGGGAATGCGTTTGTTATCCATGATGCCCGTAAATTGGTTACATTGAGAAAAGCAAAAGGCAGCGCCAACTGGCCCTGCCCTTTTGTACTCGTCGTTTTTCAAGCTGCAGGCTTGTTGGCTGCTCTCGTTCACTCGAATCACTTGCCTGTGCAAGCTCATCGGGATGAACGCTCTTGCCGCCTACCTGCAACTCGAAATCCATAAAGTAAATTATCAGGCCTCGGGTTCCTGATCCGGTACCGGAGGTACCACCACGCCTTCACGTGGAGCATCCGGATTCGGCGCGGGTAAGTTCATTAGCTTCGCCAGAATGCTGGCCAGTTTCAGGCGCATTTCCGGACGGCGGACAATCATATCGATAGCGCCTTTTTCGATCAGAAACTCACTGCGCTGGAATCCCGGCGGCAATTTCTCACGGACGGTTTGCTCGATCACGCGCGGACCGGCGAAGCCAATCAACGCTTTCGGTTCAGCGATATTAAGATCGCCCAGCATCGCGAAGCTTGCGGATACGCCACCCATTGTCGGGTCAGTAAGCACCGAAATGTACGGCAGACCGCGTTCCTGCATTTTCGCCAGCGCAGCGGAAGTTTTCGCCATCTGCATCAACGACATCAGCGCTTCCTGCATACGCGCGCCGCCGGACGCGGAGAAGCAGATCAGCGGGCAGTTATCTTCCAGCGCCTGCTCAACGGCGCGGACGAAACGCGCACCGACAACAGATCCCATGGAACCGCCCATAAAGGCAAACTCAAACGCCGCCGCGACAACCGGCATGCCGTGAAGCGTACCTTTCATGACCACCAGCGCGTCTTTTTCGCCGGTTTCCTTCTGCGCAGAAGCCAGACGATCTTTATACTTCTTGGAGTCACGGAACTTCAGCACGTCTTTCGGCTCAAGTTCGCTACCCAGCTCCACAAGAGAACCTTCATCTAACAGGCTATGCAGGCGATTGCGCGCCGACATGCGCATGTGATGGTCACACTTCGGACAGACCTCAAGATTACGTTCCAGCTCAGCGCGATATAAAACCTGACCGCAGCTATCACATTTGGTCCACACCCCTTCAGGAATGCTTGCCTTGCGGGTTGGAGTAATGTTGCTTTTAATTCGTTCAATCCAGCTCATTGGTGACCTTTCTGCCTGAACCCTGGTTAGCTTTGTTATAAGGGGCGCATGATGCCATTTTTGCCCCCAACAGACCATGAATGTTGCACATTAAAACATAACAGCCCGTAACTTTGGATAAAAAAGTGGTCGAACCGCTGTGTTAGTTTCTATTTTGTTACACGCGACGCAGCACGTTTATGACGAATAATTTCGTAAACGCCGGGCAATATGGACACCACGATAATGCCGACGATCAACAGCTTCAGGTTATCCTGGATCATCGGGAGAGTGCCGAAGAAGTAGCCCGCGTAGGTAAACAGCAATACCCACAACAGCGCGCCAATCACGTTGTAAGCGGCAAAATGACGATAAGACATATGCCCCATTCCCGCCACGAACGGCGCGAACGTTCTGACGATCGGCACAAAGCGGGCGAGAATGATGGTTTTGCCGCCATGCTTCTCGTAAAACTGGTGGGTTTTGTCGAGGTAACTGCGGCGGAAAATTTTCGAGTCCGGGTTGCTGAAAAGCTTATCGCCGAACAGTCGGCCAATGGTGTAGTTAACCGCGTCGCCAACAATTGCGGCAATCAGCATTAATACCACCATCATATGGACGTTGAGATCGTTATTGGGCAGCGACGCCAGCGCCCCGGCAACGAACAGCAGGGAATCTCCCGGCAGGAACGGCGTGACGACCAGACCCGTTTCACAAAACAAAATCAGGAACAAAATGGCGTATACCCAGATGCCATATTCGGCAACCAGCTCTGCCAGATGCACATCGATGTGCAGGATGAAATCAATAAGAAAGTAAATCAGGTCCATAATTATGCCTTTTACGACGCGAATTAGTCCGCCAGGAACAGCGGGCCCATAGGCGGTTTCGGAAGATCAAACCGGTCCGGATAATCCACCGCGACCAGATACAGCCCTTCCGCTTTCGCCGTTGCCGCTGCAAGCGTTCTGTCCTTTGCCGCTAACAGCTCTGCTATCCAGCTCTCCGGCTGGTTGTTGGCGCCCACTTCCATCAGGCTGCCGACAATATTCCTGACCATATGATGTACAAAGGCATTGGCTTTGATATCGACCACCACATATGCGCCGTAACGCGACACGCTAATATGCATCACGTTACGCCACGGCGTGCGCGACTGGCACTGAACGGCGCGAAACGAGGTAAAATCGTTCTCGCCAATCAGACATTGCGCCGCGCGGTGCATCCGCTCGGCATCCAGCGGCTCATAGTAATGCGTGACGCCTTTGGCTAAAACCGCCGGACGCAGCCGATGATTGTAGATGATGTAACGATAACGACGAGCCGTGGCGCTAAAGCGGGCATGAAAATCGTCCGGTACAGCTTTCACCCAACGCACGGCAATGTCACTAGGTAAATTCGCATTTACGCCTAACGTCCACGCCGCGTCTTTTCGCTGTGCGGTCGTTTCGAAATGGACGACCTGCCCGGTGCCGTGAACGCCCGCATCGGTACGCCCGGCGCAGAAGACGGTAATCGGCTCATTGGCAACCTGGGAGAGTGCTTTTTCCAGCTTTTCCTGCACGCTGCGCACTTCGTTCTGACGCTGCCAGCCATAATATTTGCTGCCGTCATACTCAATGCCCAGCGCAATTTTATACACCGGCGGCTGTAGCAGGTCGGACATCAGTAGAGATACTCCTGCACCAGCTTCTCGGCAATTTTTACCGCCATCAGGGCGCCGCCAAAGCGAACGTTATCGGCCACCGACCAGAACTGTACTTGCTCCGGCATACCGTAGTCGTTACGCACACAGCCTACGGAAAGCTGCGCGTTGCCAGACGCATCGCCGACCTGAGTGGGGAAATCCGTCTCGTCGGACAGCATGATATCCTCGCCCTGGGCGAAGGCGTCACGGGCCTCTTCTGCCGCCAGCGGACGCAGAGCTTCAAACGCGACCATCTGCGCGTGGCCGTAAAACACCGGCGACCGCACGCAGCTTACGGAGATCATCAGCCCGTCATCCTGCATAATTTTGCGCACTTCATCGACGATACAGCGCTCTTCGCGCACGCTGCCTTCCCTGTCCGGCAACAGCGGTAACATGTTGAAGGCCAACTGGCGACCAAAGAAATCGTCCTCATCGATCGGGATCCCGTTCAGCAGCTTCGCGCTCTGCCCGGCGAGAGCATCGACCGCCTTTTTGCCCTGTGCGGAGGCCGAAAGCAGGCTGGTCACACTGATGCGGGACAAACCGCCCTGGTCGATCAGCGGCTTCAGCGACGCCAGCAGTTGGCTGGTCAGGCTGTTCGGGACGGCGATAACGTTACGATTACGGTAGTCCGCCAGCACGAACGGGTTCACTTCCGGCACCACCAGCGGCACGTCCGGCTCAAGAGCGAACAGACCGCTGGAGTCAATCACCAGGCATCCTGCGTTGGTGGCGTCGTCCACCCACGCCGCCGTAGCCTCTACGCCCGCGACAAAAAACGCCAGCTGCGCCTGCGTCCAGTCGAACTCTGCCGCGTCCTGCACCGTTACCGTTTTTCCGGCAAAACGCAGATGTTCACCCGCGCTTTCTGGCCGCGCCAGCGCATAGATCTCACCGACCGGGAACTGGCGTTCTGCCAGAGTTTCAAGCAACGCTTCGCCAACGGCGCCCGTCGCGCCGAGAACGGCAATATTCCAGCCTTCAGACATGGTGGTTTACTCCAGAAATAGCAAAGCTCCCCGCTGCAGGCAGGGAGCGACAAAAAGAATGTTAGCGAGCCGGATGATGAACGGCGTTAAACCCGAGCTGATGCAATAGCGCGGCGGCGCTGGCGTCGTCGCACATCACATACAGTGACGACCATTCGCGGCGCTCAAGGTAAGTCTTGCGCAGTTTATCGAATTCACCCGGTATCCCGGCGACGTGACGCAGCGGCGCATCGTCGCGGCGCACATCATACACCAAATGCGCCAGTCTTTTCAGCGTTGGCTGATCTAACGGGCCGTGGAGCGTGATACGGCCAAATTCCGGGGCGGGCAGCAGCGTATCAAGCGCGACATGCTGGGCGCGCCCGATAAACGCGCTGAACGCTTCAAAGACCTGGGTGGTTCCGCGCGCTTTGCCTTCCAGCGTATAGCCCGCAATATGCGGCGTACCGATATCCACTTTACTGAGCAGTTCTACGTTCAGGTCCGGCTCCCCTTCCCACACGTCCAGCACTACGCTCAACTGCTGTCCCGCGTTCAGGCGCGCCAGCAGCGCCGCGTTATCCACAACCGCGCCACGACAGGCGTTGATCAGGATCGTCCCTGGCTTCAGACGGGCGATCAGCGACTCATCCGCCAGATGCAAAGTCTTGTACGGACCGTCTTTAAACAGCGGCGTATGGAAGGTCAGGATATCCGCCTCCCGCACCAGCTCGTCAAGCGAGCGGAAATCGCCTTCGTCGCCCCGATCCGCCCGCGGCGGATCGCACAGCAGCGTACGCACGCCGAACGCTTCCAGCCGCGCCTGTAAACGGCGGCCAACGTTACCGACCCCCACAATACCTACGGTACGATCGCGCAGGGCAAAGCCGTCGCGTTCGGCCAGCATCAGCAGCGCGGAAAAGACGTACTCGACGACCGCAATCGCGTTACAGCCAGGCGCCGCCGAAAAACCAATACCGGCCTGCGCAAGCCAGCGGTCATCCACGTGATCGGTTCCCGCCGTTGCCGTGCCGACAAATTTCACCGGTTTCCCCGCCAGCAGCGCTTCATTCACTTTGGTGACCGAACGCACCATGAGGGCGTCCGCATCGTCCAGTTCAGCAACCGGGATTGGGCGGCCTGGAACCGCTTTTACCTCGCCCAGTCGGCTAAACAATTCGCGGGCATAAGGCATATTTTCATCAACGAGAATTTTCACGTCTTTCGTACCTGTTTGAGAACGAGTGTTAACCGGGCAAGTGTGCCATAATCTGGCCGCAAGGCATACTTTGCTAAGATTGATGGTTTAAGGATACGTGATGATGCAACCCATTTCCGGTACTCCCGCGCGCCCTCCGGGTGAAGGGCAACCCGCTTCTTCCGCTGCGGGCGAACAACCGCTCTCTACTCAACAGCGGACGGTACTGGAGCGACTGATAACCCGCCTGATTTCACTGACGCAACAGCAAAGTGCGGAAGTGTGGGCCGGAATGAAACACGATCTTGGCGTGAAAAGCGACACACCGTTGTTGTCCCGCCATTTCCCCGCCGCAGAGCACAATCTCAGCCAGAGACTGAGCGTCGCCCAGCAAAATCATGCCAACCGACAGGTGCTGTCGCAGCTAACAGAATTATTGAGCCAGGGGAATAACCGTCAGGCGGTGAGCGATTTTATTCGCCAGCAATATGGACAAACGGCGCTCAGCCAGCTCACGCCGGATCAGCTAAAGAATGTACTGACGCTGCTCCAGCAGGGACAATTGTCTATTCCGCAACCACAACAGCGCCCGGCAACCGATCGCCCGCTGTTGCCTGCGGAACACAACACCCTGAACCAGTTGGTCACCAAACTGGCCGCCGCGACGGGAGAGTCCGGTAAGCTTATCTGGCAATCCATGCTGGAACTGTCGGGCGTGAAAAGCGGCGAGTTGATCCCGGCGAAGCATTTTACCCATCTGGCGACCTGGCTTCAGGCGCGGCAAACGCTCAGTCTGCAACACGCCCCGACCCTGCAATCGCTGCAGGCGGCGTTGAAGCAACCACTGGAGCCGGCAGAACAGGCATCGCTGAAAGAGTATGCCCAGCACACCTGGCAGATCCAGCCGCAGACGGTGTTGACCACCGCCCAGGTTCAGGATCTGCTGAATCAGATTTTCCTGCGCCGCGTTGAGCGCGACAAAGCGCTCAGCGATCCGCTTCATATTCAGCCAATCTACAACCCGTTTACCCCGGTGATCGAAACCTTCAAAGCGGCCGCCGCCCGTCCCGGACTGCTGTTTCTCGCCCTGATGGTTGCGCTGCTGATTTTCTGGCTGGTGGTTTAACCCCGGCGAAACGACAGGATCGTCACCAGAATCCCTACCACGGCGGAAATCGCCCCCGCAAGGAAAACTGACGGATAGCCACAGGATGTGGCCAACACGCCCGCCAGCGGGCCCGTGATAGCGTAGGAGATATCCTGAAACGCGGCGTATCCCCCCAGCGCCGTCCCGCGTACCTGTGCCGGGACACGCTTGACCACCTCAACGCCCAGCGCGGGGAAAATAAGCGAGCAGCCCGCCCCGGTTAACGCCGCGCCAAGCAGAGCAATCCACGCCGTTGGCGCCAGCCATAGCAGCACCAGACCCACGGTCTCGACCAATAAAGAAGCGATAGCGACTTTAACACCGCCAAAGCGATCCGGCATCCAGCCAAACAGCACGCGTATGAGGACAAACGCACCGCCGAACGCGGTGAGGGTAAAACCCGCCATTGCCCAGCCGTGGCTGGCGAAATAGAGCGAAATAAAGGTGCCGATAACCGCAAAACCCACCCCCTGCAACGCAAGGCCGAGACCGGGTTTCCAGATAAGCCCGACCACGCTCCACAGAGAAGGTCGTTCTCCCGTCTGCGCGGGCACTTTACGTACCGTGCCGTTAAATGCCCATGCCAGCAGCGGCAGCGCCATGGTGGTTCCTGCCAGCGCGGCAAACCCAAAGTGACTGTGGATGAGTAAACCCAGCGGCGCCCCTGCCGCCAGCGCGCCGTAAATCGCCATCCCATTCCAGGACATCACTTTACCGGAACGCGTTGGCCCCACCAGACCCAGCCCCCAGGTCAGCGTACCGGTAAGCAACTGGCTTTCTCCAAAGCCGAGGATCAGGCGACCTGCGATCAGCAGCGCAAATTTCACCGGCGCAGAGACGGGCAACAGCGCCGCCAGCAGCCATGCCCCGCCCGCCAGCGCGCAGGCGAACATGCCCTGCAACGCCGAGCGCTTGGCGCCGTACTGATCGGCGAGCCGTCCGGCATAGCCGCGCGTTAACACGGTGGCGAGAAACTGGATCCCGACGGCGATCCCCACCATCGTATTGCCATAGCCCAGTTCATGGTGGACAAAAAGTGGAATCACGGGCAGCGGCAATCCAACCGTCATGTAGGTCAGGAACACCGCAAAGGCGATACGGAACAGTGAGAAATTGGCAGAAGATGTGGATTCTTTTTCAGCTACGACAGCCATGCATGACTCCAGGCAGCAGAACAAAAAAGGGAGCCTGAAAGCTCCCCTTTGAAATCATCAGGTTCTGCCGGATAGCGGCGATACGCCTTATCCGGCCTGTCACTTACGCTTTCAGCTTGCGCATAACCAGCGTGGCGTTGGTGCCGCCGAAACCAAAGCTGTTGGACATGACGGTGGTCAGTTCGCGCTCGGTGGTTTCTGTCACGATGTTCAGTCCGGCAGCCTGCTCGTCCATCTCTTCAATGTTAATGCTCGGCGCGATAAAACCGTGTTCCAGCATCAGCAGAGAATAAATCGCTTCCTGCACGCCAGCGGCGCCCAGAGAGTGACCGGTCATGGCTTTCGTCGCAGAAATAGCCGGGCTGTTATCGCCAAACACTTCACGAATGGCGCCCAGTTCTTTCACATCACCAACCGGCGTAGAGGTGCCGTGGGAGTTCAGGTAGTCGATAGGGGTGTCCACGCCGTGCATCGCCATCTGCATGCAGCGAACCGCGCCTTCACCGGACGGCGCGACCATGTCTGCGCCATCGGAGGTTGCGCCGTAGCCGACGATCTCCGCATAAATGCGTGCGCCACGGGCCAGCGCGTGCTCCAGTTCTTCAACCACAACCATCCCGCCGCCGCCAGCGATAACGAAACCGTCACGGTGCGCATCATAAGTCCGGGACGCCTTAGCGGGTTGATCGTTGTACTTAGTGGACAGCGCGCCCATCGCGTCGAACTCACAGGCCATTTCCCAGCCCAGCTCTTCGCCGCCGCCGGCAAACACGATGTCCTGTTTGCCCAGTTGGATCTGCTCTACCGCATTCCCAATGCAGTGCGCGGAGGTCGCACAGGCGGAGCTGATCGAATAGTTTACGCCGTGAATTTTAAACGGCGTCGCGAGGCAAGCGGAAACCGCAGAGCCCATCGCTTTGGTGACGACGTACGGACCCACCGCTTTCAGGCCGCGCGGGCTACGCATAGCGTCCGCACCGAATACCTGCGCTTTGGAGGAGCCGCCGGAACCGGCAATCAGACCCACGCGCGGGTTGTTCTGATACACCTCATCGCTCAGGCCCGCGTCAGCGATAGCCTGCTGCATGGAAAGAAAGGCATAAATAGAGGCATCGTTCATGAAACGAACCACTTTACGGTCGATCAAACCGGTTGTATCCAGCTTGACGTTACCCCATACGTGGCTACGCATTCCCGCATCTTTAAACTCTTCGGAGAAGGTGATCCCTGAACGTCCTTCACGCAGAGATGCCAGGACTTCCTGCTGGTTATTACCGATGCTGGAAACGATGCCCAAGCCAGTAATCACTGCACGTTTCATTCAATACCTCTGTAAGTCGCACTATAGTAAGTTTCGACTGGCACAATAGCGTACACTTGTACGCCGAACAAGTCCGATCAGCCATTTTGTCCGGAAATTTGCGCCGCCTGGCACACATCGCTAAGATCGTGGCACTGCCCGTCAGACGAGTAACTTACGTGAAACAAAATGCCATACAACCCGCCAACCTCGAATTCAACGCTGAGGGTACACCTGTTTCCCGAGATTTCGACGATGTGTACTTTTCTAATGATAATGGCCTTGAAGAGACACGTTACGTCTTTCTCGGCGGCAACCGGATCCCTGAGCGTTTTCCGGAACATTCCGACCCGCTTTTTGTGGTCGCAGAGAGCGGCTTCGGCACTGGCCTGAACTTTCTGACGCTCTGGCAGGCGTTTGCCGCGTTTCGCGCCACGCACCCTGAGGCTACGCTACAAAGATTACATTTTATCAGTTTTGAAAAATTTCCCCTGCACCACGACGATCTGGTCGCCGCGCACCAGCGCTGGCCTGAGCTGGCGGCGCTTGCAAAGCAACTCCACGCCCAGTGGCCGTTGCCGCTGGCGGGCTGTCATCGCCTGCTGCTGGCTGAAGGACGCGTCACGCTCGATCTGTGGTTTGGAGATATTAACGAACTTACCGACCAACTGGATGACAGTCTGCATCAGAAAGTGGATGCCTGGTTTCTCGACGGCTTCGCGCCCGCCAAAAACCCGGACATGTGGACCCCAGGACTGTTTAACGCTATGGCGCGACTGGCGCGCCCCGGCGGTACGCTGGCAACCTTTACCTCCGCGGGATTTGTGCGCCGGGGTTTACAGGAAGCCGGTTTTACCATGCAGAAATACAAAGGTTTTGGCCGCAAGCGTGAAATGCTGCGCGGGGCGATGCTTCAAAGGATTACGCCTGTCGCCAGAGCGCCGTGGTTTGCCCGCCTGGGCAGCCTTAAGCGTGAAACGGCTATTGTTGGCGGCGGTATCGCCAGCGCCCTGCTGTCCCTGGCGCTGCTGCGTCGCGGCTGGCGGGTCACGCTCTATTGCGCGGACGAAAAACCTGCCCAGGGCGCATCGGGAAACCGTCAGGGTGCGCTTTATCCCCTGCTCAGCAAGCACGATGCGGCGATAAATCTCTTTTTCCTCGCCGCCTTTACCTTTGCACGCCGTCAGTACGATGCTCTCCCGGTTGTTTTCGATCATGACTGGTGCGGCGTCACGCAGGCCGGCTGGGACGAAAAAAGCCAGCAGAAGATCGCGCAACTGTTGTCGCTGGAACTCCCCGACGCGCTGGCGCAGGCGGTAAAAAGTGGACACATGGAAGCATTAACCGGCGTTGATATCGACTGCGCTGGCATTTCCTATCCGCTGGGCGGCTGGCTGTGTCCGGCGCAATTGACTGCCGCAGTGCTGGCGCTGGCTGAACAACAGGGGCTACGTTGCCATTACCGTCATTCGGTCGACGCGCTAAGCGCGACGGCGCACGGCTGGTCCCTGCGCTTTGCCGACGGCACGCAGGCTGAACATGACGTCGTGGTGCTGGCGAACGGCCATGCGATTAACCACTTCACACAGACACAGCCGTTACCCGTTTACCCGGTCGGCGGTCAGGTCAGTCATATTCCCGCCACGCCTGCCCTTTCCGCGCTTCGCCAGGTGCTGTGCTATGACGGTTATCTTACCCCGGTAAATCCGGCTAACCAGCACCATTGTATTGGCGCCAGCTATCATCGCGGCAGTGACGCAACGGAATATCGTGAGGACGATCAGCAGCAGAACCGGCAGCGGTTAATTGACTGCTTCCCGACGGCGAAATGGGCGCAAGAGGTGGATATCAGCGGGAAAGAGGCGCGCTGCGGCGTGCGCTGCGCTACTCGCGACCATTTACCGATGGTCGGCAATGTACCGGATTACGCCGCCACGCTAACGCAGTACGCCAGTCTGGCCAGGGATCCTTCTTCAGCGGCAAACGCGCCCGTACATGAGGATCTCTTTATGCTCGGCGCGCTGGGATCACGCGGCTTGTGCTCCGCGCCTCTGTGTGCGGAAATCCTGGCGTCGCAAATGAGCAATGAACCCCTTCCGCTGGATGCGGGTACGCTGGCGGCGCTCAATCCGAATCGTTTATGGGTCAGGAAATTACGGAAAGGGAAAACGGTGAAATAATGGAATGATGCCGGATGGCGACGCCATCCGGCAAAGGCGCGATTATTGGCTGGTCGCCTTCTGGAACAACGCATCCCACATCTCTTTGACTAACGCCTGATCGCGTGGTGACAGTTCACCCGCACCGATCGCTTTCTCGAGACTGCTGGTGACGTTGGCGTAAACGGCGTCCGCGGAATGGTCATCACGCCCTTCCAGCTCCGCCACGGCTAACGTCAGGTGGCCACGCAAATACCCACTGGCAAACAGCTCATCGTCGCTGGCGTGTTCAACCATGTCGTCGATTAATGCCAGAATGCGTGCTTCAAACTCCGCGATCATCTTCTTTCCTCATTGTAAACGTGGCGCTGGCTTTAGTTTAGCGCTTCCGGCCACGGGAACTGTTCCGCCTTAAGGTCGGGCGTGTGATAATAATCTTGTAACGCTTTGATAAAGCGAGCCGGCCGTTCAGGAATGCCCTTTTCCAGATACTCCATCACCTGCGCATGAACCCGACGCTGAAACACCACGCGGTCCGGTTCGACGTTGCCTTCCAGGTTGTCGCAACTGACGTTGAACGGATACCCCGCCGCCACGCAAAACAACCAGTCAAACGCTTGCGGTTTCACTTCCACATCTTCGAACTTGCTTTGGGTCGCCGCGTCCCGTCCGTCCGGGCAGTACCAGTAACCAAAATCAACCTGTTCACGGCGCGCTTTCCCGGCAATACACCAGTGCGAAATCTCATGCAGGGCGCTGGCGTAAAAACCGTGAGCAAAGACGATCCGGTGATACGGCACCTCTGCATCAGCAGGAAGATAGATCGGTTCGTCATCGCCTTTAATCAGACGGGTATTAAAATCGTCAGCAAAGCAGTCGTTGAACAGGGTAATTAACTGTTCATAGTGGTGTGTACTGTTCATTAATTCATCCCCAGCCAGTGGAGAATCTCCTGTCCATGGTTATCATAAAGTAGTTTGGCACTCATCACCGCCGAGACGATGACGATCATAGGCCGAATCAGCTTTTGTCCCTTGCTCAGTACCAGGCGTGAGCCCATGCGCGCGCCGAGAAACTGCCCAATCAACATAACGAACCCGGTTGCCCAGATCACTTTTCCGCCAATCATAAACAGCAGCAGGCCGCCGATGTTCGACGTGGCGTTCAGCACTTTGGCGTGGGCGGTGGATTTGGCGAGGTTGTAGCCGCAAAGCGTGACAAACGCCAGCGCGTAAAACGACCCGGCGGCAGGGCCAAAGAAGCCGTCGTAAAACCCGACGCCCCCCCCCGCGACCAGCGCAAACGGCAAGCCGTACAGGCGACGCTGGCGATCATCTTCACCCAGCTTTGGCATCAGCAAAAAATAGAGACCGATGCAGATCACCAGCACCGGGAGGATCTGACGAAGCACGTCTGCCTGCACGTGCTGCACCAGCAGCGCGCCGCTCATCGAGCCAATAAAGGTCATCGCGATATTCAGTTTCTGATCGGCAAGATCCACCACCTTACGGCGAATAAAGTAGATAGAGGCGGAAATTGAGCCGCCGCAGGCCTGCAATTTATTGGTGGCCAGCGCCTGAGCGGGAGACATGCCTGCCGCCATCAGCGCGGGGATGGTCAGCAGTCCGCCGCCCCCCGCCAGTGAATCGATAAAACCAGCCAGCATCGCAACAAAAAACAGCACAACCAACAGCAGCGGGGAGACCATAAACAGGTCGGCGAAATTATCCATTAGAGTACATGCTCATCCAGTAGCGCCTGGCAGGAAGGCGGCAACGGTGGCGGTGTCTTCTTCTCAGGCTTTGTTGTTCCAGGTTTTGGGGGTTCAAACCAGCTTTGCAGTTCAGCGCCACAACCGTCGCCTGGCGGAGGCAAAGGTTGATCTTCGCACTCCAGGCTGTCAGCAGGGCACCGTAATCGTACATGCATATGCGCGCGATGCTGGAACCAGGGTCGCACTTTACGCAACCAGTCGCGATCGTTTCCTGCGTCCAGGCAAAGCTGTTGTTTGATCGCCGGATTCACGAAAATGCGGGTGACGTCATTATCTTCCGCCGCGAGCTTAATCAGGCTAAAGATTTCCGGCGTCCACAGTGAAGGCACAACGTGCTTTCCGTCGCGGGCCACCAAATCCAGCGCCTGCGGTCGCAGCAACTGCGCCTGAGTCCAGCGTGTCTTTGGTAATTGCAGGAAAATGTCCACATCCAGACCGCTCTGATGGCTGGCGTGGCCGCCGTTAAACCGGCCGCCGGCCGGCATGCCCATATCGCCAATCAGCACCGTTCCCAACCCCAGGTTATTCACCCGGGTGCTCAGACGCTGAATGAACAGCACCAGATCGGGGTGACCAAAATAACGGCGTTGGTCGGTACGCATGACCTGATAGTGTTCCGACTGGACGGGAAGCGTATCGGCGCCAACGATACAGCCGTTCGAAAAGCTGCCGATCGACTGCGCGCTGCCCGCTATGGGTTGGGTTATTTTCTGCCACGGCGTCGCCGCCTGGCTGACGCTGCCGGCAAGCAGTGCCAGCAGCGCAATCGCGGTTTTTTTCATCTCTTACCAGCGTGGAATATCTGTTTTGACATCCGCATTTTGCGCCCGCTGGCGCAGCAAGTGGTCCATGAGCACGATCGCCAGCATCGCCTCAGCGATCGGCACCGCGCGGATCCCGACACACGGATCGTGACGGCCTTTGGTGATCATCTCGACTTCTTCGCCAAAGCGATTAATGGTACGACCCGGAACGGTAATACTGGAGGTTGGCTTCAGCGCCATGTGGGCAATAATTTGCTGCCCACTGCTGATCCCACCCAAAATGCCGCCCGCATGGTTGCTCTGGAAGCCCTGCGTCGTTATTTCGTCACGGTTTTGGCTTCCGCGCAGCGCCACCACGTCAAAACCGTCGCCAATCTCAACGCCTTTCACGGCATTAATGCTCATCAGCGCATGGGCGATATCGGCGTCAAGACGATCAAATACCGGCTCGCCGAGACCGGCGGGAACGCCGCTGGCTACCACCGTTACCTTAGCGCCGATAGAATCACCCTCTTTTTTCAGCGCCCGCATCAGTTCGTCAAGGGCGTCGATTTTGTCCGGATCCGGGCAGAAAAAAGGGTTCTGTTCCACCTGCTCCCAGTCTTTGATCGCCAGCGGAATATCGCCCATCTGGGTCAGGCAGCCCTGGATGCGGATGCCGTATTTTGCCGCAAGGTATTTCTTGGCAATCGCGCCCGCCGCCACGCGCATCGCGGTCTCGCGTGCGGACGAACGCCCGCCGCCGCGGTAATCGCGCAGGCCATATTTCTGCTCGTAGGTGTAGTCGGCGTGTCCCGGACGAAACACGTCCTTGATGGCGCTGTAATCCTGCGAACGCTGATCGGTATTTTCGATCAGCAAACCGATGCTGGTGCCGGTGGTGACGCCTTCAAATACGCCAGACAAAATTTTCACCTGATCCGGCTCACGGCGCTGGGTCGTGTAGCGAGACGTGCCAGGACGCCGCCTGTCGAGATCGTGCTGCAGGTCAGCTTCGGTCAGAGGAATGCCCGGCGGCACCCCGTCAACAATGCAGCCCAGCGCCAGCCCGTGCGATTCGCCAAAGGTGGTTACCCGAAAGAGTTGTCCAATTGTATTTCCTGCCATTGCGATTCCGTTGTCGTCGTTGTGATTTAGTCTTTATAGAGGCTGAAATGCTCGCGAGCGGCCAGTAACTCGGCTTTGGTCAGCATAAAGACGCCATCGCCGCCGTTGTCGAATTCCAGCCAGGTAAACGGCACATCAGGATAGTGTTCCATCAGATGTACCATGCTGTTCCCGACTTCACAAATCAGAATACCGTTATCTGACAGGTAGTCCGGCGCGTTGCCCAGAATACGGCGGGTCAGTTTCAGGCCATCTGTCCCTGACGCCAGCCCCAGTTCAGGCTCGTGACGATACTCATTCGGCAGATCGGACATATCCTCCGCGTCCACATACGGCGGGTTAGTCACGATCAGATCGTACTGGACTTTTGGCAGGTCGCGGAACAGGTCCGAACGAATGGGGGTGACATGGTGCAGCAGGCCGTGCTCTTCAATATTGTGCTCAGTGACGGCCAGCGCGTCGGCGGAGATATCCACCGCGTCGACTTCCGCTTCCGGAAACGCGTAGGCGCAGGCAATAGCAATGCAACCGCTGCCGGTACACATGTCGAGAATATGCTGCGGCTGTTGGCGAATCAGCCCTTCAAAACGGTTGTTGATCAGCTCGCCAATCGGCGAGCGCGGCACCAGCACGCGTTCATCGACGTAAAACTCATGGCCGCAGAACCAGGCTTTATTCGTCAGATAGGCCACCGGAATACGCTCGTTCACCCGGCGGATCACCCGCTCAACAATGCGGTGGCGTTCGCTGGACGTCAGACGCGCGGTGCGCATGTCTTCGGGAATATCCAGTGGAAGATAAAGTGACGGCAGCACCAGTTGAACGGCTTCATCCCACGGGTTGTCGGTGCCGTGACCGTACCAGATATTCGCCGCGCTAAAACGGCTGACCGCCCAACGCAACATGTCCTGAATGGTATGCAGATCACTTACTGCTTCATCAACGAAAATTTTATCCACCTGTTCCTCCAGGGCATGTACGCAATAATTTCGGCGGCTAGTTTGCCACGAAGCCAGCGATAAATCAGCATTCACACAGGGGACAGGCGCGAAAATTGCGTTTTACGCATTCGCATCGCCGGTGAGTCGGGTAAACTAACGGAAAATGAAAAATGAGACAGCAGAATGAAAAAGAAAACATCGCTCAGCGAGGAGGACCAGGCGCTGTTCCGGCAACTGATGACCGGCACCCGGCAGATTAAGCAGGACACGATTGTCCATCGCCCGCAACGTAAAAAAATCAGCGACGTTCCCGTTAAGCGGCTTCTGTCGGAACAGGCGGACGCCAGCCACTATTTTTCGGACGAATTTCAGCCGCTGCTGAATACCGAAGGCCCGGTAAAATACGTACGTTCCGACGTCAGCCACTTCGAGCTGAAGAAAATGCGGCGCGGAGATTATTCACCGGAACTGTTTCTCGATCTTCACGGCCTGACGCAGCTGCAGGCGAAGCAGGAACTCGGCGCGCTGATTGCCGCCTGTCGCCGGGAGCACGTTTTTTGCGCCTGCGTCATGCACGGTCACGGTAAGCATGTACTGAAACAACAGACGCCGCTGTGGCTGGCGCAGCACCCACACGTGATGGCTTTTCATCAGGCCCCAAAAGAGTACGGCGGCGACGCCGCGTTGCTGGTGCTGATAGAGGTGGAAGAGTGGCAACCGCCCGAACTGCCATGATGTAAGGTTGCCGGTGGTTGGCGCAAGCGCTATATCTGGCCTACGAAACAGTCAGCACCGCCGTAGGCCGGATACGCGAAGCGCCATCAGGCAGCGGATGTTTACATCGCTTTTGCCATTTTGAGGTTGCACGGGCTCATCTGCCAGTTGAACACCCCTTTGCCGCTTTCGTCCAGCGTGACGCTGGCGATCGCTGATGTGGTAAACATAGGCGGCGTTTCTCCCGGGCACAATTCAGACACCAGGTAGCCGACTAACGGCAGGTGGGAGATCACCAGAACGCCGGAGACGCCTTCATTGGCCAGCGCCTGAAGATACGCGCTGACGAGACCGACATCGCCGCAGGGCGTCAACTCCGGCAGAACGTCAACGTTACCCGGCAGGTTCATGCACTCCCCTACCTCGTCCAACGTTTGCTCGGCTCGCAGGAACGGGCTCACCAGAACACGTTCGATATCCACTTTTTGACCTTTCAGCCAGTTCGCCATAAGGCGCGATTCGTCACAACCACAGACGGTTAAGGGACGAACCGAATCACTGGCGGCGTCGAGGGCCGCGTCGCCGTGACGCATGATAAAAACTTGCATATTGCACCGCTTTTGTTAACCAGAATCACCCGCATTCTTGCTGAAACCGTCTGAACGGTCGCCGAAATGCGGTGGCCGGCATTGTGCCTTATCCGTTCACCGAATGAAACGCTGTTTTTTACCTCAACGCTGTAAGTATAGTCAATCTGTGTTTACAATTTAACCAACTCACGGCCATTCGTTGCGGATTCACCCTACATTTGACCTTTAAAATTCAGGCCAGTTGCATCTGCTTTCCAGAAACTTTCACCCCGCTCCGCCATCTGCAATAACGCATCGCACGGCGTAAACCGTGGACCGTACTGCGAAGTCAGGCGTTGCAATACCGCAACCACTTCACCCGCGCCGAGAGAATCCATATAACGGAACGGACCACCGAGAAACGGCGGAAATCCAATGCCGAATACCGCGCCAATATCACCGTCGCGAGCGCTGCGGATCACCTGTTCATCGAAGCAACGCGCGGCCTCATTGAGCATCAGCATCACGCACCGTTCAGCCATTTGCCGGGCGGAAAGCCTGCTCTGCCCCTGAACGCCAATAAGCGTATAAATCGCAGGGTCGACCTGTTTTTTGCTTTTACGCCCTTTTGCACCATAAAGATAGAAACCGCGACCATTTTTTCTGCCTTTGCGATCGTCGTTCAAAATTGAGGAAACAACATTTGCAGGGGCGCTAAAACGCTCGCCATAAGCGGCTTCCAGAACAGGGATAATTTTCGTGCCGGTATCGATTCCCACTTCATCCAGCAGTTGAACAGGCCCCACCGGAAAACCAAATTTCACCAACGCGCTGTCGATAGCGTCGACCCGCTCACCCTCAGTCAGCATGCGTATGGCTTCGTTGATATAGGGGGCGAGAATACGGTTTACATAGAATCCGGCCTTGTCGCGCACCACGATAGGTGTTTTACCCTGTTTCTTCGCCAGCTTAACGGTGGTGGCGATGGTCTGCTCAGAGGTGGCGGCATGGGGAATGACCTCGACCAGGGGCATTTTTTCAACCGGGCTGAAAAAATGCAGACCAATCACCTGCCCCGGCCTGGCGGCATGGGCGGCGATGTCGCTAATCGGTAAAGATGAGGTGTTAGAGGCGAAAATGGTATGGGATGCGCAGTTTTGCTCAACTTCCGCCACCATCTGCTGTTTTAGCGCCAGATCTTCAAAGACAGCTTCTATAACCAGATCACGATGGGAAAATCCGCGATAGTCGGTGGCACCTGAAATCAACGCCAGCTGTTTATCCCGTTCGCTGGCTTTGATATGGCGACGACGTACCTTCGTTTCAAGCTGATCCCAACTGTACTTCAGCGCATGATTGATGCCGTGAACATTAATGTCTTTAATGCGAACCGGTAAGCCGCCTTTACAGGCCGTCACGTAGGCAATTCCCCCACCCATCAGCCCGCCCCCCAGCACGCCAACGCTGTTAAGCGGCCCCGGCGGGGCATCGCTACCGGGATCTTTTTTCACCTCGGTACTGGCAAAGAAGATATTGCGTAACGCCTGCGATTGCGGCGTCATCGCCAGCTCGCCAAAAGCGCGGGCTTCCGCGTCGTAACCACTGCTGCTGCCCTGCGCCAGGCCAGTTTCGATCACCTGAAGAATACGTTCTGTCGCCGGGTAGTTACCGCGTGTTTTCTGTTCGGTTTTTTTACTGACCATACGGAACAACAGTGCGCGCCCCAGCGGCCCCGCCAGAACGCGTTCGCGCACCGGCAGCGTTCGCGACGTTGACCGATCCTGTTTAGCCCGTTCAACCGCAGCCTCGAGCAGAATCGACAACGGAACCACATCGTCCACCAGCCCCATCTTTAACGCCTGCTTCGCACGCAGTTGTTTGCCGGTGAGGATCATCTCCAGCGCCGTACTGACTCCGACCAGCCGCGGCAAACGCTGTGTGCCGCCGGAACCCGGCAGCAGCCCCAGTTGTACTTCCGGCAGGCCCAATACCGTTTTGCTGTCATCGGTACAGATTCGCTCATGACAGGCCAGCGCCAGTTCCAGTCCGCCGCCCAGACAGGCGCCGTGAATAGCGGCGATGACGGGCACCGGAAGACCGTTGATTTCCGCCATCAGTTGTTGTCCCTGACGCGCCAGCGCCTCCGCTTCCTGCGCGCTTGCGCAGTTGCCAATCATGTTGATATCCGCGCCAGCAATAAAATTATCCGCTTTCGCGGAAATAAAAACGACGCCGCGCAGTTCCCTGTTTTCGCGAAGCTGTTTCAGGATCGCGCGTACCTGACTCGCAAACTCCGCTTTCAGGGTGTTCATCTTTTCACCGGGTACATCTATGGAGATAACCGCCACATTGTCCGGACGCAGATTAAGCGTAAAAGCCGATGTCATTTCCATTATTCTGCCTCCAGAACCATCGCCGCACCCAGACCGCCTGCCGCACAGGCAGTGACTAAACCGAAGCCGCCTCCCCGACGGCGCAATTCGTGCAGAGTCTGGGTGATCATCCGGGCGCCGGTGGCGGCAAACGGGTGCCCGTAAGCAATCGAACCACCGAGTACGTTGAACTTGCTGTCATCCACCTCACCGGTGGCATGGGCGCGTCCCAACACCTCGCGGGCAAAACGCTCACTGCCCAGCAGTTGCAGATTCGCCAGCGTCTGAGCGGCAAAGGCTTCGTGCATATCAATCAGCGTCAGATCGCTCAGGCTTAAGCCCGCCCGATCCAGCGCCAGCGGCGTTGACCAGGCCGGTCCCAGCAGCATGTCCTGCCAGACATCGATAGCGGTAAAGGCGTAGCTGCGTAAATAGCCGAGCGGAATCAGCCCCAGCTCTTTCGCGCGGGATTCGGTCATCAGGATCACCGCTGCCGCCCCGTCTGTCAGGGGCGTACTGTTGGCGGCGGTCACCGTGCCATGTTTACGGTCAAAGGCCGGACGCAGTCTGGCGTAATCCGCCAGCGTCGAGTTGCCGCGAATATTGTTATCTTCAGACAGCGGCGCCTTGAACGGCGGCGTCCAGGCGGTCATCACTTCATCGGCTAACTTTCCTTCCGCCCACGCCTGCGCCGCGCGCTGATGTGAACGGTGGGCCAGCGCATCCTGCTGCTCACGGGTGATTCCGTAGGTTTTCGCCATCTGTTCCGCCGTATCTCCCATCCGCAGGCCAGTCGAATATTCGGCGACGGCGGGCGGCACGGGCATCAGATCGCGTAAGCGCAGGCGGGAAAAAAGTTTCAGACGTTGCCCCATCGTCCTGGCTTTATTCACATCCACGAGGACTCGCGCCAGTTTTTTACTGACGCCAATGGGCAATACCGACGAGGAATCCGCGCCACCGGCAATCCCCGCGCGGATCGTACCCGCCATCAGGCTTTCCGCTACGTTAGCGACCGCCTGAAAGCTGGTCGCGCAGGCGCGGCTTACGCTGTAAGCGTCGGTATGCACACTCATACCGGTGCCGAGGACAATTTCACGGGCGATATTTGGCGCTTCCGGCATCTGGACAACCTGACCAAAGACCAGTTGCTCTATGACGTCTACGGGGATCTCACTGCGGGCCAGCAGTTCGCCCACCACCATTTTGCCAAGATCGACAGCGGGAATACCATGAAAGGCGGTAGCCTGGCGGGCAAAAGGGGTACGTAACCCGCTCACAATGGCAATGCGATCGCCCTGGCGGGTGACCAGCGGTATAGCCTGACTCATAACACTCCCCTGTAAAAATAAAATAAGTGGTCTGACCTGATCATAGTCTTAACCAATTTTTTACATTTAGCCAAGCAGGGGCGGATGAAAGTGAGAGCTGTGACACAGTGAATAATGACGGGATGAAACGAAAAAGCCCCGACAAAAGGTTGTCGGGGCAGATAAATAATGAAGGGATTAACGCAGACCGAGCTGGAAGATCAGGGTTTCGGCTTCGCAGGCAAAGACAAAATCGATGTCCAGGCGCACGCCGTCAGATTCTTCAGTGAAAGTCGGAGTAATTTGGCAAGGCTCGGACTCCACGTTCCGCGCTTTTTCGGTCAGCGCCGCCAGCGTTTCTTCCGCTTCTGCGCGGTTAGCGAACACACGGCTGTATGACGCGGTGCAATCGGAGTTGTCCATGATGGTACCAACGTCCATACAGCAGCAAACCGGGGTTTCATCAGCACTGCATTTACTCATTGTAGATTTCCTCTGTATTCGCACCCAGGGTGCCAGATAAACGATAGCGATATTTTACGCCTCCGACTTTCGCCTCTCCAGTCGTTAATGGTGGGAAATGCGAGAAGTGACCGAAATCACACTTAAAAATGATCTAAAACAAATTCAACCCAAAAGGCTATGTGCGCTCCCCGGCAAAATTGCCAGCTGGATCGCGTTTCTGAGATCACAATTGAAAAAACTTATAAACATACTTGCAACATATCAGCTGGTCAGACCTATACTCACGCCACTGGTCTGATTTCTATGTCGTACCGCAGACCCTACACTTCGCGCTCCTGTTACAGCATGTAACATAGTTTGTATAAAAATAAATCATTGAGGTTATGGTCATGAGCCAGAAAACCCTGTTTACAAAGTCTGCTCTCGCAGTTGCAGTGGCACTTATATCTACCCAGGCCTGGTCTGCAGGCTTTCAGCTAAACGAATTTTCTTCCTCTGGCCTTGGCCGGGCCTATTCAGGTGAAGGCGCTATCGCGGACGACGTGGGTAACGTTAGCCGTAACCCGGCGCTGATCACCATGTTCGACCGCCCAACCTTCTCGGGCGGCGCAATCTTTGTTGATCCGGACGTGGATATCTCCGGTCGCTCGCGCATTGGTAATGATGCCAGCCAGGATAACATTGCGCCGACGGCGTGGGTGCCAAACCTGCACTTTGTGGCCCCGATTAACGATCAGTTTGGTTGGGGGGCATCTGTCACCTCTAACTACGGCCTGGCGACGGAGTTTAATAACAACTACGCCGCGGGCTCCATGGGCGGAAAAACCGATCTGGAAACGCTCAACCTGAACCTGAGCGGCGCCTATCGTCTGAACAATCATTTCAGCTTCGGCCTCGGTTTTAACGCCGTTTATGCCAAAGCTAAGCTCGAGCGTTATGCCGGCGACCTGCCGCAGCAAATCGTGGCAGGCTCCGGCGGACGTATTCCTCCGGCACTGGCGGCGCAATACCCGGCGGATACCCAGATTGCGCGCCTGAAGGGCGACGAATGGGGCTTCGGCTGGAACGCCGGGATCCTTTATGAAGTCGATAAAGACAACCGTTACGGTTTTACCTACCGTTCAGAAGTCAAAGTTGACTTCGACGGCGATTACCGCAGCAGCCTGCCATCGACTGACCGTATTCCGCCGCAACTGCGTCCGGTCTTTGCCAGCCTGCCTGCTGGAACTAACGGCGGGACGATCGACGGTTCACTTAACCTGAACCTGCCGGAAATGTGGGAAATTTCAGGTTACAACCGCGTCGCGCCACAGTGGGCGGTTCACTACAGCATGGCTTATACCAGCTGGAGTCAGTTCGAAGAGCTGAAGGCGAAAGGCAGCAACGGTCAGACGCTGTTTTATAAAGAAGAGGGCTTTAAAGACTCTTATCGCATCGCGCTGGGTACAACCTATTACTATGACGATACCTGGACGTTCCGTACCGGTATCGCCTTTGATGACAGCCCGGTTCCGGCCAACCGTCGTTCCATTTCTATTCCGGATCAGGACCGCTTCTGGCTGAGCGCTGGCGCTACCTACGCCTTCAATAAAGATGCCTCAGTGGATGTTGGCGTGTCTTACATGCACGGCCAGAAAGTGAAGTTTGAAGAAGGCCCGTACTCTTTCGAATCTGAAGGGAAAGCCTGGCTGTACGGTATGAACCTGAACTACGCATTCTGATCATGGTCAGATGAAAAAAAGGGGGCGCCTTCTGGCGTCCCCTTTTTTATGCATCCAAAAAATCATCGTACCCGCTAACGGCGCGAACGCCAGGCCCGGCCAGACGCTTCGCGGTCCGGTATTCATTTATTCTGAGTCGATCTCTTTTAAATCGTCCTGGATCGCCTGCGCGTTCGGGTTTTCTTGCGGCTTGAGCTTCCCGCCGTTGGCAATGAAGTCGTGACGCTGGAAATAAGCCTCACGCACCAAGATGTACGGATCGGAAGACTGACGCAACAGGCCGTCGGAGTCCAGCAACTGAGCACGCGTTTCAATCCCTTCGAGGGTCCACTTACCGATCGACATCGGCCAGGTCAGCCATGAAAGGACTGGATATAGCGTATCGGCCATATCGCCGCCATCCTCACGCAGCGTCCAACTGCCATAGAACGGTAACTGGACGTAAGGGCCATAGCCTACACCGTAATGTCCTAAGGTGCTGCCGAAGCGATGCGGCTCAACGCGCTGCAGTTTCGGGTTCGCCATACCGGCGACGTCAATAAAGCCGCCCATGCCGAGAAGGGTGTTCAGGAAGAAACGGGTGAAATGCACCATCCCCTGATACGGATCGCCCTGCAGAAAATAGTTCACCATGACCGCAGGTTCTTCGAGGTTGCCGGTGAAGTTGCTTAAACCATTACGGGCTGGCTGTGGGACATAATCACGCCAGGCGACAGCCACCGGTCGAACGACATACGGATCCAACACGTTAAAGTTGAAATTGTACATGGTGCGGTTAAACCCTTCTAACGGATCTGAACGCCCCTGTTGTTCTGTACCGGAACTCGCACACCCCACCAGCAGTGTGGTTCCCAGCGCAAGCGCCGACAGGCGAAGCTTCATAAATGTCTCCCTGTTAATTATGGCTATCGCGGATTGCCATCCATGACGGAACGCTAACGTATCCGCCTGTTAAGGTGTGAGCGATTGTAACAGCACGTCAAACGATGTCTATATCACCGCGCCTGTTGAATTGATCATAGCCTGGCTATGCACTCGCGTAGCGCTTCTATTCTAGCCGGAAGCAGAAAAACAAACGTTACCATTTTTGCGATTTCAGAGTTTCTCCCCCAGGTATCCAGCGAAAAGCCGCTACGCTTTATCTGACAGGCGCGCATCCAGGAGGCGAATTATGGATAATCTCGAAGACGATAAGATCGACAAGCATAGCGATGAACTGGAAGTAGAAAGCGAGGAAAAACAGAGCGGGAAAAAGATAGAAGTGGATGAGGACCGACTCCCCTCACGGGCAATGGCCATTCACGAACATATCCGCCAGGATGGAGAGAAAGAGCTGGAGCGTGACGCGATGGCGCTGCTGTGGTCCGCTATCGCTGCCGGACTGTCGATGGGCGCCTCGCTGCTGGCAAAAGGCATCTTCCACGTGCAGCTTGAGGGCGTGCCGGGCAGTTTTTTACTTGAGAATCTCGGTTATACCTTTGGTTTTATCATTGTCATTATGGCTCGCCAGCAGCTGTTTACGGAAAACACCGTGACGGCGGTTCTGCCCGTCATGCAAAATCCCACTGCGGGCAACTTTGGCCTGCTGATGCGTCTGTGGGGCGTGGTGCTGCTGGGTAACGTGCTCGGTACCGGCATTGCCGCCTGGGCGTTTGAGTATATGCCCATTTTTGATGAAGAAACCCGTGACGCGTTTGTCAAAATCGGCATGGACGTGATGAAAAACACGCCGACCGAAATGTTTGCCAACGCGATCATTTCCGGTTGGTTAATCGCGACCATGGTGTGGATGTTTCCGGCAGCCGGCGCGGCGAAAATTGTGGTCATCATCCTGATGACGTGGCTGATTGCCCTGGGCGATACCACCCATATCGTCGTGGGATCGGTGGAGATCCTTTACCTCGTCTTTAACGGCACCCTGCACTGGAGCGACTTCTTATGGCCGTTTGCCCTGCCAACACTGGCGGGTAATATCTGCGGCGGTACCTTTATTTTCGCCCTGATGAGCCACGCGCAGATCCGTAACGACATGAGCAACAAGCGTAAAGAAGAAGCGCGACTTCACGCCGAGCGGTTCAAAAAACAGCAGAAAGAGCAGGAAAAACAATCCTGAATGGCGATGGTTTGAGCAGTCAGGCGGCACCGTACTTACTCCGGCGAACAAAAACCGCTATACTCGTGCCGCTTCGTCCCCTTAGTTAAATGGATATAACGAGCCCCTCCTAAGGGCTAGTTGCAGGTTCGATTCCTGCAGGGGACACTTTCTCATTCACTTCCCCCTTCCCTGTTTATGCCCTAATAGTTCTCTCAGCGGCTTGCCGATTCATGGTATGACGGAAATGCGTGCGGGCGTAGCATGGGCAGAAAATCACTGTCCCTGACTCAGCCCGCACGTTGAGTGGTGCGACGACGCAGAAGGCGTTGATGCCGTTCCGCAGGTTTCCGGCCTTACAGCACTTTACTCAGAAATTCGGCGGTGCGGGGATTAGCCGGCGAAGTAAAGAGCGTCTCCGGCGAGCCTTCTTCCTGAATAACGCCGTGGTCGATGAAAATCACCCGATCCGCGACCTCCCGGGCGAAGCCCATTTCATGGGTCACGATGACCATCGTCATCCCTTCATCGGCCAGTTTTTTCATGACCTCCAGCACATCACCGACCAGTTCCGGGTCCAGCGCCGAGGTTGGCTCATCAAAAAGCATAATTGACGGGTTCATCGCCAGCGCGCGGGCAATCGCGACGCGCTGCTGCTGTCCACCGGATAAACGGGACGGCCAGGCATCGCGTTTATCACTCAGTCCGACTTTTTCGAGCAACATTTCAGCCCGGCCGATCGCCTCTTTACGCGACAGCCCCTGAAGCATTTCTGGCGCCATGATCAGGTTTTCCAGCACCGTCATATGCGGAAACAGGTTAAAACGCTGGAACACCATTCCGACGCTTTCACGCATTTTGTTGAGATCGGTTTTACGATCGTGTACCGCAAAGCCGTTCACTACCACTTCGCCTTCCGTCACCGATTCCAGCGCGTTCATGCAGCGCAGAAATGTACTTTTGCCTGACCCTGAAGGCCCAATGATGCACACCACCTCTTGCGGCTGAATGTCACAATCAATGCCGCGCAGCACAGGGTTGTCGCCAAAGTGTTTATGTAAATTTTTAATGTGGATCACTTTTACCGAACCTCTTTTCCAGACGATTAACCAGTTGCGCGAGCAGGAAGGTGAGCACCCAATACACCAGCGAAATGGTCAGATAGGGTTCCCAGTAAGTGGCGTAGGCGCCCGAGACCGTACGCGCCGCATACGCCAGATCGGCAAGCCCGATGGCCGACGCCAGAGAGGAGTCTTTGACAATCGCGATAGCGTTATTGCCCAGTGGCGGAAGAATACGGCGAAAGGCCTGTGGAAGAATCACTTTGCGCATGGTTTTCCACCATGGCATTCCGAGCGCGCGTGAGGCTTCCATTTGTCCAGGGTCAATCGACTGGATCCCCGCACGAAAGATTTCAGAAACGTAAGCGCCTGCGTTCAGCGTAATGGCGACGATACAGGATAAAAACGCGCCATAGCCCGACCGCAGTTCGCGGGCAACGTCCGCGCTCATGATTCCGCTGGTCACCAGTATCCCGTCACGCGGGTTAATGAACAGGGGAACCAGCGCAAAATGGACCACCATGATCTGTACAAACAGGGGCGTGCCGCGAAACGCGCTGACGTAAAAGCGCACCGGAAACTGAACCAGATAGCGCAATGCATACTTCCAGAAGCCATGTTCGGCCTTCGCCATTCGGCCAAGGCCCAGCGTCAGACCCCAGAGCGTGCCGAGAAAGACGCAAATGATTGTGCATTTAATTGTCATCCACGCGCCTTCCATAAAGAGCGGCGCATACTCCTGGATGATTTCCCAACGAAATCCCGTCATGGTATTCCCCTGCAAAAAGGCTGACACTCACTGCGTGTCAGCCTAAAAAGAAAGAAAAAGAAAATGTTACTCAGCGGGAAGCGTCGGCACTTCGCTGTCGAACCAGGTTTTGTAGATTTTATCGTAGGTGCCGTCAGCGATAATCTTCTTCAGCCCGGCATTGATTTTTTGTTGCAGCTCGGTATTACCTTTGGCAACCGCAATGCCAAAATACTGACGTTCGAATTTTGCATCGGGTACCAGCTTGAACTGTTTTTCCGGGTGTTGCTTGATGTAATACTTCACCACGCCAACATCGCCCACCGCCGCGCTTACGCCATCTTCAAACAGCTCCTGTAGCATCAACGGGGTGTTATCAAAGCGTTTAATCGCCGTGCTGTTTTTACCCAGTACACCGGATACCACGATGTCGCCAGTGCTGGAGTTCACCACCCCGACCTTTTCCTCTTTTAGCGATGCCAGAGAGGTCACAGTGGAATCAGCAGGAACAACTATCGACTGCTCAGCCGGGAAGTAAGGATGGGAAAAATCGACCATCTGCTTGCGCTTATCGGTGATGGTAATGCCTGAAATGATAATGTCGCGATCCCCGGAATTTAGCGTGGCGAAAATGCCTTCCCACGGCGTGTTGACCAGTTTGACCTCAAAATTTTCCGCTTTGGCGATGGCTTTAATGATGTCGATATCAAAGCCTTCCAGTTGTTTCTGGCTGTTTTCAAACTCAAACGGGCGATACGTTCCGCCAGCACCCACGACGTATGTCTCTTGCGCCGCCATCGCTGCGCCCGTCAGGGCGATCATCAAACAGCCTGCTTTCATCCACTTACTGAACATCTGACGCTCCTTCATTGTTTTTATGCACATTTATTGCATAAAAATACACACACAACGGTTCTGATGCAAACACTATCTGGGCAGGCTGTTTTTCAATGGAGAATGAGGATAAAGGGAGACTAAAAAAGACGGAAAACGGCGCGCCGGTATGTGTGGATGACGATAATGAAGAATTTTCCGAGTACTGCTTAAGGTTAATTTAAGCCAACCTGCGACTGGCCTAAAGATTATTATTAGGATAATTGTCATTAAAAAAGCAGATTCTGAAAAAGATAGCCACGGCTATGTTCCATTTACGCGATCAATCTGAAAATGGCATTCGCACTCTCAGATTATTATGCGCATGAATGCGAATGCCGGTGAAATAAAAATAACAATGCCGCATACAAATGAAAGTACATTACCTTCAGATTAATTAACGTTTTCCGTAGCCCACCATAAAACGAATCATCAGGCCGCAGGCGGGAGAAAGGAAAAGAAACAATCCCGTGACCATTTCGTCACCAACGGTCAACCACATCGTCAGATAGTAAATGATAGCGGCGAGCACAACCATCCCGATGAAGGCGCAGACGGCGGAACCCCAGCCTAAAACCTGGCCGACATAGCCGCTAACGCCCAGTATACTTACCGCCAGAAACGCCCAGAAAAAGATCATCGCCGTGCCTCCTTTTGCGTGTAGCCGTAGCGTAAGCCATTACTCTCCTTACACTTTCCATCTTATGCCAAAGCGATCGCCTCGGCAAATATTGCAACTTTTATTTAACAACCGTACGTTATGCGAATATTCCGTATTGTTCTTTTTTAACATCCTTAAAAACAACCAATTATAAACAGCGTAATTATTTTATCCTCACCATAAAAATATTTACGCTTCTTGATTAATTATTTGTAGCTGACGTTGATCGGGTGATGGTACATTATGTGTCCAGCATTCATGCCCCTCGTGGTTTTATCCTGAAGCAGTTTTACACTCTTTACGGGAACCATTGTCGTACATGATGGACTAAGAATTGAGTGTACCGCGTTGGACTCCACATCTTCTGCGATACAACATTTATTATCGGCAGAAGGTCTCTATGTTCCCAACATGCAAATTTTCCCGCGCGTTTTTGCATCCGCGCTACTGGCTCACCTGGTTTGGTCTGGGTGTTCTCTGGTTACTGGTGCAATTGCCTTACCCTGTCCTGCGCGCGCTTGGTACCCGTACCGGTACGCTCGCCCGTCCGTTTCTGAAACGCCGCGAATCCATTGCGCGTAAAAATCTTGAGCTTTGCTTTCCGTCTTATACCGCCGAACAGCGGGAAACGATGATCGTTGAAAATTTCCGCTCGCTCGGTATGGCGCTGCTGGAAACCGGCATGGCCTGGTTCTGGCCCGACCGGCGCGTGCGTAAATGGTTTGACGTTGAAGGCCTGGATAACCTGAAACGCGCCCAGATGCAGAACCGCGGCGTTATGGTTGTGGGCGTGCACTTTATGTCGCTGGAGCTGGGAGGACGCGTCATGGGTCTTTGCCAGCCGATGATGGCGACCTACCGTCCGCATAACAATCCGCTGATGGAGTGGGTGCAAACCCGGGGCCGTATGCGTTCCAACAAAGCGATGATTGGCAGAAACAACCTTCGCGGTATTGTCGGCGCGCTGAAAAAAGGCGAAGCCGTGTGGTTTGCGCCGGATCAGGATTACGGCCCGAAAGGCAGTTCCTTCGCACCTTTCTTCGCCGTGAAGAATGTCGCTACCACGAATGGTACCTATGTGCTGTCACGACTGTCGGGGGCGGCAATGCTCACCGTCACGATGGTGAGAAAGGCCGACAACCACGGTTATCGTCTGTATATCACCCCACAAATGGAAGGCTATCCGACGGATGAAAGCCAGGCGGCAGCCTACATGAACAAAATCATCGAAAAAGAGATCATGCGCGCGCCGGAGCAGTATCTCTGGATCCACCGCCGCTTCAAAACCCGTCCGTTAGGTGAAGCATCCCTCTACGTTTAAAAAGGCCGCAAGGCCTTTTTTATTGCTGCAACCAGAATAACCTTGATTTTATTCCGGTTTTATTGCGTCTCTTCTGCCCTGATATTGGCGTCGCTGAAGTGCAATTTATTACCGGCGGAAATTAAACTGTCGCCGAATCACGACACCTGTAAGTTACTAAAAGTAAATAAGAAAATGCCACTTGTCTCACTCCATTTTTAGGCGTACATTAGCGCCGTCTGGAGCAAAGAAGCACAGAATTCTGAGGCGGTGCCAGAGGTCAGTTCGGGAACATTCCGAGTTTCCGTGTTGCGGGTACCGGCTCTCTATAATCAAATGAGATGAAAATTCATTCAGGCGTATCAGTCACGACGCGGAGAGATGAAACGTGAAATATTTCTTTATGGGCATTTCTTTTATGGTCATCGTTTGGGCCGGTACGTTTGCCCTGATGATCTAAAGACAGCAATGCAGCAAAAAAACAGGAGCCGCCAGGCTCCTGTTTGCTTTTGTCGGCGTTATGTCATTGCTCTAAGAGTTTACGGCTGAAGGCCTGATAAACGCAGCGCCATCAGGCAAGATGTCCACCCGCACGGTACACCGCTAAAACGGTGGTTTAGCTGGCGGATTCAGAAACGGACTTTGCCGCAGCAGGCAACAGCCCGTCCGCGCGGAACATTGCTTTGATACCTCTGATAGCCTGACGAATACGATCGCGGTTCTCAATGAGCGCAAAGCGCACGTGCGTATCGCCATAGTCACCGAAACCGATGCCCGGCGACACGCAGACCTTTGCGTCATTCAGCAGTTTTTTGGCGAACTCCAGCGACCCCATTGCCGCATACTGTTCCGGGATTTTTGCCCACACATACATAGACGCCCTGGGCATATCGACCATCCACCCGGCTTCATGCAGCCCTTTCACCAGAACGTCGCGGCGGCGCTTGTACTGCTCAGCAATGTCTCGCACGCACTGCTGGTCACCTTCCAGCGCCGCAATCGCCGCTACCTGCAGCGGCGTAAAAGTGCCGTAATCATGGTAACTTTTAATTCTCGCCAGCGCGCTGACCAGCGTTTTGTTGCCGACCATAAAACCAATGCGCCAGCCCGCCATGTTGTAGCTTTTCGACAAGGTGAAAAACTCCACCGCCACGTCGCGCGCACCGGGCACCTGCATGATCGACGGCGCTTTCCAGCCGTCATAAACGATGTCGGCATAGGCCAGATCGTGAACCACCAGCACGTCATAGCGCTTCGCCAGCGCCACGACCCTCTCAAAAAATTCCAGTTCCACGCACTGGGCGGTTGGGTTCGATGGAAAACCGAGAATCATCATCTTCGGCTTCGGATAACTTTCGCGGATCGCACGCTCAAGCTCGTTGAAGAAATCGACGCCTTCCACCAACGGCACCGATCGCACCTGGGCACCGGCTATCACCGCGCCGTAAATATGGATGGGATAACTGGGGTTGGGTACCAGCACGGTATCGCCATGATCGAGCGTAGCCAGCATCAGGTGCGCCAGCCCCTCTTTCGAACCGATGGTAACAATAGCCTCAGATTCCGGATCAATATCGACCGCATACCGTTCCTGATACCAGCGGGAGATCGCCCGGCGCAGGCGCGGTATACCGCGAGAGGTGGAATAACCGTGCGTATCCGGGCGCTGAGCTACGGTGCACAATTTTTCGACAATGTGAGGCGGCGTCGCGCCGTCCGGGTTTCCCATACTGAAATCGATAATGTCTTCGCCGCGCCGACGCGCAGCCATCTTCAGTTCAGCTGTGATGTTAAACACATAGGGAGGGAGACGATCGATACGCGTAAAGCGACGTTCAGGGCGAGAGTCAGCCATAATTTCCTCAGATTAACGTTAGCGCCCGGACCGTCCGAGCGACGCTGCCACGATGGTGGCACGCTTAGAAAATAGCCTGAATAATTTCTCTCTGTCGAGAGGGAAAGGAAAATATTTTTTCACCCACAAAAAGGGGAAGTACTATTTTAAACGGGGAAACTTCGTAGTTTTACTGGTTTCGAAGGTTACTTTTTAATAACATTTTGTCCTTAAACTAATAACCAATCTGCCCACTGTTTTTGCAAGGGCCCTGTCATTAAACCGCTTTATTAACTATCCCCTTTTGAAAACAGGGTTTTTCCTCATTAGAAAGGTTGATGAGTACGCTGGTGATCAGCGCCACGGTTACCTATCATAGTGTTTTCCCCTTTTGGCCAGAGTCCTCCGTGCACGAAATATTTACTATGCTGCTGGCGGTGTTTGATCGGGCAGCGCTGATGCTTTTCTGCTTGTTCTTTCTTATCCGCATCCGACTGTTTCGCGAACTGCTGCATAAGTCGGCCCATACGCCCAAAGAGCTACTCGCCGTCACCGCGATTTTTTCGCTGTTCGCCCTGTTCAGCACCTGGTCAGGCGTTCCGGTAGAAGGTTCGCTGGTGAACGTGCGGATCATCGCCGTGATGTCCGGCGGGATTCTGTTTGGTCCCTGGGTAGGCATCATCACCGGCGTGATTGCCGGCACCCACCGCTATCTGATCGATATCGGCGGCGTCACCGCCGTCCCCTGCTTTATCACCAGCATACTGGCAGGCTGCATCGCAGGCTGGATCAACCAGCGGGTCCCTAAAGCGCAGCACTGGCGCGTGGGGATATTAGGCGGCATGCTGTGCGAAACGCTGACCATGATTCTGGTGATCGTCTGGGCGCCGACGACCGCTCTGGGGCTGGATATCGTTTCCAAGATCGGCATTCCCATGATCCTCGGCAGCGTCTGCATTGGCTTTATTGTGCTGCTGGTGCGAAGCGTTGAAGGGGAAAAAGAGGCCAGCGCGGCGCGCCAGGCCAAACTGGCGCTGGACATCGCTAACAAAACCCTGCCCCTGTTTCGCCACGTGAACAGCGAATCGCTACGTCAGATCTGCGAAATCATTCGCCATGATATTCATGCCGACGCCGTGGCGATCACCAACACTCAGCATGTACTGGCCTATGTAGGCGTCGGTGAAACAAACTACCGCGATCGCGACGACATGATTAGCCCCACCACCCGGCAGGCGATCAATTACGGAAAAATCATTATTAAAAACAATGATGAAGCGCACCGTACGCCGGAAATTCATTCGATGCTGGTGATTCCGCTTTGGGAAAAAGGTGTGGTGACCGGTACGCTGAAGATTTACTACTGCCATGCGCACCAGATCACTTCATCCCTGCAGGAGATGGCGGTGGGACTGTCGCAGATCATTTCGACCCAACTGGAAGTGTCGCGCACTGAACAACTGCGGGAAATGGCAAATAAGGCAGAGCTTCGCGCGCTACAAAGTAAAATTAATCCTCATTTTCTGTTTAATGCGCTGAACGCGATATCGTCGTCGATCCGACTGAATCCGGACACCGCCCGTCAGTTGATTTTTAACCTGTCGCGATACCTGCGCTATAACATCGAATTAAAAGACGACGAACAGATCGACATTAAGAAAGAGCTGTATCAGATAAAAGATTATATCGCCATTGAGCAGGCCCGCTTTGGCGATAAGTTGACGGTGATATATGACATCGACGAAGAGGTTAACTGCGCGATTCCCAGCCTGCTGATTCAGCCGCTGGTGGAAAACGCTATTGTCCACGGTATTCAGCCCTGTAAAGGGAAAGGCGTGGTGACCATCAGCGTGGCGGAATGCGGCAATCGGGTGCGCATCGCGGTGCGCGATACCGGTCACGGCATCGACCCGAAAGTGATCGCGCGCGTCGAATCCAATGAAATGCCTGGCAATAAAATCGGCCTGCTTAACGTCCATCATCGCGTTAAGCTGTTATACGGGGAGGGTCTGCATATACGGCGTCTGGAACCGGGCACCGAGATTGCCTTTTATGTTCCCAATCAGCGGACTGCCGCCTCACCGGCCACGTTATTGCTTTAATCTGGAGGAATACAGTGAAGGTCATCATTGTTGAAGATGAATTCCTTGCCCAGCAGGAACTGAGCTGGCTGATTAAAGAGCATAGCCAGATGGATATTGTCGGCACGTTTGACGACGGGCTGGACGTGTTGAAGTTTTTACAGCATAACCGCGTTGACGCCATTTTTCTGGATATCAACATCCCGTCCCTCGACGGCGTGCTGCTGGCGCAGAATATCAGTCAGTTCGCGCATAAGCCCTTTATTGTGTTCATCACTGCGTGGAAAGAGCATGCGGTGGAAGCGTTTGAACTGGAAGCATTTGACTATATTCTCAAGCCGTATCAGGAGTCCCGCATTGTTGGAATGCTGCAAAAACTGGAAGCAGCCTGGCACCTGCAGCAGTCCGGCGCGGCAACGGCGGGCGCGGTTATACGGGAAAATGACACCATCAATCTGGTTAAAGACGAGCGGATCATCGTCACGCCGATCAACGATATTTATTACGCCGAAGCGCATGAAAAAATGACGTTTGTCTATACGCGGCGTGATTCATACGTTATGCCTGTCAACCTCACGGAGTTCTGCAATAAGCTGCCGCCTGCCCATTTCTTCCGCTGCCATCGTTCGTTCTGCGTTAACCTGAACAAAATTCGCGAGATCGAACCCTGGTTCAACAATACCTATATATTGCGGCTAAAAGATCTGGAATTTGAGGTGCCGGTGAGCCGGAGTAAGGTGAAAGAGTTCAGGCAACTTATGCATCTGTGAAGGGGTAACCGGGCGCATCGCGCCCGTTTGCACGCCGCAATGTTAGATTTTGAGCAACTTCACCGTGGCGTCCACGTCAATCTCATCTTCGGAAAAGATCAACGTCGTTCCCTGAAAGGTGGTGATCGCCAGCTTTTTCACGGTCCGCATCTCGCCCGGCTTCACGGCAGATTTTGGACGGATATTGCTCATCAGAACACCGACCGACAACACCGCATTTTCTTTATCGATGGGGGCATCGACAGGCACTTCTTCGCTGAAGACCACAAACGATTTGATCGAGGTAAGCTTAAGCCGCTCGCCCGCAATGTAAATATATTTGCTGTCCGGAATGACCTTCACCGCATACGCCGACAGCCCTTTGTTGTTGGTGGTGGGTTCGAAGGTGACCTGAGCATCTTTCTTAATCAGCTCCGGATTGGCGACCTTAATCACATGAAAGTAGCGATTATCGCCATTTTCATCTTTGATAAATCCGAAGCCTTTATCTTTAAACCACGTTGTGATTGTTCCGTTCATCGCCATTACCGCCTGTTGTTCATACCGGATTATTTTAACGCGCGCAGTGTAAAGCCTAAAGGCCGGGATGAATAGCCGTTCATCACCACATCAAATCATCAGGCACTTTGAAATCAGCATACGGATCGTCTTCTTCAGCTTCTTCCGCACTCAACGCGCTGTTCAGGACAATACAGCTCGCATCACGCTGGGCAATCTTATCGGCAACGCTCGCCGGAATAATCGCGTATTCATTTTCGCCGTTGCTGTCGTTGACCAAACGGGCAATGGCCAGACGACCATTGATCAGCTGCGTCTGAGTGAGCTTATCAACGTCGATTTTCTTGATCAGATTATTGTCGGTGAAGTTAAAACCAATATTACCTTTGGCCACGGTGATCCTGTTCATTTCGATGAGCTGCTTCACCTGCGCTTTCAGTTCCTTCGCCAGAACGGTCTGTTTCTGCTGCTCGCTGAGTTGCTTGTCACGCTCAAGCTGGGCTTTTTTATTTTCTTCCACCGCTTCTCTGGCTTCCCGCGCCTGAACACGTGATTTCTTCGCCGTTCTCTGGACTTTAGCCATCTTTTTACTGCTGACCAGTCCCGCTTTGAGCATTTGCTCCTGTAAGGTAAGTTTTGTCATCTTGCCGTCTGAATCTGTTAGGGAGTTTTTGTGATTATACCTGCAAGCTGACGTAGCGCAGACCGATTTTTCGGGATGACGATAATCAGCACGAGGAACGCCGCTGACATTGCCGCTTAAAACGGGTTGTTTGTTCCCCTGGATAACGTCACGCGGCGGCAGATTACTTCAGCCGTTTCCCTGTCTCGTCAATCACCTTTTCTCCATCTTCTTTGGTAAATGCGCCTTTCTGACCGTCAGGAAGAATATCCAGCACACGTTCCGAAGGCCGGCACAAGCGGGTGCCAAGGGGCGTGACCACGATCGGTCGATTAATCAGGATCGGATACTGAAGCATAAAATCGATCAACTGCTCGTCGGTAAAGCGGTCTTCTTCAAGACCCAACAGGGCATACGGTTCAACGTTCTGACGCAATAACTCACGCGCCGTTATCCCCATATCGGCAATGAGCTTACTCAGTTCATTGCGGGTGGGCGGGGTATCAAGATAATAAATAATTGTCGGTTCGTGACCGCTGTTACGGATCATCTCCAGCGTGTTCCGGGAAGTGCCGCAGGCCGGGTTGTGATAAAGGGTAATGTTGCTCATTTCAGTATTTCATTAAAAAGTGACAGAGAGCCGCCAGGCCAGCGCGGCGAGCGTCACAAACAGCACAGGCAGGGTCATGACGATCCCCGTGCGGAAGTAATAGCCCCAGGTGATGGTCATATTCTTTTGAGCCAGCACATGCAGCCACAGCAGAGTCGCCAGGCTGCCAATAGGCGTGATTTTCGGCCCTAAATCGCAGCCGATCGCATTGGCATAAATCATCGCTTCTTTGACGATGCCATTCGCGGCGCTCCCGTCAATCGACAGCGCGCCAATCAGCACGCTCGGCATATTATTCATGACCGACGAAAGAAACGCCGTCAGGAAGCCGGTCCCAAAGGTTGCGGCGAGGATCCCTTTGTCCGCCAGCAGATTCAACACGCCAGACAGATACAGCGTCAGTCCCGCATTGCGCAGTCCGTAAACCACCAAATACATGCCCAGCGAGAAAATCACGATCTGCCAGGGAGCGCCGCGCAGGACGTTGCCAGTATTAATCACACGGCCTCTTTTCGCCACCGCAAACAGCACTGCCGCGCCCACTGCCGCTATCGCACTGACGGGGATCCCCAACGGTTCCAGAACAAAGAAACCGACAAGCAGGGACAGAAGAACCATCCAGCCTGCTCTGAAGGTCGCCGGATCTTTAATCGCACTGGCGGGAGCGTTGAGTCGGGAGATCTCATACGTTGCCGGAATATCCCGGCGAAAGAAAAGGTGCAACATCACCAGCGTCGAGGCAATCGCGGCCAAATCCACGGGGATCATAACCGAGGCGTACTGCGTAAAGCCCAGACTGAAGAAATCTGCAGAAACGATATTCACCAGGTTAGAAACAATCAGCGGCAGACTGGCGGTATCCGCGATGAACCCCGCCGCCATGACAAAGGCCAGCGTGGCGCCTTTGCTGAAGCCCAGCGCAAGCAGCATCGCAATAACGATCGGCGTCAGGATCAGCGCGGCGCCGTCGTTGGCAAACAGCGCGGCAACGCTGGCGCCGAGCAAAACTATCCAGGTGAACAGCAAGCGCCCACGTCCCTTCCCCCATCGGGCGACGTGTAGCGCGGCCCATTCAAAGAAACCGGACTCATCGAGTAACAAACTGATAATGATCACGGCGATAAAAGCGGCGGTCGCGTTCCAGACGATATTCCAGACTACGGGGATATCATCAAAATGAATGACGCCCGTGCCCAGCGCCAGAACTGCCCCGATCGTCGCGCTCCAGCCGATACTGAGCCCCCTGGGTTGCCAGATAACCAGTACCAGCGTAAGTAAAAAAAGACTCCCTGCCAACAGCATTTCAGGCTCCAACATATGTTTATACGTATATGATATTTGATTTAACAGGAGGTGCGGGCAGACTTCGCCAACCCGTCACGCACGTCGTCGCGCAGACACTGCCAGGAGATCGCGATCGTCTCGGCCGCCCACGCCGGCATATGTGGTGACAGACGATAGTGGATCCATTTACCTTCACGACGGTCAAGGACAAGCCCGGCCTCGCGCAGAATCGCTATATGCCGCGAGATCTTAGGCTGTGAGGCGGCGGTAGCCGCGCAGATTTCGCAAACGCACATCTCCCCAGATTCCCGAAGTAGCATGACAATGGCGAGTCGGGTTTCGTCCGAGAGAATTTTGAAAAGTTGAACAGGTTGCCGCATTTCTCGCTCCATAAGCCTTTCCAGACACATATGGTAAATCATATTTGTGCGCATTGAAATGACGGGGCTGTCACAGCACTCAGTTAAGGCGCGTCAGGGGGGAGAAGATATGGTTACGACAAGGCCTTCGAAAACGGTGTCTCTAATGCGCAACATACCCTGTCGGACGTAAAACCGATTAGCGCGGTCATTGTCCTCAGGCCCTTCCAGCCATCAATAATTTTTTTGGCGGCCACGGGCAAGTTCGATGATTTTTCAAACCAACGCTGACCATAATGCGTATGGGTCTCGCGGCTATCCAGAGAGAGTTTGTTGAGAAGAATGTCCTGGCTATCTGTGGCAGGAAGCGTGTTTTCCCACGTCAGCTTCATATAGCCAATCGACAACATTCAGGTCATGTTGACAAAGAAAAGGGGTATCCGGCGCCGGACAGCGCAAGCGGCCGTCCGGCATCCAACTAAAGAATTTGCCCTAACGTCTGGCGCAGATGCGCGCCTGCGCCAAGCAGACCGGGATTATCATGAACAATCAAATAAACCGGAATATCCTGCACATAAGCCTTAAAACGTCCTTTATCTTCAAAAGCGCCGCGGAAGCCGGAGGCTTTGAAAAATTCAAGGAAACGCGGCACGATGCCGCCAGCGATGTACACGCCGCCAAAGGTACCAAGGTTCAACGCCAGGTTGCCGCCAAAGCGCCCCATGATCACGCAGAAAAGCGACAGCGCGCGACGGCTGTCGATACAGCTGTCCGCCAGCGCCCGCCCGGTGATGTCTTTTGGCTGTAGATTTTCCGGCAGACGGCCATCTGCTTTGACAATCGCCCGGTACAGATTCACCAGACCCGGTCCGGAAAGTACGCGTTCGGCGGAAACGTGACCGATTTCGGCGCGCAGCACTTCCAGGATGATCCCCTCTTCTTCACTGTTAGGGGCGAAATCCACATGCCCCCCTTCACCCGGCAGGCTGATCCAGCGCTTGTCGACGTGTACCAGATGCGACACGCCCAGCCCGGTTCCGGCGCCATACACCGCAATAGGCTTACCTTCAACCGGCTCCGCCCCGCCAAACTGGATCACATCCTCTTTCTTCAGCATCGGGATCGCCATCGACACCGCGGTGAAATCATTGATGATTTCGAGATGGCTGAAGCCGAGGTTCTTTTTCATTTCCGCAATAGAAAATGCCCAGGTATGGTTGGTCATAGCGACCCAGTCGCCGGTGATCGGACAGGCGATCGCGATACACCCATCTTCCACGCTCGCCTGATGTTCGTCGAGGTAAACCCGGACAACGGCTTCGAGGCTGGGATAATCGAGGCCGGAATACGTTTTGGCCTGCGAGATTTCACCGCTGTCGACGTTACACAGAGCAAGGCGCGCGTTGGTGCCGCCCACATCGCCCACTAAAGCATACTTTGTCATTCTTCTACTGCTCCGCTAAAGTCAAAATAAGTCTTTGCCACACTGTAAATTCACAGGGGCATAACAACAACGCCAGAAAGGCAAGTCCCCTGAAAATATCGATCCCGGTCACACAATAACTTTATCGTTTCAGCACCATTTGCCGCGTCGCTGAAAGGCAACTGCGGCAAACTGAGCGCGAGATTCGGCATTAAGGAAAAAACCATGCTCCATCCGCGAGCCAGAACCATGCTGTTATTGTCGCTTCCCGCGTTAATTCTTGGGATAGCGTCAAGTTTAGTCCTTATTGTAGTAATGAAATTTGCTTCAGTATTGCAGCTTGTCCTGTGGCAGCGCCTGCCGGGCAGTTTCGGACTTGTCCCGGATTCCCCAGCCTGGATAATGCTCATCCTGACGCTGACCGGCGTACTGGTGGGACTGGTGATCCGCTACAGCCCGGGTCACGCCGGACCCGATCCGGCGACCGAGCCGTTGATCAGCGCCCCGGTCGCGCCTGGCGCGCTGCCAGGCCTGATTGTGGCGCTGGTGCTGGGGCTGGCAGGCGGGGTTAGCCTCGGGCCGGAACATCCCATCATGGCCGTGAATATTGCGCTGGCGGTAGCGTTGGGCAGTCGTTTAATGCCGCGGGTAAACTCACTCGACTGGACGATACTGGCTTCCGCAGGCACGATTGGCGCGTTGTTTGGCACCCCTGTCGCTGCCGCGCTGATCTTTTCGCAAACGCTGAACAGTTCTGACGATGTTCCGCTCTGGGATCGTCTTTTCGCCCCGCTGATGGCCGCAGCGGCAGGGTCTTTGACCACCAGTCTGTTCTTCCATCCTCATTTTTCGCTGCCCATTGCCCATTACACGCAAATGCGGCTGGTGGATATTTTCAGCGGCGCGGTGGTCGCGGCGATCGCCATAGCCGCAGGGATGGTGGCGGTATGGTGCCTGCCGCGTCTGCATTTTTTGCTACATCGGCTAAAAAACCCGGTGCTTATTCTTGGCGTCGGCGGATTCATGCTCGGCGTACTGGGGGTGATTGGCGGTCCCCTGTCGCTGTTTAAAGGCCTGGATGAAATGCAACAGATGGCGTTCAGTCAGACCCTTAGCGCTACGGACTTTTTCCTGCTGGCGGTGATCAAACTCGCGGCGCTGGTAGTGGCGGCCGCCTGCGGGTTTCGCGGCGGGCGAATCTTCCCGGCTGTCTTTGTCGGCGTCGCATTAGGATTGATGCTGCACGCGCATGTCGACGCGGTACCGGCGGCGATTACCGTCTCC
Source organism: Citrobacter sp. R4 (assembly GCF_026719175.1). NCBI lineage: Bacteria > Pseudomonadati > Pseudomonadota > Gammaproteobacteria > Enterobacterales > Enterobacteriaceae > Citrobacter > Citrobacter sp. R4. Next base: position 202,870 of record NZ_JAPPSU010000003.1, read on the forward strand.
TGCGCGATTCTCGGCATGGTGCTGGTTGTTACCCGCGACGCCTGGCTCAGTTTATTTATGGCCGCCGTGGTGGTGCCCGACGCCAATCTGCTGCCGCTGTTGTGTATCGTTATGCTGCCGGCATGGCTGCTGCTGGCCGGCAAGCCGATGATGCTTGCTCACCGACGGGAAAAATAATCATCCGCTGTTGCGTGACTCCAGCGCCCGGGTCACCGCGCGCAGCAGCGCCGGTACGTCGGCTTTTGGCAGTATCACTTCAACCAACGACAGCCGCTGTGGCTGCGACAGGCGCGCCAGCACCTCTTTCAGTTGGATAGCCTGACTGACCTGCCAGCACGCCGCGCCTTCCTTCAGGCTGAAAGCGCGGGGTATCTGGGTCCAGTTCCACGGCGCAATGTCGTTATAACGCTGTGTTTCACCGTGGATCGCCCGTTCAACGGTATATCCGTCGTTGTTAAGCAGCAGAATGACAGGCGACAATGCTTCCCGCAACATCGATCCTATTTCCTGAATCGTCAGTTGTGCCGCGCCATCGCCGGTTATCAGTATCACCCGCCGCCCGGGCGCCGCCAACTGCGCGCCAAAGGTCGCCGGGAGCGCATAACCAATCGATCCCCACAGCGGTTGCACCAGCAGTGCCGCGCCGGTCGGCAGTGACAGACTGGCTGCGCCAAAGGCCGCCGTTCCTTGATCCGCCACAAGGATATCCCCTGGCTGGAGGGCCTGCTGCACGGTATGCCAGAAGTTTTCCTGGGTCAGCGATCCTTTTTCGACCCTCGCTGATTCGCCCGCGGGCTTCACGGGTAGCGGCGCAAACGACAGCTCCAGGCACAGCTCTCGCAGGGTGGTCACGGCCTGTTCCATCGATAAACCGCTGAACCAGGTCTGGCCGACCCGGGCGCCCTGCGGCTGAATGTCTATCGTGCGCTGCGCCGCAAACTGTTGGGTAAATCCGGCAGTAAGCGTGTCGACAAAACGCGTCCCCACGCAAATGGTGGTATCCGCGCCTTCGATGATCTCACGAACATATTCGCTGCTGGCTCCTGCGCTGTAGGTGCCAACAAAACCCGGCTGCTGTTCGTCAAACAGCCCTTTGCCCATGAGCAAGGTCGCGTGAGGCATGGGCGTCTCGGCCATCCAGCGTTGCAGGATTGGCTGTAAATCGAATCGCCAGGCAAGAAAGTCAGCCAGCAACGCCACACGACTGCTGTTCATCAGCATCTTGCGAGCCTGATAGCGGAACGCGGTGACCACGCTCTCCTGCGATTCTGGCAACGTCAAAGAGAGCGCTCTGGTCGGCGGGAACGCCGGGCGCTTCGCCACGTCTGCGGGTAACATCAGGTAGCCAGGACGACGAGAGGTCAGCATAATTTGCATTACGCGATCAATTTCATAGCAGGCGTTGTGTTCATCCAGCACCGCGCTGGCGGCAGAGATAGCCTGACTCATACGGTAAAAGTGCTGAAAATCCCCATCCCCCAGCGTGTGGTGCATCAGTTCTCCCCGGCGCTGCGCCCCGCTACAGGGAGCGCCGACGATGTGCAATACGGGCACGTATTCAGCATAGCTGCCTGCCAGACCGTTAATCGCGCTCAGTTCCCCAACGCCAAAGGTAGTGAGCAGCGCCCCAGCCCGCGCCACGCGGGCATAACCGTCGGCGGCGTAAGCGGCATTCAGTTCATTCGCACACCCCACCCAGCGGACAGCCGGGTGGTCAATGACATGATCAAGGAACTGCAAATTGTAATCGCCCGGTACGCCAAACAGATGTTCAATCCCACAGCCTGCCAGTCGATCAAGCAGGTAATCCGCAACGCTATAGGGATTTTGCATGACAGCTTTCCTTTTGAAGGTCATCACATGTTGAGTATTGAATAACCGTGTGGCCTGTCCAGAAAGTATCCGCGATGGGAGTGGAAAGCAGCCTTTACAGGCGGCGCGGCGCAGAATGTGTTTGAAAAAGAGGCAGTGTAAACGTATACACTGTAAAGCTGAACTCACCGCGAGGAAACACAATGGTTTACCAGCCTGATGAAAATCGTTATCAGAATATGACGTTCCACCGCTGCGGTCAGAGCGGCCTGAAGCTGCCTGCCATATCGCTCGGACTGTGGCATAACTTCGGTGATACCACCCAGGTGGAGAACAGTCGGGCGCTGCTACAACGGGCGTTTGACCTCGGCATCACGCATTTCGACCTTGCCAATAACTACGGTCCTCCGCCGGGGTCGGCTGAGCGTAACTTTGGCCGCATTCTGCAGGAAGATTTTCTTCCCTGGCGCGATGAGCTGATCGTCTCCACCAAAGCGGGCTACACCATGTGGGACGGCCCGTATGGCGACTGGGGTTCCCGCAAATACCTGATTGCCAGCCTCGATCAAAGCCTGAAACGCATGGGGCTGGAGTACGTGGACATTTTCTACCACCATCGTCCGGATCCCGACACGCCGCTGCTGGAAACCATGAAAGCGCTGGACCATGTGGTGCGTCAGGGCAAAGCGCTGTACGTAGGGCTATCGAACTACCCTGCCGACCGCGCCCGTGAAGCCATCGATATCCTCAATGATTTAGGCACACCGTGTCTGATTCATCAGCCTAAATACTCCCTCTTTGAGCGCTGGGTTGAAGACGGATTACTCGCGCTATTGCAGGAAAAAGGGGTGGGTAGTATCGCCTTTTCACCGCTCGCAGGTGGACAACTCACCGATCGTTACCTTAATGGTATTCCAGCCGACTCCCGCGCGGCGAGCGGAAGCCGTTTCCTCAGACCGGAACAATTGACAGAGGCAAAGCTGGAAAAAGTGCGTCAGTTAAACGCGCTGGCGGAAAAGCGTGGACAAAAGCTGTCGCAAATGGCGCTCGCGTGGGTGCTGCGTAACGATAACGTCACTTCGGTGCTGATTGGCGCCAGTAAGCCCGCGCAGATCGAAGATGCCGTTGGAATGCTGGCGAACCGGGCGTTCACCCCGCAGGAGTGCGCCGCGATCGACAGCATACTGAAGGGCGAAGATTAACGACGCCTTTAGCATTTCGTGCTCTCCTTCATCATTTAAGAGTTAAGGCGATAAAACGCAACTTTACTACCTCGTAAAATTGCGTTAACAGGCCGATTACGGCTTCGATCGTGAAGGAGAAAAAAGTATGTTCAGGTCACTGATTCTCGCGGCAGCCTTGCTGGCTTTTGCACCGCTGGCCGCAAACGCGGGAGAAATCACCCTGTTGCCATCGATAAAATTACACATTGGCGATCGCGACGACTATGGCAGATACTGGGACGGTGGCTACTGGCGCGACCGTGATTACTGGCATCGTCACTATGAATGGCGTGGCGACCGCTGGTGGCGACATGATAACGGCAAACACCGCGGCTGGGATAAACGCAAAGCTTACGAGCGCGGATACCGTGAAGGCTGGCGCGACCGTGACGACCATCGCGGACGTGGACGCGGCCACGGTCACAGACACCACGATTAAGCCGTTCAATACCTCACTAAGCCGGGTGGTTCACCCGGCTTATTCTTTACCGTCCCAGCGCCGTTCCCACCAGCAGCCAGATATTCAACACCACAACCAGCACGACAATCATCCAGCCTATTAATTTCACTCTGCGGGTATTCACCAGCTCACCCATCAGCGCGCCATCACTGGTAAAGATCAGCAACGGCACCAGCGCCAGCGCGATACCAAAGCTCAACAGCACCTGGCTCATCACCAGTATCCGCGTCGGATCCAACCCCAGTAAAATGACAATAAATGACGGCATCATGGTGATGACACGGCGAACCCATAAAGGAATATGGAAACGCACAAAACCCTGCATGACCACCTGTCCGGCCAGCGTTCCCACAACCGTTGATGACAGCCCTGCAGCGACCAGACTCAGTCCGAAAACTGTTGCCGCCGCATGACTGAGCAAAGGTTCAAGGGTCAGATAGGCCTGATCGAGGTCGGCTACCCCGGTATGACCACTGAAGTGAAACGCCGCAGCCGCGGTCGCCATCATCGCCAGGTTGACGAATCCGGCAATCGTCATCGCAATCGCGACATCCCATTTCGTTGCAGCATAGCGCTGCTGGCGCGTTCCACCGTGTAAATGCTGGGTAAGAGACGAGTGTAGATAAATGACGTGCGGCATTATCGTTGCGCCCAACACCCCGGCGGCCAGAAAAACCGCCTCGCCGTTCGGCAAGCTGGGAATGATCATCCCTTTACTTAATTGCGTAAGGCCTGGCCGGGAAAAAATCAGTTCGACAATATACGCCACTGCCACAAACAGCAGCAGGCCGCCGATCACTTTTTCCAGCGGCTTTTGCCCCCGACGCTGCAGCATCAGGATCAGAAACGTGGCAATACCGGTTAGCACCGCCCCTTGCAGAAGCGAGACGCCAAGGATCAGTTTGAAGCCAATCGCCGCGCCGATGAACTCCGCGAGATCGGTCGCCATCGCAATAATTTCCGCTTGCACCCAATAAAACCACACCACCGGACGGGGATAATGGTCGCGAATCTGTTCGGCCAGATTCTTGCCGGTCGCGATGCCCAGCTTCGCTGACAACACCTGAATCAGCATTGCCATCAGGTTTGCCCAAACCACTACCCACAGCAACGTATAGCCAAAGCTGGCGCCCGCCTGAATGTTAGTGGCAAAGTTGCCCGGATCGATATATCCGATAGCTGCGATGAACGCAGGTCCCATTAATGCGAGCCTTAACTTGCGCGCTGCCCTTCCACTGCTACGCTCAACGCGATCGTCTGTCATCTTGTGCCCCGGAAATATAGCCTTTGCTATGTATAATGCTACGCCTAATGAGAATGGTTATCAAATGCAACGGCGACAGGTGATAATGATTTCTCAGATAGGCTGGAACGATAAGGTCTGCGGATACGGAAAATGCCCGCGGCATGTTTAACAATCGTTATAAGATTAGCACAAGGACGTAACTATTCACTTCGGTACTAGCCATAACAGAAGTGTATGCGTGATCACTATTTTTGAATCTCGTCACAGGTCCTGATTATAGTGTGTGTTAGATCTCGTTTTCTTTGTATCTGTTACATAGAATGTGCACGGAAATTAAACCTGCCTCATATTTGGAGCAAATATGGACCGCGTCCTTCATTTTGTCCTGGCGCTAGCCGTTGTTGCGATCCTCGCATTGCTGGTAAGCAGTGACCGTAAAAAAATTCGCATTCGTTATGTTATTCAGTTGCTTGTTATCGAAGTTTTACTGGCGTGGTTCTTCCTGAACTCCAACGTCGGGCTGGGCTTCGTGAAAGGCTTTTCCGAAATGTTCGAAAAACTGCTCGGATTCGCCAATGAAGGTACCAACTTCGTCTTTGGCAGCATGAACGATCAGGGTCTGGCTTTCTTCTTCCTGAAGGTGCTCTGCCCAATCGTCTTTATCTCCGCTTTGATTGGTATTCTTCAGCACATCCGCGTTCTGCCGGTGATCATCCGCGCGATCGGCTTCCTGTTATCCAAAGTCAACGGCATGGGTAAACTGGAATCCTTCAACGCGGTAAGTTCGCTGATCCTCGGCCAGTCTGAGAACTTTATCGCCTATAAAGATATTCTCGGCAAAATGTCCCGCAACCGTATGTACACCATGGCGGCGACAGCGATGTCGACCGTTTCCATGTCTATCGTTGGCGCGTACATGACCATGCTGGAGCCGAAGTATGTGGTGGCTGCGCTGGTGCTCAACATGTTCAGTACCTTTATCGTTCTGTCGCTGATCAACCCGTACCGCGTTGATGCCAGCGAAGAGAATATCCAGATGTCTAACCTGCACGAAGGCCAGAGCTTCTTCGAAATGCTGGGTGAGTACATCCTGGCTGGCTTTAAAGTCGCGATTATCGTTGCGGCCATGCTGATCGGCTTTATCGCCCTGATCGCCGCGCTGAACGCCCTGTTCGCTACCGTGACCGGCTGGTTCGGCTACAGCATCTCCTTCCAGGGCATCCTGGGCTATATCTTCTACCCGGTTGCGTGGGTGATGGGGGTGCCGTCCAACGAAGCGCTGCAGGTGGGCAGTATTATGGCGACCAAACTGGTTTCCAACGAATTCGTCGCAATGATGGATCTGCAGAAAATCGCCTCTACGCTCTCTCCGCGCGCGGAAGGGATCCTGTCGGTGTTCCTGGTGTCCTTCGCTAACTTCTCATCCATCGGGATTATTGCCGGCGCCATCAAAGGTCTGAACGAGGAACAAGGTAACGTTGTTTCCCGCTTTGGTCTGAAACTGGTCTACGGTTCTACGCTGGTGAGCGTGCTCTCTGCGTCTATCGCCGCGCTGGTTCTGTAAGGCAACAGCGTAATGTAAAAGCCGGAGACGCTTTCTCCGGCTTTTTTACGTCTGCGACGCGTCAAGCGGCAGAGGCCGCCCAATCAAATAGCCCTGCAAATAGTTCACGCCCATACTTAACAGCAGATCCCGCTGCGCTGACGTTTCAACGTATTCGGCGACCACGCTCAAGGATTTTGCTTTCGCCAGATCGGTTATCGACTTCACAATCATGGCATCCAGCGAATCGTTCAGGATGTCCTTCACAAACACGCCATCAATTTTAATGATGTCAGCCTGCAGGCGCTTCAGGCGCTCATAGTTGGCGTATCCGGTACCGAAATCATCGATAGCGATTCTGAAGCCAAACTTATGCAATTGTTCAATATTTTGCATACTGACCTCCGAGTTAGAGAACGCTTGTTCTTCGGTAATCTCGATAATCACGGTTTGCGGCGCGATGCCGTAGCGATTAAACAGGCGAATAATCCGCGGGGCGGTCTCTTTTTGCAGCAGCGTTAGCGGCATTAAATTAACCGAGAAGCGTGGCCCTGGTTCACTGGAAGGATGCGCTGAAAGCCACGTCAGCAAGGCTTCAACCACCAGCAGATCAAAGCGTGCGCTGAGGTTAAACTGAGCGATCAGCGGAATAAACTGATCCGGCGTCATAACCCCGTCATCGCTTTTCAGCCGCGCCAGAATTTCATCATAGCCTTTGCCTTCACAGTCGCGGATCGGCTGCGCGTAAAGCAGCAGATCGCCGTCATCCAGCGCTTTACGAATTTTATTGAGCAACAGTACGCGTTCGGTCGTCTGTCCAGTAGCGACTTCAAGGCTGTTGGTGAGCGCCATCACCCGGTGATGCGCACAGGACTGCTCAGCCAGCCAGCTTAGTTGCCCAAGCAAAGGCTGTAAGGTCTCCGCCTTTCCGTCCCAGCCACCCCAGGAAGCGCCGTACCCCATATCCAGCCCGGTATTGTTCCAGATAATTTTGCGGCTGTTGAGCAGGTCGAGCATATGCTGCAAACGCGCATCCATTTCGGGGCCGTTCAGCACCAGTAATAACTCGCTGCCAGGCAACTGGAAGATCTTTTCGTTATCCAGCAGCAGAGGTTCGAGGGTGCGGTATACCGTCCGTTTACAGTGTACGCGCATCAGCATGCCATAGTGCCGGCTCAAAAATTCCAGGTTATCCAGCCGCAGGCAGCACACGCTCTGCCCCGCCTCGTTTTGCAGAAATTGCTCCAGCGCGCGCAAATTCGGCAGGCGGGTTAGCGGGTCGGTCAGCGCCTGCTGGTGCCAGCGGCGATTGAGCCAACTGCTGCGCTGATAAATGCGCGTCATATACAGCAAACAGATACTGAACGAGATCAGCGCGGAAAGAATAAACGCCAGCGAATACTCCGAGCCGACGCCCTGCAGGAAATTTCGGTTATAGGTCAGCAGACACAGCGTCGACACCGCCCAACTGAGGTTCAACAGCGGGTAGCTGAGTTTGCCGACGCCGATGGTAAAGACAATGAAAAAGACCGGCACCATATACCCCGCGATGTAATCATTGTCGAAGGGAGCGCACATGATCGCCAGCAGCGCAGCCAGGACTGCCAGCCAGCATAGCGTGAACGCGCGCTGTTTTTTCTCAAGGGCCGGGGCGATGTCTCTGCGCCAGAAGATTCGCGCATAGCGGGGGTTCACTATCATCCGCATCGGATAATAGAAAAGCATCGTAAAAATCAGCGCGGCAGAGATCAGGCTCAGGATGTCGACAATGGTAAATATCGCCACTGCGGTGCCAAAAAAGGTGGAAACAGCGACCGGAAAGTCGAGGTAATAACCCGCCAGATACATACTCAGCTTCATCCCTATCGGGGCGACAAAACCTAGCCATATTACCCGACGCCAGATATTCCGGTTTGGTAAACCATGTCGCCAGCGCGAGCCCAGCCGCCAACGCACCAGCGCGCACACGCCCAGAACAGACAGCATCTGGCAAAAGAGCAGCACCAGACTTTGGGTAAACGGCAGGTGCAAATTCCATTCGTTGGTGATTAACATGCCGAGCACAATCGGCGCCACGCCGCGTCTGCCAAAAATAAGCAGAATGGCCAGCATCACACACAGCGGTAACCAGGAGAGATAAATATAGCTGGCGTCAACGATAGCAAGAGGAGAAATAAGGCGTGAAAACTGAATGGCAGCAATGGAGAGCGTTATCGCAAGCGCGAATATTCTTATATTATTTATCAGGTTATGCTTAACTGGCATGGATTGACTGCTCTCACGAAACGCACGATTAATCACATAAATGATAAGTTTATTCACACCGCGAAGCAAACCTATGGCGACCAGAAAACGAGGCAACCTTGTGTCAAACAGGCTCTGTCTCATCAGAAACTGTATTACAAAACAGGAAGAATTGCTGAGATAAAAAAACCCCCGCTTCGCAGCGAGGGTTCAGAATGTGGTGGAGCTAAGCGGGATCGAACCGCTGACCTCTTGCATGCCATGCAAGCGCTCTCCCAGCTGAGCTATAGCCCCACGATCTCTTTACGTACCAAAATTGTTGGGTGCAATTTTTGGTGGAGCTAAGCGGGATCGAACCGCTGACCTCTTGCATGCCATGCAAGCGCTCTCCCAGCTGAGCTATAGCCCCGTCACGTAAAGCTTGTCGAGTTGACGGGCGGCATCATATGAATTCCCTTCGCACGTGTCAACGGCAAATTAAAGCCCCCGACGCTAATCGCTGAAAAAGCAAACAAATGAAGAACATTGCGTATCAACTCGCATTCAGTAGTTAAACGCGTCACGGTTTCTACTAAAATGGTGCTATAAAATGAACCACTAATTAACCACACGACTATTCAGGGAATTGTTATGTTCAAGGAGCGGATGACGCCGGAAGAACTCGCCAATCTGACCGGTTACAGCCGACAGACCATCAATAAATGGGTGCGTAAAGAGGGATGGGTGACATCGCCGAAACCGGGCGTTCAGGGCGGTAAAGCGCGTCTGGTGCACGTAAACGAACAGGTTCGTGAATATATCCGCAGCGCAGAGCGTTCGGCGGAGGGGTTATCGGACGCATTGTCGTCCCCTGGCGATGCGTCGCTTGAAGCTTTGCTGATCAAGCTGGCGAAAGAAATGACGCCTGCGGAACAGAAAAAAATCACTTCCTTGCTACTTCGGGAAGGGATTACTGGTTTGTTACAACGCTTAGGGATCCGCGACAGCAAATAATTATGAAAAGATTACGCAGCAAGATGACCACCGAAGAGCTGGCGGACTGCCTCGGGGTCGCCAGACAAACCGTCAATCGTTGGATCCGTGAGCAAAAATGGGAAACGGAAAAATTTCCTGGCGTGAAAGGCGGTCGGGCAAGACTGGTACACATCGACAGCCGCGTGCGGGAATTCATTCTGAACATCCCTGCGTTTCGCAATCATTACGCATTTTATCAGGCCGAAGAACCGCTGGCCGATTACCATCCCGGCGCACGCAGTCATGCCTTTCGGCAGATCGTTGATGCCGTAGAGAATATGTCAGAAACGGAACAGGAAAAGCTGGCGTTATTTCTTTCGCGCGAAGGTATTCGTTGTTTTCTCGCCCGTCTGGGCATTGAGGAATCGGAAGCGCAATAAGCGCAACGTCAGCAGATAACAGGCCGGGAGGCATAACCGCCCTCTCCGGCCTGGTTCCATAACGGATTACTGTTGTGCTTCACGCTCAGCAATAAACGCCAGCGCTTTATTGATACGCTCGATGCTACGGGTTTTACCGATCGCGTGTACCGTAACGTCTAAGCCAGGAGACTGACCCGCGCCGGTGACGGCGACGCGCAACGGCATCCCCACTTTGCCCATCCCGACTTCCAGCTCATCGGCAGTAGCCTGAATCGCATGATGCACGTTCTCAGCCGTCCAGTCGCTGATTGCCGCCAGTTTGTCACGCACCACTTCCAGCGGTTGACGCGCAACCGGACGCAGGTGTTTCTTCGCGGCATCGGCGTCGAACTCAGCGAAATCCTCATAGAAATAACGGCAGCTTTGAGCCATCTCTTTCAGCGTTTTGCAGCGTTCGCCCAGCAGTTTCACCAGTTCAGCCAACTGCGGGCCGTTACGGGTATCGATATTTTCTTGTTCGATATGCCACTGAAGGTGCGTAGCCACATATTCCGGTGCCAGCGTATTGATATAGTGGTGGTTCAGCCACTGCAATTTCTCAGTATTAAACGCGCTGGCGGATTTGCTGACCGCCCCCAGGGAGAACAGTTTGATCATCTCTTCACGGGTGAAGATTTCCTGATCGCCACTGGACCAACCGAGACGTACCAGATAGTTCAGCAATGCTTCCGGCAAGTAGCCGTCGTCACGATACTGCATGACGCTTACCGCGCCATGACGCTTGGACAGTTTTTTTCCGTCGTCGCCGTTGATCATGGAAACGTGCGCATACACCGGCACCGGCGCGTTCAGCGCTTTCAAAATGTTGATCTGGCGCGGCGTGTTATTGATATGGTCTTCACCACGAATAACATGCGTGATTTCCATATCCCAGTCGTCCACAACGACACAGAAGTTATAAGTCGGAGACCCGTCGGTACGACGGATAATCAGATCGTCCAGTTCAAGGTTGCTGAACTCGATTGGTCCACGGATCTGATCGTCGAAAATGACAGAGCCGTCCTGCGGGTTTGCGAAACGCACGACGCACGGCTCATCGTCAGCATGGTGCTCGTGACCGTGGCGGCAACGACCGTCATAACGCGGCTTCTCGCCTTTTGCCATCTGCTCTTCACGCAGCGCGTCCAGACGCTCTTTCGAGCAATAGCATTTATAGGCGGTGCCCGCTTCCAGCATCTCATCAATCACGGCGTTATAACGATCAAAACGTTTAGTCTGGAAATACGGGCCTTCATCCCATTCCAGGCTTAGCCAGTTCATGCCATCCATAATGGCTTCGATAGCTTCCGGGGTAGAACGTTCGAGATCGGTGTCTTCAATACGCAGCACAAACTCACCGCCGTGGTGACGTGCAAAAAGCCAGGAATAGAGAGCAGTACGCGCACCACCGACGTGCAGATAGCCTGTCGGGCTTGGCGCGAAGCGAGTTTTGATTTTCATGAAATGGCCTTACGTTGATAAAGATGCCGACAGCCGGCAAATCCGGGAAAAATTGACGTTCGGTATTCTATCACTCCCACCTGATTCCTCAATGTTGTTACGGCCCGAACCGTGGGCTTTGCGATTTTCGTATAGAAATCATACCTGATGGATCGATTTGCGATCGTTTTGCTTAAATTTACGACGAACGAACAATTTCTTTAGAAAATGCGTTGACTCATTTTCAACTCTCCCTATAATGCGACTCCACACAGCGGGGGTGATTAGCTCAGCTGGGAGAGCACCTCCCTTACAAGGAGGGGGTCGGCGGTTCGATCCCGTCATCACCCACCAACTACTTTATGTAGTCTCCGCCGTGTAGATAAGAAATTGAGAAGTGGGTGATTAGCTCAGCTGGGAGAGCACCTCCCTTACAAGGAGGGGGTCGGCGGTTCGATCCCGTCATCACCCACCACTTTCTCGCCAGCTAAATTTCTTATTGTGAAGTACCGAAGTGGGTGATTAGCTCAGCTGGGAGAGCACCTCCCTTACAAGGAGGGGGTCGGCGGTTCGATCCCGTCATCACCCACCACTTCGGGTCGTTAGCTCAGTTGGTAGAGCAGTTGACTTTTAATCAATTGGTCGCAGGTTCGAATCCTGCACGACCCACCAATGTAAAAAGGCGCCCTAAAGGCGCCTTTTTGCTATATGCAAAATTAATGATTCGAACCTGCCGCAGGTTCGGGTCGAACGTAGTGAGACAACGGAGCCGCTTGCGGCGACGGCCCGAAGGGCGAGGCGAAGCCGAGTCATCCTGCACGACCCACCAATGTAAAAAGGCGCCCTAAAGGCGCCTTTTTGCTATATGCAGAATTTAATAACTGGAAAGGCCACGGCGCCGTTTTGTAGGCTGGATAAGAGCATGCCATCATCCGGTAAAATGCCGCTACGCCGTTAACGACTCAATCATCCGCTCCAGTGCGGGCGTTGTTTGCTGCTTCTCATAAACCACATACAGGTCCGCCGGTATCCGCTCTTCCAGAGGTCGAAACGCCACCCCTGGCCAGTTCATCTGCGCGTATCCATCCGCCATCAGCGTGATCCCCATCCCCATGCTTATCATCGCCAACACCGTCTGCGGCTCCACCACTTCACGGATGATCATCGGGGAGAAACCCGCCTGCTGGCATACGCGCTGGAGAAATGCCCAATCGGAATGTACCGACGGAAGGGTGACGAAGTATTCATTCCGCAACGCGGCGAGGGGGATTGACTCACGAGCGGCCAACGTATGATCCTCAGGGACGGCGACCAGAAATGAAGACTCATGCAGACGCAGGCTGGTAAATCCGGAGGGAGGCTCGATCGCCATTCGCCAGATCCCGGCGTCCAGTTCCCGACGTTCTAACAGCGCCATTTGCATACCCGGTGATTTTTCGCGAAAGAGTACTTCTACGTTGGGGTTTTCTTTTAGAAAACTGCGCATCGCCGGACGCATCCTCCCCCACATTGCGGTCCCGACCACGCCAAGTTCGATTCGCCCCGCCTCACCCCGCCCGATCTGTTCAACTCGCGCCATTGCCTGATTGGCACTCGCCAGCAGCCGCCGGGACTCCTCCATCAGGATTTTACCCGCATGCGTTAGCGCCACGCTGCGCGAATGACGCACAAACAGCAACGTCCCCAGCTGCTGCTCGAGCTCTTTGATATGAATACTCAACGGAGGCTGCGACATGTTCAGACGCGCTGCCGCCCGGCCAAAATGCAGTTCTTCCGCAACCGCAAGAAAATACCGCAGTAGCTTGAGATCGATGCGATGCGCGCGTTCCATGATAAGTGCATTCCAGTTTAGAGGGAGACGTCGCAACGTTACCACATTGCCGCTCATAAGATAAAACGGCGGGTAGATGACCCGCCGCGAGAGCGATTAATGTGCCAGCGACCTGGTCATTAACTTTTCTGGCTCATGCTTATACTTAAAGAACAGCGCGAAGATCACCGCCAGCACCAGAGCGTACGCCGCAAAGACTAACCAGATAGTTTGCCAGTCCTTCACGCCGTCAACCGAAAAATAATCTACCGCCAGGCCGCTCAGTATCGAGCCAACCCAGGCGCCGACGCCATTGACCATGGTCATAAACAGCCCCTGGGCGCTGGCGCGAATTCGCGCGTCCACTTCCTGCTCCACAAAAACAGAACCTGATATGTTAAAGAAGTCGAAGGCGCAGCCGTAGACAATCATCGACATCAGCAGCATGACAAAGCCAAACGGCGTTGGGTCGCCAAAAGCAAAGAAGCCAAAGCGCAGCGTCCATGCCAGCATGCTCATCAGCATGACCGTTTTAATACCAAATCGCTTCAGGAAGAACGGGATCGTCAGAATAAAGCCCACTTCCGCCATCTGGGAAACCGAAAGCAATATTGAGGGATATTTCACCACAAAACTGTCGGCAAATTCCGGGTTGCGGGCAAAGTCATGCAGGAACGGGTTACCGAATACGTTGGTAATTTGCAGCACTGCACCCAGCATCATCGCGAAGAGAAAGAAGATCGCCATACGCGGTTTTTTGAATAGCACAAAAGCATCCAGCCCCAGCTTACTGACTAAAGATGCGGTCGCTTTCTTCTCCGCAATCGGGATCTTCGGCAGCGTAAAAGCATACATCGTTAGCAGCAGCGATGCGCCAGAAGCGATATACAACTGCGCGCTGCTAAGTTCCAGCCCCATCAGACTGACGGCCCACATCGCGACGATAAAACCAATCGTGCCGAAAACGCGAACAGGCGGGAATGCCGTCGCCGGATCCTGCCCCGCCTGCGCCAGGCAGGAATAAGAAATGCTGTTAGAGAGCGCAATTGTCGGCATGTAGGCCATCGCATTGACCAGCATTACCCAGAACATGGTGTCCGAATCAGTGACGGTCGTTGCGTACAGCAACACGCCAGCGCAAACCAGATGACACAGCATGTACGCACGTTCTGCGCGTAGCCATTTGTCCGCGATGATCCCCATAATCCCCGGCATAATAATCGCCGCCAGCCCTTTTGAGCTGTAGATCATGCCCACGTTGGCTCCGGTAAAATGTAAGGTGTTAATCATGTAAGAGCCCAGAGTCACCAACCAGCTTCCCCAGATAAAATATTGCAAAAAAGACATGATTTTTAAGCGTGTCGCAATACGCATTCTTTTCCTTCCTTGCCGTAGAGTACGACCCCGTAAGCCGGGGTCTTATTGTTATGTGCTTCAGGCCAGTTTGCGCAGGAAACCGCAAATGAGGTTGATAAAATTTTGCCGGGAAAGTTCTGCTGCCGCGAGCGTTTGCGCATGGGAGAGCGTCACATCACCCAACCCTTCCGCCAGGTTAGTTATTGCAGAAACGGCAACCACCTTCAGTCCACAATGGCGGGCGGTAATCACCTCAGGTATCACCGACATCCCCACCACATCACCGCCAATCATTTGCATCATGCGAATCTCTGCGGCTGTTTCAAAGTTCGGTCCAGGATAAGAAACAAATACCCCTTCATTGAGGGTAAAACCCTCTTCCGCCGCCACCGTCTGAAGAACCGAGCGATAATCGGCGTCATAAGCATTGGCCAGCGAGAAGAAACGCTCGCCAAAACGTTCGTCATTCAGCCCCACCATCGGCGTACCCGGCATGGTATTAATATGGTCGCTGAGCGCCACCAGGCTTCCTGGTCCTACTTCCGGGCGCAGCGATCCGGCAGCGTTAGTACAGAACAATAACTCGCAGCCCAGCAGCCTGAGGGTACGGATTGCGTCCGTCATAATGGTCATCCCCCGTCCTTCATAGAAGTGCCCGCGCCCTTTCATACAGGCAACCGGCACACCTGCCAGAGAGCCGAGAACCAGTTCACCGGCATGACCATGAACCGTGCTTACCGGGAACCCCGGCAGCTTCTCGTACGAAATCGCCACGGCGTCCTCGATCTTTTCAGCAAGCGCGCCTAAACCAGAACCGAGAATAAAAGCCACGCGCGGCGTAAAGCCAGGTGAGTAACCGCGAATGATATCAACGCAATACCACGGATTCTGTGACAGGTCGGAATGAGTCATGGGATGTCCTTAAAATCTACATATCGAATGAATTGTGTTCAGCACCCTCTTTTTATAGCGAGAGAGCATTGCAACTTTCCAATACACTTTCTCATGACGATCGATATGGAAATGATATCGATCGCCATAGGGAAATTAAGATCGCCTCGCTATCGATTAGTAATAATTATGTATTGGATTTCTCACCCATCACTTAAATACCATACCTGTTGCTGACAAGAGCAAAATAATAAAACAATTATTCGAAAACAATCTATTTCCGGATACTGGAATATACCCTATGAATAAAAATATTATTATCTTAAGTTTTACCGCCGCGTTAACGTTACCGCAATCTGCCCACGCGGAGTTTACAGGTGGATTTGCCGATATCGGTCTTCACTACCTGGACTGGACGTCTGATACCACACACCGAACCAGCAGCAAATCCCACAAAGACGACTTTGGTTATCTGGAACTTGAAGGTAGCGCTAATTATAGCTGGGGTGAAATATATGCTTTCTTCGACTGGGAAAATTTTTATCGCTCACGGAATGAAAAACCGGGGAGTGAACAGCGCTATACGTTTAAAAACACCAATCGTATTTATCTTGGCGATACTGGATTAAATCTTTATTTGCATGCATACGGGACCTACGGTTCCCCCAATCATATTCATTTCCATGATGACATGTTTTTGTATGGTCTGGGATATAACTTTACCGGCACGGGTTATTGGTTAAAGCCATTTATTGCAAAACGCTATACCGACCAGACATATTATAGCGGTGACAATGGTTACGTAATGGGATGGGTTGCCGGATACAGTTTTACTCTCGGAAGCGAGAAATTCACCCTCACCAACTGGAACGAATACGAGTTTGATCGCGACCCCGCCTATGCCGCCGGAAACGGAGGCAAAGATGGCATGAATGGCGCCGTGGCGGTATGGTGGAACGTAACCCCGCACCTGACGGCAGGCATTCAGTACCGCTACGCTGATAATAAGCTGGGAGAGTCGTTCCTTCAGGATGGGGTTATCTACTCGGCGAAATTTAACTTCTGACTGCAGGGCTGCCAAAGGCTGGCATTGCTGAAGTTTTGCGCTCCTGTGTCGATATCTTGATGGTCCGTCATTTCGGAACAGGTGCGCGCTACGATGACCCGTAATGTATCCATCCCTTCCTTGCAAAACTGCGGCGGCGGGGCAAAAGCCGCCGCTGGCAACCAGCAGACAAACGTATATATCTGATTGAACGCCCACACAGGCACAACGCACCTTTCACCCGGCCGGGAAAAATACTATGCCCTTACTCGCTAGCGCTTCTTTCCTGGGCATCAGCGACATGCGGTGTATACTCTATCGATTCCATTAAGATGCAGACGCAGTACGCCTTTGTTATTTCTGTAGTCGATACACATAATGTCAGTACTGAATCCCTGGAGTCGTTATGACGCTTTTTCGTATTCTTGATCCGTTTACGCTGACACTGATCGCCGTTGTTTTGCTGGCGTCGTTTTTTCCCGCAGAAGGGGCTTTTGTCCCTGTCGTCGAAGGCGTGACGACCGCCGCCATTGCGCTGTTGTTCTTTATGCATGGCGCGAAGCTCTCGCGCGAAGCCATTATTGCGGGCGGAAGCCACTGGCGCTTACACCTGTGGGTAATGTGCAGCACCTTTATCCTGTTCCCTGTGCTCGGCGTACTGTTTGCCTGGTGGGCGCCCGTCAACGTCGATCCGATGCTCTACACCGGTTTCCTGTATCTCTGCATTCTGCCTGCCACCGTCCAGTCGGCTATCGCCTTTACTTCGCTGGCCGGCGGCAACGTGGCGGCGGCGGTCTGCTCCGCATCGGCGTCAAGCCTGTTGGGGATTTTCCTTTCGCCACTGCTGGTCGGTCTGGTGATGAACATGCACGGCGCGGAAGGCAGTCTGGAGCAGGTCGGTAAAATCATGCTGCAACTGCTGCTGCCCTTTGTCCTTGGTCATCTTTCCCGACCATGGATCGGTAAATGGGTGGCGAAAAATAAGAAATGGATTGCGAAAACCGACCAGACATCCATCCTGCTGGTCGTTTACTCTGCCTTCAGCGAAGCGGTGGTTAACGGTATCTGGCACAAGGTAGGCTGGGGGTCGCTGCTGTTTATCGTCGTTGTCAGTATTGTGCTATTAACTATCGTGATTGCGGTAAACGTTTTTGTCGCCCGCAAATGCGGCTTCAATAAAGCGGATGAAATCACCATCGTATTCTGCGGCTCAAAAAAGAGCCTCGCCAACGGTATCCCCATGGCCAACATTCTGTTTCCAACGTCGGTGATCGGCATGATGGTATTACCGCTGATGATCTTCCACCAGATTCAGCTGATGGTCTGTGCGGTAATGGCACGCCGCTACAAGCAGCAGACCGAAAAAATGCAGGCGCAGCAGGAGAGCCGCGCCGCGAAAGTTTAAAGCGGGCGTTTCAGGGGCTGAACCAACTGCGTCAGCCCCTCGGTTTTAATGAGCAGCGCAATTTGCATCAGTTCGCCCAGTTTACCCGGCGGAAATTCATCCTTGCGGGCAAACCACAGTAAATACTCCTCCGGCACATCAATCAGCCGACGCCCTTTATATTTCCCGAACGGCATCACCGTGTTGGCGATCTCAATGAGCTGCTCTTTTTCCATTTCAGGCACCCAGCAGGCGGAGCATTTCCGCTTCGTCAATGACGTCGATGCCCAGCTCCTGGGCTTTCGCCAGCTTCGATCCTGCCGCTTCACCGGCAATCACCAGATCGGTTTTTTTCGACACACTGCCCGCCACTTTCGCCCCAAGAGCCACCAGACGCGCTTTGGCGTCATCACGGGACATCTGGCTCAGGCTGCCGGTCAGAACCACCGTTTTACCGGCGAAGGGGCTGTCGATTTCTGCGGGATTGATTGCAACCGGCGCGGGCCAGCGCACGCCTTCCGCCAGTAGTTGGCCAATAACCTCGCGGTTGCTTTCTTCCGCAAAGAAATTAAACACATGGGTCGCCACCACAATTCCCACGTCAGGCACTTTCTGCAACTCATCTATCGACGCCGCTTCTAAAGCGTCAAGCGTACCGAAGTACGCGGCTAATCCCGCGGCGGTCGCTTCACCGACTTCGCGAATACCCAGCGCATAGAGAAAACGCGCGAACGTTGTCTCCTTCGCCTTTTCCAGCGCGTCCACCACGTTTTGCGCCGACTTCGGCCCCATGCGGTCCAGCCCGGTCAGTTTTCCTGCCGTCAGCCGGAACAGATCCGCAGGCGTATGCACATACTCTTTCTCAACCAACTGGTCGATAATTTTGTCGCCCATTCCGTCAACGTCCATCGCCCGACGGGAAACGAAATGTTTCAGCGACTCTTTCCGCTGCGCGCCGCAGATTAAGCCGCCGGTACAGCGGGCAACGGCTTCGCCTTCCACGCGCTCGACGTCAGAACCGCAAACCGGGCACTGGGCCGGAAATTCAACCGGACGCGTATCATCCGGACGGTCGGAGAGCACCACATTGACGACCTGCGGGATCACGTCGCCCGCCCGGCGAATAACCACTTTGTCGCCAATCCGCAGCCCAAGACGGGCGATTTCATCGGCATTGTGCAGCGTGGCGTTACTGACCAACACGCCAGCCACCTGTACGGGCTCCAGCCGCGCGACAGGCGTGATGGCGCCCGTACGCCCCACCTGAAATTCCACGTCGCGGACAAAGGTCATCTGTTCCTGGGCCGGGAATTTAAACGCCACTGCCCAGCGCGGCGCGCGGGCAACGTAGCCAAGCTGTTCCTGCAGCGCCAGTGAGTTCACTTTGATCACCACGCCGTCAATATCGAAGCCCAGCGTTGGGCGATCTTCTTCCACCTGACGGTAGAACGCCAGAACCGCTTCCGGAGAGTCGCACAGCGTAACGCGATTACTCACCGGCAATCCCCACGCCTTAAACTGCATCAGTCGGCCCAGGTGGGTATCGGGCAATTCGCCCCCTTCCAGGATACCAACGCCGTAACAGAAGAAAGTCAGCGGTCGCTTCGCTGTAATACGTGGGTCAAGCTGGCGTAGCGAACCCGCGGCCGCATTACGCGGGTTAGCGAAGACTTTACTCCCGGTACGACGCGCCTCTTCGTTGATTTTTTCAAAACCGGCCTGGGGCAGAAAGACTTCTCCGCGCACTTCCAGACGCTCAGGAATGTTATCGCCATGCAGACGTAGCGGGATGGCGCGGATGGTGCGCACGTTGGTGGTAATGTCTTCCCCGGTGGTTCCGTCGCCACGGGTTGCGGCCCTGACCAATATGCCGTTTTCATACAGAATGCTGACCGCCAGACCATCGAGCTTTAGCTCGCAGCACCAGGTCAGTTTATCGGTGCTTTTTAAGCGATCCTGAACGCGTTTGTTAAACGCCAGGAAGCTCTCTTCGTCAAACACGTTGTCCAGCGACAGCATCGGTACTTCATGACGAATCTGGCTGAACGAGGCCAACGGCGCCGCCCCAACCCGCTGAGTAGGCGAGTCCGGGGTGATCAATTCCGGGTGCCGGGCTTCCAGCTCGCGCAGCTCGCGCATCAGACGATCGTACTCCGCGTCGGGCACTTCCGGCGCATCCATCACATGGTAAAGATACTCATGATGGCGAAGCGTGGTTCGCAGTTCTGTCAGTTGTTGTTCGATTGATTCCATATCGCACCATCAATGATAAAAAACCCCCGACAGGCGGGGGTTCAGAAAAGTATGTGTCGTGCCTTTAGTGTATCAGGCGTTAGCGTCTTTCACTTCGCGGATGCGGTCCTGATACTCACGCAGTTTTTGCGGCGTCATCATCCGGCGCTGGTCATCCAGCACTACGCCACCCACTTCATCAGCGATATGCTGCGCAGACTGAAGCATCAGCTTAAAGTTTTGCAGTTCGTCGCCATAAGACGGCACCTGCATGAAAATGGTCACGCCTGGCGTGGTGAAGTCGGTCATTTCCGGGTCAAACGTCCCCGGATTAACCATATTCGCCAGGCTGAACAACGCCGGACCACTGCCGTCGGGACTCAGGTGGCGGTGGAAGATATTCATGTCGCCGAATTTGAAGCCCGCTTGCTGGATACTGTTGAGCAGGACGTCGCCATTCAGTTCGCTACCGTGATGAGCGGCAACGTTCATGATGATTACCGCTTCTTTACGCTGCGGTTTTTCTGGCGCAGGGGCCGGCGTTTCTTCTACCACCGGTTCTGGTTGCGGCTCTGCTACTGGCTCAGCCGGCTGGAATGCTTGCGAGGCCGCCTGCGGCGCTGGCGAAGCGGGCTGCTGAACAGGCTGTACCTGAGGCGCGGCAGTTTGCTGCGCCTCAGGCGCAGGTTGTTGCGGCGCGGCCTGCGGCTGAATGGGTTGCTGCGGGGCAGGCTGCGGCTGAACCGGCTGTACCGGACGCGGAGCGTGCTGCGGCGGCACCGTCGCGTCAGGCGGCGGCGCGACCGGCTGACGCGGCTGCGCAGACGCATAAGGCGGCTGGTACTGGTGTTGCGGCGACTGGCGAGGGGCTTCATGCTCCTGCGGGCTGCCGGGGGCATGATTCACGCGGTGAACACGAACTTCACCCACGCCTTCGTCAGCGTCGATATCGTCGTCAAACGGCTCATCGTCGCGTTTTGATTTCATGCGTTTCAGTGGACGATCGCGGAACATAGAAGATCGTTCTTTACGGCTGGTCCAGAAACCATGTACCAGTAAAGCGATTATGGCGATCGCGCCAACAATGATTAATATCAGACGCAAATCCTGCATCATTATATTCTCTGTTGTTCTAACACCTTGCCACCACGGCAAACATTTACTCACTAAGAGTATTTGCCGATTACGTCAAGTGCAAGTGTACTCTTAGCTTTCCCGGCATAAAGATGAAGGAAATCGTGCTTTTTGCTGTTTTTTCGAACATTTCCGAACTGTCCTGAGCGCAATTACCCGGTAAGATACCCGGGTTCACTTAGGACTAATACTAAAAGGAGTCTGTCCTGACTATGGTGTCATCATCCGTCACCGCACCACGCAGCGGTGTGTACTACTTCGCTCAGGGGTGGAAGCTGGTCTCGCAACCCGGGATCCGCCGTTTTGTTATTTTGCCCCTGCTGGTCAATATCGTGCTGATGGGCAGCGCCTTCTGGTGGCTGTTTACCCAACTGGATGCCTGGATCCCGTCGTTAATGCGGCATGTCCCGGACTGGCTGCAGTGGCTGAGTTATCTGCTCTGGCCGATCGCCGTGATCTCGGTGGTGTTGGTCTTTGGCTATTTCTTTTCGACGGTCGCCAACTGGATTGCCGCACCGTTTAACGGTCTGTTGGCGGAACAGCTGGAAGCGCGTCTGACCGGGGCCACGCCGCCAGATACTGGCGTGCTGGGCATCATGAAAGATCTGCCGCGCATCATGAAACGCGAATGGCAAAAATTCGCCTGGTATTTACCGCGCGCCATCATCCTGCTGATCCTCTATTTCATTCCCGGTATTGGTCAAACTGTCGCCCCGGTGCTCTGGTTCTTGTTCAGTGCCTGGATGCTGGCGATCCAGTATTGCGATTATCCTTTCGATAACCATAAAGTGCCGTTTAAAGAGATGCGTTCTGCCCTGCGCGCGCGCAAGGTCACCAATATGCAGTTTGGCGCGCTCACCAGCCTGTTTACCCTTATCCCGGTGCTGAATCTTTTTATCATGCCGATTGCAGTGTGCGGCGCAACGGCGATGTGGGTCGATTGCTATCGCGCGAAGCATGCCTTGTGGAAATAATGTAAAGATGAGACGCCAGCCGCTGGTATATGCCGTTTCTTATTCCATACTGATCGTCATTATTTCCTCATAGCATATAGATATGCGAAATCCTTACTTCCCCCTATCCGTCTGACGGGTATGCTGGGAAGGTATCCCAATTTCATACAGTTAAGGACAGGCCATGAGTAAGATTTTTGAAGATAACTCGCTGACTATCGGTCATACGCCGCTGGTTCGACTGAACCGCATCGGTAACGGACGCATTCTGGCGAAGGTGGAGTCACGTAACCCGAGCTTCAGCGTGAAGTGCCGTATCGGTGCCAATATGATTTGGGATGCCGAAAAACGCGGCGTACTGAAACCGGGCGTGGAACTGGTTGAGCCGACCAGCGGCAACACCGGTATCGCACTGGCTTACGTCGCTGCCGCGCGCGGCTATAAGCTGACGCTAACCATGCCGGAAACGATGAGTATCGAGCGCCGCAAGCTGCTGAAAGCGCTGGGTGCGAATCTGGTGCTGACCGAAGGCGCGAAAGGCATGAAGGGCGCGATTCAGAAAGCGGAAGAGATTGTCGCCAGCGATCCGGCGAAATACCTGCTGCTTCAGCAGTTCAGCAACCCGGCTAACCCGGAGATACATGAGAAAACCACCGGCCCGGAAATCTGGGAAGATACCGATGGTCAGGTGGATGTGTTTATCTCTGGCGTGGGTACAGGCGGTACGCTGACTGGCGTATCCCGCTACATCAAAGGCACAAAGGGTAAAGCAGACCTCATCACGGTCGCCGTCGAACCGACTGATTCTCCGGTTATCGCGCAGGCCCTGGCTGGCGAAGAGCTGAAGCCAGGCCCGCACAAAATTCAGGGCATCGGCGCGGGCTTTATTCCAGGCAACCTTGATCTCAAACTGATTGATAAAGTCATTGGCATCACCAATGAAGAGGCGATTTCTACCGCACGCCGTCTGATGGAAGAAGAAGGAATTCTGGCGGGTATCTCCTCCGGCGCAGCCGTCGCTGCCGCGCTTAAATTGCAGGAAGATGAAACCTTTACCAATAAGAATATTGTGGTTATCCTACCGTCCTCGGGTGAGCGTTATCTGAGCACCGCATTGTTTGCCGATCTCTTTACTGAGAAAGAACTGCAACAGTGATGCCAGCTTGTTAAAAACGCGTAAAAAAGCACCTTTTCAGGTGCTTTTTTGTGGCCTGCTTCAAACTTTCACCCCACCTGGCATTGATTCACCCCGTTGGGTCTGGTATTTAACCTGACTAATTATTTTGAAGCGCGAAATTAATCGTTACAGGAAAACTCCCTGCTGAATCGATTTTATGATTTGGTTCAATTCTTGATTTCGCGGCATAATGTTTAATGACGAGCGAAACGTCAGCGGCCAGAAGTTGCCTGCAACGGATTGCGTATAACACCTGGTGTGTCGCCTCCGTTTACGTCGGCACTAACAATACAGGCTAAAGTCGAACCGCCAGGCTAGACTTTAGTTCCACAACACTAAACCTATAAGTTGGGGAAATACAATGTTCCAGCAAGAAGTTACCATTACCGCTCCGAACGGTCTGCATACCCGCCCTGCTGCTCAGTTTGTTAAAGAAGCGAAAGGCTTCACGTCTGAGATTACTGTGACTTCCAACGGCAAAAGCGCAAGCGCAAAAAGCCTGTTCAAACTGCAAACTCTGGGTCTGACTCAGGGCACCGTTGTCACCATTTCTGCGGAAGGTGAAGACGAGCAGAAAGCGGTTGAACATCTGGTCAAGCTGATGGCGGAACTGGAATAAGATTTTCCGGGTTCTTTTAAAAATCAGTCACAAGTAAGGTAGGGTTATGATTTCAGGCATTTTAGCATCCCCGGGTATCGCTTTCGGCAAGGCACTTTTGCTGAAAGAAGACGAAATCGTCATTGACCGGAAAAAAGTTTCTGCCGACAAGGTTGATCAGGAAGTTGAACGTTTTCTGAGCGGTCGTGCCAAGGCATCTGCGCAATTAGAAGCGATCAAAACCAAAGCTGGTGAAACGTTCGGTGAAGAAAAAGAAGCCATCTTCGAAGGGCATATCATGCTGCTCGAAGATGAGGAGCTGGAGCAGGAAATCATAGCCCTGATTAAAGATAAGCACATGACGGCTGACGCAGCTGCGCATGAAGTTATCGAAGGTCAGGCCACTGCCCTGGAAGAACTGGATGATGAATACCTGAAAGAACGTGCGGCTGATGTGCGTGATATCGGTAAGCGCCTGCTGCGCAACATCCTGGGTTTGGCGATCATCGACCTGAGCGCAATCAAAGACGAGGTTATCCTGGTTGCCGCTGACCTGACCCCGTCCGAAACCGCACAGCTGAACCTGCAAAAAGTGCTGGGTTTCATCACCGACGCGGGCGGCCGTACCTCCCACACCTCAATCATGGCGCGTTCTCTTGAACTGCCTGCTATCGTGGGTACCGGCAGCGTTACCTCTCAGGTTAAAAACGACGACTATCTGATTCTGGATGCCGTAAACAACCAGGTTTACGTCAACCCGACTAACGAAGAAATTGAAAAACTGCGCGCCGTGCAGGAACAGGTTGCCACCGAGAAAGCGGAACTGGCGAAACTGAAAGATCTGCCGGCAATCACCCTGGATGGCCATCAGGTTGAAGTGTGCGCAAACATCGGTACCGTACGTGACGTCGAAGGCGCAGAGCGTAACGGCGCCGAAGGCGTTGGCCTGTATCGTACTGAATTCCTGTTTATGGACCGCGACGCGCTACCGACTGAAGAAGAACAGTTTGCGGCGTACAAAGCTGTTGCTGAAGCCTGCGGCTCTCAGGCAGTTATCGTGCGTACTATGGACATCGGCGGCGACAAAGAGCTGCCGTACATGAATTTCCCGAAAGAAGAGAACCCGTTCCTGGGCTGGCGCGCTGTGCGTATCGCCATGGATCGCAAAGAGATCCTGCGTGACCAGGTTCGCGCTATCCTGCGCGCGTCCGCTTTCGGTAAACTGCGCATTATGTTCCCGATGATCATCTCTGTTGAAGAAGTGCGCGCACTGAAGAAAGAGATCGAAATCTACAAACAGGAACTGCGTGACGAAGGTAAAGCATTTGACGAAGCAATCGAGATTGGCGTGATGGTGGAAACACCGGCTGCGGCGACGATTGCGCGTCATTTAGCCAAAGAAGTTGATTTCTTTAGTATCGGCACCAATGATTTAACGCAGTACACGCTGGCAGTTGACCGTGGTAATGATATGATTTCACATCTTTACCAGCCAATGTCACCGTCCGTGCTGAACTTGATCAAGCAAGTTATTGATGCTTCTCATGCAGAAGGTAAATGGACTGGCATGTGTGGTGAGCTTGCAGGCGACGAACGTGCTACACTTCTGTTGCTGGGGATGGGTCTGGACGAATTCTCTATGAGCGCCATTTCTATCCCGCGCATTAAGAAGATTATCCGTAACACGAACTTCGAAGATGCGAAGGTGTTAGCAGAGCAGGCTCTTGCTCAACCGACAACAGACGAGTTAATGACGCTGGTTAACAAGTTCATTGAAGAAAAAACAATCTGCTAATCCACGAGATGCGGCCCAATTTACTGCTTAGGAGAAGATCATGGGTTTGTTTGATAAACTGAAATCTCTGGTTTCTGATGATAAGAAAGACACCGGAACTATTGAGATTGTTGCTCCGCTCTCTGGCGAGATCGTCAACATCGAAGACGTGCCGGATGTAGTTTTTGCGGAAAAAATCGTTGGTGATGGTATCGCCATCAAACCAACCGGTAACAAAATGGTCGCGCCTGTTGACGGTACCATCGGCAAAATCTTTGAAACCAACCATGCGTTCTCTATCGAATCCGATAGCGGTATCGAGCTGTTCGTTCACTTCGGTATCGACACCGTTGAGCTGAAAGGCGAAGGCTTCAAGCGTATCGCGGAAGAAGGTCAGCGCGTGAAAGTGGGTGACCCGGTCATCGAATTCGATCTGCCGCTGCTGGAAGAAAAAGCCAAGTCCACTCTGACGCCGGTCGTTATCTCCAACATGGACGAGATCAAAGAACTGACCAAACTGTCCGGTAGCGTGACCGTGGGTGAAACTCCGGTTATCCGCATCAAGAAGTAATTCTTGCCGCAGTGAAAAATAGCGCCTTCCGGCGCTATTTTTTTATCCGCCAATTTCACCTTTACAGCAGCGTGGCGGTGACCGGACGATAGCACTTCTCGCGCATCAGGATTTTCATGCCGTCCGGTCCACTTTCCAGCATCCGTTTTTCGGCGTCTGCGACCAACAATTCGCACTGATACCCTCCCGCAACGCCAAACATGGCGCGCGCCACGCAAATATCCGCCAGCGCATCCGATCCACTGGTGTCGAAATGACCGACCACCCGCCCTTGTTGACGAACCACTAAGCGATAACTTTTCATTGCGCCTCCCCTGTCGGCGGCAGTATTAATTCGTCGCAGCCGCATTGTTGGGTCCACATCATGACGTCCAGCACCCTTTCTGCCGCCAGTTGCGTGGCTCGGGTTAACGTCATGTCACGTACAATGCCGCTCACCAGCTCCGCACAGAACAGATCGCCAGTGCCTTTCAGATCGGTTTCTACCCGTGGATGTTCAATAATATCCATCGATTCAGCCGTCACCACCGCCACGTTGATAGCGTCACGGTTTTGTCCGGGAGCACTGGTGATCACAATCCACTTCAGCGTATCGGTGAGCAGCGACCTCGCCGCAATCACTGCCTCATCAAGCGTACCGCACGGTTTGCCGCTCAGCATGTGCAGTTCAAAGACATTTGGCGTCAGCCCATGCGCCACTGGCAGCAGATGCTGACGGTAAGCCTCCGGGATCTCCGCTTTCACATACATACCGCTGTCCACGTCCCCTATCACCGGATCAACCAAAATGGTGATATTGGGGTGGTGCTGGCGCACGTTCTGCAACCATTGCGCCAACAGGACGATTTGCTCTGCGCTGCCCATGTAACCGGTGGTCACCGCCTTCAGCTCGCGCAGGGCGTCGCGCTCACTCAGCGCCTGTAAATAGCCGTTAAACCAGTCGGCAGGAATAATGCCGCCATAAAACGTCTCGTAATGCGGCGTATTACTGAACAGCACCGTAGGTACCGCCGTGACGCGCAAACCTTTTGCCTTAATAGCCGGCACCGCGATGCTGTTACCCACGCTGCCGTACACCACCTGTGACTGAACGGCGACGATGTCGGTTTGTAACGCCCGATGGCTATCGCTAAAAAGCACTGACTGTATATCACTCTCCTGCGCCATAAACATCTCCTCTCACTGGACAGCGGGCTGGCGCCTCACTATTATCGTCATATGCTAAAATTCATTTTGTCATAGGTCAATAATGATCGACGGAAAAACCGCCAGCGAAATCTTTGACAGCATCCGCCAGCATATCACCAGCGGAGCGTTACGTTCGGGGGATACCTTACCTCCCGTGCGTGAACTGGCCCAGGCGCTGAACGTCAACCGAAATACTGTCGCTGCGGCCTACAAACGGCTGGTCATCTCCGGGCTGGCGCTGAGTCAGGGGCGCAACGGCACGGTGATAAACGGCGCCTCTGCGCCAGTTGCGCTGGAAGGAAGCGATCCGCACACTCCGCTTGTCGATCTTTCCGGCGGCAATCCCGCAGCGGATCGTCTGCCCGAGCTGGGACGCTATCTAAAAACGCTCACGCATACTCACCGCTTGTACGGCGATGAAGCGTTATCGCCCGCGTTACAACAGTGGGCGCAAACATGGATGAAGGATGCCACCCCTGCCGAAGGCGAAATTGATATTACCAGCGGCGCCATTGATGCCATTGAACGCCTGCTGAGCGCCCACCTGCTGCCGGGCGACAGCGTGGCGGTGGAAGATCCGTGCTTTCTGAGCAGCATTAATATGCTGCGCTACAGCGGTTTTCGCGCCACGCCCGTGCGCGTTGACGAGGAAGGCATGCAACCGGACATGCTGGAGCAGGCTTTACGCCTGGGCGCACGCGCGGTGATTATTACCCCACGCGCGCATAATCCAACCGGATGCAGCCTGAGCGCCACGCGTGCCGCCGCGTTACAAAACATACTTGCCCGCTATCCGCAGGTGTCAGTCATTGTCGACGATCATTTCGCCCTGCTCTCGACATCAGCCTGGCATCCGGTTATCGCCGCGGAAACCCTGCGCTGGGCGGTGGTGCGTTCAATGTCGAAAACGCTCGGCCCGGACCTGCGTCTCGCCATCGTTTCCAGCGATCCGCTGACGTCGCAGAAACTGCGTCTGCGCCTGAACGCGGGCAGCCAGTGGGTCAGTCATCTACTTCAGGATCTCGCTTCTGCCTGCCTGAACGACAGTGATTTTCAGCGTTCACTGAACCATACCCGGCAGTTTTATGCGTCCCGCCAGCAAAAGCTGGCCGGGGCGCTGGGCCAGTATGGCCTGGCCGTACCGCCGGGCGACGGTCTGAATCTGTGGCTGCCACTGAAGGACATCAGTCAGAAAACCGCTTTTATGCTGGCGAAATCAGGCTGGCTGGTGCGCGAAGGTGAGGCGTTTGGCGTGAACGAACCTGCACACGGTCTGCGTATCACGCTGTCGACACTGAGCGACAGCGATATCAACACCCTGGCGGCTGATATTTATCAGGCGCTGAATGGCTAACAGGAGAAAAGCGTGCGAGTACATTTTGTTGTTCACGAATCATTTGAATCCACCGGCGCCTATCTGACATGGGCAGAACAACGGGGCTATACCCTCTCATGGTCTCGCGTTTATGCCGGAGAACCCGTGCCGAAGAACGCGGACGGCTTTGACATGCTGGTTGTATTTGGCGGCCCCCAGTCGCCGCGAACAACGCTTGCAGAATGTCCGTACTTTGACTCGCTGGCGGAACAGCATCTCATTAATCAGGCGATAAGCGCCGGACGTATTGTGGTGGGCATCTGTCTTGGCGCGCAATTGATTGGCGAAGCATTGGGCGCAAAGGTCTGTAAAAGCCCGGAAAAAGAGATCGGTCATTTCCCTATTACGCTGACCGCAGCAGGCAAAGAGCATCCGTTTTTCTCTCACTTTGATTCTCCACTGAGTGTCGGTCACTGGCATAACGATATGCCGGGATTAACCGATCAGGCGACCGTCATTGCGGAAAGTAAAGGCTGTCCGCGACAAATTGTGCAGTTTGGTCATTTCATTTACGGCTTCCAGTGCCACATGGAGTTTACCGCCGAGTCCGTCGAAGGGTTAATTAGGCACTCCCAACAGGAACTGGCGGAAGCCGCAGGGAAAACGTTCATCCGTTCGGTAAAGGAAATGCGCGAATGGAGTTACCAGGAAATGAATGAAACGCTGTGGCGGTTTCTGGATAAACTTCTGCAAGCACATTCAGAAAATTACCCCGGTCGCGGGTGCAACTAAACGCAGGACGCCTTGTCAGAACTACGAAGGATTTCTCATCGCAAGGAAAAGTGGAATGAAAAGAATCGCCTGTACGCTATTTGCTCTCCTGTTAACTCTTCCGGTCTGGGCGAAGCTGAATGCCCATGAAGAGGCACGCATCAGCGCCATGCTTGATGCACTGGCGCAAAAAAAGGATTTAATCTTCGTGAGAAACGGCGATTCACATAATTGTGATGAAGCAGTATCCCACCTGCGCCTGAAGCTGGGGAATACCCGCAACCGTATTGATACCGCAGAACAATTCATTGATAAAGTCGCCTCCTCTTCATCGATTACCGGCAAACCCTACATTGTGCGAATTCCGGGTAAAAATGATGAAAATGCCAAACCTTATCTGCACGCACTGATCGCGGAAACAGATAAAACCCTTAACTAATTTTCTCAACGAATCGGTTAGAACATTCCCTAACCGATAGTTTTACCATTGCCAAAGAGATAATGTCATGGCAAATACTTTATTGAAGTTTGTTTTACCTGTTTTATCATTAATGATAAGTCACAATGTGATTGCCGCAGAGAATAATCGCTGTGATTTCTCTATCAGTCAGCAATCCCCTTCGACACAAATTACCTCACTGATGAATCAATTACCGGATGTGGTTAAAACCGGTAACAAAGAATCCGTAGGGAATTTCGTCGACAGCATCTGGAATGAACTGCATGCATCCTGTGCTAATTTCGAAGACGCGAATGCGATAGTATGGCGCCTCACTCAGGCGCTGGATGAAACCGCTCAGTATGAAAAAGCCATTGAATTAAATAAAAAAGCAGCAGAGGCGACCGCCAATGTTGATCAGCAACAGCGTTTTATTCGTAAAGCGACCATGCAAGCGATGCTGGCTGGTAAAGAAAGTGAAGCACAGCAGTTCATTAAAACGTATCTTTCCATCAAAAACCTCCCCGCTGAGATGTGGCAACTGGATGATGCGAATAATCAGTTAAATTATGCTCTTGCCCATCTGACGGTGCCGTTAACCACCGGGCGCTGGACGCTGGCAAAAATATATTCTACCGGTCAACGTGATGGCGCGTCAGTAATTCGTTTTACTAACAATGGCGATGGGATCTATAACGTCGCAGACAACTATGTTTCCGCTGACATAACGCTCCACTACCGGGGTTCTAATGACCCTGAGCATTCAGTAAAAACAACGCAGATAAAACGACCCTGGCTTTATACAACAGCAGAGGATGCTGAGCTTTCGGCAAAATTACCTGATTTCCCAGGCGAAAATATTAAGCAAATAAAATCAGCTCAACGTTATAGCGTCGCCGGGGATAGCGTGACGACGGCAATATGGCAAATAACGCAAGGATCGTGGGAAATGGCGGTTCAGGCAACATTTCAGACAGCGCACAGCGAAAATGCCCTTCAGCAACTGTCTTCACTGTTTACAAAAATAAAATGGCCGCAGGCAGACACGCTTCCCCCCATTCAGAAAGAACTGGATGCACTGACAAAAACAACTTACCGTACCACGGCCGAGTGGAATAACGCTGCCCAACAGGCAAACTTACTGCTTCCGGCGGCAAAATTCCCGCTTGAAAAAGCAAGAGTCAACGCCATTCTCGGTATCCATTCATACCGGCAAAATAAACTGGAGAAAGCCTGGTCATATCTTCAATATGCTCGCGCCGCTTATTCGCAAACCATAACGACTCAAACCGAAGATAACTATGATTCGCAAGCGCTTCTGATGTACCTGACGGACATTGCTTACCGGACGAAAAAGAAGACCTATACCGAACTGGTGAAACAATCATTAAGGCATTCGCCAATGGATAGCCATTGGGTTTTTGATCCTGTTATCCCAGAAATATTCAACAAAAAAAGCCAGTTACGCTTTCCCTTTAACGTCGGCATTTTCCATGCCTCAGCATTCACGTATATCGAAGGAACCGTTGTTTATTCTGCAGCAAAATATGGCTATTCGACTGAGTTTTCCGCCGGGTTGACGGAGTTGTCTGAAGTCAATGTGCCGAACATTATCAAAGCTAAAATCAAACGCCTTCAGGAAGAAGATCGACAAAAAATAACTATAGCGGACAAAGACCTGCATAAAACAACCTATCCCTTTAGTTTACAGGGACAGAAGAAAATGGCGACAAAGTGGTCGGTCAAATGGTACAGCGGTAGCGAAAAAACAGAAAAATCACTGATCTACTGGACGTTTCCTTACCAGAGCGGTTATGGCGCGCTCCTTGCGGTGGTCGATAACAAGGACAACGCGGTATTGCCCGAGCTGGATAAATTTGCCAAACAACTGGCACAGTACTCTGCCCCTGCATCGTCGTCAGTTTCTGGAGAACGTAATGATGTTTCTAACTAACAGGCACGTTTTATTCGCTCTGGTTTGTTCCTTTGTCGCGCCAACGTTTGCCGCAGCCACCTCATCTCCTGTTGAACGATATGAACTGTGCCAAAAGCTACCCTATTACGACCAAGAGCAACAATATCTGATACGGCGCCAGCAACTCGACAGCTACAAGGAAGCAATGGGATTAATTCAGCAGGGAGATTTTATTACTGCACAGCGGGCGCTACTGTCCAGTCTGGAAAAAATGAAGGTAAGCTGCGACATTAACCACTATGAGTTGTCATCAGAACTGGATACCCTGGCATGGCTGTTGGAAAAAAAACACCGCTACGCTGAAGCACAGAGCCTGTTCGAAAATGCGCTACCGCTGGCAGAATATGATGATTTCATTAAAGGATTTTTAATTTCTGCCGCTAAATATGCCTGGTTCGCAGAAAAACAAACGGATGCCATCCTTTTAATTAAACGTGTGTATTCCGGCGAAGGAGGTAAAAAAATCTCACCTGATCTTTGGCACATAGACGAAAAAAATAACCAACTGTCCTGGCGGGTGGCTAATATGCGCTTCCCTGTTATTAACGCAAAGAAATGGTTGCTGGTTGATATTGACTCGGGTGAAACCCGGGATTACCCGACAGACCTGACCTACATATTATCATCCGGTGGAAAGATTCGCTTCACGATGGCCTATAATGAAGTCGAAAAAGAAGACTCAATGGTATCACCTGAGGATAAAAACGTTGCGCCGCCCGTAACAGATATCGGCCATATACCAGATTTCCCGGTGGATAAAAATCTCCAGCAGAAATTTGTTGTAGCAGCAGAGGAACAAATTTCCGTCACATGGAAAATTAAGCAAGGTGACTGGCGGGTCACCATAAAAGCGAAAATTCCTGAAAGCGACAGCCAGGCCGCAATAAAGTCGATTGCTGATTTGTTTGCGCAGATTAAATGGGATAATCCGCCAAAACTCTATCACCAGCAAACGATGCGCTCGATTGAAGCTGAATTGTATCCTCTTGGGGTAGGACTGTCCGCGCCTGATGCTCCTGATGAGAACTGGGACAAAGCCAGGATCATCGCGCAAAAAGGGTTACAGATCGCCGCATTCCCGGCTGAATATCAAAAATTTTACAGCATTACAGGCCTTGCGGATTATCGTAAGGGAAAGTATGCCGATGCCAGTCAGGCGTTCGAAAAAGCGCGGGCGCAGTTCCCCTATACTCATAACGACTGGGACTATGAAAAAATTTTATTCTACTCAGCGCTCAGTACATTACGTTTTGAAGAAGGGAAAGACGGTTATGAGCTTCTGGCGAAATATATCCAGGCAGCCGGCCTCATTGGCGATAGCCAGCAGTGGAGCGTAGACACCGCGCACGGGGCGATAAGAGAAAATAAAGATGATGGATTGATTTTTCCCTTACTCACTGCCCAGACAATACTGGAGTATGCAGGGACGGATTATCTCCTGTATTCCTCTGAAAAAAATCCAGACAGTTTCCTGGTTCAGATATTACCGTCAGATACGTCGCCAAAAGCATTTATCCTGCAGCGTCTGAAAATGGCGAAAGATCAGACGGAAGGCATTAAATTCGAGCACACCGCACAGGATATTTCAGGGAGTCAGAACAACGCCGTGCGTTGGGTCTTCCATAAAGAGGAATCCATCAGAGATTACCTGTCGCCGGATGACGGTGTTTACTGGTTTATTCCCTGGCAGGGAAAGACCATTGCTGTTTTTCCCAGAACGTATGACCGCAAAGCGCCTGCGGCAGAGAAAACGGATAACTTCGTTCGTGAACTGCTGACTGCTGATTTAAAAGGAAAAGCCTAATCTACGTCAAACCGGTCAGTGACACACTGACCGGCATTGGTTATATCCCCGCCCCCTGGCTGAAATGCTCTTCGCCAAACACCCCCGTGGAAAGGTAACGATCGCCACGATCGCAGATAATCGCCACAACGACGGCGCCCGGTGTCGCCTGCGCCACACGAATCGCCCCGGCCACCGCGCCACCGGAACTGACACCGCAGAAAATCCCTTCCCGCACCGCGAGCTCGCGCATGGTGTTTTCCGCAGCCTGCTGATGAATATCCAGTACCTCGTCAACCAGCGAGGCGTTAAATATTCCCGGCATATATTCCGCAGGCCAACGGCGGATCCCCGGAATACTGCTGCCCTCTTCCGGTTGCAGGCCAACGATGGTGACAGGCTTCGCCTGCTCGCGCAGAAAACGCGACACGCCAGTGATTGTGCCGGTCGTGCCCATACTGGAGACAAAATGGGTGATGCGCCCGGCAGTTTGCTGCCAGATCTCCGGCCCGGTGGTGCTGTAATGCGCCAGCGGGTTATCAGGGTTGTTAAACTGATCGAGCAGTTTACCCTCTCCGCGTTCTGACATGGCTAACGCTAAGTCGCGCGCCCCTTCCATGCCCTGCTCTTTGCTGACCAGAATCAGCTCTGCGCCATAGGCGCGCATCGCCGCGCGTCGCTCCTGGCTCATGTTGTCCGGCATCAGCAGGGTCATGCGGTAGCCTTTCAGCGCGGCAATCATCGCCAGCGCAATCCCGGTATTTCCACTGGTTGCTTCAATGAGTACGTCGCCTGGTTTAATTTCCCCGCGCTTTTCCGCCTGCACGATCATCGATAGCGCAGCGCGATCTTTCACCGACCCGGCGGGATTGTTACCTTCCAGTTTGAGCCAGATTTCACTGCCGTTGTCCGGCCCCATCCGCTGCAATTTCACCAAAGGCGTATTGCCGATTGTTTGTTCTAGTGTGTTCACGTCTTTTGTCCAACTCAATGCCCGATGGCGCTACGCTTATCGGGCCTGGGTAAAATCATCCCGGGATTACGCTATTTCTGCCAATACCACATCGTCATGGCGCTCAATGCGCTGCTCGCCATTATACAGCCGGGCATTTTGCAGGCCGACAAACAGGCGTTCGCCGCGCGCCGGGGTATCGTCGCCCTGCATCACCACCGTCAGCGGTTCGTTATACCATCCCAGCGGCTGCACGACTAACTGGGTAAAGTGGCCTTTCGGGCTGGCTTCGATCACCTGTACCGGCAATGGCGAGTCGAGACTGGTACGACGGCTAATGTCCACTTCCCACGGACGCAGGAACAGATCGACCGGCCCCTGATACGCAGGGGTATAACCCAGCGGCCAGCGGTGCGCGCCGACGTGGAACTGCGCGCCGCGAACAGTGCCCTGCAGTCGGTTCACCTCGCCCATAAACTCCAGCACGAAGCGGGTGGCCGGTTCGCGCCAGACCTGATCCGGCGCGTCGGCCTGTTCAATATGGCCCTGGCTCATCACCACCACCCGGTCCGCCACTTCGGTCGCTTCTTCCTGATCGTGGGTCACAAACACGCTGGTGAATTTCAGCTCTTCATGCAACTGACGCAGCCAGCGCCTGAGCTCTTTACGCACCTGGGCATCCAGCGCGCCGAAGGGTTCGTCGAGCAATAAAATTTGCGGCTCAACGGCGAGCGCGCGCGCCAGCGCCACCCGCTGTTTCTGCCCGCCGGAAAGTTGCGCCGGAAAACGATCCGCCAGGTGCGCAAGCTGCACCATTTCCAGCAGTTTGGTCACTTTCGTCTTGATAGCGGCCGCATTCGGTCGTTCACGACGCGGCAGCACCGTCAGGCCAAAAGCGATGTTGTCAAAGACGCTCATATGGCGAAACAGCGCGTAGTGCTGAAACACAAACCCGACCTTACGGTCGCGGGCATGCAGTCGGCTGACGTCAGTGCCGTGAAAACGAATATGCCCGCTGCTCTGATGCTCAAGCCCGGCGATAATCCGCAGCAGCGTGGTTTTACCAGAGCCGGACGGCCCCAGAAGCGCCACCATCTGACCAGAAGGAATATCCAGCGAGATATCGTTCAGCACCTGGGTGCGACCAAAAGACTTCTTAATATTGGCAATCTCAATGCTCATGATGTTCCTCCTGTTGCGCGCGTTTTTCCTGATTCTCCAGGCGCCATTGCAACATGCTCTTTAAAAACAGGGTAATAATCGCCATCAGCGTCAGCAGCGCGGCGGCGGTAAAGGAGCCAACGGTGTTATAGTCCTGCTCCAACAGTTCAATCTGTAACGGCAGCGACAGCGTTTCGCCGCGAATTGAGCCGGACACCACCGACACCGCGCCAAATTCGCCAATCGCCCGGGCGTTGGTCAGTACCACGCCGTACAGCAGCGCCCAGCGGATATTGGGCAGCGTTACGCGGCGGAACATCTGCCAGCCGGAAGCGCCGAGCAAAATCGCCGCCTCGTCCTCCTGACTGCCCTGACTGAGCATCACCGGCACCAGTTCTCGCACCACAAACGGACAGGTGACAAAGATAGTGACCAGCACCATCCCCGGCCAGGAGAACATGATTTGCAGGTTATGCTCGTCCAGCCAGCCGCCCAGCGGGCCGTTGGAACCATAGAACAGCAGATACACCAGCCCGGCGACCACCGGCGATACCGCAAACGGAATATCCAGCAGCGTGAGCAAAAGCTGGCGACCGGGAAAGTTAAAACGCGTCACCAGCCAGGCCAGCAGAACGCCAAACACCAGGTTCACCGGCACCGCGATCAGCGCAATCAGCACCGTCAGCCAGATGGCATGGAGCATGTCCGGGTCAGATAAATTCTCAATAACCGGCATCAGCCCACGGCTGAACGCCTGTACGAAGATGTAAATCATCGGCACCAGCAAAATGAACGCTGAAACCAGCATACCGACGCCAATCAGAAGCCATTTTCCCCAGTTAATGCGGGGAGCGTCATAACGCTTCAATTGAGTAACTTCCGCCATTAGTGACCTACCACGCGTCGGCCAAAGCGACTTTGCAGAGTGTTAATCGAAAACAGCAGCAGCAGCGAAGCCGCGAGGATCACCGAAGCGATCGCGCTGGCGGCGGGGTAATCAAATTCCTGCAACCGCACGAAAATCATCAGCGACGTCACTTCCGTTTTCCAGGCGATATTCCCGGCGATAAAAATCACCGCCCCGAACTCGCCGAGGCTGCGGGTAAAGGACAGGGCAACTCCCGCCACCAGCGCAGGCGACAGTTCCGGTAGCACGACTTTACGAAAACTTTGCAGACGCGTTGCGCCCAGCGTTTCCGCCGCTTCTTCATATTCCGGGCCCAGTTCTTCCAGCACCGGCTGCACGGTGCGTACCACAAACGGAATGCTGGTAAAGGCCATCGCCACCGCAATCCCCAGCCAGGTATACGTAACTTTGATGTCGACGCTCGCCAAAAACTGGCCGTAAAAACCATTGACTGAAAACAGTGAAGCCAGCGTCAAACCTGCGAC
This sequence comes from Citrobacter sp. R4, assembly GCF_026719175.1. Classification (NCBI taxonomy): domain Bacteria; kingdom Pseudomonadati; phylum Pseudomonadota; class Gammaproteobacteria; order Enterobacterales; family Enterobacteriaceae; genus Citrobacter; species Citrobacter sp. R4. Next base: position 240,154 of record NZ_JAPPSU010000003.1, read on the forward strand.
TGCGGTTGGCAAGGCGAACGGCAGATCCATCAGCGCGTCCAGCAGCGTGCGCCCCGGGAAACGGTAGCGGGTTAAGATCCACGCCATCAGCAGGCCAAATACGCCGTTAAAAATCGACGCCACGAACGCCGCCAGCAACGTCACTTTATAGGCTGCGACCACCTGCGGGTTAGTGATGACCTCCCAGTATTGCGCCCAGCTCATTTGCGAGAGCTGCATCACCAGCGCGCTCAGCGGCAACAGCAAAATCAGGCAGACGAACAGCAGGCTGGTGCCCAGGCTTAAGGTAAAGCCGGGCAGCACGCGCCGGGAGGAGACAGCAAACATTACTTACGCCCCGCCGCCAGCAGTTTGTCCAGTTCGCCGCCGCTGGCGAAATGGGTTTTCATGACGTCCGGCCAGGCGCCAAACTTATCTTCCACGCGGAACAGTTCGGTCTGTGGGAATTGATCCTTCAGCTTATCCATGACTTCCGGGTTATTCACCCGGTAATAAAAACCGGTAATGATGGTCTGCGCCTGTGGGCTATACAGCCAGTTCAGGTACGCTTTCGCCGCTTTTTCCGTCCCGTTGGCTTGCACATTTTTATCGACCCACGCGACCGGGAATTCCGCCAGAATGTTGGTTTTCGGTATCACCACTTCAAATCCCTGCGCTTCGTACTGTTTACGGATGTTGTTCACTTCGGACTCGAAGCTTATCAACACATCGCCCAGCCCGCGTTCGGCGAACGTGGTGGTGGCGCCGCGTCCGCCGGTATCAAACACTTCGACGTTCTTCAGGAACTGAGTCATGAACTGCTCGGTTTTGGCTTTATCGGCACCGTCAGCATTATCTGCCGCGCCCCAGGCCGCCAGATAGGTATAGCGCGCGTTACCGGAGGTTTTGGGGTTTGGGAAGATCAGCTTCACATCGGAGCGCACGAGATCGTTCCAGTCCTGAATGTTTTTCGGGTTGCCTTTACGCACCAGGAAGCCCATCGTGGAATAGAATGGCGAGCTGTTGTTCGGCAAACGGCTCTGCCAGTCCGCCGGGATCAGCTTGCCTTTATCATGCAGGATCTGCACGTCAGTGACCTGGTTATAGGTGACCACATCAGCTTTTAACCCCTGCAAAATCGCCAGCGCCTGTTTTGAAGAACCGGCATGAGACTGTTTGATGGTCAGCTTGTCGCCGCCGTTATCTTTCGCCCACTGTTGTTCAAATGGCGGGTTAAGGGCGGCAAACAGCTCGCGGGAAACGTCATAGGAGCTGTTAAGCAGTTCCGTCGCCTGCGCCTGCCCGACCAGCAACAGCGACGCAACCAGCGCCAGAGAGTTCTTTTTCAGTAAGTTAACGGCCATTGCGCACCCTTATAAAATTAATGACTTTCTAATAGCCATAATATTTATAACCAGTGTGAAAGGAGTAACGGTTTTATATACCGTTTGCTGATTTGAAAGTTGAAAAGGGAATAAGAGAACCCCTTCCGGTCAGCGGAAGGGGTGTAACGTCGGTCAGACGCCGACGCTGACGCTTTCCGGCAGCGTGCTGCCGCCGTCAATCACGTTTTGGGTGCCCGTGAGATAGCTGGACTCGTCGGAGGCCAGGAACGCCGCCAGTTCGCCCACTTCCAGCGGACAGGCCAGACGACGCAGTGGTATCGCCTTCGCCATTTCTGTCAGCACCGATTCCGGATCGTCCGCGTTGGACTGGCGGGCGATGCTTTCCGCCATTGGCGTACGTACGTAGCCCGGGCAAATGGCGTTCACGCGGATCCCCGATTGCGCAAATTCCACCGCCAGCGATTTGGTCAGGCCGACAATCGCCGCCTTCGATAACGCATAAGCAGTTTCACCCGGATCGGCCACCATATCGCCGGTCACCGAAGACATCATCACAATGCGGCCATCTTTACGTTTTACCATTTCCGGCAATACGGCTTTCGTGACGTTCCAGACGCCTTTAATGTTGACATCAATATGGAAGTCGCGATCTTCATCGCTCATCTCGAGGAAACCGCCGAGGCGACACACGCCCGCGTTGTTGACGAGGATATCGATGCGTCCTTCCACCTCTTTCGCTCGCTTGATCGCTGCGGCGACAGACGCCGGATCCGTTACATCCGCCACCACGGCCGTGCAGCGATGACCGCGTCCACCCAGTTCGTCCGCCAGCTTTTCAATCTCATCGGAGATATCCAGCAGGATTAAGTTCGCGCCGTGGCGAGCAAACACTCTGGCGATCCCTTCGCCAATGCCCTTCGATGCGCCCGTAATCAGTGCTGTTTTGCCCGTGAGTTTACCCATTTCAATGCTCTCCTTGTGAATATGAAGTCTTACACTCCATTAACAACGAAAATACATTAAAAACAGATAAGTGCTGAGGAACAGCTCACTAATTAAGGTAAATCTTAGGAAAAAATGCGCCGGAATCAATCCCGGAGCAGATTAATCAACTCACTGCTGCGTTCGATCATTCGTAATGACTCGACATCATTGCGCTGTACCAACCCGACAAAGAGCAGGTCGGTGACCGAGTTCTGAGCGGTACGCGTCGACATAGATGAACTGCGCCATGCCTTCTCACTCGAAACCGTGTCCAGCGTGTAATGCGCCAGCCGGCGCAGCGGGGAATCAGCAAGCGAAGTAATGGCAATCACCGTCGCCCCCCGTTCGCGCGCCGCTTGCGCGCACAGTACGATCTCCTTTTTGGCGCCGCTGTAGGAGATCGCCAGTTGCACATCGCCCTTCTGCAACGCCTGCGCAACCGTCACCTGCACATGCGTATCCGCTTCACAGGCCACGCGATAGCCAATCTTCATCAGTTTAAACGACAGATCGCGTCCCACCAGCGCCGACCCGCCCAGTCCGGTTATCTGAATAAACCCGGCGCGACTGATGGTTTCAATCACCTGTTTCAGCCGGACGAAATCCATCAGGCCACTGGTCTCTTCCAGGGCGGATAATTTTTCGCGATTCAGCTTACGGGCAATGACCTCCAGGCTGTCTTCGCTGGTGATTGAGCTGTGCAGATGTAGCGCTTTATCCTGTTTTTTTTCGCGCCTGGCGCTGTTTTCCTCAATCAGCGCCATTCGTAATTCAGTAAACCCCTTCGCCCCCAGCTTTTGGGCAAATTTGACAATACTCGACTGGCTAACCTGCAACTGCTTCGCGAGCTGACGGGAGGAGACGGTTTTTAGCTCGTTGAGATGAGCCAACAGAAATTCAGCGATCTTGCGTTCATTGTCGGTAAATTCTGCTTCAGCGCTGCGTATTTTCGCCAGAAAAAACATGTCGTCTTACTCTCCCCTGTTAACGAATTTCTCAATTCTACCGCCTGCCCGGCAGGATACCGGATTGTTTACCAGAGTATGACTACCCTCACATTCTTCACACGGCAATTCAACGATTCCATTGCGATGTAAATCAGAGAATATATGATTCCATTCATTTTCCATAGTAGCAGCCCCGTTAAGCTGTAAAGTTTGTGGCGCTCTCGACAAAATGGCGGCGGTAGCATTCACCCGGGACCGGAGAAGGAATAAAGCGAATGGCAAAAGAAATCAGCGTTGATCTCCTGCAGGCAATCCTCTCCCGGGTTGGCGGAGCGGAAAACATTGCCCGGTGCGGAAACTGCATGACGCGTTTACGCCTGACGGTACATGACAGTCGTCTGGTTGACGCCAGCATCAAAACGCTGGAAGGCATTAAAGGCGTGGTGCTGTCGGATAATCAGGTTCAGGTCATTTTTGGCCCCGGCAAAGCGCAGCGGGCAGCGGATGCCATGAATGCCCTCCTTGAAAACGGCGGCCCTGCCGTTACGGCTGGCGCGGCGGAGATTGCCGCAAACACCAAAAAGCAGATCAAAGCGAAACAGACCTCCGGCATTCAGCAGTTCCTCGCCAGGTTTGCCACCATCTTTACGCCGCTGATCCCCGGTTTTATTGCCGCAGGCCTGCTGCTGGGGATTGCCACACTTCTTGCTACGGTGTTGCACGTGCCGGCAGATGCGCAGGGCGCCTTGCCCGACGCGCTGAACTTTATGAAGGTCTTCAGTAAAGGACTTTTCACCTTCCTGGTGATCCTGATTGGCTATAACGCCGCACAGGCCTTTGGTGGAACGGGCGTAAACGGCGCCATCATCGCCTCACTGTTTCTGCTGGGCTATAACCCCGCCGCGACCACCGGTTATTACGCAGGCATTGAGGATTTCTTTGGCCTGACAATCGATCCTCGCGGGAACATAATCGGCGTACTGATTGCGGCATGGGCAAGTGCGCGAATTGAGAACGTCATTCGCCGCTTTATGCCGGACGATCTCGATATGCTTCTGACCGCCACGCTGACCTTACTGGTCACCGCCGCACTGGCCTACCTGGTGATTATGCCGCTCGGCGGCTGGCTGTTCGAAGGAATGTCCTGGCTGTTTATCCACCTCAACAGTAACCCGTTAGGCTGCGCCGTGCTGGCGGGGCTGTTTCTGGTTGCGGTGGTGTTTGGCGTCCATCAGGGGTTTATTCCGGTTTATCTGGCGTTAATGAGCAGTCAGGGGTTCAACAGCCTGTTCCCTATCCTTTCTATGGCGGGCGCGGGTCAGGTCGGCGCGGCGCTGGCGCTCTACTGGCGCGCGGAAAAACACAGCGCCATCCGCAGCCAGATCCGCGGGGCGATAATCCCCGGGCTGCTCGGCGTCGGTGAACCGCTTATTTACGGCGTGACGCTGCCGCGAATGAAACCGTTTATTACCGCCTGTCTGGGCGGCGCAGCAGGCGGGCTGTTTATCGGTCTGGTGGCCTGGTCAGGTTTGCCTATGGGGCTGAACAGCGCATTCGGTCCGTCAGGGCTGGTGGCCTTGCCTTTAATGACCTCTGCGCAAGGGATCCTGCCAGCCATGGCGGTGTACGCCGGGGGGATGCTGGTGGCTTACGTTGGCGGCTTTATTTTTACCGCGCTGTTTGGCTGCCGAAATGTCAATCTGGACTAAATTATGCGTAAACGTTTTCTGCTTATGTCCGCGCTGGCCCTGAGTTTTAGCCTCAGCGCAACCCCATTTCCGGTCCTTACGGAAAGTACGCCTGAAAAAGTCGGAATGGATACTGAACGTCTGAACAGGCTGGATAACTGGATAGCGCAACAGGTGGCGGCGGGCTATCCCGGGGTGAATCTGCTCATCGTGAAAGACAACCATATTGTCTATCGCAAGGCGTGGGGGGACGCCAAAAAATACGACGGTCATGTTCTGATGCCTCAGCCTATCAGGGCGACCACGGATACTCTGTACGACCTCGCCTCCAACACCAAAATGTACGCCACTAACTTTGCGCTGCAAAAGCTGATGTCAGAGGGCAAACTGCATCCGGACGATCTCGTCTCGACGTACATTCCTGGTTTTGCCGATGCGCCAGAAGATGTGATTAAAGGGAAGAATGCGTTACGGATTGCGGACCTGCTGCATCACTCCGGCGGCTTCCCCGCTGACCCGCAGTATCCAAACCAGGCCGTCGCCGGGAAACTGTACTCGCAGGATAAGGCCACGACGCTGGCGATGATCAAACGTACACCGCTGGAATACCGCCCCGGCACGAAGCATATTTACAGCGACGTCGACTATATGTTGTTGGGCTTTATCGTCGAGTCCATCACCGACCAGCCTCTCGACCACTATGTCGAAAACGCCATTTATCGTCCGCTGGGTTTAAGCCATACGGTGTTTAATCCCCTTCAGAAAGGCTTTCGTCCACCGCAGATCGCCGCGACGGAGCTGAACGGCAACACCCGCGATGGCGTGATTCATTTCCCGCATATTCGCACCACGACGTTATGGGGCGAAGTGCACGATGAAAAAGCCTTCTACTCGATGGGAGGGGTCTCCGGCCACGCGGGACTGTTTTCCACCACCGGCGATCTCGCCGTACTGATGCAAACCATGCTCAACGGCGGCGGCTACGGCAACGTCAGATTGTTCAGCCCGGAGACGGTGAAAATGTTTACCCAACGCTCGGCGCAGGACGCCACGTTCGGCCTGGGCTGGCGGGTTAACGGGAATGCCAGCATGACGCCAACATTTGGCGCGTTGGCCAGTGCGCAGGCCTACGGTCACACAGGCTGGACGGGGACGCTTACCGTTATCGATCCGGTAAACCATCTGGCCATTGTGATGTTGAGCAATAAACCTCATTCACCGGTTGCCGATCCCCAAACGAATCCGAACCTGTTCAAGAGTGGCCTGCTGCCGATGGCGACATATGGGTGGGTAGTGGATCAGGTCTACGCGGCGATAAAATGACCGCATCGTACCGGATAAGGGTTCAAACAACGCCTTATCCGGCACGGCTTTCCTGATGGCGTTACGCTTATCAGGTTACAGGTTGATTCGCTTACAGCGCCAGCAGGCGATCCCGTGATGGGGCAAAGTAATAGCCGCCAGTCACCGGTTTGGTGAAGCGCAGCATCGCGTCACGTTTACCGTCGGTGTCACCGAACATACTCAGCAACTGCTGCTCAATGTTATGCAGACGCGCGCAGTAAGCGCAGAAGTACAGGCCATGGGTGCCGCTCGCGGTGCCGTAAGGCAGACTCTGGCGAACAATTTTCAGCCCTTTACCGTCTTCTTTAAGATCGACACGGCTCAGATGAGAGGTGGCCGGACGCGCGTCGCCGTCGATCTCTTCATTCGCGTCTTTCGTGCGGCCAATCATCATTTCCTGATCGTGAACGCTCATGCGATTGAGCTGCTTCAGGTTATGTTCCCAACGCTGAACGAACACATAGCTGCCGCCTGCATCCACACCGTCTTTAATGACCGCCACTTCACGACGCGTTTCTTCACCCGCCGGGTTTTCGGTACCGTCAACAAAACCACTGAGATCGCGCTCCTCCACCCAGCGGAAGCCATGGATTTCTTCCTGAACGTCAACGCAGTCGCCAAAGGCCTCCATCGCCGCCTGGGCTACGGAGAAATTCACATCGTGACGCAGGGAAAGAATGTGGATCAGGACGTCATACTGGGTGGCCGGTGCGAGTCCCTTACCGTAAGGGATGAAATTTTTCAGCTCTTCGGCCCCGACGCCGCCGCTCAGCGCACGCCAGGTGTCGTGTCCAAAAGCCACGACCGCGCCCAGATGCGCCTCGGGAAATTTCGCTTCAAACGTCGCCAGCTTATCGGCGAAGACTTTGCTGGCGCTGCGCAGTGCGTCAACGTCGCCTTTAACATTCGCTTCAATCCAAATCGCGGCGCGGCAATGTTCTGGCAAAATGCCACTCTGAACCTGAGACATCGTTCCTCCTGGAAAATGAGAATGCCACGCGGTCGTGGCATTGATGGAGGCTATTTTACCCTGTTTTTACGCGCAGCGGTTTGTTCAGACGCAAATTAACGACGCCAGATTATCTTGCTGACTTTCCATTCTTTAAGCGTGTCATCAGACGGCATTAAGCCTTCCGGCCCATGCCATTCGCCGGAAAAGAGATAGCTAATATGCTGACTGCCTTGCGCTTTACACTCCACCGCGACGCGGTCGTCATCAGTGGCTGGCTGGCAGTTGCCAAAGGCTTTGCTGTAGAGATCACTAAACGGCGTGCCCACGTCGACCCCGGCTTCGGAAGGAATGTCGCTGTCGAGAACATCGATGCGGCTAAGGGTGCCTTGTTCGCCATTAATGACCATCGCCACCTTGTCGTCCTTCATGGCTTCAAAAAAGCGCACGACGTTGCCGTTGGCGATTTTCATTCCGCTGCGCAGGCGATAATCCCCGTCCAGCGCGTCGGCTATCGCCTGTTCATTAAGCGGTGTGGCGGCAGTTAATGCGCCAACGCCCTGCTCGGTCACCTCCGTCGAGGAGCCAAACCAGTTCCACGGATTCGCCGCAGACCAGTTTACAGACGAGAGCGTCGAACACCCGGTCAGCGCCAGCGGCATCGCACATAACATCAAACGCAGCGATTTCATCACATTTCCTTCTTTATTCATCATCGTTGCTTGGAGTCCCGGTTCGCCAAAAAGTGCCGTTATTCTTTTTCAAGGGTGAAGCAGGCGCGTAACCGACGATGGGAGATCAGCCAGATCAACGCCACGACATCCGCCACCACCAGCGCCAGACTGACGCCGTTAACCGCTTCCCCTTGCAGCCATAGCACAAGCTGCCAGCCCAGCAGTACCGCCTGCGCCAGGATCAGTGCCGCGTAAAGCCCTCGCCAGATCGCAGGAAAAGCGTAGCGCCGCCCGCTAAGAAGGAAAGCCAGCACCGCCGGGACGCCAGGCAGCAATCCAAGCCAGAAATTATCGTGATCGGGATAAAACAAATTCAGCAGCGTATTGCCCTGTTCCCGGGAGGAACCGGCAATCACAAACAGCACCCAGGTTCGGGCCTGCAGCAACAATACCAGCCAGAACAGCGCAGGCAGGCGCAAATGGCCATGCGCGTCGTAATCAGCAGGATGAAACTCAGTATTCTTCATCTTCGATCAGGCGCTTACCCAAACAGAGCACGTCCGTATGTTCATAGCCCAGCCGTTCGTACATGCCGAGCACCACGTCGTTATCCTCGCGCACCATGATCTGCACCTTTGGACAACCACGCGCAATGAGCTTCTTTTCCAGCCGGTTGAGCAGCGCGTTGGCGATACCACGTCCCCGGAACTCCGGGTGCACGCCAAGATAATAAGCGGATCCGCGATGGCCGTCGTATCCCCCCATCACCGTCCCGACCACCTCGCCGCTGACTTCAGCCACGAGGAACAAGCTGACATCATGATTGAGCTTACGCTCAATATCCATTTCAGGATCGTTCCACGGACGCAGCAGATCGCAGCGCTCCCAAAGGGTGATCACCTCTTCGAAATCTTCCTGGCGAAAAACGCGTATCTCCATGGTATTTGCCGCCTTTTCGGGTCTAAAAACCAAGATTATGGCGCAAAGCGTTGATTCAGCCAATATCTGACGCGAAGCGGTGAAAAAAATGGCATAATAGCGAGCTGTCATGTATTGAAATGAAAAGTAAAACAATTCTCAACATCAACAGTCGTAACGGATTACGCGATACGATATAACATCTGGATTAAATATTTTTACAACTCAGGCCGTATGAGCACTTTTAAACCCCTAAAAACACTCACATCGCGCCGCCAGGTGCTGAAAGCCGGGCTGGCTGCCCTGACCATTTCGGGGATGACCCACGCCACAGCAAAAGAAGCTCCCCTGAAAACCAGCAACGGACACAGCCAGCCCGCGAAAAAAAAATCGGGCGGCAAGCGGATCGTGGTGCTGGACCCCGGCCACGGCGGCATTGATACCGGCGCGATTGGTCGCAACGGCTCGAAAGAGAAACATGTCGTGCTGGCGATCGCCAAAAATGTGCGTTCAATATTACGCAGCCAGGGAATCGACTGCCGCCTGACGCGTTCGGGGGATACGTTTATCCCTCTGTACGATCGCGTGGAAATCGCTCATAAGCACGGCGCCGATCTGTTTATGTCGATCCACGCCGACGGTTTTACGAACCCAAGCGCCTCAGGCGCGTCAGTGTTCGCATTGTCTAATCGCGGCGCCAGTAGCGCAATGGCGAAATACCTTTCCGACCGCGAAAACCGCGCCGACGAGGTGGCCGGTAAAAAAACCACCGACAGGGATCACCTGTTACAACAGGTGTTGTTCGACCTGGTGCAGACGGACACCATTAAAAACAGCCTGACGCTTGGATCGCACATTCTTAAGAAGATCAAACCCGTGCACAAGCTGCACAGCCGTTCCACGGAACAGGCGGCGTTTGTGGTGCTAAAATCACCGTCAATACCGTCGGTGCTGGTAGAAACCTCCTTTATCACGAATCCGGAAGAAGAGCGACTGCTGGGCACTGCGGCGTTCCGGCAGAAAATCGCGACCGCCATCGCCAATGGCGTCGTCAGTTATTTCCACTGGTTCGATAACCAGAAAGCCCATTCGAAGAAACGCTGAATATGAAACCCGATGCACAACGCGTTAAACAGTTCCTGCTGACCTTGCAGGACACCCTTTGCCAGCAGCTCAGCGCCATTGACGGCGCGACATTCATTGAAGACAGCTGGCAGCGTGAAGCTGGCGGCGGTGGACGCAGTCGGGTACTGCGTAACGGCGGCATTTTTGAGCAGGCGGGCGTAAATTTTTCCCATGTCCATGGCGAGGCGATGCCCGCTTCCGCCACGGCCCATCGTCCTGAGCTGGCCGGACGCAGTTTCGAAGCGATGGGCGTCTCGCTGGTGGTGCATCCGCTCAATCCGTACGTTCCCACCAGCCACGCTAACGTGCGCTTTTTTATTGCTGAAAAGCCCGGTGCCGATCCGGTCTGGTGGTTCGGCGGCGGTTTTGACCTCACGCCCTACTACGGTTTTGCCGACGATGCCGTTCACTGGCACCGGACCGCACGCGATCTGTGTCTGCCGTTTGGCGACGAGCTCTACCCCCGCTATAAAAAATGGTGTGACGACTACTTTTTCCTGAAGCATCGCAATGAGCAGCGCGGCATCGGCGGGCTGTTTTTTGACGATCTGAACACACCGGATTTCGATCGCTGTTTCGCCTTTATGCAGGCGGTGGGGAACGGCTATACCGACGCCTATCTGCCGATCGTCGAACGTCGCAAAGCGATGCCCTGGGGCGAGCGCGAGCGTAACTTCCAGTTGTATCGTCGCGGGCGTTATGTGGAATTTAACCTGGTCTGGGATCGCGGTACCCTGTTTGGGTTACAGACAGGCGGACGCACCGAATCGATTTTGATGTCGATGCCGCCGCTGGTGCGTTGGGAGTACGACTGGCAGCCGGAAGACGGTAGCCCGGAAGCCGCATTGAGTGACTTTATTCAGGTACGCGACTGGGTGTGAGTCGCGCCGCTTCGCAGGCTGGATAAGCGGCGCGCCATGCGGCAATCACGCAGCCGCCATTGCCTCACATCCACTGGCGCATTCGTTGATGTAACGTCGACGACGGCTTCTCGGCAAACAGCTGCTGGTAGTCGGTGGCGAACTGGCCCAAGTGCCAGAATCCCCACTGCATCGCGGCGTCCTTGACCGTGGCGCTTTGCGACCACGGACTGATCAGTTCGCGGCGCACCGCGTTCAGGCGGATCCTTTTCAACCACGCGTTTGGGCCAATCCCCAAAATAGCGTGAAACGCATTCTGCAACGTGCGACGGCTGACGTGCAGTTGATTGCACAGATCCAGCACCGTCAGCGGCTCAGACATGTTTTCCAGCACATACTCCCGCGCCCGCGACAGCAGCCTGCGGTAGCCCTGATGGCTAACGCTTTCCGCCGTATGAATTGGCTGCGCCTCTTCCAGCATCGTCCCCATCGCCATTAGCAGGTTATCGCCAAGCACTTTTCGTACAGCGGGCTGATGGAGATTCTCCGGATTCTCGCTAAACGTCGCCAGCGCCTGCTGAACAAAGCCCCACAGCGCCGCTTTGTGCTGCTCTTTGACCTCCAGCGCCGCCTGGCTGCGCAGCATATGTAGCACCCGCTCCGGGTTATGTAAAAAGTTGGCCTGCCGGGAGATCACATCTTCCGAAATCACCACCCCAAGAATGGTGTAATCGTCCGGGGTACTCAGTTCAAACTCGGTACCACCCGGCCGGGTCGCAATCTCCGCGCTGCCGAGGCACTGGCTGCCAATAAACCCCTGCTCGCCGCGCGTCGCCGGAATACCAAACCAGAAAGAGTTCGGCCAGACCAGACATGACTGGCGCAGCGCCAGTCCGGTGTATTCACGGAACACCTGAATATCATCGAGCAGGATTTCCGTGAACTCACCATGAAATTTGCCGGGATGCAGTTGATCGTAAATCTGCTGCCAGGCGGTAATGGTCAGGGCGTGCTCATACACGTCCGTGGTTCGCCGCTGGTGAACGTTGTCCACTTCCACCTTCGGCGTCAGTTTTACGTCTTCGGGTAATGCTTCATGATAAAGATGGTGCAAGTTAGCTGTACGGGTCTTTTTCATGATCTTTATGCCGGACGCCTGTTGAGACGCCCGGCCCTCCGACAGATTAATTTTTTATGCGATAGCGACTGCTGCGTTTACGCAACGCCCCGTCCGTAAAAAGCTGCTCCAGCGCCGCCCGGGCCTGCTCCAGCGGCCAGCCAAAATGCGCGGCGACCTCGCCCGCCGTCATGCCCTGACGCACCCCGGCGAGTTTTGCCAACAGCGCATCGGCGTTGTCTGGTACGCCAGGCGGCTGCGGCGCCGTTTTCGGCGCGGGAGGCGCCGATGCACGCTGAAACCCGCCGATCAGCCACTGGGTGTCATCCTCGGGCCGCCCAATCTCTTTTCGGCTGATGACGCGTCCGGTGCGCTGCGCCGCGGCGCTTCCGGCATCCAGCGCCGCCCGACAGGCCGCCAGATCGCCCTCCACTACCAGCGTCACCTTGCCAGGGTCAAGCACTTCGTGATTCAGCAGCGTAACGTTGGCGGCTTTCAGCATGGCATCCGCGGCATCCACCGCCGCGACCATGCCCTCCACTTCCAGTAATCCCAGCGCATTGATCATCGGCAACCTCCGTTACGCGCGCTGGATGGGACTACGGGCGATATCCAGAACCGCATCGGTAAAGGCATTGCAGGCCGCTTTACAGGCCGCCTGGCTCCCGGTTAAAAACGCAGCGGAATAGTTGGTTTCCGACGGCGGCGGCACGTAGGTCACCAGTTGAACATCGGCAGATTTCATCGCCGCATCAATACCAAAGGTCGCTTCGAGCGGCGGCGCAACCAGATAAGCGATCGGATCGCCCAGCGCAATCCCCGCGGTTGACGAGAGATACGAACCGGTGCGCGACACCACGTGCGCGAGAAATGCCGTATCTTCCGCATCGTTCGCCCACTGGAACGCAGCGCCGCTTTCAATATGGGCGACCATCGCGTCCAGTCCGGCGCGAACCTCCGCCGGGTTTGGTCCGCCGAGCATAATCAGCACTTCTCCGGCGGTAGGCGACGGGCCGTGGGCAGCGCCGGCGTATAGCGAGCGGCCATACACCACTTCCACCATCGCCTGTTTCGTCGCTTCGTCTGCGGCAATATACGTCACGTCGTCAGAGTCTGCCGTGATGAGACCGAGGCTACGTATATGCGACGGTAATTTCAGTTCGCGCGCAAACCCGTCGTTTACGGAAGCAATCACGCGCATCGCGCTGACCGAGGGTCGAATCAAATCTAATGCTGGCATGCTGCCTCCTTTAACGGGTCATGTTGATGCCGGACGCCTTTTGCTCCAGCATGCGTTTGGCCAAATCGACAATGACGGCGGCCGCTTCGACCGGCGGGGTGCCACCCTGGTGGATGTTCGAAATACAGGTGCGATCGGCTTCCACGGTGGTCGCCACACGTGGGGAATAGACCGCGTAGCAGGAGAGACTTTCTGACTGCCCCAGCCCAGGACGTTCGCCGACCAGCAGGACAACCACCTTCGCACCGAGGATCTCGCCGATCTGATCTTCTATCTTCACGCGGCCATAGCGCACAAAGAACGGCGTGCCGACCTTCAGCCCCGCCTGCTTCAGCCCGGCGAGAAGCGGCGGCAAAATCTCCTCATAGTTGGCAGTGATCGCATCAGTGGAAAGACCGTCGGATACCACCACCTGCACGTCCGGATTCATCACGCACTGCGCTTTCAGCGCCTCGACCGCTTCCGGACTCAGCCGACGCCCCATGTCCGGGCGGGTCAGATACAGGTTTTTATCGCTGATTTCCGAACGCACCTCCAGCAACCCCTGGGCTTTCACCCACTCTTCCGGCACCTCTTTCAGCACCGTGTCTTTCGAACGCGAGTGATCGGCGAGAAAGCGCAGCAGCGCCTGGGTGCGTGGGCGCGGCCCGGCGCGCCCCGTGCAAACCCGCGCGGCGGTGCTACGACGCAGCTCCGTGAGCACGTCGGCGCGGTGCGGATGCTCAACGCCAATCCACGCTTTCGCTTGTGCGGATCCTAAATCGACCTCACAGCTTTCGCTGGCGACGGGTGCCGCGCACTGCGGCTTATGGCATCCCTGCGCGGACGGCGCGGCGGTTTGTGGCGCGTCCTGGCCCATTGACGCCATCACGCTACGTACAATTTCTTCAATCTGTTTTTGATCCATGGTGTCTCATCCCCGCGTCATCAGAAGAACAGTGACGGATCGCCCGCCCGTTTGGTCAGACGACCGTTTGCCATAATGCCCATCGTTTCCAGCCAGCGTTCAAACTCCGGCGACGGGCGCAGGTTCAGCAGCTGGCGCACGGTTGCGGTGTCGTGGAAGGCGGTGGTCTGATAGTTGAGCATGATGTCGTCGCCGAGCGGCATGCCCATGATGTAGTTGCAGCCGGCGGTGGCGAGCAGAATCATCAGGTTTTCGTTGAGGTTCTGATCGGCGTCGGCATGGTTGGTGTAGCAGCAGTCGCAGCCCATCGAAATGCCGCTCAGCTTGCCCATAAAGTGATCTTCCAGGCCCGCACGGATAATCTGGCGATCGTTATAGAGGTATTCCGGCCCGATAAAGCCCACCACCGTATTAACGAGGAACGGATCGTAGTGCCGCGCCAGCCCGTAGTTACGCGCTTCCATTGTCACCTGATCCGCGCCAAAGTTAGCGCCAGCGGAAAGCGCCGAACCTTGCCCGGTTTCAAAGTACAGGCAGTTTTCCCCGGCGATGCGGTTGAATTCCGCCCCCACCGCGCGCGCTTCATCCAGCATCGCCAGCTCGACGCCAAACTCTTTTAATCCCTTCTCGCTGCCGCAAATACTCTGGAAGATCAGCCCGCCCGGCGCGCCGCGACGGATCGCTTCGATCTGGGTGGTGACGTGCGCCAGCACGCAGCCCTGGGTCGGGATGTTGAACTTGTCGATGACGCCGTAAACGGTATCCAGCACGCGGCTTAAGTTTTCCACGTCGTCGGTGACCGGGTTGACGCCAATCACCGCATCGCCTGCGCCAAAAGAAAGCCCTTCATAGATTTGCGCGGCAATACTCTGCACATCGTCGCGGGTGTCGTTCGGTTGTAAGCGGCAGCTAAAGGTGCCTGGAATACCGATCGTGGTATTGGCCTTTTTAATCACCGGCATTTTCTTGCCGCCGTAAATCAGATCGGCGTTGGAACAAATTTTCGCCACCGCCGCCACCACTTCAGAGGTGAGTCCTTTACGGGTAAAAGCGATGTCGTCAACGGATGTTTCGTCGCTCAACACGTACTCGCGCAGTTCGCTGATGCTCCAGTTTTTAATGCGGTTATAAGCGGTTTCGTTGACGTCATCCTGAATCAGACGCGTCACGCAGTCCTCCTCATAGGCAATCACCGGATTATTGCGAATATCCGCCACTGTCATTTCTGACAGTACCTGTTTCGCCGCCACGCGCTCCTGCGAACTTTGCGCTGCGACGCCTGCCAGCACATCCCCCGAACGCAGTTCGTTGGCCTTTGCCAGCACCTCTTTTACATCCTTAAACTGATATACATTGCCGAACAATGTGGTCTTTAGTTTCATAAGTCGTTCCCTCAGGAAGGAAATGCGAGTGATTTCACCGTCACCGGCACAACCGATCCGCCAAAAAGAGGCGTACCAATGTCGATATAGTCCCCCGCCCGCACGACCACCTCATCGATGACCGCCAGCGGGAGTTGCTGTAACTGCGGGCGCAACAACATGCCCAGGGCTTTACCAAAATCCTGCTCGGCCACCACCAGCAGGGGATGCGGATTGGGAAAACGCGCGACAAAGGCGGTCAGCGCGTCGATGACCGACAGTAACGCGGCGTAACGCACCGGAAGCGAGGCGGGCAGCGCCAGCACGTAAGCGTCGTTTTGCGGATCGAGATCGAGTTGAATGAGCGCCTGCTGCCAGGCATGCAACAGATCCGCGTCATCCTGCGGGATCGCCACCGGCAGATTGCGCAGCGGCAGTTGAACGTCGTCCAGCCAAATCGTACTGCCGGACAGCGACAGCGTATGCGCCCCCGCGCCGATCACCGTGGCCCGTACGGTCTGCGCCGGAAACTGCACGTTCATCTCCCGCAGGCGGGGATGTTCGTGCAGCGCCGTCGCTAACAGCGGTCCGATGTCAGCAAAACAGAACGGATCGGCGGGCAGGTTGCGGTAGCATTCGCCCACCCCGCCGGAAAGCGTAATCACATCAGGTTTCGCCCCGGCAGGCAGCAGCGCCGTTTGCATCAGCGCCTGCGCCAGCGGTGACGGCGTGCCGTCTATGATTTCCACAATCAGTTCCGCCATCCGCTGCGTCACCTCAACGACCTGCGCCACAGTAAGTGTGCGGGCGTCAGTTCCTTCGCCGAACAGCGCTGCGACGATCTTCTGACCGGGTTGGTGAGCGTAAACCACGCGTCCCTGGCCGTCGGTTTCCAACAGACGGCCCCCCACATTCAGGCAGGCGGTACCGGTGACCTTTCCGGCATCAAACAGCGCGTAGTTCGACGTCCCGCCGCCGATGTCGATATTGAGCACCCGACACATCCGCTGCTCTGAAAGGGTTTGCGCGCCCGCGCCGTGTCCGGCAATCACCGACTCCAGATGGGGACCGGCGCTGGCGACGACAAAGTCGCCGAGCGACTGCGACAGCGCCATCACCGCCCCGCGCGCATTGCGGGTTTTCG
This sequence comes from Citrobacter sp. R4, assembly GCF_026719175.1. Classification (NCBI taxonomy): domain Bacteria; kingdom Pseudomonadati; phylum Pseudomonadota; class Gammaproteobacteria; order Enterobacterales; family Enterobacteriaceae; genus Citrobacter; species Citrobacter sp. R4. The sequence continues at coordinate 256,737 of NZ_JAPPSU010000003.1, forward strand.
CGCTCTCGCCGGTGATGATGATCGCCCCGGAGTCCACGGTTTCCGGCGCGATGCCGGCCGCCTGGTATTGTTCAAGGATTAATGCCCTGAGTTCGACCTCTTTTAACCCACCCTGCTTATCGACAGGCGTAAAGAAAACCGGGCTTTGCCAGCTAATTTCGCGTTTGATGAATTCGTAACGAGGCACCTGCGACACCGCCGCGCGGTTGACCAGTTCCAGTCGTGAGAAGATCACCTGGGTGGTGGTGGTGCCAATATCGATACCAACGCTCAGTAGCTGGCGAGTGTTCACGATTGCGCCTCCACGTCGATTTCTGCCGGGACATTTTCATCTTTTGGCACCAGCATCATCGCCACGCCAATCGCCGTGACGCCGCCAATGAGCTTGCCGACAATCATCGGGAAAATCATCGCGTTCATGTTGGCTGCCGCGAAGCCTAAGTGGTCGCCCAGCGCGAAGGCGGCAGAGACGGCAAATGCGCAGTTGATCACTTTGCCGCGGGTATCCATCTGCTTCATCATGCCGAACATCGGAATATTGTTCGCCAGCGTCGCCACCATGCCGCCCGCCGCCATATTGTTGATTTTGAGCAGGCCGCCGACGCGCATCAGTGGTTTTTCGAACCAGCGGGTCAGCAACAGCACCATCGGATAAGCGCCGAGCAGCACGCAGGAGATAGAACCGATCACTTCAATGGCGCGCATCACCTCGCCGGGCGTGTCGCCAGGGGCCATGAAGATCGGATCAAGCCCTGGGATCAGATCCCAACCGAGCAGGAATTTGATCACCGCCGCCGCAAGGCCGATAGTGATCAGCGCCACGAGGAATTTGGCGAAGATCTGGAAGCCGCTGATCATCTTTTCCGGAATGAACTTCAACCCCAGCGCCACCAGCACCGCAACGATGATCACCGGGATCATGTTCATCAGGATCAGCGCGAAGGTAAACTCCACCGGCTGACCGTTGATCTCAACGCCGGAATACATTGCCACCAGCCCCCCGGCGATACAGCCGATGGGGATCGTCACGATGCCCGCCAGCACGCCGAGCGCCAGCCAGCGGCGGTCAGACGGCTCAATGATCCCCAGCGCCACCGGAATAGAGAAGACGATGGTTGGCCCCATCATCGCGCCAAGAATTAACCCTGAGTATAGCCACGCCGCCACATCGCCGCCCGCCAGCTCTTTGGCGAGGAAGAAACCGCCCATGTCGCAGGCCAGCAGCGTACCGGCGAACATTGACGGGTTCGCACCGAGCATTTCATACAGCGGAATAATCACCGGTCCGAGCAATTTCGCTAACACCGGCGCCAGCGCGGTCATACCGACCATGGCCAACCCCAGCGCGCCCATCGCCATAAAACCTTCTTCAAACTGTCCACCGGACCCTTCAATGCTTTTGCCGAATTTTCCGAGGAAACGCGCTGAACCGCCGAACTGTGACAGGATCCTGTCCACGGCGGCAATCAGCATAAAGAACATCATGATGTACATGATGATTTCGTTAATTCCCATAGCCTCTACTCCCTGTCTTTTGTGATTCGTGGGCCTGATGGCGCTACGCTTATCAGGCTGTTAATGTGCCGCCGTGTACAGGTCGATAATCTGTTCCCGGCTGGCGGTGCGTGGGTTGGTGCGCAGACAAATATCCTCCAGCGCCCCCGTCGCCCAGCCGCTGTAATGTTCTGCTTCCGCGCCTGCGTCGCCGAGGCGCGTCGTCAGGCCCACTTCGGCGATCAGATCGCTCACCGCCGTGATGGCATCGCGATCGTCCGATTTCTTATTGGTCAACGCCCGCCCGATATGCGTAAAGCGTTCACGGCACACCATTCGGTTAAACCCCATCACCGTTGGCAGCAGCATGGCATTCGCCTGGCCGTGAGGGATGTGCAGCGTCGCCCCCGGCTGGTGCGCCATCGCATGGCACAGCCCCAGTCCGGCGCTGGAAAACGCCATTCCCGCCATACAGGAGGCAAGCAGCATACTTTCGCGCGCGGCGAGATCGTGTCCGTAGCCCACCGCTTTCGGCAGTGATTTGCCGATCATCGCTATCGCGCCAATCGCCAGGCTGTCAGTAAACGGAGAGGCATTCAGCGCGCTGTACGCTTCCACCGCGTGAGTGAGCGCATCAATACCGGTCATTGCCGTGACCGATGACGGCACGCCTTCGGTCAGCGCGGCATCAAGAATCGCCAGATCCGGCATCAAAGAGGCATGCGCCAGCACCTGTTTGCGCCCGCTCGCCGCGTCGGTAATCACCGTGACGTTGGTGGTTTCCGATCCGGTACCGGCGGTGGTAGGCACCGCGATCAGCGGCAGGCGCGGACGCAGCGTGCTGGTTTCCGTCATCTCTGCCAGCGTCAGGCTGGGATTGGTGACCAACAGCGCGACCGCTTTTGCCGCATCCAGCACGGATCCGCCGCCAAACGCCACCACGCCGTCGCATTTAGCCTCGCGCAGCTGCGCAACCGCGGCACAGACGTCGGTAATACAGGGTTCCCCTGGTGGACACGACCAGACCGTCATCGCCACGCCCTTCATCGCCAGGCTGCGCTCAAGCGGCGCGGTCAATCCGGCCTGATGCAGAAAACTGTCGACCATCACAAACAGATGGCTGAGTTCGCGCGTCTGCGCTTCCTGTCCGCAAGCGCTCAACGCGCCGAGTCCACACAGCGTGACCGGCGGAACGCTAAAGGTTTTCACGCGTTGCAGATTCAGGGTATCGAATGCCTGAAAGAGCGCCGTCTGCAAGTCAGCTTGCATAGATTCCCTCCGCTTTCTCTTTCCCGCTGTTAGCGATAGCCAGCGGCGTCATAAACAGGCTGTGTTGGGGCAGATGCACCTGTAAAGTCGGGAAACGCTGGCGAAACAGTTCGCCCACCCCCGGCTGCATGCAGGAACCGCCCGCCAGCCACAGATCGTTAATCCCCTGCCCTTCAATGTGCCGGGCGACAATCTCCGCCATTTTTTCGTACACCGGCTTAACCACCGGCCAAATCTCCTGCGCATTGCTGCGCTTGTACTGCTCGGCCTCCTCCAGCGGGATGCGCCGGTTTCCGGCAAGGGTCAGTGAAATGTGATGACCACCGGTCGCTTCGTCGGCGGACCAGGTCACGTCCCCCCGCTTCACGATGGCGATGCCGGTCGTGCCGCCGCCGATATCCACCACGCCGGCGTTATCGAGTTGCAGCAGATCCGCCACTGCAGTCGGTTCATCCAGCACGTGGCTCACCTCCAGCCCGGCCGACTCCAGCACGTTGATTGAAATGCGCGGATCGGTGCCCGGCGGGAATGAGGTCGCCGCATGGGTGAAGCGGCAGCCGAGCCGTTTTTCGAGCGTATCGAGATGACGGCGCACCAGGGTGACCGCGCCGAAGAAATCCCAGACGATGCCGTCACGCACGACGTCAGCCCAGTCGAGGCACACCGCGACGGGCTGCGCGTCGCCGTCGACGACCATCGACACTACGTCGCAGGTGCCCAAATCCACGCCCAGCCACAGCGGAGACTCGCTGTCAGCGGGCGTCTGATTACAGAGCTGCGCGGCTTTTTGCAGTCGCGGCGTCAGCCAGCGTTGTTCGTCGTGCGCCATGTTTTATCCCTTAAACGATTCTGAACGCATCCACCAGCACGCAACGACGCAGACGCACAAAGGTGCGCGCGCTGGTGACCCCTTCCCCGGTTGGCGTAGTGATGGTCATCGTGGTCCAGCCTTCACCGCCCAGCCCCAGCCCGGCAATGCACGGCCCGTTTTTGACGAAAATGCTGGTATCAATGGCGTTGGCCATCTGGTTCATGTTGTCGATATTGCGCGAGTGCATAGCCGCCGTATGGTGACAGCCGCCTTCCAGCTCAACCGCCAACGCGATCGCCTCATCGACATTTGCCACCCGTACGACCGGCAGCACCGGCATCATCAGTTCGGTGACGGCAAAAGGATGACTGGCGGGCGTTTCGACAAACAGCAACCGGGTTAGCTCAGGAACCTTCAGACCAATGGCTGCCGCGATTTTCGCCGCGTCACGGCCCACCCAGTCACGGCTGACGGTGCCTTTGCCGCGTTCATCAATATTTTTCAGCAGTACCGGCTGAAGCTGTTCGGCCTGCGCGGCGGTCAGTTTCACCGCCTGTTGGCCTTCCATCAGGCGCATCAATTCGTCGGCAACGCTGTCGACGACAATCAATACCTTCTCGTCGGCGCAAATAATGTTGTTATCAAAGGACGCGCCTTTCACGATGGATTCGGCGGCGCGCGAGAGGTCGGCGGTCTCATCCACCACCACCGGCGGATTACCGGCCCCTGCGGCAATCAGCCGCTTGTTGGTGTGTTTACGGGCGGCTTCGACGACCGCTTCGCCGCCAGTGACCACCAGCAGGCCGATGCCCGGGTACTTAAACAGCCGTTGGGCGGTTTCGATATCCGGATTCGCCACCGTGACCAGCAGGTTCTCCGGGCCGCCCGCCGCCACCACCGCCTGGTTGAGCAGGGTGATGGCGCGCTGTGAAACGCCTTTCGCCGCCGGATGCGGGGCAAACACCACGCTGTTGCCGGCAGCAATCAGGCTGATGGCGTTATTAATCACCGTCGCCGCCGGGTTGGTGGACGGCGTCACCGAGGCCACCACGCCCCACGGCGCGTTTTCAATCAGGGTCAGTCCGTTATCACCGGTCAGTACCTGCGGCGACAGACATTCCACACCCGGCGTGCCGCGCGCCTGGGCGATATTTTTGGCCACTTTATCTTCGACACGGCCCATGCCGGTTTCTTTGACGGCAAACTCCGCCAGTTCTCTGGCGTGTTTTTCGCCCGCCTCACGAATGGCGTGAATCGCAAGCTGGCGCATCGCCACGCTTTTCAGCCCCTGCTGGGCGATTTTTGCGGCTGCCACCGCATCATCCAGGGAGGCAAAAACGCCCATTTCATGAACGGCGGCCACCGGATGGCTGCTGTCCTTCATTTTCAGCAGCACCGCTTTTACCACCTGTTCAATGTCCTGTTGATTCATGATGTTCAGTCCTATTTATGGAAAATCACCTGACCGCCCGCCACCACTTCATCGACGATGCCAATGACGCACAGATCCACTGGCGAGGCTTCACTGCGGTGCGCCTGACGCGCCGAGCTGCCGCTGACCAGCAGTACCCATTCGCCGGTTCCCGCGCCGATACTGTCGATAGCGACAGCGCACTGCCCGTCCGGGTTGCCCGCAGCATCAATCATCTCGACCATCAGCAGCTTGTCGTGGGCCAGTCCCTGATGGCGGACGGTGCAGACGATTTGTCCTGTAACGACAGCCAGTTTCATACCCGCCTCCTTGTTGCCGGATGACCGCGCCTGGCGTCTTATCCGGCCTACACAATCCGAACGCCGTGGGTGGTCTCCCGTAGGCCGGATAAGCACAGCGCCATCCGGCACCACGTGTCATGCTTAGATGTTGCTGTCGCCTTTGAAGCTGATCGGGAAGACTTCTTCCAGATCGCCATGCGGACGTGGGATAACATGTACGGAGACCAGCTCGCCAATGCGCTGCGCGGCGGCGGCGCCAGCATCCGTTGCCGCTTTGCACGCCGCGACGTCGCCGCGCACCATCGCGGTCACCAGACCACCACCAATCTGCTTCACACCAACCAGTTTCACGCGCGCGGCTTTCACCATCGCATCAGAGGCCTCAATCAGTGCAACCAGGCCCCGGGTTTCAATCATTCCTAAAGCTTCCATTGTGTTTTCCTCTCATGGGGTCCAGAACGGGACCGTTTATACAACCAGGGTTTGCGAATCGCGTACGCGGCTCGCGTCAGTCTGGCGCGGCACCGCAGCCACCAGCGCCAGTTCGATAATTTCCTGTACGCTACAGCCCCGTGACAGGTCATGTAGCGGCGCGGCCAGCCCCTGAATCAGCGGCCCGACAGCGCGGTATCCGCCCAGACGCTGGGCGATTTTGTAGCCGATATTGCCCGCTTCCAGCGACGGAAAGACCATCACGTTGGCGTTGCCCCGCAGCGGACTGTCGGGCGCTTTTTGCGCGGCGACCTCCGGCACGAAGGCGGCGTCAAACTGCAGTTCACCGTCCACCTGCAGTTGGGGCGCGCGTTCCCTCACGATCTCTGTCGCCTGCTGCACGTTAGCGACGTTAGGATGACGGGCGCTGCCGTGGCTGGAAAACGACAGCATCGCCACCCGCGGCTCGTCGCCGGTAATGGCGCGCCATGACGCCGCGCTGGCGATGGCGATATCCGCCAGTTGCGCCGCCGTGGGCTGCGGCACCACGCTACAGTCGGCAAACCCTAACGCTGGCCCAACGTACTGCGGCAGCATCAAAAAAATGGACGACAAGGTTTTGCAGCCAGGCTGAAGGCCAATGATGCGTAGTCCGGCGCGCAGCACATTGGCCGTCGATGACAGATTGCCCGCAATGCACACATCAGCGTGCCCCGCGCTGACCATCGCTGCGGCAAACATCAGCGGGTCGCTCAGTTTTTCCACCGCATCCGACGGCGTTTTTTCTCCTGCTTTTGCCAGCCAGCGGCGGGCAAAATCCTCGCGCATTGCGGGATTGCTCTGTGGGTCGATGACCTGAATCCCGTCCAGGGCCACGCGGTGGCTCAACGCAAACTGACGCAGAGCGAATGGGCTGGCGACCAGAACTGGGCGCGCCAGCCCCTGCTGTTGCAGGTAGTGCGCCGCTTTTAACACGCGCGGGTCTAACGCATCCGGAAACACCACCCTGGCAGGCGCCTGTAAGGCCAACTGGCGGGCGCGTTCAATGATCATTGTTCACCTCCCAGTCGCTGTTGGATCTGACTGACGGTAAGCGGCTGCGTCGCGACGGACAAAATCATCATCACGTAGACCGCGCTGGAAAGGCGGTTCAGCGCCTGCATGATGTCCGGTCGCAGAACCTCAAAACTGCGGTTGATAAAGACCTGCGCGGCAATGGTTTCCGTTTCGCGCACTTTGGTGCGTAGCAGGTTAAGCAGCGCCGCGTCGCGCCCGTGGCGGGCTTCCGGCACCAGATGGTCGTGGCCGAGATAGCGCAACGGCTGATGAGAAAGGCGGTGCAGATCGTCTTCGTTCAGGCCGACAATCGACTGCGCCGCCAGCGGTTCGTCCATCGCGTCGGCGCGCATAATATTGCCAAGCCGCGAACGAATATCCGCCAGCCACGGCTGCCAGAGGTCCGACAGTTCTGTTTGCAGCCACACAGTCAACGCGATAGTGCTGTCCAGCGCGGCGCGAAAACCCAGGCGCGGATCGCTTTTCGCGACCATTTTGTCCGCCGTCAGATGGGTCAGCGTGTCGGGCTTCTCCTTCACCGGCTGGCGGCACAGTTCGCAGCAGGCCTGCGGATGGGTGTCGCTGCTGGTCAGGCCGTGCACCGGCTGCAGTTGCTGTTGCTCGTCGTCGACGAACAGGCGGCCCTGCTCATCAAGAAATTTGATGCGCAGACGGCGACTTTCCAGCAGTTCACGGGCAGAGGGCGTCAGGCGGGCGTCAGCGGGAAGATGGATCTCCGCACCCTCGCTGAGCGTATGGTTCGCTCTGAGCCATGCTTCGGTGATGAAGTCGTTCATACCGATTGCCAGTTCGCAGGCCACGCTACGTACAGGAAACGCACGGTCGTCGGCGTGCCAAATTCAATGCTGGAGCCTTTAGGGATAAACATGACGTCCCCGGCTCTGGCGATCAGGGTTTCGCCTTCATGACGCACATGCAGTTCGCCTTCCAGCACCATGTCGATTTCGTCGTAGTTCAGCGTCCACGGGAAGAAAGCGTTGTCCCATTGCATAAATCCGGCGGCCATGCTGCTGCCATCCTGCTCAGTCACCAGATCGGTTAAGCCCACGCAGTGCGGTTCGGCGCCGTCAAAACGACCAAACTTCACGCTGCTGCCGTTAACAACCTTGATTCCGCCTTTGCCGGTAACGGATTTAAAGCCCGGCTGCATCCCGGCCTGCTCCAGCGACTGTTTTTCTTTCAGCACTTTCTCCATCAGTTGCGAAACCAGGCTTTCGGTGAACTGCCCTTCCGGCAACTGCGCTATGATGGTTTCACGAATGCGCTGGGTATCGGATTTGCCCGCGTCCGCGCTGCTCGTCGTCGGGGCAGATTCGTCGCATTCCGTTATCGTCACGCCCAGCTGTTCCGCGACCTCTCGCGCTTCCGGGGTGATAATGCTGGCGCGCAGGACCACCGACATCGCCTGTTCGCCGCGTGCATGAGCCGCACGTATGTCATTCGCTGTGATGAGTTTTTTCACCTGCCCCTTCCTCCTTTTGGCTAAGCTCACTCAGATAGTCCACCAGATGCTGTACGCTGCCCGGATCCTGGCTGTTGAGGGCAAAAATCGGCTCTGCAAAGCCCATCCCGCGCAGTAACGCCCGCGTAGCAGGCACGTCGGCATCCGGCCTGTCCGTTTTGCTGATCACCGCAATGTGTCGTTTACTGGCGCCAATATCTAACAGCCCGGCAGGTAAGCGACTTTCTCTGTCATTTGCCGCATGGACATAAATCAACGTGTCGACGTCCTGCAGCGTGGTTATTAAGGCGTGGTACCAGCGGGGATGGCTGAAATATTCCCCGGGGGTGTCAATATCGCCGTCGGCATTAAATTCCACGGCCTGCGTTTTCCTGGCGAGGGAATAATTTCCCTGCAGCGCGTTAAAAAGCGTCGTTTTTCCCGCACCTACCGCCCCCACAAACGCAATACGTTTCATACCGGCTCCGAATTAGCTTTTGGTCAGCTCACACAGGGTAAAATTTAATAAGCGCCCAAGTCCGCTGACCGTTTGCAATAATGCTTCCTCTACCGCGCCGACGGTTCCATAAATCACCAGCGCGCCGCTGAACCGGTCGAGAAAGCCGATATGGACATCGGCGGCTTTCATCGCCAGATCGCCTGCAATCATGGCGGTCTCACCGGGCGTCAGCGTCATAATGCCGATAGCGCCTGCCTCGGGAACGCCGATCTTTTTCGCCAGTTCTTCACCTGGATGCGCAATGAGATGCGCCAGCGTGACCTGTTTACCCGGCACAAATTCCTGAATGATGCGTTCTTTATCCATTGGCCACCGCCCCTGTTGAAACTGGTCTTATCGTGGCAATTTTTTGCTGGGGTAAATAACAAAATTCGGCAAGGTGATTTAAAAGGTGAAGGAGATCACTATTACGCAGAAATAAAAAAGCGCGGGAGAGACCCGCGCCGAAATGAATTAAAGTGAAATTACAGCGGTTGCGTTTGTGCTTCGACGACCGCCAGCGCCACCATATTAACAATCCGCCGCACAGAGGCGATCGGCGTTAATACATGTACTGGCTTCGCCACGCCCATTAATACTGGCCCGACGGTCACGCCTTCAGAACTGGAAACGCGCAGTAAGTTGTAACTAATACGTGCCGCTTCCATATTCGGCATCACCAGAATATTGGCGGAACCTTTCAGCGGACTGTCCGGCATCCGGTCATTGCGAATACTTTCCACCAGCGCCGCGTCACCGTGCATTTCGCCGTCGATCATCAGTTCCGGAGCCCGTTGTTTGATCAGCGCCAGCGCTTCGCGCATTTTGCTGGCCGCTGGCGCATTGGATGACCCAAAGTTGGAATGCGACAGCAGCGCCACCTTCGGCTCAATGCCAAAGCGACGCACCGACTCCGCCGCCATCAGGGTGATCTCCGCCAGCTCTTCCGGCGTCGGATCTTCATTGACATAGGTATCGGCAATGAAGGTGTTACCGCTCGGCAGCAGCAGCGCGTTCATCGCCCCCGCCGCATGCACGCCTTCACGGTAACCGAACACCTCTTTGACCACGCTGAAGTGCTCATGGTAGTCACCGATAGTGCCGCAGATCATCGCATCAGCTTCACCGCGTTGCACCATGATCGCGCCAATGGCCGTATGATTGCCGATCATCGCCCGCTGCGCCTGCTCCTGGGTGATCCCACGGCGCTTCATGATCTGGTAATACTCGCTCCAGTACTCTTTGAAACGCGGATCGGATTCGTTGTTGACGATCTCAAAATCAACGCCCGCTTTGATCTGTAATCCCAGTTTCTGGATGCGCATCTCGATCACGCCCGGACGGCCAATCAGGATGGGCTTCGCCAGTCCCAGGGTCACTAACTCCTGGGTGGCATGCAGCACGCGCGCCTCTTCCCCTTCCGGCAGCACCACGCGCTTCGGCTCTTTGCGCGCCTGGGAGAAGATCGGCTTCATAAACAGGTTGGTTTTATAGACAAATTCGGTCAGCTTATCGACATAGACGTCAAAGTCGGCGATGGGCCGTTTCGCCACGCCGGAGTCCATCGCCGCTTTCGCTACGGCCGGGGCGATTTTAACGATTAAACGCGGATCGAACGGTTTCGGAATGATGTATTCCGGCCCGAAACTCAGATCCTGATCGCCATAGGCCGAGGCCACCACTTCGCTCTGCTCGGCGTGGGCCAGTTCGGCTATCGCATGCACCGCCGCCAGCTTCATCTCTTCGTTGATTGCGGTGGCGCCAACGTCCAGCGCGCCGCGGAAAATGAACGGGAAGCACAGGACATTGTTCACCTGATTCGGATAATCCGAGCGTCCGGTACAGATAATCGCGTCCGGGCGAACCTCTTTCGCCAGCGGCGGCAGGATTTCCGGTTCCGGGTTCGCCAGCGCCAGAATCATTGGCGCACGGGCCATTTTCTTGACCATCTCCTGGGTCAGCACTTTCGGGCCGGAGCAGCCGAGGAAGATGTCCGCGCCGTCAATGACATCATCCAGCGTGCGTTTGCCGTCATCATCCACCGCATAGGCCGCTTTGGTTTCCGCCATATTCGGCTCGCGACCTTTGTAGATCACGCCTTTCGAGTCGCAGACCACAATATTGTGTTTTTGCATCCCCAGCGCCACCAGCAGGTTCATACATGCGATAGCCGCCGCGCCCGCGCCGGAAACGACCATTCGCACATCGGAGATGTTCTTTTCCACCACCCGCAGGCCGTTCAGAATAGCGGCTGTGCTGATGATGGCGGTCCCGTGCTGATCGTCATGGAACACTGGAATGTTCATCCGTTCACGCAGCTGTTGTTCAATATAGAAACATTCCGGCGCTTTAATGTCTTCGAGGTTGATGCCGCCGAAGGTCGGTTCCAGTGCGGCCACCACGTTGATAAATTTATCCGGATCCAGCTCGTCGACTTCGATATCGAACACGTCGATACCGGCAAATTTTTTGAACAGTACGCCTTTGCCTTCCATCACCGGCTTACCGGCCAGCGCGCCGATATTGCCTAAGCCGAGCACTGCCGTACCGTTAGAGATCACCGCGACGAGGTTGCCGCGCGCAGTGTATTTGTAGGCCGCCAGCGGATCTTTTTCAATTTCCAGACAAGGGGCCGCGACGCCCGGCGAGTAGGCCAGCGCCAGATCGCGCTGTGTCGCCAGAGGCTTGGTTGGAGAGACCTGGATCTTACCGGGGACAGGGAATTCGTGGAAATCAAGCGCGCTTTGTTTTAACTGGTCATCCATCTTGTTGTTCCTTTTCACGTAACGATCAAAAAATGAGACGCAACAGCCTGGTGCGCCGCACATTATCACCGCTGTGCGGGGCGCAAACTTTGAAGGTCGCCAAACTCTTACGACTCAAAATAATGAAATTGTAATCAACTCATAACAACCATGTTACCCGGTTGCGCCAGCAATACCATGCCTGTCTGCTATGCTTTTTTGTTATGCAGTTCATGAATTTTCCAGAAGTGTGAATTAACGCACTCACCTAACACTTTACTTTTCAAGGAGTATTTCCTATGAACCAGTTAGACGGCATCAAACAATTCACTACTGTCGTGGCGGACAGCGGCGACATTGAGTCGATTCGCCATTATCAGCCCCAGGATGCCACCACCAACCCTTCTCTGCTGCTGAAAGCGGCGGGTCTTGACCATTACAGCCACCTGATCGACGACGCCCTCGAATGGGGTAAAAAACGCGGTAAAACCCAGGAGCAGCAGGTCGCGGAAGCCTGCGATAAGCTGGCGGTCAATTTTGGTGCGGAAATTCTGAAAAGCATCCCCGGTCGCGTATCGACCGAAGTCGATGCCCGCCTCTCGTTCGATAAAGAAAAAAGCATCGAGAAAGCACGTCATCTGGTCGACCTGTATCAGCAGCAGGGCATCGAAAAATCACGCATTTTGATCAAGCTGGCCTCCACCTGGGAAGGCATTCGCGCGGCGGAAGCGTTAGAAAAAGAAGGCATCAACTGCAACCTGACGCTGCTGTTCTCTTTCGCCCAGGCCCGCGCCTGCGCTGAAGCGGGCGTGTATCTGATCTCCCCGTTTGTTGGGCGCATCTATGACTGGTATCAGGCGCGCAGTCCGATGGATCCGTATGTGGTGGATGAAGATCCGGGGGTGAAATCCGTGCGGAACATCTATGACTACTACAAGCAGCACCGCTATGAAACCATCGTCATGGGGGCCAGCTTCCGCCGTACCGAACAGATTCTGGCGCTGACAGGCTGCGACCGCCTGACCATCTCCCCTGACCTGCTGAAACAGCTGCAGGAAAAAGAAGAACCGGTCATTCGCAAGCTGGTGCCCTCTTCGCAAACCTTCCATCGTCCGACGCCGATGAGCGAAGCCGAATTCCGCTGGGAACATAACCAGGACGCAATGGCGGTTGAAAAGCTGTCTGACGGCATCCGCCAGTTCGCCGTCGACCAGCGCAAACTGGAAGACCTGCTCGCTGCCAAACTTTAAACACTGCCACGGAGAGAAATATGTCCCGTAAAGAACTTGCCAACGCCATTCGCGCGCTCAGTATGGATGCCGTGCAGAAAGCCAATTCCGGCCACCCCGGCGCCCCGATGGGGATGGCCGATATTGCCGAAGTGCTATGGAACGATTTTCTCAAGCATAATCCGACCGATCCCACCTGGTACGACCGTGACCGCTTTATTCTCTCTAACGGTCATGCCTCGATGCTGCTCTACAGCCTGCTGCACCTGTCCGGCTACGACCTGCCGCTGGAGGAGTTAAAAAACTTCCGCCAGCTACACTCCAAAACGCCGGGCCATCCGGAAATCGGTTATACGCCGGGTGTAGAAACCACCACCGGCCCGTTGGGTCAGGGGCTGGCGAACGCCGTCGGCCTGGCCATTGCGGAACGCACTCTCGCCGCGCAGTTCAACCAGCCGGATCATGAGATCGTCGACCACTTCACATATGTGTTTATGGGCGACGGCTGTCTGATGGAAGGGATTTCACACGAAGTGTGTTCGCTGGCGGGCACGCTGGGTCTCGGCAAACTGATCGGCTTTTACGATCACAACGGCATTTCCATTGATGGCGAAACCGAAGGCTGGTTTACCGATGACACGGCTAAACGGTTTGAAGCCTACCACTGGCATGTGGTGCATGAAATAGACGGCCACGATCCGGAAGCGGTGAAGAAAGCGATTCAGGAAGCCCAGAGCGTGAAGGACAAGCCGTCGCTGATTATCTGCCGTACGGTTATTGGTTTTGGCTCACCGAACAAAGCAGGTAAAGAGGAGTCGCACGGCGCAGCGCTGGGCGAAGAAGAAGTCGCGCTGACCCGCCAGAAGCTGGGCTGGCGCCATCCGGCGTTTGAGATCCCAAAAGAGATTTATCGCGCCTGGGATGCCCGTGAGAAAGGCGAAAAAGCGCAACAGCGCTGGAAAGAAAAATTTGCCGCCTATGAGAAGGCGTATCCGGATCTTGCCGCCGAGTTTAGCCGCCGGATGAGCGGCGGCCTGCCGGAAGCCTGGGAAGAGACGACGCAGAAATTCATCAACGACCTGCAGGCGAATCCGGCGAAAATCGCCACCCGCAAAGCCTCGCAAAACACGCTCAATGTTTATGGACCGCTGCTGCCGGAGCTGCTTGGCGGCTCGGCGGATCTGGCGCCCAGCAACCTGACCATCTGGAAAGGCTCCACCTCGCTGAAAGAGGACCCGGCGGGAAATTATATCCATTACGGCGTGCGCGAATTCGGCATGACCGCCATCGCCAACGGTATTGCTCATCACGGCGGATTTGTCCCCTACACCGCTACCTTCCTGATGTTTGTCGAGTATGCGCGAAACGCCGCGCGCATGGCGGCGCTGATGAAGGCGCGGCAGATCATGGTGTATACCCATGACTCCATTGGCCTGGGGGAAGATGGCCCGACCCACCAGGCGGTGGAACAACTGGCGAGCCTGCGCCTGACGCCGAACTTCAGCACCTGGCGACCATGCGATCAGGTTGAGGCGGCGGTCGGCTGGAAGCTGGCGGTGGAACGTCATAACGGTCCAACGGCGCTTATCCTGTCACGTCAGAATCTGACGCAGGTCGAGCGTACGCCGGAGCAGGTAAAAGAGATTGCCCGCGGCGGCTACGTGCTAAAAGACAGCGGCGGCAAGCCGGACATCATTCTGATCGCCACCGGTTCGGAGATGGAAATTACGCTGCAGGCGGCGGAAAAGCTGACCGGCGAAGGACGTAACGTGCGGGTGGTTTCGTTGCCTTCAACGGACATTTTTGATGCCCAGGACGAGGCATACCGTGAGTCGGTGCTGCCGTCAAACGTGACGGCGCGCGTGGCGGTCGAAGCCGGTATTGCCGATTACTGGTACAAATACGTCGGCCTGAAAGGCGCAATTGTCGGTATGACGGGTTACGGGGAATCGGCGCCTGCCGACAAGCTGTTCCCGTACTTTGGCTTTACGGTCGAGAATATCGTTGCGAAGGCGCAGAAAGTGCTGAAGGCCTGATATCTGTCTTCACCTTAGCGCGTAATCCACAGCGTGGGCCAGGCATCTGGCCCATGCCAGCCATCGCAGCTCGGTTCTTCCGCGTAACGCACCAGGCGAAAACGTTGACCGTCAAAGCGCCAGCGGGTCTGAATACCGCAGTCCGTCATTCCCCGCCCCTTCGCCAGGGTTATCAACTCGCGGGATTTCTCATCAAAACTGGCGTTCATCAACTCCATGTCATTGCTCCCCGATCCGTTTTTAAACGGCAGACGCAGACGAACAGCGTGGGAAGCCAACGGTTTTTTGCGCGACACAACCCACGCCAGATCGACGGTGTTCCACGCGCCGGCTTCACAGGCAATCATCATCAGGGCTTTATCATCGGTGAGCGCAGTGACGCGGACATCCCGGCGCGACGGATCAAGCGAACAGCGAATACCGTTCATTCGCCAGTTACCGTAATCGAGCAGATCGTTTCGTTCTTCAAGGGACAGCGGCGTGGGCGTGGGGTTAACTACCGCCACGCCTTTCAGTGCGGGCGCGGGCGGCACGCTGAGGGGCGGATCGTCGCCTTTATCAATCCACGCCGTTTCGCTTCCCACGCGCTTTTGCTGCGCGTCGATAAACAGCAGCGCGGCCTTCAGCCCGGTTAATGAAATGCGTTGACTGCCTTTACGCAGAGTAATCGCGTCGCTTTCCTGAATCGTCTGCAGAAACTCGCTTATCGTCGCCGTATCGTCAGTCATGAGATGCCACGCCGTGACGCGCCAGCGCTGGCCGTTCAGGGCCAGAGGATGACCGTCAAGCAGCAGTCGCGGCGCGATCTCTTTTTCGCCCTCTGGCGTTTTTAAGCCGCCAAGATCGATACGCAAAACGGCGTCAGTATGTGCGCCTGCGCTACGGCTGAGGGTCATCACCAGACCGCCATGGTCACCGGTATTACGCGCAATGCAGAAGTTTTGGTTATTACAGGTCACCTGCCAGTCAGAAAAGGCCTGCTGCGCCGGGGCCGCCCATAACAGTCGACCCGGAAGCAGGCCGAGCAGGAAAAGGAAAATGACGCGATAGCGCATGGACGGTGATAACCCCAGAAGTCAAACGAGCAACAGGTCGTATCTTCGTTGCGCAGTTAGCCATCCTCAATCGGATTTATCGGATTGCGTCAATAATTCGTAAAGAAATATAACCTTTAATTATCAATCCATTAAATGCGAAGAATGCAAATAGTTAAGCAATAACACGGTCTTACCGTCTCGTATCTCGCCCGTTTTAATCATCTCCAGCGCCCGGGTAAAGGGAAGCTCCAGCACGTCGATCTCTTCATCTTCGACGCCGCCACCCGCATTTGCGCGCTGGCTGTCACTGTACTCAGCAATAAAGAAATGGATCAGTTCCGTGACGCCGCCGGGGGACATATACAGCTCAAATAATTTACGCACTTCGCCGACGGCATAGCCGGTTTCTTCAATGGCCTCTTTGCGGATACAGGCTTCCGGCTCATCGTTGTCGAGCAGTCCGGCGCAGGTTTCAATGAGCTGTCCGCTTTCATTGCCGTTAACCCAGGTCGCGACGCGGAACTGACGGATCAGCACCACCGTTTTTTTCTCAGCGTTATACAGCAGAATGGTCGCGCCGTTGCCGCGGTCGTACACTTCGCGCTTGTGACGAATCACCTCGCCGCTTGAGCGGGTCAGATCGTAGGTGATATTGCGCAGGATGAAATAGTTATCAGAAAGGATTTTGTCTTTAACGAGGGTAATTTTTTGCGACATACCGGCTCCACAGCGTAAGGTGAGAAAACATACTACGCCGCGGATCCGGATTTGTCTGCGTGGGATTACGCTGAATTATGTGCGATGCCGGACGACGCTGAGCGTCTTATCCGACATCAGGAGTGCGAAGTCGACGCCTGCTTACCCCCCCCATCAGGCACAGGGACTATTCCCCCAGCCAGTCGATAATCCCCTGCGCGGCATGACGCCCTTCGGCCATCGCGGTCACCACCAGATCTGCGCCGCGTACCGCATCACCACCGGCGAAGATTTTCGGGTTAGTGGTCTGGTAGCGGTAGGCGCTTTCAACGTTTGCCGCTATGCGTCCCCAGCTGTCCACCTTCACGCCGTGGGTTTCCAGCCACGGCATGCCGTGCGGATGAAAACCAAACGCCATGATCACCGCGTCCGCGGGCATCACAAACTCGCTGTCGGCGATGGGTACCGGACGGCGGCGGCCCTGGGCGTCCGGCTCGCCAAGCTCGGTACGCAGGAAGCGCACGCCGCAAACCCGGCCTTCGGCATTCAGTTCCAGCTCAACAGGCTGAACGTTAAATTCAAAATTAGCCCCCTCTTCGCGCGCGTTCTTCACCTCTTTCTTCGAGCCGGGCATATTGGCTTCGTCGCGACGGTAGGCGCAGGTCACTTTGCTTGCGCCGTGACGCAGCGCGGTACGCACGCAGTCCATGGCCGTATCTCCCCCGCCAAGCACCACGACGTTTAACCCGGCGGTATTGATGTACGGTTCATCCGGGTGTTCATCCAGCCCCATCAGCTGTTTGGTGTTGGCAATAAGGAACGGCAACGCGTCATACACGCCCGGCGCATCTTCGTTAGGTAAGTCGGCTTTCATCGAACGGTAGGTCCCTACGCCGACAAACACCGCGTCGTATTCGTCCAGTAGCGTCTCCAGCCTGACGTCGCGACCTACTTCGCAGTTCAGCTCGAAATGAATTCCCATTGCGCTGAAGATTTCCCGGCGGCGCGCCAGCAGCGATTTGTCGAGTTTAAACGCCGGAATGCCGAAGGTCAGCAGCCCGCCGATCTCCGGATGCCTGTCGAAAACCGTGGCGCTGATGCCGTGACGCGCCAGCACGTCCGCACAGGCCAGGCCCGCCGGACCCGCGCCGATAATCGCCACCCGTTTATCACTTTGCCGTACGTCGCTGAGGTCCGGTCGCCAGCCGTTTGCCAGCGCGCGATCGGATATGTAACGTTCAATATTGCCAATGGTCACCGCGCCATATTCGTCCCGCACCGTACAGGCCCCTTCACAGAGACGATCCTGAGGACAAACACGCCCGGTGATTTCCGGCAAGCAGTTGGTTTGATGAGAGAGTTCTACCGCCGCATCAATGTCGCCAGCCTTCACCCGTTCAATCCACTGCGGAATGTGATTGTGCAACGGGCAGGTCCACTCACAAATGCTGTGCTCGCCGCATTTCAGGCAGCGCGACGCTTCCTGCTTTGCCTGCGCGCTGCGAAACGGCAGGTAGATTTCATCAAAGCCGGTTTTGCGCGCGTCAATGGCCAGCTTATCCGGCTCACCGCGCGCAGGCGTGGCGCGCATCTGCTCGATTTTGCTGATACCCGGCGATGTTTGTCCTCCTGTTTCCGCATGCCAGGGCTGGATTTCCTGGCGCGCGGTACGCAGTCGTCGCGCTTTCGCCAGGCGGGCTAAGCTCCCTTCCGTCACCAGTTGCAGCGCGTCCGCCGGGCAGTTTTCCACACAGGCCGGTCCGTTTTCGCGCCCTGCGCAAAGATCGCACTTGTGAGCGGTCGCGTTAACCTGATCTTTCGCGACCGGCGTCAGGATAATCTGCATCGCGCCAAACGGGCATGCCACCACGCAGGATTTACAGCCAATACATTTTTGCGCATTGACCTGTACGCTATCGTTAATATGGCTGATGGCGCCGTTCGGGCAACTGCGGGCGCAAGGAGCATCCTCGCAGTGGTGACAGGTGACGGCACTGCGCTGATGCTGGTGCTTGATGACCGCGATCCGGGGCCGGTAATGTTGTTGACTCAGGACGTGTTGCTCATCATTGTGGGCCATAACGCAAGCCACTTCGCAGGCATGGCATCCCAGGCACTGTTGGCTGTTGGCCATAATAAAACGGTTCATGGCGACCTTCTTTTTTGGTTGTAAAAACCTTATTCTTTACGTGTTATTACCGACTAAGCAGGGCGTCGGCAATGTTCATCTGCCCAGGAAGCACAACTATTTCTACAGAACCTGAAGCAGATCAATTTATTTCAGCTTCAATGAAACTGCGTTTCATCCTGAACACGGTTAAAGGAACTCACGCCAGTGATCGTCAAACGTCCCGTCTCGGCCAGCCTGGCCCGGGCCTTTTTTTACATTGTTCTGCTGTCGATTCTGTCCACCGGCGTAGCGCTGTTAACGCTGGCGAGCAGCCTGCGCGATGCCGAGGCGATTAACGTCGCCGGTTCGCTGCGCATGCAGAGCTACCGGCTGGGTTACGATCTGCAAAGCCGCAGTTCGCAGTTGACCGCCCATCGCCAGCTTTTCCAGCAGGCGTTGAACTCTCCCGCCCTCAGCAATCTGAACGCCTGGTACGTGCCGCAGGCGGTAAAAAGCCGCTACGGGCAACTGCACGCCAATTGGCTGGAGATGAATAAGCGGCTGATTGACGGCGATTTACCCTGGTATCAGGCCAACATTAATGCCTATGTCGATAAGATCGATCTGTTCGTATTGGCGTTACAGCACTACGCCGAACGCAAGGTCATGCTGGTTGTCGGCACGTCGCTGGCGGGCGGCATCGGTATCTTTACCCTTGTTTTTTTCACCCTGCGACGTATTCGCCATCAGGTAGTACGTCCGTTAAGTCAGTTGGTGATGGCCAGCCAGCGTATTGAACACGGCCAGTTCGATTCCCCTCCGCTGGAAACCCATCTGCCGAACGAACTGGGGTTGCTGGCGAAAACCTTCAACCAGATGTCGAGCGAGCTGCACAAGTTGTACCGTTCGCTTGAAGCCAGCGTGGAGGAAAAAACCCGCGACCTGCACGAGTCCAGACGTCGCCTTGAGGTGCTTTACCAGTGTTCGCAAGCGCTGAATACCAGCCAGATTGACGTTCACTGTTTTCGTCATATCCTGCAAATTGTGCGCGAAAACGAAGCCGCCCAGTTTCTGGAACTGACCGTTGGCGAGAACTGGCGCATCAGCGAAGGCGAAAAACAAGCCGAATTGCCGATGCAGATCCTGCCGGTCACGATGCAGGACACGGTTTACGGTGAACTGCACTGGCAGAGCCAGAACGTGAACAGCGCAATCCCCCTGTTGAACAGCGTCTCAACGATGCTTGGGCGCGGCTTGTACTTTAACCAGGCGCAAAAGCATTTCCAGCAGCTGTTGTTGATGGAGGAACGAGCCACTATCGCCCGCGAACTGCACGACTCGCTTGCGCAGGTGCTCTCTTATTTGCGCATCCAACTGACGCTGCTGAAGCGTTCGATTCCGGAAGATAACGCCCCTGCGCAGTCAATCATGGATGACTTCTCCCGGGCGCTGAATGATGCATACCGCCAGTTACGTGAACTGCTGACGACCTTCCGCCTGACGCTGCAGCAGGCCGATCTCCCCTCCGCGTTGCATGAGATGCTGGAAACCCTGCAAGCTCAGACGCCCGCGAAACTGACGCTGGACTGCCGCCTGCCGACGCTGGCGCTTGACGCGCAGATGCAGGTGCATTTACTGCAAATTATTCGCGAAGCGGTTCTTAACGCGATGAAGCACGCGAATGCCAGTGAAATCGCCGTCAGCTGCGTGACCGCGCCGGATGGCGATCATACGGTCTATATTCGCGATAACGGCGTGGGCATTGGCGAACCGGATGAACCGGCAGGGCATTACGGCCTGAATATTATGCGGGAACGTGCGGAACGGCTTGGCGGCACGCTGAGTTTTTCTCAACCGTCCGGCGGCGGCACGTTAGTGAGCATTAGCTTTCGTTCGACAGATTCGCAAGACGATACCGCACATCTGACGTAGAATTTCACAAAACCGGACGTAAGCGCGCAGGAAGCTGACAAACGCCGCAAAGAGGCATGATAATTTACATTATCTCCTTTTTTTCTCCACGTTTGGTTTGTGCCTTGCCGCTACAGTGAAGCACATCACACCGATAAGTTATCAAGAAAAATGAGGTCCTCTTTCTGATGGCGAATTTCTTTATCGATCGCCCCATTTTTGCCTGGGTGCTGGCTATCCTGTTGTGCCTGACAGGAACCCTGGCTATTTTTTCTTTGCCTATTGAGCAGTATCCGGACCTTGCGCCGCCCAACGTGCGCATCACCGCTAACTATCCGGGCGCATCCGCGCAAACGCTTGAGAACACCGTTACCCAGGTCATTGAGCAGAACATGACCGGCCTCGACAATTTGATGTACATGTCATCACAAAGCAGCGGGACCGGCCAGGCCTCGGTGACGCTGAGCTTTGTCGCCGGAACCGATCCGGATGAGGCGGTTCAGCAGGTGCAAAACCAGCTGCAGTCGGCCATGCGTAAGCTGCCGCAGGCAGTGCAGAATCAGGGCGTAACCGTGCGTAAAACCGGGGACACCAACATTCTGACTATCGCCTTCGTCTCCACCGACGGCTCAATGGATAAGCAGGACATCGCGGACTACGTCGCCAGTAATATCCAGGACCCGCTAAGCCGGGTTAACGGCGTGGGCGATATTGATGCTTACGGTTCGCCATATTCAATGCGTATCTGGCTGGATCCCGCCAAACTCAACAGCTACCAGATGACCGCGAAAGATGTGACCGACGCCATTGAATCGCAAAACGCGCAGATTGCGGTGGGTCAGCTCGGCGGTACGCCTTCCATTGATACTCAGGCGCTGAACGCCACCATTAACGCCCAGTCGCTACTGCAAACCCCCGAACAGTTCCGCGCCATTACGCTGCGGGTGAATCAGGATGGCTCGGAAGTGACGCTGGGAGACGTCGCCACCGTCGAAATGGGGGCGGAAAAGTATGATTATCTGAGCCGCTTTAACGGCCATGCGGCCTCCGGGCTGGGGGTAAAACTGGCCTCTGGCGCGAATGAAATGGCGACGGCGACCCAGGTGCTCGCGCGGCTGGATGAACTGGCGCAGTATTTTCCGCACGGGCTGGAATACAAGGTCGCCTATGAAACCACCTCCTTCGTGAAGGCCTCAATCGAAGATGTGGTGAAAACGCTGCTGGAGGCCATCGCGCTGGTGTTCCTCGTGATGTATCTGTTCCTGCAAAATTTCCGCGCCACACTGATCCCCACCATCGCCGTACCGGTGGTGTTGATGGGGACCTTCTCGGTACTTTACGCCTTTGGCTACAGTATCAATACCCTGACGATGTTCGCGATGGTGCTGGCTATCGGTCTGCTGGTCGATGATGCCATTGTGGTGGTGGAGAACGTCGAACGCATCATGAGCGAAGAGGGACTTTCCCCGCGCGAAGCGACGCGTAAGTCGATGGGACAAATTCAGGGGGCGCTGGTCGGTATCGCGATGGTGCTCTCGGCGGTATTTGTGCCAATGGCATTCTTCGGCGGCACGACCGGGGCGATCTACCGCCAGTTCTCCATTACGATTGTCGCGGCGATGGTGCTGTCGGTGCTGGTGGCGATGATCCTCACCCCTGCCCTGTGCGCCACGCTGCTAAAACCGCTGCATAAAGGGGAGCATCACGGGCAGACTGGCTTCTTCGGCTGGTTTAACCGCACCTTTAACCGTAACGCCGAGCGCTACGAAAAAGGCGTGGCGAAGATCCTTCACCGCAGCCTGCGCTGGATGTTGATTTACGTGCTGCTGCTCGGGGGAATGGTGGTGCTGTTTCTGCGTCTGCCGACCTCCTTCCTGCCGCTCGAGGATCGTGGGATGTTCATCACCTCGGTGCAGTTGCCGAGCGGTTCCACGCAGCA
Source organism: Citrobacter sp. R4 (assembly GCF_026719175.1). NCBI lineage: Bacteria > Pseudomonadati > Pseudomonadota > Gammaproteobacteria > Enterobacterales > Enterobacteriaceae > Citrobacter > Citrobacter sp. R4. The sequence continues at coordinate 279,175 of NZ_JAPPSU010000003.1, forward strand.
ACAAACCCTGAAAGTGGTACAGCAGGTCGAAAAATACTTCTTTACCCACGAAAAAGAGAACGTCCAGTCCGTGTTTGCCACCGTCGGCTCCGGCCCCGGCGGCAACGGCCAGAACGTGGCGCGAATGTTTATTCGTTTAAAAGACTGGGACGAGCGCAACACCACGACCGGCACATCGTTTGCCATTATCGAGCGCGCGACCAAAGCGTTTAACCAGATTAAAGAGGCGCGGGTGTTTGCCAGCAGCCCGCCGGCTATCAGCGGCCTGGGCAGCTCTGCGGGTTTCGACATGGAGTTGCAGGATCACGCCGGGGCCGGTCACGATGCCCTGATGGCCGCGCGCGACCAGTTGTTGCGGCTTGCGGCGAGCGACAACCAGTTGACTCGCGTACGCCACAACGGTCTGGACGACAGCCCGCAGTTGCAGATCGATATCGACCAGCGCAAAGCTCAGGCGCTAGGCGTCTCTATTGATGACATCAACGATACGTTACAAACGGCCTGGGGGTCGAGCTACGTCAACGACTTTATGGACCGCGGGCGCGTAAAAAAGGTGTATGTTCAGGCGGCGGCGAAATACCGTATGCTGCCGGAAGACATCAATCTGTGGTACGTGCGCAACAACAGCGGCGGCATGGTGCCCTTCTCGGCCTTCGCCACCTCGCGCTGGGAAACGGGCTCGCCGCGACTGGAGCGCTATAATGGCTACTCCGCCGTTGAAATCGTCGGCGAGGCGGCGCCTGGCGTCAGTACCGGTACGGCGATGGACGTGATGGAGTCGCTGGTACGCCAGCTTCCAACCGGATTTGGGCTTGAGTGGACCGCGATGTCGTATCAGGAACGGCTGTCCGGCGCACAGGCGCCCGCCCTTTACGCCATTTCGCTGCTGGTGGTATTCCTGTGCCTGGCGGCGCTGTATGAAAGCTGGTCTGTGCCGTTCTCGGTGATGCTGGTGGTGCCGCTGGGGGTGATTGGCGCCCTGCTCGCCACCTGGATGCGCGGTCTGGAAAACGATGTCTATTTCCAGGTAGGACTGTTGACGGTGATTGGTTTGTCAGCGAAAAACGCCATTCTTATTGTGGAATTCGCCAATGAGATGAACGAAAAAGGACACGATCTGCTGGAGGCCACGCTGCATGCCTGTCGCCAGCGCTTGCGACCTATCCTGATGACCTCGCTGGCCTTTATCTTCGGCGTACTGCCGATGGCGATCAGCAACGGCGCAGGCTCGGGGGGTCAGCATGCGGTCGGTACCGGCGTGATGGGCGGGATGATCTCGGCGACAATTCTGGCTATCTACTTCGTACCGCTGTTTTTCGTGCTGGTGCGCCGACGCTTCCCGTTGAAGCCGCGTCCGGAATAAACAAACAAAAAGGCGACCTGCCAACGGGTCGCCTTTTCAGTGTGATGCGTCTCACACGATCTGTTCTGTTATTTGGATGCCTTTCCAGAATTTTATTTACGAAGCATAACTTCGATAAAGTCTTTCCAGTTCCCCAGTTCACGTTCAATCATAACGACCTCTGCTTCTTATTATGGGTATTCTACAAAACACCTTCACGCCGGGTGAAGTTAAATTAGCCGATTGCTGCGATTACATCCTCCGGGGAGACCGTGAAGTGATGTAAACATCATGGCGCTGAACCCATAAATTTTATGTGACTTACTGCAATATTTTGAAACAATCATACCTTATTATCGGCAGCGTTTATTTTGATTAAAAAACAGCCGGATGCAAGAGGTAAATTCCGAATCGCGATAAACATCGATCCGGCGCAGATCAGGAGAATTATTATTCACACTCCTTCAACAATGATATATTTTCTGATCACCATTACATGACAAATCATATTATCAGTCACAACATTATTACTGATTAAAAAATCAGTTTACGATAATAAGGATGCAAATGATTACCCTTTACGGCATCAAAAACTGCGATACCATTAAAAAAGCCCGCCGCTGGCTGGAGGCGCAAAACCGGGATTATCGCTTTCATGACTACCGCGTAGACGGCCTGGATCCCGCGCTACTTACTACGTTTATCGAAGAACTGGGCTGGGAAGCGTTGTTGAATACTCGCGGCACCACCTGGCGTAAACTCGATGAAGCCACACGCAATGCCATTACCAATGCCGCAGCAGCCACCGCGTTAATGCTGGAAATGCCGGCAATCATCAAACGCCCATTGCTCTGCGCGCCCGGGAAGCCTATGCTGCTGGGTTTTAGTGAATCCAGTTATCAGCAGTTTTTTGACGAGGTGTAGTCTATGTCGTGCCCGGTTATTGAGCTGACACAGCAGCTTATTCGCCGCCCTTCCCTTAGCCCGGACGATGCGGGATGTCTGGCGTTGATGATTGAACGCCTGCGCGCCATCGGTTTTACCGTTGAGCGTATGGATTTTGCGGATACACAGAATTTTTGGGCATGGCGCGGTCAGGGCGAGACGTTAGCGTTTGCCGGTCACACCGATGTAGTGCCTGCGGGTGATGCCGACCGCTGGATCAACCCGCCCTTCGAACCGACAATTCGTGACGGTATGTTGTTTGGTCGCGGCGCGGCGGATATGAAAGGTTCGCTGGCGGCCATGGTGGTGGCGGCAGAACGTTTCGTTGCGCAGCATCCCAACCACAAAGGACGCCTGGCGTTTCTGATCACCTCCGATGAAGAAGCCAGCGCGAAGAACGGCACCGTCAAGGTGGTGGAAGCGCTGATGGCGCGCAATGAGCGCCTCGACTATTGTCTGGTGGGCGAGCCGTCGAGCACCGAAGTGGTAGGCGACGTCGTCAAAAACGGCCGCCGCGGTTCTCTGACCTGTAACCTGACGATTCATGGCGTGCAAGGACACGTGGCCTATCCGCATCTGGCGGATAACCCGGTGCACCGCGCCGCGCCGATGCTCAACGAACTGGTGGGCATTGAATGGGATCGGGGCAATGATTTCTTCCCGGCCACCAGTATGCAGATCGCCAATATCCAGGCGGGAACCGGCAGCAACAATGTGATCCCCGGCGAGCTGTTTGTGCAGTTTAACTTCCGCTTCAGCACTGAGCTGACCGATGAGATGATCAAAGAGCGGGTTCATGCCCTGCTGGACAAACATCAGTTGCGTTATACCGTCGACTGGTGGCTCTCCGGCCAGCCGTTCCTGACGGCACGCGGGAAGCTGGTGGATGCGGTGGTGAATGCCATTGAGCACTATAATGAAATTAAACCGCAGTTACTGACCACGGGCGGGACATCCGACGGACGATTTATTGCCCGCATGGGGGCGCAGGTGGTGGAGCTCGGCCCGGTGAATGCCACGATTCATAAAATCAATGAATGTGTAAACGCCGCCGATCTGCAACTGCTTGCCCGTATGTATCAACGTATCATGGAACAACTCGTCGCCTGATGATGTTCCGTTAAGAGGTAAAGCGCATGGACTGGCTGGCTAAATATTGGTGGATTCTGGTACTGGTGTTTCTGGTAGGCGTACTGCTGAACGTGATAAAAGATCTCAAGCGCGTCGACCATAAAAAATTTCTCGCCAACAAGCCGGAGCTTCCCCCGCATCGTGATTTCAACGATAAGTGGGATGATGAGGACGACTGGCCGAAGAAAGACCAACCGAAGAAATAACCCCATTACGAACTGAAAGGGGCCGGAAAAGGCGACGTTGCCTTCCGGCCATTTCATCGCCCAGGCGGAAAACATCATTTCGCTTTTTTCCGCTCCTGACTTACATCATCTCGATGATATCGTCATCCTTTGGCGTCCCGCCGCTGAGTGCTTCATCAAAATAGTGCTTCGGCACGGTGTAGCGTAAATGGTCGAGCGCAAACTGCATGCTGCGATCGTCTATCGCATGTCCCAGATCGTCCACGATATCCAGCGTCACGTCGCCGCCCGCACGTTGCAGCGCGTCTTGCGCCGCCACCGCATGGGAAAGCTCAATTACCCGATCTTCACCGCCATGAATCAGATGGATAGTCGTCGCGGTGGTTGCCGTTTCCGGCAAGCTGGCGTAGCGGCCATTGAACGCAATCACGCGGGAAGCCAGGCCTGGCTCAGCCTTGATGCTTTCAAGCGCCATGATCGCCCCCTGCGAAAAACCGATCAGCGCCGTAGCGTTAGCTCCGACGCCGCTCTGCTGTTGCCACTCGCGCACAGTGTCAATAAAGGCAGGCATCACGGCATTTATCCGCGCCTGGCGATTTTCCTCGGTCACCCCGTCCACCGAGAACCATTGCCGTCCCGACGCTGTGCCGCTCGGCTCGATGCCGCCCACGCTCACCACCAGCGCGTCCGGAAAGACGGGTGCAAACCATGAGCCGATCTCGCCCATTGCGACCGGATTATCTCCAACGCCATGAAACAGGAGCAACAGCTGCTGCGCAGGTTTACCCGGACGTTGAACAACAAAATGATCATGTTTCATGGCATTCTCCTTAGCTTAGGGTGTCAATTCTACGCCCCCCAATCGCAATGACCATGCCAGAAAATTGAAGGAGTTAGTGAAAAAATTGCCATTGCACAATGCGATCGCGGTACTGTCGGCAACGTTCATCATCTAACGCGGCAAGCGCCTGCGCCGCCTCGTCCCGTTGTTGCCTCAATAACGCTTTGCGCCCCGAAAGCCTCAGTGCGCCGCACAGCTGCGCGTCACTATGTCGATCCTGTATGCCGCCCCGCAGCGCCGGGAGTGGCAGCGTACAGGAGGCCAACAGGCGGTTCAGACAGCCAAGCGAGGTGAGCAATGGCCGGTGAGCAAAGGCAAAACCAGACAGGGCGCGCCAGTCATCTTCATTAAGCGTAGACGTTTTGAGGGGGTCTACCGGAATCGTCTCGCCATTCCATTGACTAAGGACTTCCGCATCGCGGCGTAAACGCCCATGCTCCTCATTCGCGAGTCGTTTTCCAGCCGCCGTTAACGGCAGTATCGCCATCGCGGCGTAACAGCCGCTGCTGGCTTCTTTGTGATTCCCCATGCGGACCAGAATGAAGCCGCAGCGCTGCCAGAAACGCCAAAGCAGCGGCGTGTAGCCAAAGCTAACGGAAAGGTAGTCACAGGGGGCATCATGGGCCTGGGCAATCAGTTGCTGACCAATACCCTCTCCCTGCCGACCGGGATGAATGGCTATCCGGCTGACACGACGACCGGTCAGCGTGGCGGCCAGCGGATCGCCGCCGTGCGCCGCCAGCGACTGCGCCACGAGATTTCCGCGAGGCCGACGGTAACCCGCCCAGACGGCCTGGCTGAGTTCACCGCTCAGCCCGCCTTCATCCACCAGCCATAGCGCGCCAACGGTTTGTCCGGCGCAGCTTGCCTGAAAAAAATGCTGCCCCGGCGCATCCATCATCCGGCGCAGGTCCAACGGCGAGGTGCGATAGTGCGCGCCGGAAAGCAGCCGGTAAGCCGCCAGCGGTAGCGCCGGGCGCGTTCGCCAGCTTTTTTGCTCAAAAGGGGTGATGGTTACGTCACCCTGCGGCAAAGTGGCAAAATCGTCATCGTCAAATACCAGCGCGTCGCTGACGGTTTTCTCCAGCGGACACCCTTTGGCCCAGCGAACGGGGTGCTGGAGTTCGAAGCGTTGAAGCGTCGGAAAACGGGCGCAAAACTTAAGCAAAAATCCGCGTCCGGTGCCTTCGTAGCCCTGAACGGTGGTGGTCAATAAGACGCGGGGGAAACGCGATACAAGGCGGTGCAGGAGCGGCGCGGGGATCGCGGCCGCTTCGTCCACGATCAGCCAGTCGGCGCGTACGTCGGCTGCCAGCAGCGCATCCGGTGAGTAAAAGCAGAATTTATCGCCAGCAAACTGCGCCAGCACGTCCGTTGCCGCTTTCGCAGGCGCGGTGACGATCGCCGTCCCGGCAATACGCGCAATCAGCTGGCCCGCCAGGGCGGACTTGCCGCGACCGCGGGCGGCGATCGCGGCGGCAATGCCTTCCGGCATCGTTGACAGTTTCGCCAGAAGGGCGGCTTGTTCCGGCAACGGCTCACCGCTGGCAGGCTGCCACGCAGGACGCTGCGGAAAATGCGGGACGGTAAACGGCTGATGTTGCTGCCAGCACAGCGTCTCCCCGTCAGAGAGGAGGACATGGCAGAAATGGCGAACAAAATTGGGCGTCGGGATGGGCTGAGCGCAGTCGCTCCAGCGAAGCGAATCCGCATCCGGTTGCGTGGACCAACGCGCCAGCGGCGGAACCAACAGGACCAGCCAGCTTCCCGCGCGCAGCGTACCGCTTAAGGCTGCGAACGCCGCCGCATCCAGCCCCTGACGCGCATCAAAAACCGCATGACGGAATTCTCGACCCAGCAGGGTTTGCAGCGCCTGCGGCAAACAGCAGGGCGCCGAGGGCGCATCGTCCGAAACCCAGAGCCAGTCGCCGGGAAGCTGTGCCCGCAGGCGCAACGCCTGTTCCCGGCACCAGTCATTCTCGCCGCTCAGCACCAGCAGGCGGCGGATCCCCTCGCGCGCCAACTGCGCGGTGAGCGCATTCAGCGTCATAACGTCGGACATCCCTGCCTCTGCAATCAGAGCGCTTTGCCGAAGGTATTACACTGCGCCGGATCGCCGCTGTCGAAGCCGCGTTTAAACCAGGTGTAGCGCTGTTCAGACGTGCCGTGAGTGAAGCTGTCCGGTACCACGCGTCCCTGGCTTTGTTGCTGCAGACGATCGTCGCCAATGGCTTCGGCGGCATTCAGCGCTTCTTGCAAATCGCCAGCCTCCAGTACGCCCTGCTGCTGCATGTTGTGACCCCAGACGCCCGCAAAGCAGTCAGCCTGCAGTTCCATTCTCACGGAAAGACGGTTAACTTCCGCCTGCGAGGCATTTTGCTGCAGCTGGCGAACTTTTGGCTCAATGCCTAACAGTTTCTGGATATGGTGACCGACTTCATGCGCAATAACGTAGCCCTGAGCGAAATCGCCGTCCGCGCCCAGCTTGTTTTTCATTTCGTCATAGAAGGAAAGATCGATATAGACCGTACCGTCCGCCGGACAGTAGAACGGTCCCATAATGGACTGCCCGGTGCCGCATCCGGTGCGCGTAGCGCCGCGGTACATCACCAGCTTAGGCTGCTGGTAGGTACGCCCCATTTTTTCAAACTGCTGTCCCCAGGTGTCTTCCGTTGTCGCCAGAATCACGGAGGTAAACTTGGCCGCTTCATCGTCGTTTGGACTGATGGAGCGTGAAGATTGTTGCTGCGAAACCGGCTGCCCGGTCATTAAGCCCGTCAGGTCGACCCCATAATAGCCTGCGACCAGAACGACAATCAGCAGGACCAGACCGCCTTTTCCGCTCGGCAAACGAAAACCCGGACCGCCCAGAGACGGGCCGCCGCCAGAACGGCTGCGTCGGTCTTCCACATTGTCACTTTCACGTCGCCCTTGCCAGCGCATAATCACCTCATCTCTCTATTCATTATGATGATGATCGTAGGCGGTTCAGCACAAGATTACCACTGGAAAGCGCAAGCGAGCCGGAGAAAAAGCCCCGGCCCGCTGGGTCTGTTAGTCGAGATTCACGCCCAGACGACGCGCAACGGTTTCGTAGGCTTCAATCAGGCCGCCCAGGCTCTGACGGAAACGGTCCTTGTCCATCTTGTCGAGGGTCTCTTTATCCCACAGACGGCTGCCGTCCGGCGAGAATTCATCACCGAGCACCACTTCACCTTTGTACAGACCAAACTCCAGCTTGAAGTCGACAAGGATCAGACCTGCGTCATCAAACAACTTCTTCAGCACGTCATTGGCTTTGTAGGTCAACTCTTTCATGCGCGCCAGGTTCTCTTTGCTCACCCAGCCGAAGGTTTCGCAGTAAGAATCGTTCACCATCGGATCGTGCATCGCATCGTTTTTCAGAAACAGATCGAACAGTGGCGGATTCAATTCGATGCCTTCTTCAATACCCAGGCGTTTGACCAGAGAGCCAGCAGCACGGTTACGCACCACGCACTCTACCGGCACCATATCCAGTTTTTTTACCAGACATTCGGTGTCTGAGAGCAGGCGCTCCATTTGCGTCGGGATACCGGCCTCTGCCAGTTTGGTCATGATAAAGTGGTTGAACTTGTTGTTCACCATGCCCTTACGATCAAACTGTTCAATGCGCGCGCCATCCCCTGCTGACGTATCATTGCGGAATTCGAGCACCAACAGATCCGGGTTTTCCGTGCTGTATACGGTCTTCGCTTTACCACGATACAACTCAGCTTGCTTTTGCATCTTCAATACTCCTGGGTGTGAATTTGTAGTCGAAACGGGAAACATTATGCCACGCACACGTTTGCGTAGCACGAAAATAAAAAGGGCCGGATTTCTCCAGCCCTGTATTTTTACTTGCTAAACGCTGCCTGGAAGACGGCCACCAGCGCGTCGTTCTGGCTCTGCGTCAGGGTATGCCCCTTCGGATCGATAAACTGCATGCTGCTGCGGTTGTCTAAGTCACCGACCTGCAGCTTATAGTCGCCGGACGCCAGGCCCGGATCGCTTGCGCCCAGCTCACGCCAGTCGCTATCAGACAGCGGTTTGTACGTCACCGCCATGCTGCCCTGAGAGCGGGTGCTGTCGGTTACCTTCATGCCTGCCTTCTCCAGCGCGGCGGGCAGACGCTGCCAGACAACGTTGAACGGACCACGCACGACCAGCATCGGTAAACCGGTCTCATCCGCGGCGCTCTGCACATCCATAGTAGCGGCGGAGCGGTTCTGCGCGGCGTTCGCGGCGTCATTCGCGGTCTTATCAAGACCCGCGGAAATAACGTTCATCATTTCCGCGCTGTAACGTTGCAGTGAAGCGGCGTCAGCAACCGGCTTACCCGCCTGTTCCAGATTAACCAGTTTCACCATCACCGCCTGCTGATAGCCCTGCGGTTTCACCGAAATCTGATAACGGCCACGGTACTGCTGGTCTTCATCAAGACGGTTCCATTCAACCCAGTCGGTTGTCAGGGTCTGGCTGGCGTCGTCACGCTTTTCAATCGTGTAGTTTTTAGACTGAATCACGCTAACGACCTGCGGCCACAGCGTATTACCGCGTCCGTTTTCCACCAGCAGCGTTGCGGTATCGCCAGCAAACTGGGTACGCGCCCCGCTAACCAGCGCCAGCGGCTGAGCAGGCGGACGGATGTCCAGCGCTTTTCCGACAGCGCCGCTGCCGTTGGTCACCGGAATGTTATAGTCACCCGTGGTCACCGGCAGAATCATACCCTCTGGAGCATGGAGTTCAGCAAGCGGTGCGGCATCCAGATAGGATTCATCACCGCTCACCTGGCGCTTGTAGCGCGAATCAGAACTACAGGCAGCGAGCAGCAAAACAAGCGAAACACCCGCAACCCTGGCCAGGCGCGACTTTTGTACTGAGTAAGCCATCAAATCTCCCTAAACTTTACAGCAAACCGGCGTGCTTGAGCGCCGCTTCGACGATGTCACGACCTTTGTCCGTGATCGGCGTCATTGGCAGGCGCAGCGTATCGGTCGCCACAAGGCCCAACGCCTTACATGCCCATTTCACTGGGATCGGGTTGGGTTCGACAAACAGTTTGTTGTGTAACGGCATCAGACGCTGGTTGATCGCCCGCGCTTCGGCAAAACGCCCTTCCGCCGCCAGCTTGCACATTTCCGCCATGTCGCGCGCGGCGACGTTAGAGGTAACGGAGATTACGCCATGACCGCCTAACTGCATAAAGTCCATCGCGGTCGCATCGTCGCCGCTAAGCAGCAGAAAATCGTCAGAAACCCGCTCTTTGATCTGATGAACGCGACTTAAGTTCCCCGTGGCCTCTTTAATGGCGACAATATTTTTCAATTCCGCCAGACGGCCTACGGTTTCCGGCAGCATATCGCAGCCGGTACGGGATGGCACATTATACAGAATTTGTGGCAGGTCAGTATGTTCCGCGATGGCTTTGAAATGCTGGAACAACCCTTCCTGCGTCGGACGGTTATAATACGGCGTCACCGTCAGGCAGCCGACAATTCCGCTGTCATTGAAACGCTGCGTCAGACTAATGGCTTCTGCGGTCGCATTGGCGCCCGTTCCGGCAATCACCGGGATACGGCCATCGGCTAACTCCAGGGTCATCATCACCACGTCGCCATGTTCATCATGGCTCAGCGTAGCGGATTCGCCGGTGGTACCCACAGAAACGATCGCCGAGGTGCCGCTGGCGACATGATAATCAATCAGTTTTTTCAGGCTTGACCGGCAGACATTACCTTTCTCATCCATCGGCGTAACAAGCGCGACAATACTTCCCGTGAACATGGGCCATCCTCTGTGCAAACAAGTGTCTCAATGGTACGTTTGGTACGGTAATAAAAGCAAGTGACCAGAGCCCTTCTGGTTGTTGTATGCCGGTTTTTTTTATGCTTTCCTTATGATTACCCCACCTATCAAAGGAAGAACAGGTTTGACACCTTCATCGCAACATTATTTGGTTATTACTGCGCTGGGTGCCGATCGCCCGGGAATTGTGAACACGATCACCCGTCATGTGAGCAGTTGTGGCTGCAATATTGAAGACAGCCGACTGGCCATGCTGGGTGAGGAGTTTACGTTTATCATGCTGCTGTCCGGTAGCTGGAATGCCATCACCCTGATCGAGTCGACCTTGCCGTTAAAAGGCGCAGAGCTGGATTTATTGATAGTGATGAAGCGCACCACTGCCCGTCCTCGTCCGCCGATGCCCGCCACAGTATGGGTTCAGGTCGATGTGCCGGATTCACCTCATTTAATTGAGCGTTTTACAGCCCTGTTTGATAGCCATCAAATGAACATTGCGGAACTGGTTTCGCGCACGCAACCCGCTGAAAATGAAACGCCTGCGCAGCTGCACGTGCAGATTACGGCGCACAGTCCGGCATCACACGATGCGGAAAATATCGAGCAGGCGTTTAAAGCCCTATGTACAGAACTCAATGCACAAGGCAGTATTAACGTTGTTAATTATTCACAACATGATGAACAGGATGGAGTTAAGTAATGAATCCACTGAAAGCCGGTGACATCGCACCGAAATTTAGCTTGCCGGATCAAGACGGGGAACAAGTAAATTTGACCGACTTCCAGGGACAGCGTGTTCTGGTCTATTTCTATCCGAAAGCCATGACGCCGGGCTGTACCGTTCAGGCCTGCGGCCTACGCGATAACATGGATGAGTTGAAAAAGGCGGGCGTGGATGTGCTGGGTATCAGCACCGACAAACCCGAAAAACTTTCCCGTTTTGCCGAAAAAGAACTGCTGAACTTTACCCTGCTGTCTGACGAAGATCATCAGGTTTGCGAACAGTTTGGCGTCTGGGGTGAGAAATCCTTTATGGGGAAAACCTATGACGGTATTCACCGCATCAGCTTTTTGATCGACGCAGACGGTAAAGTTGAACACGTTTTCGACGACTTCAAAACCAGCAATCACCACGATGTCGTGCTGAACTGGCTGAAAGAAAACGCCTGACCGTTACCGGCCTACAGGCTATCTTTTGTAGGCCGGCTGCCACGCGTTTTACTCAAACGTGCCTTTTACGCACGCTTTTTTGTCCCGCACCATGACTTTGCCTTTCGCCCACAGATGTGTCACTTCCAGCGCTTCATTAAGCACCAGAATATCAGCGTCGCATCCGACCGCTAACCGGCCTTTATGGGCAAGGCCCAGGAATTCGGCCACCGTACGCGTAAGCGGGCACAACGCCTGCTCCAGCGGCAGATGATGAATAGTGACTAACTGGCGCAGCGTCTGTGCCAGCGAGTCGAATCCCGCCACGCCGATGCCGATCAGATTGCCGTTTTCATCAAACTCCGGCTGGCTGCCGTTACCATCTGAACTGAGGGTGAGACGCGACAACGGAACATCATTCTGTAGCGCGGTAACGATCGCCGTGGCGGGATCGACAGGCTCATCAATGCTGCTGGTGATGTCGATATAGCCACCGTCGTGCGCATATTCCAGCGCCGCATGGAACAGCGACTCGGCGCGGTTAACATGTGTTGGCAGGAGTTTTGTGATGGGCACATCGGCATTCGCGAGGATCTCATACAACGGCTCGAGCATCCTGGGGCTACTGCCCATATGAAACACGCTCACGCCCGCTTTCTGCCCCAGTAGTCCGCCGACGCGCGCCTGTGCGGCCATATTGGCCAGCGCGGCGGCGTCCGGGGCAGACGAGCGGTGATCGGAAATCGCGCACTTCACCCCAATGACCTTATCGATCAGCGCCACGTCACGATCGACGCTGCCGGTGAGGGTCGGAGAGGGCAGCGAGTAGGCGCCGGTGAGCATCCACGCGCTGATACCTTCCGTTTCCAGCGCGCGGGTCTTCGCGAGGAGCGACTCCGGATGGCGGGTTATCCCATCAGTCCCCAGTAACCCGACTACGGACGTGATCCCGGCCTCCACCAGCCGCGACAAACGCACTTCCGGCGTGCGGGTATGAGGCCCCGCTTCGCCTCCGCCGCCAATCAGGTGCACATGCTGGTCGATAAAACCCGGGCAGACAACGGCGCCTGCCAGATCAATACACTGGCAGCCAGGAAAATCGCCCGGCGCGATAGTGGGAGCAATCGCCACGATTTTGCCGCTGGCGACGAGAATATCCTGTACGCCAAGATCGTCAGGGGCGTAGACATGTCCACGCTGAAACAGCGTCAGGTTCAGAATTGAACAGTTCATAACCTTCCTTGTTAAACAATAAGTTGCATGACCCAGATCGACACCAGCGCGTTAATCACGCACACGGCGATGATGTGCGGATAATACCGCGGATCGACACCCGATGTCCCGAGGCAGCGTCCGACGTTTTGTACCGGGTTGCCCATCAGGTAGATCGCAGGTAAAAGGACGGTCGCGTCATGCCCCGTCAGCGATCCCGCCACCACCAGGCTCGCGCAAACGCCTACGCCACCGCCCATGCTCATTACCGCAGCCAGCAGTACGGTGGCAGACTCGCCTGGCAAGCCCCAGAGCGCCATCACCGGCTCGCAGACGCGGCCAACGATATCAAGCAGTCCTGTCACCGTCAGCGCCTGGATAATGACAAACGCCATCACCACGTTGGGAAGAAGGCTGGTAGTGGCGATGGTAAAACCGCGCCGCGCGCCGTCGATAAACATATCCATGACATTTTTACGTACCTGCGCGCTCATCTCAGGCCTCCCGTTGCAGACGACGATTTTCCAGCAGCGATATCCACAGCCTTAACAGATTCGCGCCGACAAACTTAAAGACCAGTATCACCGCCAGCGGGGTAATGACCGGCACGGTAATCATGGTGAACAGCGCTGCGCCAGAAGAAAAATAATTGGTTATGCAGGCGCTACCGCTGGTTTGCCAGGTGGCGAAAATCGCGCGCTCCTGCCCGGTAATGAGCCCCTCTTCCGCCATTTCTTTGGTCATCCCTGCCGCAGCGTCGGTATTTTGCAGGTTCGCAATCAACGCCAGCGAGCAAATCCCTGGAATCCCCAGTAAAGGACGCAGAACGGGCGTCATCAACTGTTGGGCGGCGCGCAGGCCACCCAGCCCTTCCGTCACCGAAATAATCCCTAACGACAGAATGACCGACGGCGCGAGTTCGAGGGCGAAAAGAAATCCGTCTTTTGCTCCCGTTCCACCGATCCCGCGAAACGAGAGGGCTTTATCTCCCGCCGCGTTGATCTGACCAAACGTGCCGTTGAGCACGGTAAAATCGAAAACCCGCCACCATTCCGTGCTTTTCGCAAACATCCCTGAAAAAAAGAGAATCGTAATGAAAAAGGCGAGATAACCGCCCCACCCCGGTTTCTGTTGCGTGTGTGTGTTGTGACCCATTTTTTTCTCCTGTCGGTCTTTTCCATGCGTGACAAAAATTCATCACCCGGGTCACGTTAAAGACAAAAAGGACGAAAAACGACAGCGTGGCGGTATATTCAGAAAACATTTAGAGGGGAGAAGCAATCCGGTAACAGAACGTTACCGGATGAAAAGAGTTACGCTGCGTCAACGCGCTGCGCATCAGGCCAGGCATGGACCACCGCTTTAATTAAGGTCGCTAACGGAATCGCGAAGAAAACGCCCCAGAAACCCCACAGGCCGCCAAAAATGACCACGGAGAGAATGATCACCAACGGGTGCAGATTCACCGCTTCAGAGAACAAAACCGGCACCAGCAAGTTTCCGTCAAGCGCCTGGATGATCAAATAGACCGCGAAACAGCTCCAGAACTCGGTCCCCAGACCAAACTGAAACAGCGCCACGCCCACTACCGGGATCGTCACCACGAAGGCGCCGATATAGGGGATAAGAACCGAAAAGCCGACCAGCACCGCCAGCAGTAGCGAATAGTTCAGGCCAAACAGCAGGAAGCCCAGCCAGGTCGCCACACCCACCACCACCATTTCCAGCACTTTCCCGCGGATGTAGTTGGTGATTTGCTGATTCATCTCTTTCCAGACCTGCCCCGCCAGCCCACGGTTGCGCGGTAGCACCCGGCGCACCGCATTCAGCATCTGCTCTTTGTCCTTCAGCAGGAAAAACACCATCAGCGGCACCAGCACCAGATAAACCGCCAGGGTCAGCAGGCCAACCAGAGACGCCAGTGAGTATTTCACTACGGAATCGCCCATCGTCAGCATGCGGGTACGCATGTTTTCCGCCATGGCGTCAATGATGCCCGCGTCCATTAACGCAGGATAACGACGCGGCAATGTCGCGGCGAAATCAGAGAGTTTATTCAACATGCCGGGCATGTCGCGGATCAGGTATATCCCCTGCTGCCAGGCCACCGGCATCACCACAAACGCCATAAGCAGTAAAATGCCTACAAACAGTACCAGCACAATCGACGTCGCCCAGCGGCGTGAACAGCCGATCTTCTCCAGGCGGACGGTCGGCCACTCGAGTAAATAAGCCAGCACGATAGACACCAGCAGCGGAGCCAGTAATCCGCTAAAAAAGAAAAGGATGCCGAAACCGGCAACCAGGATCACCAGCAAAGCAATCGCCTCCGGGTCGCTAAAGCGACGGCGATACCATTGCATCAACATTTCGAGCATAAAACCTTCCCTGAACCTCATTAGCGGGATTGCGATCCCGAATTGTATCGAAATGTCACAAAAAAGACTTCGCTTTTTATGACTGATTCAGGAAACTGAAAAGTCATTTGTGCAGGGTATTCATCCGCAGGTTTCACCGCTACACTGCCCTTGCAGGCAGAGCGGGAACGATACTGCCCGGCATCGGTCAAATGACTATCTCAAAGAAAACAGGACAGAGGTTATGTTCAGGCAGTTTAAGAAAAACCTGGTGGCTACCCTCATTGCCGCACTGACCCTCGGTCAGGCGGCGCCCGCGTTCGCAGACGCTGCGGACTCATTGCCGGACATGGGAACGTCGGCTGCAAGCACCCTTTCCATCGGGCAGGAATTGCAGATGGGCGATTATTATGTGCGCCAGCTGCGCGGCAGCGCGCCGTTGATTAACGACCCGTTGTTGGTTCAGTACATTAACGGACTCGGGATGCGCCTGGTTTCCCATGCCGACTCGGTCAAAACGCCCTTCCATTTCTTTTTGATAAATAACGACGAAATCAACGCATTCGCCTTCTTCGGCGGTAACGTCGTGCTGCACTCCGCGCTGTTTCGCTACTCTGATAATGAAAGCCAACTCGCCTCGGTCATGGCGCACGAAATTTCCCACGTTACCCAACGCCACCTGGCGCGGGCGATGGAAGATCAAAAACGCAGCGCGCCGCTCACCTGGGTTGGCGCACTGGGCTCCATATTATTAGCAATGGCCAGCCCGCAGGCGGGGATGGCGGCGCTCACCGGGACGCTGGCGGGCACGCGTCAGGGAATGATCAGCTTTACCCAGCAGAACGAACAGGAAGCCGACCGTATAGGGATCCAGGTGCTTCAGCGCGCCGGATTCGATCCACAGGCTATGCCGACATTCCTGGAGAAACTGCTCGACCAGGCGCGCTACTCCTCCCGTCCGCCGGAAATCCTGTTAACCCACCCCCTGCCGGAAAGCCGACTTTCTGATGCCCGTAACCGGGCAAACCAGATGCGTCCGGTCGTGGTGCAATCATCGGAAGCGTTCTATTTAGCGAAAGTGCGCACCCTGGGGATGTATAATTCCGGACGCAACCAGTTAACCAGCGATCTGCTGGATGAACTGGCGAAAGGCAACGTCCGCCAGCAGCGCGCCGCGCAATATGGCCGGGCGCTTCAGGCAATGGAAGGCAGTAAATATGATGAAGCGCGCAAAGCGCTCCAGCCGCTGTTATCGGCGGAGCCGGGGAACGCCTGGTATCTGGATCTGGCCACCGACATCGATCTCGGACAGAAGAAAACCCATGACGCGATCGCGCGTCTGAAAAATGCGCGCGATTTGCGGGTGAACCCTGTCCTGCAGCTTAACCTCGCGAACGCGCTGCTGCAGGGTGGACAGGCGCAGGAAGCCGCAA
This sequence comes from Citrobacter sp. R4, assembly GCF_026719175.1. Lineage (NCBI taxonomy): Bacteria > Pseudomonadati > Pseudomonadota > Gammaproteobacteria > Enterobacterales > Enterobacteriaceae > Citrobacter > Citrobacter sp. R4. The sequence goes on from NZ_JAPPSU010000003.1 coordinate 295,596, forward strand.
CGATCCTCAACCGCTATACGTTTAATTATAAAGACGACAGCAATGGCTGGGATCTTCTTGCCCAGGCGCAAGCTGCGCTGAATCATCGCGATCAAGAGCTTGCGGCCCGCGCGGAAGGCTACGCGCTGGCGGGCCGTCTCGATCAGGCGATCTCATTACTCAGCAGCGCCAGCTCACAGGCGAAGCTGGGCAGCCAGCAGCAGGCGCGTTACGATGCCCGTATCGACCAGTTGCGTCAGCTGCAAGAACGCTTTAAGCCTTACACCAAAATGTAATTATCTGTCCTTTGCCCGGATAGCGATACAAGGAGAAGTCATGTCAGAAGCGGTAAAAATCTACCATAATCCGCGTTGTTCCAAGAGTCGCGAAACACTGAGCCTGCTGCAGTCCAACAGCGTGGAGCCGGAAGTGGTGCTTTATCTCGACACCCCCGCCGATGCGGCAACACTGCGTCAACTGCTGAAAATGCTGGGCATGACCAGCGCCCGCGAACTGATGCGCCAGAAAGACGATCTCTACAAAGCGCTCAATCTGGCAGACAGCAATCTGACGGAGGCGCAACTGATTCAGGCGATGGTAGAAAATCCCAAACTGATGGAGCGCCCGATTGTGGTGGCGAATGGCCAGGCACGAATCGGACGACCGCCAGAGCAGGTGCTGGACATCGTCCGCTAACCGCCCATGCGCCGCGTCAGTATCGATTGCGGCGCTTTTCTATTATTTGGCTCTCAATAATTTTCCGAGGCTACTCGCATCCTTGCCGCTTCTTTCTCTTCTTTATTTTTCTTTCTGCTAGATTGCGGACTATTCATTAAAGAAGGAAAAGGATGCCATGAATAAAAAGAACACCTCGACACCGCATGATGCCGTGTTTAAACAATTTTTATCCCATCCCGAAACCGCGCGTGATTTTTTGGAGAGTCATCTACCCCGTGCGCTGCATAAACTTTGTGACCTCAGTACGCTTCGTCTGGAGTCTGCCAGTTTTATTGAGGAGTCGATGCGCGCCTATTATTCGGATATTCTTTACTCATTAAAGACGCGCGCAGGTAACGGTTATATTTACGCGTTAATTGAACATCAGAGCTCTCCCGACCGGCACATGGCGTTTCGCCTGATGCGCTATGCCATTGCCGCCATGCAACGTCACCTTGACGCCGGACACGACACATTACCGCTGGTGATCCCGGTTCTGTTCTATCACGGTCTGGTTAGCCCTTATCCTTACTCAATGCGCTGGCTGGATGCGTTTGCGCTGCCGTCGCTGGCAGAAAACTTCTATAATCACGCCTTTCCTTTAGTCGATATTACCATCATACCCGATGATGAAATTATGCAGCATCGACGAATGGCGATTCTGGAAATAGTGCAAAAACATATTCGCTTGCGCGATTTAAATGAATTAACAGATAAACTAGTAATATTAATCAATCAAAACAACATCACCCACGAGCAGCTTAAAACAGTATTGCTTTACGTATCAAAAAATGGAAAAGTAGAAAATCAACGCGCTTTTTTCCAGACACTGGCAAACCAACCAACCGAATATAAGGACACAATTATGACGCTGGCAGAATATCTGAGAAACGAAGGACTCGAAGAAGGTCTGGAAAAAGGGCAAAAGCTCGCGGCGTTACGTATCGCAAAAGAGATGCTGAAAAACGGGCTCGACCTGCCACTCATTCTCACCGTGACGGGCGTCAGCGAAGCAGAATTACATCAGACAGACCCAGAGCAGTCTGCGGTTAAAGCTTGAGGATCTCTTTGACGAACGGAATCGTCAGCTTACGCTGGGCGGTAATCGAGGCATGATCGAGCTGGTCCAGCGCCATAAACAGCGTACGCATTTCGCGATCCAGCCGTTTAAGTAAAAAGCGCCCCACGTCTTCGGGTAGCTCAAAGCCACGTAGCCGGGCGCGCAGCTGGAGCGCCTGAAGTTTGTCTTCATCCGACAGAGGCTGAAGCTTGTAAATTTGCCCCCAGTCCAGCCGCGAGGCCAGATCGGGCAAGCCGAGATTAAGCTGACGTGGCGGACGATCGCCGGTAATCAGCAGACGCGTTTTTCCAGACTCGAGGATGCGGTTGTAGAGATCGAAAATCGCCATTTCCCACAGCGCATCGCCGGCGACACATTCGATGTTGTCGATACAGACCAGCGAAAGCTGTTCCATCCCGTCGAGCACCTCCGGAACAAACCAGGTGCGCTTGTCCAGCGGCACATAGCCGACCGCGTCGCCGCGCTGCGACAGTTCCGCGCAGGCGGCATGCAATAAATGACTGCGGCCCGCGCCTTCACGCGACCAGAGATAAATGTATCCGCTATGCTCCTGACGCAACACGTTTTGCAGTGCGGCCAGTAAAGAGGCGTTATCCCCCGGCCAGAAACTTGCGAAAGTTTCGTCGTCAGGAAGATAAAGTGGCAAGGAGAGCTGTGCCGGTGTGTTCAGAGATACCTCAACCCAGATTTCATTAAATCGCGATGAGTTTAACACAGAATTCCGCTGTGATAGAACCGGGCAGCGTTCCTGCCCGGTTTCTGCGTTACTGCTGCGGCGTATCCGCGTCTTTCGCATCCAGTACCACTTCTTCCGGACGCAATACTGAGATTAACTTGAAGATCAGACTCAGGCCAATCCCGACGATGGTGGCCAGCGCCATGCCTTTCAGTTCAGCGGCGCCAATGTGAACCTTCGCGCCGCTGACGCCAATGATCAGAATAACGGAGGTCAGGATCAGGTTCTGCGCTTTGTTGTAATCCACCTTCGATTCAATCAGCACGCGGATACCGGACGCGCCGATCACTCCATACAGCAACAGGGATACCCCACCCATCACCGGTAGCGGAATGATCTGGATAGCCGCTGCGAGTTTGCCTACGCAGGAGAGCAGGATAGCGAAGATCGCCGCGCCGCCAATCACCCAGGTGCTGTACACGCGGGTAATTGCCATGACGCCAATATTTTCGCCGTAGGTGGTGTTCGGTGTAGAGCCGAAGAAGCCGGAGATCAACGTTGATAAACCGTTAGCGAACATGGAGCGATGCAAACCCGGATCGCGTACCAGATCTTTTTTAACGATATTCGCCGTAACCACCAGGTGCCCGACGTGTTCAGCAATCACCACCAGCGCCGCTGGCAGAATGGTCAGAATAGCGAACCACTCGAAACGCGGGGTGTAGAATGTCGGCAGCGCAAACCAGTGCGCCTCGGCGATCGGTGTGGTATCGACAACGCCCATCGCGAAGGAAAGCGCATAGCCCGCCAGTACGCCAATGAGGATCGGGATAATCGCCATAAAGCCGCGGAACAGTACAGAACCGAACACGGTCACCGCCAGCGTCACCATGGAGATAATAATGGTCTTCGCATCCGCGGACTGACCTTCCGCCGGCAGCAGTCCGGCCATGCCAGCAGCGACCCCCGCCAGTTCCAGACCGATAACGGCAACAATGGCGCCCATCGCAGCAGGAGGAAACATCACGTCCAGCCAGCCAGTGCCTGCCTTCTTCACGATGAAAGAGACCAGGCAGAACAGCACGCCGCACATAATAAAGCCGCCCAGCGCCACCTCATAGCCTAACGGCAGCAGGAGCAGCACCGGGGAGATAAAGGCAAAGCTCGACCCTAAATAAGCCGGGATTTTCCCTTTACAGATAAACAAATACAGCAGCGTACCAATGCCGTTAAACAGCAGAACGGTGGCCGGGTTAATATGAAACAGAACGGGCACCAGCACGGTTGCGCCAAACATGGCGAACAGGTGTTGCAAACTAAGCGGGATTGTCTGTAAAAGCGGCGGTCTTTCACTTACCCCGATAGCACGGCGCGTCATAGTGTTTTCCTCTGTGTGTTTTGTTATTAGCAGTTGAGTTGTTTTATTCAAAAAAAAGCCGACTCTTAAAGTCGGCTGATATTTAATGATTCACTTATTTCGTCCCAAAGATCTTATCACCGGCATCGCCAAGCCCCGGAATAATGTATCCGTGCTCGTTCAATCCCTGGTCGATCGACGCGGTGTACAGTTCCACGTCCGGGTGCGCTTTTTCCAGCGCGGCAATGCCTTCCGGCGCGGCAACCAGCACCAGCACCTTGATGCTGCTGCAACCGGCTTTTTTCAGCAGATCGATGGTGGCGATAACGGAACCTCCGGTCGCCAGCATCGGATCAACGATCAGCGCCATACGCTCGTCGATGTTGGACACCAGCTTCTGGAAATAAGGAACCGGCTCCAGGGTTTCTTCGTTGCGGTACATCCCGACCACGCTGATACGCGCGCTTGGTACGTTTTCCAGTACCCCTTCCATCATCCCCAGACCTGCGCGCAGGATAGGCACGACGGTAATTTTTTTCCCTTTAATCTGGTCGACTTCAACCGGGCCATTCCAGCCTTCAATGGTCACCTTTTCGGTTTCCAGGCCCGCAGTCGCTTCGTAGGTCAGCAGACTGCCTACTTCCGAGGCGAGTTCACGAAAGCGTTTGGTGCTGATGTCGTTTTCACGCATCAGACCCAGCTTGTGTTTGACGAGTGGGTGTTTGACTTCCACGATCTTCATACTCTTCTCCTTTCCTCAGACGAGTGGCAACCACAAAAAAAATCGCCGGATTATACCGCTTTTCCTCCTGGGCGCAACATAACGTATGCATGACCTGGATCAAGCAAAGTTATTTACCTTTGGCTGATGAGTATAAAACACGCCCCGCATTCTGCGCGGGGCGGCGGGTCAAGTCGCTGAAATCAGAGCGTTTCACCGTTGCTTTTAATCACCTGCTGATACCATGCGAAAGATTTTTTAGGCTGCCGGGCCAATGTGCCGCTCCCGTCATTATTTTTGTCGACGTAGATGAAGCCATAGCGTTTTTTCATTTCGCCCGTGCCAGCGGAAACCAGATCGATGCATCCCCATGGCGTGTACCCCATCAGATCCACGCCATCCTCCACCACCGCTTTTTTCATTTCGCGGATGTGCGCGGCCAGGTAGTCAATACGGTAACTGTCGTCCACCGATCCGTCAGGCTGCTGAACGTCAATGGCGCCGAAGCCGTTCTCAACGATAAACAGCGGCAGCTGATAGTGGTCCCAGAACCAGTTCAACGAATAGCGCAGGCCGACGGGATCGATCTGCCACCCCCAGTCCGACTTCTGCACGTAGGGGTTGGCGACCAAATGCTTCGTTTCGTCATAGTCAAGCTGTGGATTATCCTCCGTCGCTTTGGTGGTAAACGACATGTAATAGCTAAAGCCAATGTAATCAACGCAGCCCTCAGACAACGCGGCGCGATCGGCGTCGGTGATATCCAGCGCGAAGCCGCGCCGTTCGAAATAATTAAGGATGTGCTGCGGGTATTTACCGCGTACGTGGACGTCGGTAAACCAGTAGCGGCGGTGCATGGCGTTCATCGCCATCATCATGTCGTCCGGCGCACAGGTCAGCGGGTATATGGGGCACATGGCGATCATGCAGCCGACCTGTAGCGCCGGGTTGATTTCGCGGGCGGCTTTCACCGCCAGCGCACTGGCGACCAACTCGTAGTGCGCCGCCTGGTACATTATCGGTTCGCGATCTTCGCCCGGCTGGTATTTCAATCCGGAGTTAGTAAACGGCGCGAAGTCTTCATGATAATTCGCCTGGTTGTTAATCTCGTTAAACGTCATCCAGTATTTCACTTTATGCTGATAGCGCGTAAACGCCACCTTCGCAAAGCGCACGAAAAAGTCGATGAGCTTACGGTTGCGCCAGCCGCCGTATTCCGTCACCAGATGGTACGGCATCTCGAAATGCGACAAGGTGATCACCGGTTCAATGCCATATTTCAGACACTCGTCAAAGAGGTCGTCATAAAATTGCAACCCCGCTTCATTGGGCTGGGTTTCGTCTCCCTGTGGAAAAATACGTGTCCAGGCAATGGACGTGCGGAAACACCTGAAGCCCATTTCCGCGAACAGCTTTATGTCCTCTTTGTAGCGGCGGTAAAAGTCAATGGCGTGGTGATTGGGATAATTTTTGCCTGGCAGCACGCCGTCGGTGATTTCCCGCGCGACGCCGTGCGCGCCTGCGGTCATCACATCGGCCACGCTGATTCCCTTTCCGCCTTCCTGCCAGCCGCCCTCCAGTTGATGCGCCGCGACCGCCCCACCCCACATGAAATTCGCTTTAAATCCCGACATAGATCCCCTCGTTAATTCGCATTAGCAAAACAGAAACCGGTTTCAGTACGATACTGAGCAAACTTAGCGGCGCATTCAAGCAACGAAATGTACCCGGTTTCATTTTCGTGGCGCAGGTCATAAAAACGGCGCCGTACGAGAAAATCGCAGCAAAAATCAACATATAAAATCGGATGCAACGCAGGCTCGCAAACGTTTGCTTTCCCTGTTAGAATTGCGCCGAATTTTTCCTTTTACCGCAAGAAATAACGTGGGGAACCAGGCAGTGACCGATAAAACCTCTCTTAGCTACAAAGATGCCGGTGTTGATATTGACGCGGGCAATGCTCTGGTCGATCGAATCAAAGGCGTAGTGAAGAAAACCCGCCGCCCGGAAGTAATGGGGGGTCTGGGTGGCTTCGGTGCGCTGTGCGCGTTGCCGCAAAAATATCGTGAACCGGTACTGGTTTCCGGCACTGACGGCGTAGGGACCAAACTGCGTCTGGCAATGGATCTTAAGCGTCACGATACCATCGGGATTGACCTGGTGGCGATGTGCGTGAACGACCTGGTGGTTCAGGGCGCTGAGCCGCTGTTTTTCCTCGACTATTACGCTACCGGGAAACTGGACGTGGACACCGCAGCCAGCGTCATTCAGGGCATTGCGGAAGGTTGTCTGCAGTCCGGCTGCGCGCTGGTCGGAGGGGAAACCGCTGAAATGCCAGGGATGTACCACGGTGAAGACTATGACGTCGCGGGTTTCTGCGTCGGGGTGGTGGAAAAATCAGAAATCATCGACGGTTCTAAAGTTGCCGACGGCGATGTGCTGATTGCGCTGGGATCCAGCGGCCCGCACTCAAACGGCTATTCGCTGGTCCGCAAAATCGTTGAGGTTAGCGGCTGCGACCCGGAAACCACCGAGCTTGACGGTAAGCCGCTGGCCGATCATCTGCTTGCGCCGACCCGTATCTACGTGAAATCGATCCTGGCGCTGATCGAGAACGTCGACGTGCACGCCATCGCCCACCTCACCGGCGGCGGTTTCTGGGAAAATATTCCACGCGTTCTGCCGGACAACACTCAGGCGGTGATCGACGAATCTTCATGGCAGTGGCCTGCCGTGTTCAACTGGTTGCAAAACGCCGGTAATGTTAGCCAGCATGAAATGTATCGTACCTTTAACTGCGGCGTCGGTATGGTGATCGCCCTTCCGGCAAGCGAAGTGGACAATGCGCTGGCATTGCTGAAAGCAAAGGGTGAAAACGCGTGGAAAATCGGTATCATCAACGCTTCTGATTCCGAACAGCGTGTGGTTATTGAATAATGAATATTGTGGTGCTTATTTCCGGCAACGGAAGCAATTTGCAGGCGATCATTGATGCCTGCAAAGAGAAGAAAATCAACGGCACCCTTCGCGCAGTATTCAGCAACAAGGCCGATGCGTTCGGCCTTGAACGCGCCAGAAAAGCGAACATTCCTGTGCATACGCTGACGGCCGATCAGTTCGCCAGCCGTGAAGCGTTTGACCGGGAGCTGACCCTTGAGATCGACGCGTATGCGCCTGATGTAGTGGTGCTGGCCGGTTTTATGCGCATTCTTAGCCCAGCCTTTGTCGCTCATTATCACGGACGCCTGCTGAATATACACCCTTCCCTGTTGCCCAAATATCCCGGCCTGCATACCCACCGCCAGGCGCTGGAAAATGGCGACGAGGAACACGGCACGTCGGTGCACTTTGTCACCGATGAGCTTGATGGCGGTCCGGTCATTTTACAGGCGAAAGTGCCCGTCTTTGAGGGAGACGACGAAGACGAAATCACCGCGCGCGTTCAGGCCCAGGAACATGCCATTTATCCCCTGGTTGTGAGCTGGTTCGTCGAAGGCCGTCTGAAGATGCATGACAACGCCGCGTGGCTGGATGGTCAACGTTTGCCGCCGCAGGGCTATGCGGCTGACGATTAATTCGGTCCCTTCACAGGCCAGAAGCGCCGTCTTCTGGCCCTGACGCGTCCGTTCGCCGGATAGCGGCAAAATACCCTCTCCGGCCTACTTTTCTTCCCGCCTTTATGTTATCAAACAGTTTATTGTCATACTTTTCTGGCACAGTTGGACATCTCAGAGCATTGCTCGCCATAATGATCAGGTCGTGTCCCGTGAATCAAACGGAGTATAAGTATTAATGGGTCAGGAAAAGCTATACATCGAGAAAGAGCTGAGCTGGTTAGCGTTTAACGAACGCGTGCTCCAGGAAGCGGCGGATAAATCTAACCCGCTAATCGAAAGGATGCGTTTCTTAGGCATCTATTCCAATAACCTTGATGAGTTCTATAAAGTGCGTTTCGCCGAGTTGAAGCGCCGCATTATCATTAGCGAAGAACAGGGTTCAAATTCGCATTCTCGCCATCTGTTAGGCAAGATCCAGTCCCGTGTGTTAAAAGCCGATCAGGAATTTGATGGTCTTTATAACGAACTGTTGCTGGAGATGGCGCGCAACCAGATCTTCCTGATTAACGAACGCCAACTGTCAGTGAATCAGCAAAGCTGGCTGCGCCACTACTTTAAACAATACCTGCGCCAGCATATCACCCCCATTTTGATCAACCGCGAAACGGATCTCGTTCAGTTTCTGAAAGATGATTACACCTACCTCGCGGTGGAGATCATTCGTGGTGATTCAATACGCTACGCGCTGCTGGAAATTCCATCGGACAAAGTGCCGCGCTTCGTCAACCTGCCGCCGGAAGCCCCGCGACGCCGCAAACCGATGATCCTGCTGGACAACATTCTGCGCTACTGCCTGGATGACATCTTCAAAGGCTTTTTTGATTACGACGCCCTGAACGCTTATTCGATGAAGATGACCCGCGACGCCGAATACGATCTGGTGCACGAGATGGAATCCAGCCTGATGGAGCTGATGTCCTCCAGCCTCAAACAGCGTTTGACCGCTGAACCGGTGCGTTTTGTTTATCAGCGCGACATGCCCAACGCGCTGGTCGAAGTGCTGCGGGAAAAACTGACCATCTCGCGTTATGACTCCATCGTGCCCGGAGGGCGTTACCACAACTTCAAAGATTTCATTAACTTCCCGAATGTCGGCAAAGCGAATCTGGTGAATAAACCGCTGCCGCGCCTGCGCCATATCTGGTTTGATAATGAGAAGTTTCGTAATGGCTTTGACGCCATCCGTGAACGCGATGTGCTGCTCTACTATCCATATCACACCTTTGAGCACGTTCTGGAGCTGTTGCGTCAGGCCTCCTTCGACCCGAGCGTACTGGCCATCAAAATTAACATCTATCGCGTGGCGAAAGATTCACGGATTATCGACTCGATGATCCATGCTGCCCACAACGGCAAAAAAGTCACGGTGGTGGTGGAGCTACAGGCGCGCTTTGATGAAGAAGCCAACATTCATTGGGCGAAGCGCCTGACGGAAGCGGGCGTACATGTGATCTTCTCCGCGCCGGGCTTAAAAATTCACGCCAAGCTGTTTCTTATTTCGCGTAAAGAAGGCGACGACGTGGTGCGCTACGCGCATATCGGCACCGGTAACTTCAACGAAAAAACCGCGCGCCTGTATACCGACTATTCGCTGCTGACCGCCGATGCGCGGATCACCAACGAAGTGCGCCGGGTGTTTAACTTTATTGAGAACCCGTACCGTCCGGTAACGTTTGATTATTTGCTGGTTTCGCCACAAAACTCGCGTCGCCTGCTGTATGAAATGATTGACCGTGAAATCGCCAACGCTCAGCAGGGACGCCCTTCCGGCATCACCCTGAAGCTGAATAATTTGGTCGACAAAGGGCTGGTTGACCGCCTGTATGCGGCGTCCAGTTCCGGCGTGACGGTAAATCTGCTGGTTCGCGGAATGTGTTCGCTGATTCCTTATCTTCCAGGCATCAGCGATAATATTCGCGTCATCAGCATTGTTGACCGCTATCTGGAACATGACCGTGTTTACATCTTTGAAAATGGCGGTAATAAGCAGGTGTATCTGTCCTCCGCGGACTGGATGACGCGTAATATCGACTACCGCATTGAGGTAGCGACGCCGCTGCTTGATCCACGCCTGAAGCAACGAGTACTGGATATTATTGACATCCTGTTCAGCGACACGGTAAAAGCCCGCTATATCGACAAAGAACTGAGTAATCGCTACGTGCCGCGCGGGAATCGCCGCAAAGTACAGGCGCAACTGGCGATTTATGACTACATCAAATCACTCGAGCAACCAGACTAACGCTATGCCAATACATGATAAGTCCCCACGACCGCAGGAGTTTGCGGCAGTCGACCTCGGCTCAAACAGTTTTCACATGGTCATTGCCCGCGTGGTGGATGGCGCAATGCAGATAATTGGCCGTCTGAAGCAGCGTGTCCATCTGGCTGACGGCCTCGGCCCGGATAACCGGTTGAGTGAAGAAGCCATGGAGCGCGGGCTAAGCTGTCTGTCGCTGTTTGCCGAACGTCTGCAGGGGTTTTCGCCCTCCAGCGTCTGTATTGTGGGGACGCACACGCTGCGTCAGGCGTTGAACGCCACTGACTTTCTCAAGCGTGCGGAAAAGGTTATCCCCTACCCTATTGAGATCATCTCCGGTAACGAAGAAGCGCGCCTGATTTTTATGGGCGTTGAGCACACGCAGCCCGAAAAGGGGCGTAAGCTGGTGATCGACATCGGCGGCGGCTCAACGGAACTGGTGATCGGCGAAAACTTCGAGCCAAAGCTGGTTGAAAGCCGTCGTATGGGGTGCGTCAGCTTTGCGCAGCTTTATTTTCCCGGCGGCGCGATCAACCCGGAAAACTTCCAGCGCGCCAGAATGGCGGCGGCGCAAAAGCTCGAAACCTTAACCTGGCAGTTTCGCATTCAGGGCTGGAACGTCGCGCTGGGCGCCTCCGGCACCATTAAAGCCGCACATGAAGTGCTGCTGGAGCTGGGGGAAAAAGACGGTTTTATTACCCCGGAACGTCTGGACCGTCTGGTGACAGAGATACTGCACTATCGCAATTTCGACGCCCTGAGCTTGCCGGGTTTATCCGAGGAGCGAAAAGCGGTGTTTGTGCCGGGTCTGGCGATTCTTTGCGGTGTCTTTGATGCGCTGGCCATCCGCGAGCTTCGCCTCTCCGACGGCGCGCTGCGTGAAGGCGTCCTGTACGAAATGGAAGGCCGCTTTCGCCACCAGGACGTCCGTAGCCGTACCGCCAGTAGCCTGGCGAATCAGTACAATATTGACAGCGATCAGGCCAGACGCGTACTGGATACCACCATGCAGATGTACGATCAGTGGCAGGCGCAGCAGCCAAAACTGGCCCATCCGCAGTTGGAAGCGCTGCTGAGATGGGCCGCAATGCTGCACGAGGTAGGCCTGAATATCAATCACAGCGGCCTGCATCGCCATTCAGCCTATATTCTGCAAAACAGTGATTTACCCGGCTTTAATCAGGAGCAGCAAACCATGATGGCGACGCTGGTTCGCTATCACCGCAAAGCGATCAAGCTGGACGATCTGCCGCGCTTTACGCTGTTCAAGAAGAAGCAATACCTGCCACTAATCCAGTTGCTGCGCCTTGGCGTTCTGCTGAACAATCAGCGCCAGGCCACGACTACGCCCCCGACGCTGACGCTCATCACGGACGACAGCCACTGGACGCTCCGTTTTCCTTATGACTGGTTCAGCCAGAACGCGCTGGTGCTGCTCGATCTGGAAAAAGAGCAGCAATACTGGGAAGCGGTCACCGGCTGGCGTCTGAAAATAGAGGAAGAACGTTCACCGGAAATCGCCGCCTGAAGGCCGCTCAGGTGCCGGTAACCGGCACCTGCGCTTTCAGTATGTCCCTTAGCGGTTGGGGTTCGCCGATTAAATATCCCTGCATATAGTCAATGCCCAGCGAGGCGACCGCGCTGCGGATCTCCTCGCTTTCAACAAATTCCGCCACCACCTGCATTTTCTTCATGCGCGCCAGATGGCAGATAGAAGCAACAATCTGGTAGTCGAGGCTGTTCGATACCATATTGCGGATAAAACTCCCGTCAATTTTTAAAATGTTGGCGCTGATATTTTTCAGCCGGGCATAGCTGGCATAGCCGGTACCGAAATCGTCAATCGCAATTTGACAGCCCAACTGTTGCAGATTATGCAGCGTTACCTGCGCCTGCTCGGCATTCAGCAGCGCGTAGCTTTCGGTGACTTCGAAGATCAACTGCCACGCCTCGATCTGGTATTTGCTCAGTAGCTTGCTGACTTCCAGTGAAAACTTCGCACGACAAATTGACGGAGCCGAAAGATTCAGGGCAAAACGGCGCGCGGGCATCTCTGCACGATTATCGGCCATAAAGCGTAAGGTATGTTCGATGACCCAGAGATCGATTCGCGAGGCCAGACCGAACTCATGCGCAACGGGCAAAAATACCTCTGGCGAGATCAATCCGCCGTCACTGTCTTTCAACCGCAGCAGGATCTCATGGTAGACATCGCCACGCAGGCCTTCGATAGGTTGCGCCATCAGGCAGAAGCGATCGTGTTCGAGCGCGTGCTGCAGGCGATTCATCATCGCCACTTTATCTTTCACATTGCGCTGCAAATTCACAGCTCCACGACGCTCCAGATTCTCCGGCGTGTTGGTCATAATCGACAGTTCAGCAATGGTACTAAGTTCGCCAAGCAGCAGATAAATATGGTTCACCGGAGACCGCACGTAGCAGTAACTCATGCCCACCTGCGGCTGGAAAGTCATACCGTCCCAGATAAAGCGAAACCGTTTGATGTGCTCGTCCAGGAGATCAATACGCTGCTGGTGTGATTCGGTGTTTAAGCGCAGCAGCAGGTCCGGGCCAGACATTTGGTAGACGTTTTCATCCGGCGACAGCTTTTCATTTATCCAGTGTGAAAGCTGCTGCTTATACTGAATCCGCAGCATAATGCCATAATTCTTCACCAGCACTTCGAGCTCAGGAACATGCAGAAAACAGAGCGCGGACCATGGGGCATTTTTCAGGGCGCGATTGAGCGCGCGGAGATTGGGCAGATGAACAACGGGATCGAGGAAAGCCAGCCTGCGCGCGCGGCTGTTGACAACCCGCTGACGCGTGGCCAATACCGCCATGTAATTGACGATAAATGAAAAAACCAGAAAGCTCGACGACGTGATCGCCAGTTGGACATCATAACCAGAATAATAGGGGGTATAGCTCTGGTAATTATGGATCGCAATAATCAGCACGGGCGCCCAAAGCAGAGAGATGAAGCGATAGCCATAGCGCATCGCGCCCCAGAGCATAACCGGCAGTAATAATGACATTGTATAATTTGTGCTGAATATTGAGCTATTTACATTCAGGGGCATACATAGCAAGGTCATTAATACAATGAGGATTAATAACCATAAGGCAACCTCTTTCTTCGAGGCTTTTGCATCAAACTGCAGTTTTAACTGGGAATAATAGCCGCGTAAATGAAGCGGGTTACGAATCACGCGAAGGAGAAAATAGAAAAACGGGACGCCAATTAAATTTCCGACAAGGATCCCCTGATAGTTAATTAATGCATTGATGTTAAACGGGGTGACGCCCATCAGATTCAGTCGGCTTTCATACATTCCGACAAACGCCGCAAACTGAAAAAGCACCAGAAACAGCGTAGCGGAGCAAAATACCTGCCAGAAAATTCGCTGGAACACCAGTCGCGGCTCGCCGTGTGAGACGCAATTCCGACGCGGATTAAAGACGCGATAGCCGCCCCAACTGAGGACGATAGCGATGAGGAAATGGGCGATTACCGGTAGCGTTTCAGCCAGCCCCACCTGCGGATATTTGCGTAAAAAGATGGCAAGAATAATTCCTGGTAATGCCGCCCAACTGAAAAAGTGCATCATGCTCATCATTAATGCTAACGGAAGATATAAAAGCACCACATCCCCGGAAGCCATATGCGCATAAGTATTGACGTGGCTCACTAATGGCAGCATTAAACACGGCAAAACCAGAGGAAGCCCCCACCACTTATCTCTGATTGCAATATAATTTTTATTCAGTCTCATAGATGCTCAGCAGAAACCCCGACTCCCGATGGGTTTTATCAGACAGGCATCCCCCCTGACCGCAAAAAGGCGATGAAAAGATCATCACGTGAGGCAACGATTTTAGTTGCCAGCGGAAAGCAAATTTTGACATACATCAAATAATTTCACCGCCATTAATTAATTATTACCTTTATTCCGGCGTGTTATCATTTATATATTATTAATGTAAATAAGATTACTAACTTCCATAACAACCCCCCATGAACAAGCTAACGCATTTTTACAACGTCATGAATTGACCATTGCGGCGCAGTATGCCTTAATGTGCTTATCGCCCGCAGGGGCATCTCTTAAGGAACCTTTTGTGAGTCAGGCTACCAGTATGCGAAAACGACATCGATTTAACAGTCGCATGACCCGTATCGTACTGCTTATCAGTTTTCTCTTCTTCTTTGGACGCTTTGTCTACTCTTCTATTGGCGCCTGGCATCATCATCAGGACAAAAAAGACGTTCAACAGTCCAGCCTCTCTGTCGAAACGCCCGCACAGCGTTAAGGTTTCTCAGCGCGATAAGATACCGACCACATGCCGCAGTATCGCTAACCGTTAATAGCAGCGGATGAGCATGCTCACGAGATTCGTATTATTGCCGTACAACACGGTTCAGAATTATCAGGCCATGATCAGACGCGTAAACAGCCGCTACTGGACGTTTGTTGAGAAGATCGGCGGGCGTTTTGGGACACCTGATGAACCGGCATCTGAACGGATAGTTCGGAATGAAGAGCGCTGGCGTAAGTCCCGGGATTACCGCCAAACGCCTGCCGGACCCTCTCATTTTACAACACCTCAACCACTTCAAATTCTTCTGCGATCAACTCCATATCTTCAGAAAAGTGACCTTCGCGGGTGAAAAATCGCTGATGCTCTTTCTGCCAGTATTGAAGGCTTAAATCGCCTTCCCCTTCTTTGCGAGCAAAAGCCTCAGTCACGTCACAAAAACGCACCAGTCGCATTGAAAGCAGCCTGGTCACGCAGATCGGGACATTCTGACCATCAAGGATAATATTATAGCTTCCAATTCTCGGGGCAGACTCTCCCTGCAGGTAAGAGGCAAACGATCCACAGGAAGCCGTTTTGATTCCTTTTTTAATCAGGTCCGCAAGCTCGCTGGCAAGTTTCGGGCTATCGCCCATTTGCCAGGCCTCTGCGCCTGGATATTTCGCTTTGAGTTCCTCAACCGCAACCATAAAAGCCCTTTTGAATTGTCGATGAAAAGAAACGTTATACCGGTTTCATCATAAGCTGTCCCGTCAATAACAATGATGTCTTTCTTCAAATATTGTGGCCCATTTTTCGCGCTAAGCAGTCATTGTAAATGTGAATAGATAAAAATAAAAAACCCGTAAAAACAGAGGGTTGAATTAATATTCGAACAGAAATGATTAGCTATAAGTTAGCGGTTCATCATTATTCCCGTGCAGTCTGGTAAAGGATAAAACAGAATAACTCTCTGAATAATACAGTTAGCCTCCCCTTTAACACCGTCTTCTCACTTCACATTTTTTGTCCATAAAAGGCATTTACAGCCCCCATTTTTTCATGTGATTATCGCTCGATACATTACCCTTGGGTTACATAAGGTCTTGTTATGGATAACTGGTCAGCGCTTTTTGACCGACAGACCCGCTATGTTCTGGAGATTAATGACAGCCCGGTAAAACCGGATGTCCTGCGTTTTCGCGGCAGGGAAGCCCTGAGCGAGCCATTCATATGGGACATTGAGTTCACCTCCCTGCATGCGAACATTCCCCCGGAACAGGTGCTGATGAAATATGCCACCTTCCGGATGCGTGGCGGTAAAAATGTCCACGGCATCGTGACCCGGCTTGAATGGCTGTCCACATCAAAAGACCAGTCCCACTACCGGCTCACGCTCAGTTCCCGTCTTGCTCTCCCGGGAAACACCCGGCAGTGCGCCGTATTTCAGAATCAGTCCGTCCCTGAAGTGGTGGAGCAGGTGCTGCGTAAGCACGGACTGGAGGGCGCTGATTTTGAATTCAGGCTGGAGCGCACCTACCCTGCGCGTGAACTTATCACCCAGTGGCGGGAAACGGATTTGCAGTTCATTCAGCGCATTCTGTCCGAGGTGGGGATTTACTGGCGCACGGAGATGGACGACGTGCGCGGTCTGGATACGTACATATTTGCCGACAGCCAGCTGAACTATCAGTTTGACGTGCGCCTGCCGTACAGCGAGCCGTCGGGTCTGTTTGACGGCGCGGCAGAATCGGTGTGGGACGTACGGACCTGGCACAACATCGCCACCGGGACCGTCACCACGCGGGACTACAACTACCGGACCGCCACCACGCCGCTGGATGCAATGGTCGGCGTGCGCAATGATGCGGTCACCACCGGGGAGCATTACCGTTACGCCGCACCTTATCGTGACGCGGGTGATGACGCCAGCCCTGAGCCGGAAACCGAATCAGGCGCGTTTTATGCCCGGCTTCATCACGAGCGGGAACTCAATAAATCAGCCCGTATCCACCTGTTCAGCAATGCCGCCCACCTTACGCCGGGGCAGGTGCTGGAGCCGCAGGGCGATGTCATTACTGCCCTGAAAGAGGGCGTGCTCCTTACGCTGGTGACCTTCCGGGGCGCACGAGATTCCCGCCTGCATGTGTCGGTCCGGGGAATGCCCTACAGCGAACGTTACTGTTTCCGCCCGGCGGAAATCCCGCGTCCGGAAATCCACGGCACCCTGCCTGCCCGGGTCGAGAGCCGGGAGAAGAATGACATTTATGCGCACCTGGACGGGCAGGGGCGTTACCGGGTCAGGCTGGACTTTGACCGGGAGGCGACAGAGCCGGGTTACGGCTACCTGTGGCTGCGGATGGCGAAACCTTATGCCGGGGAGACGTACGGCTGGCATATGCCGCTCACCGACGGAACCGAAGTGGCGATTGCCTACAGCAACGGTGATATTGACCTGCCGTATATCTCCCACGCCCTGCATGATTCTGAACATCCCGACATCGTTAATCGCGACAACCGCAGCCAGAACATTCTGCGTACCGCCGCTGAAAACGAGCTGCGGATGGAGGACCGCCGCGGTGAGGAGCATATCGCGCTGACGACGCCATATGGCGCAACGCAGTTGAATACCGGGCATCTGGTGGATGCGCAGGACAAACCGCGCGGCACCGGTACGGAACTGCGCACCGATGAGCACGGCGTTATCCGCGCCGGAAAGGGGCTGTTTGTCAGCGCGGATACGCAGGCAAAGGCACAGGGTGAAGTGCTGGATATGAGCGCTGCGCTGAAGGAAATCGACCGGCTCAACCAGCAACTACAGCAGCTGGAAATGGCCGCAGAACAGGCGCAGGCGCTGAAAGCGGATGTCGACAGCCAGATACAGATGTTTGAGCAGCGGCTGAAACCGCTTAATGAAGCGGTGCTTTTCTCGGCGCCGGAAGGCATGGCCATGACCAGCGGCGAACATCTGCAACTGGCTGCCAGCAAAACCGTCGCCATCAGTGCGGGCGGGGACATCAGCACTGGCGTCATGGGTAACTTGACCGCCCTCGCCGGAGAAAAGCTCGGCATGTTTGCCCGCACCGGGCAACTGAGCCTGAAATCCGGGGAAGGCTCTGTGGAGGCGCAGGCGCAGAACGGCAATATGAGGCTGTTTGCGGAGAAGAAGCTGACGCTGAGCTCGGCGAGTGACATCTCGTTAACGGGCAAGAAACGCATCACGCTGATAGGTGGCGGGAGCTACCTGCGGCTGGAGGCGGGGAAAATAGAGTACGGGACAACGGCGGCTTACCTGCGCCGGACGAAAAGGACGATGACGGCGGCACGAAGCGCTTTACCTCTGGATACCTCCCCGCTCCCTCCTGCGGCCGCCATGCGGGAATTTAACCCCGAAACGCTGACTCCCTGGGTGACGCCGGTTTATGCGAAATCCTGCCTGAAAGAGAAAGGCTGCACCGATGCCGGTACCACCGACGAGCCTGTAGACAACTTCGGCCAGATGACGATTTTTGCCCAACCAGTTGAAGATGACTGCTGTGGGTATGGTCATCAGCATGCTCATGAAGATGATAAAGTCGTTCAGCATGCTCAGTCAGCCAAAAAACGCAAACCCGATGCCGGGAGCGAAAAAGCCCCCACAGAGGCATCCGCCGCACCGCTTGCACTGGGGGCGGCAACTGGCGTCATGACGCAGGTGTGGGGAGAGTGGTCCTTAACCGGCGCACTGGGAGCCGCCCGCGGCATTCCTTATGTGGGCGCGATGATGTCCGCGCTGTATGTCCCGTCTGCGGGTGAAGGCAGCGGCAATGTCCCCGGACGAGATGAATTCTGGTACGAGGAAGAGCTGCGGCAGAAAGCGCTGACCGGAGCAAAAGCCACGACCCGCGTGAGGTTCTTCTGGCGGCAGGATGAACAGGGCAACATGCGGGTCTACGGCGTCCATACGGGTGAAGGCACGCCGTATGAAGGTGTGCGCACGGCTGAAATGAAGTGGGTTGAAAAAAATAATCGCTATGAGTTCACCCCCGCTCACGGTGTTGATGGCCCGTTGATAACCTGGACACCGGAAAGATCGGAAAACGGCGACATTCCATCGCATACGGGCAGTAACATCAGACCCATCGATCAGGCTACTATACTGGTTACTCCGATCCCTGACGGTAAAGACGAATTTACGACGCCGACATTCCCGGTTCTGGAAGAGCGGGAACTTAACGATTACATTCTGGTATTCCCTGCCGATTCCGGGATTAAGCCGATTTATGTGTATCTGAAAGATGATTCACGAAATCAACCCGGAACAGCTACTGGCAACGGTGTAAAACTATCCGGAGATAAACCTTGGCTAGATTTATCTGTTACAAACTCGGGAGATGGGGCTCCAATACCATCTCTGGTAGCAGATACTCTACGAGGTAAGAAGTTCAGCTCTTATGATGACTTCCGTGAAGCTGTCTGGAATGAAGTCGGTAAGTACCCAGAATTAACTAAAGACCTTACAACAGTAAACAAAGACAGGGTTGCAGATGGTCTTTCACCATGGGTTCCCAAAGAGGGTCAATACATAGGACCAAACACTATTTTTAAAAAATTCGAGATTCATCATGTAATTCCCATAAAAGATGGGGGAGGCGTCTATGGTATGGATAACATACGTATAGTTACGCCTAAACTACATGATGAAATACATTACAGGAGATAGGTGACATTATGAATATGCCAGTTTTGAAAGATAGACTTGAGGATTACACTGAAAACGAGTTTCTAGAAATCCTGTATGAGTTTAGAAAAAACACCAGAAAAGAGAAAGAATTAAAAGGAAAAAAACCGGATGAATATTTGGACATGCTAATGGATAATTTTATCAAAGTTACAAATCACCCTAAAGGCAGCGATTTAATCGTATTTCCAGATAAAGATGAGGATGGAGAACCCTCGAAAGTTCTAGAACTAGTCAAAAACTGGCGTAAATCGCAAGGACTCCCATTGTTCAAAGACTCAAAGTAATGATGAAAATAATAAGGGTATTCACTATTCATGACTCAACGGAAGAAAACAGATTTACAGTTACTTCAATGTATTCTGCCAGAAATGGGGTTTATTGACGAACGGAGATAGATTACATCCGCAAACTGGATGTGTACATCTTCGCCGACAGCCCGCTTCACTATCATTTTGATGTACGCCTGCCGTATCGCGAGCCGTCGAGTCTGTTCGACGGCACGGCAGAATCGGTCCAGGACGTGCGGGCTTGGCCACCGGTACGGTCGCTACGCAGGATTACATTCTGGTTTTCCCTGCCGATGCCGGGATTAAGCCGATTTAAGTTTATCTCAATGAGGTCAAAAAATCTTATATTCATGGCTACAAGCACTACCCGCCTAAAAATAGCCCTGGAGTGAAGTTGTGAAAAACACAACGTCTGGCCCAGCAAAATTTAAGCCAGAAGTTGACATTGAGTCTATAAATCATGATGTTTGGAAGAATGACATCCCAACTACAAATGATCAAAATTGGAAGATCAAAGAGTTCGATAACGTAAAGGGAGCATACAAAGGTAAAGAAACTAATTGGGTAGTGACTAAAGAATCACAAGGAACTATCCACTCTCATCCAATTGGGCCTCAAGAAGTCAGGAAATTAATGAAATGAAAAAAAACAATCTAATTTTAGATAAAGTTCATCATGTAGAATGAGTACTGAATATTTATGATGAACTTTCAAGCTTAGACTTTACCAAAGCAATATTTGAGCAAGTCACTAAGCTAGACGAGGATCTTTTTCAACTAACTTTCAACAATGGAAATATTCTTGATATTGGATGGACCTCTGCATTTGAGGAAGAAGGTAGATTTATAATACAAGTTATCTCAAATGAAGATTGGGAGATGCCAATATATAAATCATTTGCAAGTTGGGACGAGGAAGAGTTAAGCGATAAGATCGACGAAGCTTTGAAAAATTGTTCATATAAAAACCCAATATGAAATTACAAATTCAACATATCGGTGTTAACAACATCTGGCACGACTGGCTGTTGATATAACCATTGAGGCGTAGAAACGGCTTAGCACGATTGAGTATGGGAAGTGTTTGTAAATAGACCCGTTTTAGTTCCATGCATTTTTTGAGATCCCGGCCAAATAATGTTGTTGTCGGTATTCCTCTGGTGTCATATTGCTCAGTGATTCATGCGGGCATTCACAGTTATATTCTGACAACCATTTTTCCGTGATTTCCCGCACTTCATTCAGCGTTCTGAACAGATAAAAATCGAGTATTTCTGTACGGTATGTCCGGTTAAAGCGCTCAATGAAAGCGTTCTGCGCCGACCTGCCCGGCTGGATAAATTCCAGTTTTACTCCATGTTTCTCTGCCCAATCAGCCCGCGCCAGTGAAATAAACTCCGGAGCATTATCCATGCGAAGCATGGCTGGATAGCCGCGGTTTGCCGCGATCCTGTCGAGCACCCGGACCACTCGCGGGGCTGGCAGATTCAGATCGATTTCAATCGACAATGCCTCCCGGCAGACATCCTTAACAGTTCGTCCGGCTTCAACCGATTTGATTACGGCAATGATCTGGTGCTCAGTAAAACGGGCTTTACGTATAGCGATCTCCTTCGTTGGCAGCGTGAGTATGCCGGAAGATCTCTAAATGTGAATGGCACGATTATGCGGGATACTTACACAACCATCTCCGCGATGCCGGGCTGACGGGCGAATACTCCCCTCACTCCCTGCGCTATGCCTGGGCGCAGGACGCGATCAGCTATTACAAGGATCAGGGATTAAGCCACAAAGAGGCACTGGCGGTAACCTCAACAGATCTGGGACATGGGGATGGGCGAGGACGGTATATCGAGCAAGTTTATGGCTAAATTAATTAGCCCGATATCCATCATAAAAGCAATATAAATAGCAACATAACTTCTAGTATCAATCACTCTAAATGCTAGTATTTTCTCTTTGTGTAATACCAGATAATTGCAGATATTGCTAAAACTAAAACAGCAGAGATCCCAAAAGAAATAAAAGGTGCTATAACTTTATTCATTCCACTCCATTTATTAAGAATTAGTGGATTAACTGCAAATTCAGCAAAACTTGTAACACCAACCAAACCGAAAATAAATGTTAACCAATAATTGCTAGAGTTTCTTGCTGAATCTGACCTATATTTAAGTTCGTCCATGCGAAATCTAGCCATCTCTTTCGAAGAAGCAATTAAACTCTCTGTCCCAAAAGATTTAATGAGATATGAAAGCGTATCAGAAATTTCCCCAGATATACTACTATGATGAATTTTATTTTCTGTTTCTGCCAATGTTGTATAGGAGATAAATAGATGCTGTTCAGATGGCGGGTTATTAGCCCAAGAGCACGCTCTAGAAATACTCATATTATGATATTCAACCTGCTCAACTCTTGCCTGATTTTCAAGTATTCTTGATGAGGTATTTCTGTCATCCCAAATATCTTCTGACTCATTCTCTCCTCTTAACCAAGTCCATAAGTAAATGGATCTATTTGCATGTAGACAATAATCATTAAACTTCCTTAAATCTGGCGGCAAGGAGTTTTTCTTTTCGCTGATATCAGCTCTATTCAAAAACTTAACCAATGACTCAGAGAAATTTTTCAACAAAGCACTTTTATCCTGAGGTTGCTTATCGAAACGTAAAAGAGAAACAGAAGGCCGTCCGTGCCAAAGATAACTATATGATTTAGCTTTATTATTCTTAAATTGTGGAACCAACATGCTACTAATAACGTTTGAATATATAGAACGACACATTTCAATCGTAGATTCCCATGATTCATTCTCCTCCGTTCCTGCAATCTGGTGCAAAATCCATTCTCTATGATTATCGAACGAAAAAGTACAACCTTCTTTCTCAAAAGATTCAGTTAATACTTTCATGCTCTTATCTCGCATCTTCTGTTTTAATTTTCTTATTTCTCTTCCATCAAGATAATTTCCACCAATTGAAAAAACATCTTCAAAGCTATTTTCTAAAACTACTTCACCATCGAGCATTTGAAGTTTCGCATCAACCCATATTTTATCAAAATATCTTTGACTTATGTTTATAATTGATGATAAGAAACTGTCATCATCAATCCCATTCCATTTACCATCAAATTGAAAATAAATGATAGCGATTCCATCACGGTAGATCTTTACTCCCGGATACATAGGGTACTGCTCATTACTTATCTCCAGAACAAAGGGAGGTAATGATGTTCTTATGTAAGCCTGATTATCATTCACGAGTCTATTTTCATGGAAAAACAACTCGGAAGAAATCATTAAATCAGGAATTATTTCTTTTGGTATATCATCATCAAAATTTATTTCCCATGAAGAATCCCAATTTCTTCCTTCTGGATGTAAATTACTATATTTTATTTGATTATTTTCATTGAGATATAAAAACTTAAAATCTGAAAAACAAACATATTTAGAAAACCCTGATTTAAGAAGTTTATTAGCAGTCTTCAATAAGTCTACCGAATGAACTTCAAAACCTAACGAATAATTGTAAAACACATTTACTTGATTAATAAAAAGACGCTTTTTTTGTTTATTATTAAGCATATTAAAAAACATAGTCGAACTCACTAATTTTATAGAAATTTTATCTTAATCGTGCAATAAACCATTACATAGCAAGGTTCATCCACTCCTCGTACTTCCTCGGCGAAAACGGGGTGAGCGTCACTGTTGTTCCAGCAATCCAACCATCAACCATGTCCGCCCACTGCTGCAACATGTAAGCTCGCGGTCGCGCGTATTCGGCTTTGTTATAAATTGCTCTCACCCCTTTCTGCTCATGTGCGAGACATTTCTCTATCCAGTCCGATGGATACCCTGCCTCATGCAATAACGTGCTAGCCGTCCGCCGCATGTCATGGACGGTAAAGTGCTCCAGCGCCTTCCCTTGCGACTGTGCCACTTTTACGGTTGTAGTGATAACGCCGTTCAGGGCTGCATTAGACAGTGGTTTGTTGATGTTATAGCGCCCTGCAAGTAAGTAAGGACTTCCTCCGGCACACATTTTCAGGCCTATCAGCAAATCATTAACCTGGCGCGAAAGATAGATGACATGAGTCCGGCCTCCTTTCATACGGCCAGCAGGAATGGTCCACTCATTGGTTTTGAAATCAACCTCATCCCAGGTCGCTAAAGTGAACTCGCTTTTACGTACCATTGTCAGAAATATAATCTTCAATGCCAGTTTGAGCGTTGGCATCCCTGCAACGGTATCCAGTGTATTGAAGAAAATGCCAACTTCTCGCGGGGAAAGGCTTCTGAGCCTGGGAGTGAACGTTGCGATAGAACTCGCTTTAATATCCTGAGCCGGATTAGAAAAACTGTGCCCTCGATCATTTGCATAACGATAGACACTGCTGATTATCTCGCGAACCTGTACCGCTGTTGCATTACCTCCTCGATCTATTATCCGATCGCAAAGGTCGCGCACCATTGCCGTAGTAATTTCGGTCATTAATTTGTTGCCCAGCACAGGCAGGATATCTCGCTCAATAACCGCTTCTTTCATCGCTCTGGTACTGTCCGCCAGTGTTACATGCTTCATGTAATTGTCGGTATATACCGTCAGCGTCTCACTCTCCCGGAGCTTATTTTTACCGTAACGTTTGTCTACAGCAGGTGATATGCCTGACTTGAGCAGCTTTTTCGCGGTATGAAGTTTTTCCCTTGCTTCAGCCAGAGAAATACCGTCAATACCATACTTCCCTAATGTCAGTGTTTCTCGTCTTCCGTTGATACTGTAATCGTAGCGAAACGAGACTGTGCCTGACGTCAGCACTGCAACATACAAACCATCCCGGTCAGTAACTTTATAAAGTTTGTCCTTTGGCTTGAGGTTTTTCAGTTTGATATCAGTCAGCATAAAATCACCATTTTGGCATTATTTTTACAACGGTATCAGACAGAGAGAAAAATACACCTCTAAGGCGATACCGTGAGAAATACCGCTAAAAAGTGTGAACTGGAGTGAGGAAACATGAATGCACATAAATAAAAACCCCCTGTAAAAACAGAGGGTTGATTGCATTTTTACCTGTTCATGAAAACTCAGGAAGGGTTATCGGCTTATTCCCACTCAATGGTAGCGGGGGGCTTACCGCTGATGTCATACACCACGCGGGAAATGCCGTTCACTTCATTGATGATGCGGTTAGACACGCGGCCTAAGAAGTCATACGGCAGGTGCGCCCAGTGCGCGGTCATAAAGTCGATGGTTTCAACCGCACGCAGAGAGACAACCCAGTCGTATTTACGACCGTCGCCCATCACGCCAACCGAACGAACCGGCAGGAACACGGTGAACGCCTGGCTTACCTTGTTGTACAGGTCAGCTTTGTGCAGTTCCTCGATGAAGATCGCGTCCGCACGACGCAGCAGATCGCAGTACTCTTTCTTCACTTCGCCCAGCACGCGTACGCCCAGACCTGGCCCCGGGAACGGGTGACGGTAAAGCATGTCGTACGGCAGACCCAGCTCCAGACCAATCTTGCGTACTTCGTCTTTGAACAGCTCTTTTAGCGGTTCAACCAGACCCATCTTCATCTCTTTTGGCAGACCGCCGACGTTATGGTGAGATTTGATGACGTGCGCCTTGCCGGTTGCTGAAGCAGCAGACTCGATGACGTCCGGGTAGATAGTGCCCTGAGCAAGCCATTTCACATCTTCCAGCTTCAGCGCTTCTTCGTCGAACACCTCCACGAAAACGCGGCCAATGATCTTACGTTTTGCTTCCGGATCGTTTTCACCCGCCAGCGCGCTGAGGAAACGGTCTTCCGCCGGAACATGAACGATGTTCAGGCCGAAATGGTCACCGAACATATCCATCACCTGCTGCGCTTCATTCAGACGCAGCAAACCGTTATCGACAAAGACGCAGGTCAGGTTTTTGCCGATCGCACGGTGCAGCAGCATCGCGGTGACGGAGGAGTCAACCCCACCAGACAGACCGAGGATCACTTTGTCATCACCGACCTGCTGACGGATACGCTCAACCGCGTCGTCGATGATTTTTGCCGGCGTCCACAGCGCTTCACACTGGCAGATATCGCGCACGAAGCGCTCCAGCATACGCATCCCCTGACGGGTGTGCGTCACTTCCGGGTGGAACTGCACGCCGTAGAAACGTTTTTCCTCATTCGCCATGATGGCGAACGGGCAGCTTTCGGTGCTGGCAACGGTCACAAAGTCAGACGGGATAGCGGTGACTTTATCGCCGTGGCTCATCCAGACGTCGAGCAGCGGCTTGCCGTCGGCGGTCAAGGAGTCTTCGATACCACGCACCAGCGCGCTGTCGCTAACCACTTCAACCTGGGCGTAGCCAAACTCGCGCTCGCTGGAGCCTTCTACATGACCGCCCAGCTGCATCGCCATGGTCTGCATGCCGTAGCAAACGCCAAATACCGGTACGCCCGCTTCAAAAACGTACTGCGGCGCGCGCGGACTGTTTTCTTCGGTGGTGCTTTCAGGGCCGCCGGAAAGAATGATACCGCTAGGATTAAACTCGCGAATCTGTGCTTCAGTTACATCCCAAGCCCACAGTTCGCAGTACACGCCGAGTTCACGTACGCGACGCGCAACCAGCTGAGTGTACTGCGATCCGAAATCAAGGATGAGAATGCGATGCTTGTGAATATTGTCTGTCATTGACGCTAATTCCGAGGCAAATGAAACCAAAAAAGCGCCCGTCAGGGCGCGTAAACTTATCAGGAGCCCAGACGGTAGTTCGGGGACTCTTTGGTGATGGTCACGTCATGAACGTGACTTTCCTGAATACCCGCACCGCTGATACGGACGAATTCCGCCTTAGTACGCAATGCGTCAATAGTACCACAGCCCGTCAGTCCCATACAGGAGCGCAGGCCGCCCATCTGCTGGTGAATGATCTCTTTCAGACGGCCTTTATAGGCAACGCGGCCTTCGATACCTTCCGGCACCAGTTTGTCGGCGGCGTTATCGCTCTGGAAGTAACGGTCAGAAGAGCCTTTAGACATTGCGCCCAGCGAGCCCATTCCGCGGTAAGATTTATAAGAACGGCCCTGGTACAGTTCAATTTCGCCCGGAGATTCCTCGGTACCGGCCAGCATAGAACCGACCATCACCGCGCTTGCGCCTGCGGCAATGGCTTTCGCGATATCGCCAGAGAAACGGATACCGCCGTCGGCGATAACCGGAATGCCGGTGCCTTCCAGCGCTTCTACAGCGTCAGATACGGCGGTGATCTGCGGAACCCCCACGCCGGTTACGATACGGGTGGTGCAGATAGAGCCTGGGCCAATCCCCACTTTCACCGCGCTTACGCCAGCGTCAGCGAGGGCGCGCGCGCCTGCGCCAGTCGCCACGTTGCCGCCGATGATTTGCAGATCCGGGTACTTCGCGCGGGTTTCGCGGATACGCTGCAGTACGCCTTCGGAGTGGCCATGAGAGGAGTCGATCAACAGGACGTCAACGCCCGCAGCAACCAGCGCATCAACGCGTTCTTCGTTGCCCGCCCCCGCGCCAACCGCTGCGCCGACGCGCAGGCGACCGTGCTCATCTTTACAGGAATTCGGTTTACGTTCTGCTTTCTGGAAATCTTTAACGGTGATCATGCCGAGCAGGTGGAAGCTGTCATCAACAACCAGCGCTTTCTCGACGCGCTTTTCGTGCATTTTTGCCAGCACAACATCACGCGCTTCACCTTCACGCACGGTAACCAGACGCTCTTTCGGGGTCATATAGACGCTCACCGGCTGGCTCAGGTCCGTCACAAAACGCACGTCGCGGCCCGTAATGATGCCGACCAGTTCGTTGTCTTCGGTCACAACCGGGTAGCCTGCGAAACCATTGCGTTCGGTCAGTTCTTTAACTTCGCGCAGGGTGGTCGTGGGCAGAACGGTCTGCGGGTCGGTAACCACGCCAGATTCATGTTTCTTCACGCGACGGACTTCTTCCGCCTGGCGCTCGATAGACATGTTTTTGTGGATAAAACCAATGCCGCCTTCCTGAGCCAGAGCGATTGCAAGGCGCGCTTCAGTCACGGTATCCATTGCTGCGGAGAGCATAGGAATGTTCAGACGAATGGTTTTCGTCAACTGCGTGCTGAGATCGGCAGTATTCGGCAGAACGGTGGAGTGAGCGGGAACGAGGAGGACGTCGTCAAACGTCAAAGCTTCTTTAGCGATACGTAGCATGGGCAATATCTCTGACCTGGGGTGGATAAATATTGCCGTGGCATTATACAGAGCGTAACCGATTGCATCTACACTTTTTTGCAAAAAAACCTTGCGATCCCCGGTAAGCGGGTTACTATCGACTGAATAACCTGCTGATTTAGAATTTGATCCCGCTCACATGTTATCCTCTCAGACTTCCGCCATTTTTACCGTAAGCCGCCTTAATCAGACGGTTCGTCTGCTGTTGGAACAAGAGATGGGGCAGGTCTGGATCAGCGGCGAAATTTCGAATTTCTCCCAGCCCGCATCAGGCCACTGGTATTTCACCCTGAAAGATGACGCCGCCCAGGTGCGCTGTGCGATGTTTCGCAACAGCAACCGCCGGGTTACTTTCCGCCCGCAACACGGGCAGCAGGTGCTGGTGCGCGCCAATATCACCCTCTACGAGCCGCGCGGCGATTACCAGATTATCGTCGAGAGCATGCAGCCCGCGGGTGAAGGGCTGCTCCAGCAAAAATTCGAACAGCTAAAAGCCACGCTTTCGGCAGAAGGTTTGTTCGACCAGCAGTTTAAAAAACCGCTTCCCTCCCCTGCCCGCTGCGTCGGGGTGATCACCTCGAAAACCGGCGCTGCGCTGCATGATATTCTCCACGTGCTCAAACGCCGCGATCCGTCACTCCCGGTCATTATTTATCCGACCGCCGTACAGGGTGACGATGCGCCAGGGCAAATCGTGCGCGCCATCGAACTGGCGAACATGCGTAACGAGTGTGACGTGCTGATTGTCGGACGCGGCGGCGGTTCACTGGAAGATTTATGGAGCTTCAATGATGAACGGGTGGCACGGGCAATCTTCGCCAGTCGCATTCCGGTAGTGAGCGCCGTCGGACACGAAACGGACGTGACGATTGCCGATTTTGTCGGCGATCTGCGCGCGCCGACCCCTTCAGCAGCCGCTGAAATGGTCAGCCGCAACCAGCAGGAGCTGGTGCGCCAGCTTCAGTCTGCCCAGCAGCGCCTTGGCATGGCGATGGACTATTTTCTCGCAAACCGCAGCCGTCGCTTTACACAGTTGCATCATCGTCTGCAACAGCAGCATCCGCAGCTGCGACTGGCGCGTCAGCAGACGGCGCTGGAACGATTACAACAGCGGATGAATATCGCGATTGACAGCCAGCTTAAGCGTTCCGGCCAGCAGCAATTCCGCTTATTACAGCGCCTCAATCACCAAAATCCTCAGCCGCGCATTCACCGGGCGCAAAGCCGTGTTCAGCAACTGGAATATCGTCTGGCGGATACAATACGCGCGCGCCTGAGCGCAACGCGTGAACGCTTTGGCAATGCGGTCACTCATCTGGAAGCCGTCAGTCCGCTCTCCACTCTGGCACGCGGCTACAGCGTGACCAGCAGCGCCGACGGCAATGTGCTGAAACACACTAAACAGGTGAAGGCTGGCGATCTGCTGACCACCCGGGTCACCGATGGCTGGGTGGAAAGCGAGGTGAAAGCCGTCAAAACGGTAAAAAAATCCCGCCAGCGTAAAAGCGTTTAATTTTCACACTATACTGCTGTTATTCCTTATTTATTCGGCCTTGCCAGAATTCAGGAGAACAGCATGCCCCACTTTTACAGCGTCATCCCGCCTTATATCCTGCGTCGCATTATCGAAACAGGTTCTGAACCGCAGCAGCGGTGCGCACGACAAACGCTGAGCCACGTGCAGACCCTGATGGCGCATATGCCGGGCAAGCCCGCCGCGCCGCACGTCAGTCAGGCTGGCCAACTGGAACGCGACATTTACGATGCGAAGCAGACCCAGGAACTGCCCGGCACGCAGGTCCGTTATGAGGGCCATCCTTCGAATGGCGACGTGGCGGTAGATGAAGCCTATGATTATCTCGGCATAACCCATGACTTTTTCTGGAAAAACTGGCAGCGCGACTCGTTGGATAACAAAGGGTTAATTCTCACCGGCACGGTTCATTACGGACGCGAGTACCAGAACGCCTTCTGGAACGGGCAGCAGATGGTGTTTGGCGACGGCGATGGCGAGATTTTTAACCGTTTCACGATTGCCATTGACGTGGTGGCGCACGAACTGGCGCATGGGATCACGGAATCCGAAGCCGGACTGATCTACTTTGAGCAGGCGGGCGCGCTCAATGAATCGCTATCTGACGTGTTTGGCGCGCTGGTAAAGCAATACCATCTGGGGCAAACCGCGGACCAGGCCGACTGGCTCATCGGCGAAGGGCTGCTGGCGGAAGGTATCAACGGCAAGGGATTACGCTCAATGTCGGCACCGGGTACCGCCTATGACGATCCGCTGCTTGGCAAAGATCCACAGCCCGGTCATATGCGCGATTTTATCAAAACGCGTGAGGACAACGGCGGCGTGCACCTTAATTCCGGCATTCCTAACCGGGCGTTTTACCTTGCCGCGACGGCGCTCGGCGGTTACGCATGGGAGAAGGCTGGCTATGCCTGGTACGATACCGTGTGCGATCGCCAACTGGCGCAGGATGCCGACTTCATTGATTTCGCGCGTTTAACCATTCATCACGGCGAAAAACGTAGCGGTAAAGAAACGGCGCAGGCCATTGAGGACGCCTGGAAAGCCACAGGAGTGATGTAATGGATATCCCTGAACTCACCGATGACGCCGTTGTGGAACTGGCACGCGAAGGCGGCGTCGCGTTTATCCCGAAGCTGAGTCAACAGCGCAAAATTGCCCTTTCCACCTTGTCTGAGGCCCAGCGTCAGCGCGTTGCCGACATCCTGCGGCAAAGCCTGTCCGTCGGCACGCCGCCGGGTCAGGCGGATTCGCCGGGGCGAGGCGATCAGCGCTATTTTCGTATTCAGATCGTCTGGACCCGGCACGATCAGGCGGGATACGCCGATATCATCGTGCTGGTGCCGGAAAATGACGCGCCCGCTTCGCTCGTTGAGCTTTGGCAAAAAGGAGAGGACTGCGTGTGCGATTAAGTTCGCGTCAGGGCAAACTCAACGCGTTTTTTTGAAATCAGGCCATGGCCATTCTGGCAAAAGTAATCCACCGCGCCACAGGCTTTTAAGATCTGTAGCGGCTTATGGCAGTCCGGGCACAGCGCCGCAAGGGCATAATCGACATTGCACGTCGCACAATGCGCGGTCTCACCGTTACGTTCCAGCGGATTTTGGCAGTCTGGACAACGAAGTTCCATAGCAGTCTCCCTATCTGGATGTGTGCCCTCTCCTGAGAGAGGGCTTAAGTGATTACTTACTTTTCTTGATATGTTTAATCAGGCGCTTACGCTTGCGCATCTGCGTCGGGGTCAGCGTATTACGCTTATTCGCATACGGGTTTTCCCCTTCTTTGAACTGGATACGAATCGGTGTCCCCATCACTTCCAGCGACTTACGGAAGTAGTTCATCAGATAACGCTTGTAAGAGTCCGGCAGGTCTTTAACCTGGTTGCCGTGAATCACCACGATTGGCGGGTTGTAACCACCGGCGTGGGCGTATTTCAGCTTCACGCGGCGGCCACGCACCAACGGCGGCTGGTGATCTTCCACCGCCATCGTCATGATGCGGGTTAACATCGCGGTGCTGACGCGACGGGTGGAGCTGTCATAGGCCTCACGTACGGATTCAAACAGGTTGCCGACCCCGCTGCCGTGAAGTGCGGAGATAAAGTGTACGCGGGCAAAGTCGATAAAGCCCAGACGGAAGTCCAGCGTCTCTTTCACCTGCTCTTTCACTTCCTGCGTCAGGCCATCCCACTTGTTCACCACAATAACTAGTGAGCGCCCACTATTAAGGATGAACCCCAGCAGCGACAGGTCCTGATCGGAAATCCCTTCGCGGGCATCAATCACCAGCAGCACCACGTTAGCGTCTTCTATCGCCTGCAGCGTCTTGATTACCGAGAACTTTTCCACCGCGTCGGTAATCTTGCCGCGCTTACGTACCCCTGCGGTATCAATCAGCACATATTCACGCTCGTCACGCTGCATGGGGATATAAATGCTGTCGCGCGTGGTGCCGGGCATGTCGTAGACTACCACGCGGTCCTCACCCAGAATGCGGTTAGTAAGCGTAGACTTACCCACGTTCGGTCGTCCGACTATCGCCAGCTTGATCGGCAGATCCTGCGGGTTAAAATCATCTGCCGGCTCTTCTTCCCCGTTCTCGTCGGCGTCATACTGCGCCCAGTATTCGGCGTCTTCATCCACCTCTTCCTGCGGCGCGACATCGTCCATCCACGGCAGCAGAACGTGCTCCAGCAGGCTGAGAACGCCGCGACCATGAGACGCGGCGATCGGGTGAATTTCCCCCAGCCCCAGGGAGTAGAAATCCACAACCGCCTGGTCCGGATCGAGACCGTCGGTTTTGTTGGCGACGAGGAAGGTCGGTTTTTCACGGGAACGCAGATGCTGAGCGATGGCTTCGTCAGCAGGCATCAGGCCCGCGCGGGCGTCCACCATAAACAGTACAACGTCCGCTTCTTCAATCGCCAGCAAGGACTGTTCCGCCATACGGGTTTCTACACCGTCTTCCGTCCCGTCAATACCGCCAGTATCAATACAGATAAACTCGCGACCATCAATTTCCGCACGACCGTACTTACGGTCACGAGTCAGACCCGGGAAATCCGCAACCAGCGCATCCCGGGTACGGGTTAGACGGTTAAATAACGTGGATTTTCCGACGTTAGGGCGCCCGACAAGCGCGACCACAGGTACCATGTTTAAAGCCTCATTTTATAAATCATCAGACAACAGACGCGATTTTTGCGCCGTTGTTAAAAACAGGAAAACGGCCCCTGCACCAGGAGCCGTTTTTTAACGCGCACGACCGGAACGATTAACGTGTAATCGCGTACACGGTACCGTCTTTCGCCTGGATCAACAGTTTGCCGTCGGCAGACACCGGTTCGGTCTGGAAGCCGGAGCTGTCAACTTCCTGCTGTGCCACAAAGCGGCCATCTTCAACGTTGAGCCAGTGCAGGTAACCTTCGCTGTCGCCCACCACCAGATTGCCATTGTACAGCACCGGAGAGGTCAGCAGACGGTGCAGCAGATCGCTCTGTGTCCACAGGGTTACGCCGCCGTCAGTGGTCAACGCCAGTATGCGGTCATTCTGATCCACCAGATAAATACGGTTGCCGTCAACGATGAAATCGTTCACTGACCCCAGTTCACGTTTCCACATGATCTGACCGCTGCGCAGATCCAGCGCCGTCAGGTTACCATTATACGCCAGCGCATAGACGATACCGGCAACGATAACTGGCGTGGTATCGACATCGCTGAGACGGTCGATTTCTGTAGAGCCCGTCGCCTGAGAAATACGCTGCTGCCAAATCATCTGGCCCTGCTGCATCAGCACGGCGCTTACGCGACCGTTATCGCCGCCGACAATCGCCGCGCCGAAGGCCGTCGCTGGCGCAGACTCGCCGCGCAGAGACAGAGAAGGCATATCAAGGTTGACGGTCCACTTGATCGCGCCATCCGCTTCGTTCAGCGCCTGCAGCTGGCCGTTACTGGTATGAATCAGCACCAGGCCGTCGCTGACCACCGGACGCGACAGCGCTTCGCCCGCGACTTTGGTCTGCCACGCAACGGTACCGTCCGCGGTGTTCAGGGCATATACCTGGGCTTTTTCACTGCCCAGGTAAACATGACCGCCAGACACCGTCACGCCGCCAGACAGCAGCGCAGGCGCGCGGGAGAACCAGCCATCTTTCTCGTTGAGGTTAACCGACCAGATCTCTTTGCCGTCGTCGGCATTTAACGCTTTCACCACGCCCGCACGATCGGCGGCGTAAACCACGTTATCTGCCAGCGCAGGATGGAGGTTGGAATAGAAATCACCGATCCCGTTGCCCACAGAGGTGCTCCAGACGGTAGACGGGGTAAACTGGTTCTCAACCACCGGTAATGGGGACATTTTAACAACGTCTTCTTCGCCGCTAAACAGTGAACAGCCGCTCAACAGGGTAACGGACAGCAGTCCTGGCAGAAGTAATTTACGCAATTGCATCGGGTCCCTCTCAGATGGACAAATTATTGATTTTCATCTGCAACATTTCGCTTAGTGCCGGGGAGGCTTTGCTGTTTACGCCTGCTTCCCATGCACTACGCGCACCTTTCTTGTCGCCTTTGCTCAGCAACGCTTCGCCACGCAGATCGGCAACAATCGCCGCCCAGCCTTCACCTTTTACGGTGTCGAGGGTTTGCAGCGCAGTATCAGCCTGTTTAAGCTGTACCTGAACGCGAGCCAGACGCAGTGAGATAACCGCTTTAAGGTTTTCGTCACTGGTGGCCGCCAGTCCCTGCTGTAGCTGGGTCACGGCTTTATCAAGTTGATTCTGGTCGACAAACTGTTGCGCCAGCTCCATCGAGGCTAACGCGCCGTAGGTGTTTTTATTCTCAGCAGCAAATTTTTCCGCCGCAGACAGGTTTTCTGCGTTATCCGCGCTGAGCGAGCTCACGACGGTCTGATAAGCCTGAGAAGCAGAGCGTGCGGATTCAGTCTGGTGACTGGTCCAGTAGCGCCAGCCAATCAGCGCGCCAACCCCTAAAATCACCCCAACCGCCAGGGCTTTGCCGTTTTCGGCAAAGAAGCGTTTAATCGCATCAACCTGGTCGTTTTCGTTCTCGTAAATTTCCACGCAGTCCTTCTCCTTAAGCCATTAACGTGCGCAAATGCGTTGCAACGCTATCCTGTGCAACCGCCGTTTGCTCACCGGAGCGCAAATCTTTCACAACGACAGTACCGGCAGCCACTTCGGACTCGCCAAGCACCAGCGCAATGCGGGCGCCCCACTTATCAGCGCGGGCAAACTGTTTCTTAAAGTTGCCGCCGCCGTGGTTTGTCATCAGCTTCACGCCCGGGAGGTCATCCCGTAAACGTTCCGCCAGCGTCATTGCCGCAGACTGCGTATCCGCGCCTGAAGCCACCAGGTATATATCGACAACAGGATCGGCAGTAAATTCCGGATTCACCGCCTGAACAAGTAAAACAAGGCGCTCAAGCCCCATTGCGAAGCCCACCGCCGGGGTCGCCCGGCCACCAAGCTGTTCCACCAGTCCGTCATAGCGGCCGCCAGCGCAAACGGTGCCCTGGGAACCCAGGCTGCTGGTCACCCATTCAAAAACGGTACGGTTGTAGTAGTCAAGGCCGCGAACCAGGCGCTGATTAACGGTATAGCCAATGCCCGCGGCTTCCAGCAGTTTACACAGGCCGGCAAAGTGTTCGCGGGAATCGTCGTCGAGATAGTCGCCAAGCTGCGGCGCATCGTTAAGCAGCGCCTGTACGTCCGGATTTTTGGAGTCCAGAACGCGCAGCGGGTTGCTATACATACGACGTTTGCAGTCTTCGTCAAGCTTCTCAACGTGCTGTTCCAGGAAGGCGACCAGCGCATCGCGATAACTGGCGCGCGCCGCCAGAGAACCAATAGAGTTCAGCTCCAGGTTAACGTGCCCGGCGATCCCCAGCGCACGCCACCAGCGTGCTGTCAGCATGATCAGCTCAGCGTCAATGTCCGGCCCCTGCAGGCCAAAGGCTTCGACGCCCAACTGGTGGAACTGGCGATAGCGCCCTTTCTGCGGACGCTCGTGGCGAAACATCGGTCCGATGTACCACAGACGTTGTTCCTGATTGTACAGAAGACCATGCTCGATGCCGGCGCGTACACAGCCTGCCGTTCCTTCAGGACGCAGGGTCAGGCTATCGCCATTGCGGTCCTCGAAGGTATACATCTCTTTTTCAACGACGTCAGTAACTTCACCAATCGCGCGTTTGAATAACGGGGTCTGCTCTACAATCGGCAGGCGGATTTCACTGTAACCGTAGCTACCGAGCACGTTTTTGAGTGTGCCTTCAATGCGCTGCCAGATGGCGGTTTCGCCAGGCAGATAATCGTTCATGCCGCGAATGGCTTGAATGTTTTTTGCCACGTTTATTCTCTTTCTGAATATAAAAATGAACCCTCAGCGCTTTCCCGAACGAGACGGGAGCCATGCGGGTTCAATCATACACGGGAAGCTACGCGCTTCCCATCACGTTATTATTTTTCAACCTGCTGCACGTTGATGCGCTGCGCTTCGTCGAGCATCGTCGCTTTGGCGCGAATGCGGGCTTCAAGCTGGTCAATCATGTCGTTATTATCCAGACGATCTTTACGAACGCCATCTTCATAGAGACCACTTTTCTTGTTGCCGCCCGTCACGCCCAGCGTGGAGACCAGCGCTTCGCCCGGCCCGTTGACCACACAGCCAATGATAGAAACGTCCATCGGGGTGATGATATCTTCCAGCCGCTGCTCCAGCGCGTTCACCGTACCGATCACGTCGAACTCCTGGCGCGAACAGGTCGGGCAGGCAATAAAATTGATGCCGCGTGAGCGAATACGCAGTGATTTGAGAATATCAAAACCGACTTTGATCTCTTCCACCGGATCGGCAGCCAGCGAGACGCGCAGGGTGTCGCCGATCCCTTCAGACAGCAGCAGCCCGAGGCCGATCGCGGATTTCACCGCGCCGCTGCGTGCGCCGCCGGCTTCGGTGATACCTAGGTGCAGCGGCTGAGCGATCTGACGCGCTAACAGGCGATAAGACTCAACGGCGAGGAAGACATCGGAGGCTTTCACGCTGACTTTAAACTGATCGAAATTGAGACGATCGAGATGATCGACATGGCGCATTGCCGATTCCAGCAGCGCCTGCGGCGTCGGTTCGCCATATTTTTCCTGCAGATCTTTTTCCAGCGACCCGGCGTTAACGCCGATGCGGATCGGGATATTTTTGTCGCGCGCGCAATCCACCACCATGCGGATACGCTCTTCATTACCGATATTGCCAGGGTTGATACGCAGACAGTCCACACCATATTCCGCCACTTTCAGCGCGATACGGTAGTCAAAGTGAATGTCGGCCACCAGCGGAACAGAAACCTGCTGTTTGATGAGCTTAAAGGCTTCTGCGGCATCCATGGTGGGGACGGAGACGCGAACAATATCTGCGCCAACGCGTTCCAGCGCTTTTATCTGGTTAACCGTCGCTTCCACGTCCGTGGTCCGCGTATTGGTCATCGACTGTACGGCGATGGGGGCGCCATCGCCAATCGGCACATTCCCAACGTAAATACGCGTTGATTTTCTACGTTGAATTGGAGCCTGGTTATGCATGAAAAATCTCCCGCGTTACCCGTCTGTTACTGCGCCGGTGATTGTTCGGCATTGAGGGTCAGACGCGCAACCTGGTTAGTTCTGATAAAACGGCTCAGATCGACAGGTTTTCCTTGATACTGGATCTGCACCGCCGCCGGAGCGCCAATTTTAAGCTTATAAGGCGCCTGCCCGGTTAGGTTTAAATTGCCATCTTTACGCTGCATACCGCTGAACAGCTTTTTGCCGGTCGCATCGGTCACTTCCAGCCAGCAGTCGGCGGTGAAGTTCATCACCAGCGCGTTCGGGTCGACAGCAGGTGCCGCCGTGCCTGCCGGATCGGTTGGCAGCGTTGCTGTACCGTCCGTCGCGGACTGTGGCGCAGGGGTGGCCGGAGACGTCGTGGCGGTATCCACGTTAGCCTGAGAAGGCGACACAACGGCGTTCTGCTGCGGGTCAACCGCTGGCGCCGTTGTGGTTGGCGCTGGCGTTTGCGCGGTTTCCGCCGGACCGGTCGACGCAGGAGTATTATCCTGACTTGCTGCGGCGCTGGTATCCAGCGGCACGCTCTGCGTCGTTGCGCCATTTGCGTTCAGCTCAGCAGCGGACTGATCGGCCATCGTCGTGATCTCCTCCTGCTGCGCCTTATGGTTTTGCCACCACCAGGCGCCCGTCAGGCCGACGACCACAAACAGCACCAGCCAGGTAAACGTCATCAACCAGCCGTCGCGCTTTTTGCGCCGTTTACCTAATGAGAAGCTCTGCATCGGCGCCACTTTCGCCGCACGGACAGGGGCCTGTTTTTCCAGGCCAGGCAGCAGCTCTTCTTCAGGGATATGCACCAGACGCGCATAGGAGCGGATGTACCCGCGCAGGAAGGTCGAAGCAAGATCGGCCGGGGCCTTATCGTCTTCGATATCACGTACGGTAGACACCTTCAGGCAAAGTCGCTCAGCGACAGCCTGCTGGCTGAGTCCGAGTTGTTCACGGGCATTACGCAGACGAACGCCAGTGGATTGTGCTTCATGTTGGTCGTGAGTGGCTTCAGTATTCATTCGCTACAGCTGCTGGTGTAAATTTGGATTCAGGCGCCGGCGAGTCACAATGCCCACCCACACCGCGAAACATCTGGTCAGTTAACCTTAGTCAGACAGTATAAGCCTGTCAGGTCACTCTTAACAAAAACAGCTCAAGCCAGAGGGCTAAACTATTGTTGCACCGTACATACTGCCTTAAAGTCGACAAAAACGCACCGTTATTATTGACCAGACGAGTACAAGCGCGGCCCTCATTCAAATAACATTGCGTCACTGCACATAAAACGGGCAGTGACGCAATATTTATCAGATCGCTTTCACGTCGATAGCCTCGCCCTGCATACGTTTACGCAGGGTACGCTTGGTCCGATCGATAACATCCCCGGCCAGTTGACCGCAGGCAGCGTCGATATCATCGCCGCGGGTTTTACGCACAATGGTGGTAAACCCGTAACCCATAAGCACTTTCGAGAAACGATCGATGCGGCTATTGGAGCTGCGGCCATACGGCGCGCCCGGGAACGGGTTCCAGGGGATCAGGTTGATCTTACATGGCGTATCTTTCAGCAACTCCGCCAACTGATGCGCGTGCTCGGTTCCGTCATTGACGTGATCGAGCATGACATATTCGATGGTCACGCGCCCCTGGTTAGCGTTGGATTTCTCCAGATAGCGGCGCACCGCGGCGAGGAACGTTTCGATATTGTATTTCTTATTGATAGGGACAATTTCGTCTCGAATTTCATCGTTCGGCGCGTGCAACGAGATCGCCAGCGCGACATCGATCATGTCGCCTAATTTGTCCAGCGCAGGCACGACGCCGGAAGTGGACAACGTGACGCGACGTTTGGACAAGCCAAAGCCAAAATCATCCAGCATGATTTCCATCGCCGGAACCACATTGGTCAGGTTGAGCAACGGTTCGCCCATTCCCATCATCACCACGTTAGTGATCGGACGCTGGCCGGTGACTTTCGCCGCGCCAACGATTTTGGCCGCGCGCCACACCTGGCCGATGATTTCAGAAACGCGCAGGTTACGGTTAAATCCCTGCTGGGCCGTTGAGCAGAATTTACATTCCAGCGCACAGCCTACCTGAGAAGAGACGCACAGCGTGGCGCGGTCGTCTTCCGGGATGTATACCGTTTCAACGCGCTGATCGCCGACGGCAATCGCCCATTTGATGGTGCCGTCGGAGGAGCGCTGTTCTTCAACCACTTCCGGCGCGCGGATTTCCGCCACCTCTTTCAGCTTACCGCGCAGAACTTTGTTGATGTCGGTCATCTCATCAAAGTTGTCGCAGCAATAGTGATACATCCACTTCATCACCTGATCGGCGCGGAAGGGTTTTTCACCTAATTCTTTAAAAAACTCCCGCATCTGCTGGCGGTTGAGATCCAACAGGTTGATTTTTCCATCTTTATTGGGAACTACCGGGGTGATGCTTTCAGGCGTGACAATGTGTTCAGACATATTCTATTCCGGCCTCGTTATTACACGTTATGGCCCCTGGAGGGTTGAAAAAGAAGCGCCCCGGTGAGCGGTGCTCGTCCTAGGGCGCTGCATTGTACAAATTCTGGCGCAAGGATGCCACGTCTGCACGCGGCATTTACGAAATTATTAACGAGTACGCGGGCACACCTCGCCTTCTCCGAAGAAGAAGGCGATTTCGCGTTTCGCGGATTCCAGGGAGTCGGAACCGTGGGTGCCGTTTTCGGTGAAGCTGTCCGCATAGTCCGCGCGAAGGGTACCCGCCAGAGCGTTTGCCGGGTTGGTTGCGCCCAGCAGATCGCGATGACGCTGCACCGCGTTTTCGCTTTCCAGAACAGAGACCACGATCGGGCCAGAGGTCATAAACTCCACCAGACCGTCAAAGAACGGCTTACCGTCGTGCTCAGCATAAAAACCGCGAGCCTGTTCTACGGTCAGGTGCAGCATTTTTGTGCCGACAATTTTAAACCCTGCTGCTTCAAAGCGCGCAAAGATATTACCAATAACGTTTTTTGCCACCGCGTTTGGCTTGATGATGGAAAAAGTACGTTCAATCGCCATTATTAACCTCTGATAAGTGTTCTGTTGTTGTTTACCTGGCGCGGATTATAAAGAGCATCCTGACTGTTGCCTATGGATAAAGGTAACATTTTTTTAAAATAAGATGAGTATTAGCAACAACACGCATGCGTTCGCGGCGGATGGCCTGACAAACGGCGCTGACGACTACAGTAAGGAAAATCTCACCGCCGCAATTTGTCCTGCGCCATCCATCACCAACAGTTGATATTCTCGGTTTTCCACGAGCCGCAACGTGATCGCAGATCCTCGTTCGCTTAACGGTTCGCCATTAAGGAACCACCAGCGTTCGCCGCTTCCACCGCTGCTCTGAATCGCGACGCTCGCCTCAAGACTACCCGGTAAACGCTTCACTATCGCCCCGTCACGTATGCCGGAAAGCTGAAGCGGTAAAAGGGCGTCCTGTCCCAGCGGCGGGCACTGTACGGAGGGCGGCGGCAGCCTTGCAGCACGACGCTCCGGGGTCGGTAACCACGGCTCCAGAGGCAGCGGCCAGACGATCAGCGTCCGCTCGCGCGCCTGCGGACAGTCGGCAGCAACGCGTTTTCCCGCGCCGTCCAGCCAGACAGGAAAACGAATACCGCTCACGCCTTCCTGCTCCGGCAACAGCAGCGTCGGCGGCTGTGCGCCCTCCAGCAGCCAGCTCGCCAGACGACGGCGACAGTTGGCGTCGCCATCCGCAAGAGATTGTCCGCCAGGCCAGCAAACCGTCCCTCGCGTCACTGACGAAGGGCGCGGATCTTCCGGCAGCGATGCGCCGCGGGCCAGCAGCAAGTTGTTTACCTGATTCAACAGCGGAATGGCGCTGGCGAATCCAAACTGTCCGGCGACGGGCGTTCCATCCGGTCT
The DNA here is from genome assembly GCF_026719175.1 of Citrobacter sp. R4. NCBI lineage: Bacteria > Pseudomonadati > Pseudomonadota > Gammaproteobacteria > Enterobacterales > Enterobacteriaceae > Citrobacter > Citrobacter sp. R4. The sequence continues at coordinate 336,619 of NZ_JAPPSU010000003.1, forward strand.
GCCGGTCCAGATGCCGATCACATAGCGAGCGTTCAGGCCAATCGCCCACGCGTCGCGATAGCCGTAGCTGGTGCCGGTTTTCCAGGCCAGCGGCGCGACGCGGGGTAGCGCGCTGTCAGGTAACGGCTGCGCTTCATCCGCCATGATTCTCCGGATGATCCATGCCGCGCCCGGCGAAAGCAATGGACGCTCAATCAGCGGCTCGTCCGGTTGCAGGCGCAGCTTTCCCGCCTTACCGTGGCGGGCAAACGCGCTATACGCCGCCGCCATCTCCTCAAGCCGCGCGCCTGCGCCCCCCAGAATCAGCGACAGGTTCGGCGCGGCGCCCGCAGGCAGATACAGCGGCAATCCGGCGTTGCGCAGTTTCGCCGCAAAACGTTTTGGTCCGTAGGCTTCCAGCACCTGCACCGCTGGCAGGTTCAGCGATCTGACCAGCGCCTCACTCATGCTGACGGGGCCGTGGAAGCCGCTGTCAAAATTGCCAGGCCGATAGTCCCCGGTACGACGTGGCACATCCTGTAATAAAGACGCCGGATGAATTAACCCATCATCCAGCGCAAGGCCGTAGACAAAGGGCTTTAACACCGATCCGGGTGAACGGATCGCATTTACCATATCCACATGACCGAATCGCGTGTCGTCATTCAAATCTGCCGAGCCGACCCAGCCACGCACACTCATATCGGTATGGTCGACCACGATCATCGCCAGGGAACTGCGCGCCGGAAGCCTTCCCTTCCAGTTATTCGCCAGCTCTTCCAGTTGCCTTTGCAACCCGGCATCCAGTGTGGTGACGATTTTGTCGCGCTGGCTTTTGCCCAACATCATGCGCGAAAACAACGGCGCCAACTGCGGCATTTGTCTCGGCGCAAGCCAGACAGGCTCTTCACGCGACTCTTGCACCTGCTTTGGCGACCACACGCCCTGTGTCGCCATTCGCGCAAGCACTTTATTTCGCGCGGCCTCTGCCCGTTCCGGCCACCGGTCGGGACGCAGACGGCTCGGCGCCTGAGGCAGCACCGCCAGTAAAGCCGCTTCGGAATAACTCAACTGCGTCGGAGGCTTACCCAGGTAAGCCCAACTGGCCGCGCCGACGCCCTGCAAAGTCCCGCCAAACGGCGCACGATTGAGGTACAGGGTCAGGATGTCACGCTTAGAGAGGTGCCATTCAAGCTGAAAAGCGCGCCAGAGTTGACGAAACTTGCCGCCGAAAGTTCGCGGATGCGGGTCGAGGAGACGGGCAACCTGCATGGTTAAGGTGCTACCGCCGGAAATCACGCGTCCGGCGCTCAGATCCTGCCACGCCGCGCGAAGCACAGAGAACGGATTGACCCCCGGGTGCGTCCAGAACCAGCGATCTTCGTAATTGATGAGCGCCTCAAGGTAGCGGGGAGAGACCTCTTCAACGGTAACCGGATAACGCCAGATCCCTTCCGCGTCAGCGAATCGCCATAACGGCGTACCGTCATGCGCCACGACGACACGGGCCGGATTCACTTCGCGCAGGGGTAAGGGCCAGATTCTATCAGCCGCCAGAACGGCGGCGACCAGAAGGACAGACGCAACTGCCAGCCAGAGACAGCAGCTGCGTTTGCGACACAATCGGATCATTTACGGCTTAACAATCAGCAGATTGTCAGCCGCGCCGATCGCCCGCCATTGTGGTACATACATTGACTCCACCAGCGGCGTCGGCACCTGGTACGTTCCCGGCGTCACCGCGCGCGCCAGATACACCAGCGTGACGGGCTGCCCTTCATTGATCGCCACGGCGGCGACAAAGCGATCATCGCGGAACTCCATGTGCTGAATGTCCGCCTGTTGCATCTGGTTAATCAGGTTCTGCACTTCGCTGCCGCTTTCCTGCAGGCTGGCGCTGCCATTGGACAGGTTCTGGTTTTCCAGTTCCAGACCGGCTGGCAACAGATCCACCACCAGCGCATCGGGCACGTTCTGGCTGGCCTTCACTTCCAGCCAGACCAGCACCAGTTCGCCACTGCGTAGCGAATCCAACGCTTTGCTTTGTCCATCAGTGCCCAGAATATGGCGCTCAATGTGCAAAACATTGCTGGCTGGCGCTGGCGCGGTTTGCGGGTAGCCGCTGACATCCAGGCGCAGCCACATTGGCTGTGTGCCGCTGTTGGTCACCTGCAGCGCGGCAAGTTGATCGGCATCGAGATTGCGGGTTTGCGCGCGATCGCCCGCCAACGGCTGCGTCTCAAGCGACGTCTGCGCCTGCCAGGTTCCCGGCAGATCCTGAAGAGTGCGCGCCGCAAGGAACAACGCGTTATTCTCTTGCGTTGACAGCCAGCGTTGACCAAATGCCTGTTCAGAGAGGGTGTTCAGCAAGCTGTTCTGCGCTTCCGGCTTCAGCTTGTTTTCTTCCAGCAGCGACAGCATCAGCGCGTTATCGCGAAGCGGGCTGCCGTAATCCGCCATCCACTGACGATCGCTGTCGCGCGGCGTCGTCAACGCCAGGCTAATCGCCTCGTCGCTACGCTTCGCATCCCCCATATTTTTCAGGGCAATCCCCAGTTGCAGCAGCGGTAAACCGGACGCCGCCTGACCGCGACGCTCCCAGATTTCACGCAGCGCGCCGAGCGGCGCTTTCTGCTGACGCGCCAGCACCAGCGCGGCATAGGCCTGCACGGTAAACTTACTCGCCTGGGTGTCATCGGCGTAGCGAATCGACATCATGCCCGGATCCTGGAGATAGCGCAGCAGACGCGCGTTCCCCTGGTTGATACTTTCCGCCGGGACGCTGTAGCCCTGCTCGCCCGCCCGGACAAGAAAGTCCATCGCGTACGCGGTCAGCCAGTATTCTTCCGGACCGTTTTTATCCCACAGCGCAAAGCCGCCGTTATCACGCTGCATCTGCAGCAGACGTGAAATGCCGGTTTCTATCGCCGCACGGCGCTTTTCATCGCTGTCGCCAGCAATGCCCAACGCCTTAAGCTGCGCAGCGTTAGTATAAAGCGACGGGAACAGGCCGCTGGTGGTTTGTTCCAGGCAGCCATACGGATAGGCTTTCAGTTCGCGGATATAACGCGCCAGATTCAGCGGCGGTTTACCGCTGAACAGCAGTTGTCCCTGGGTGGTGACTGGCGAGAAATTGGCCAGTACATCGGCAGGCGCCGACCAGCTTTCGCCTGATTGCAGCATAATGCCGTGATGGGTTGTTTGCGCCGGGAATGCCGGACGAACGCCTATCTTCCACTGTTTTTGCTGCGCCCCCACCGCTTCGCCCGGCAGCGTCAGGCCAGTGAGCGTAGCCTGCAACTCGCCATCGCCAAAGCCCTCTTTTGCGCGCACCGGAATAAACAGCGTGGTACGCACACCCGGCGCAAGATTGACTGGCGCAGGCTGCTCGCTGATCAACTCAATCAGACCGCGGGTCGTCAGCCCCACGTTTAGGGTCTGCGGCTGGTCCGTAAGGTTAGTGATATCCAGCACCAGACGCGACGTGTCGCCGCTGGCCATAAAGCGCGGCATATTCAGTTCAGCGATAACCGGCGCCGCCACAACGGTTTTGCTTTCGCTACTGCCGAAGTCTTCCGCGGTCCACGCTTGCGCCATAACCCGAAGTTCACCGTTGAAATCGCCAATCGGCAACGTCACGATGCCTTCGCCCTGTTCATTTAGCGTAACTGGCTGCGCCTGTTGGGCGACAATATTGACATGGTTAACCGGGGGTTTACCCCCGCGTTTTAGCTCATCGCCATCGCCACCAAAGCGCAACGCCGCCAGACGTCCCTGGCCTTCAATGACCTGACCATAGATATCGTAGATATCCGCGCCATAGCGTTTTTGCCCGAAGAACGCCTGCCACGGATCCGGCGTGACGTAATCAGTAATATTCAGCACGCCGCTGTCCACAGCGGATACCAGCACATTTACCTGTTTCGGCGCGGCACCGTTTTTGGCGCTGGCTTTAATTTTCACCGTCAACGGCTGGTTCGGCCGCATTTTCGCCGGGCTCTCCAGCGTCAGCGCCAGGCGACGATTTTCATCGCCTAACGGCAGATGCAGCAAGCCTACGGCACGTTTTGGCGTCGCCGAACGCGATTTATCCCCAGGACGCACCACCAGCGTACTCAGATAAAGATCGTGGCGATTCCAGTCTTTATCTACCGGAATTGACAGATCCAATCCAGCCGCCGGTACGTCAATTTCTTGCCACCACACCGGGCCTTCGCTGGATTCCACCATCGCATAACCTTTGCCTGCCGCCGGCGCGGCAATATGCAGCCTGATGGTGTCGCCCGGACGATAAGCGGGCTTATCGAGCTTCAACGTCACGCGATCCGGACGTACCGCCCCGCTGCCGTCGCTGTTGTCCTGCCAGCTATAGCCCGCCCAAAAGCGTACGCTGCTGACAGCATCGTTTGGCGCTTTGACTTCCAGTCGGTAAGCGCCCCATTCCACCGGAAACGACACTTTACCGGTTTCATCGGCGCCGAGATCCAACGTCTGTTCGCCTTCGACCAGATCTTTTTGATCGAAGCGCGATTCCCAGCCCTCGCTTTCCGACCAGTTCCAGTAGTAATCACGGCGTTCACGGATCAACCGCACCTGCAATCCGGATACCGCTTTTTTCACGCCCTGAGCATCGGTATAAACAATATCAAACGCGGCGTTGCTGTCTTCGTCGACAACAGGCTGATTGACGGTGGTGTCGGTGCGATAGTCATACACTGCTTTTACCGCAAACTGCGGACGGATACCCGGCAGCGTGTCGGCTGGCCAAATCGCCTGCTCCGCACGGCGTGTGACCGGGCGGCCACCGGACTCCAGCAGGCTGGCCTGCAAGACCACCTGTAACGGCGAGTGGGCGTCACGCCACTGGCTGTCGGTACTGACCTCGCCGCGCCCTTGCGCATCCAGCGTTAACTGCACTTCGTCCAGGCTACGTGAAAGGTTCTCCTCCGCGATGTTGCCAAACTGGAAGCCAGGCAACGCCGGAACGGCTTCACGCAATGGTCGGAGGAACAGTTGGCCCTGCAAAGCATTACCATTTGCGGGCGCGCCATACAGGTAATAGCCGGTAACCGAGAAATTTACCTTGTCCGCAGGCGTTAATGGCGTTTTCTGCCCACTGAGGTTCAGCGCCATTCGTTCCGGCATAAAATCTTCCACGTGGAAGTCCCACATCCGGCTCTGGTTATCGCCCGTGTTCGCGCGGATATGCCACATGCCGGTCGGCGCGCCGCTGTCCAGCGGGTAGGTAAAGCGGTACAAGTCATTTTCAGCCTGAGTCACCACGCTGCGGATCACCTGGCCGTCCGGTTTGACCACCTCGAGCTTAACCGGCTGATCGGGCAGCGACCTGCCGTCGCTGTCGCGCAGCAGTCCATTGAGGATCACCGTTTCACCCGGACGATAGAGATCGCGCGGGCCGAACATAAAGAATTGCTTGCTGTAGCCTGGCGCGCCTGCGATATCGAACTCGGCCAGGTCCAGCGCCGGCAGTTTGAGATCCAACAGGGTGGTTTGACCGTCTTTCCGCGCTAACAGCAACGCGGCATTTTTCGAGTTCTCCAGTTGCAGATGGCCTTTCCCGTCGCTGGTGGCCTGCGCCAGCGTCTGGCCTTTCTCATCCAGCAGAGAGACATTGACGCCCTGCTGCGCCCCGCCGTTTTCCAGACTTTGGGTAAAAACATCCAGACGGCTCTGGTAGCGATGCGCCGAGACGCCAATGTCGCTTAAGGTAAACAGCGTCGCGGCATTGCTGTATTCATACTTACCGGCTTTCGCCATGACCGCGACATAAACGCCGGTCTGCTGCAGCGGTTTAATCTCGCTGAGCGGTAAGAGAAGTTTTTCGCGGGTGTTGCGCGCCGGATTCAGGTCGAAACGGCCAGAATAGACTAAATCGGCCATTTTCAGCAGCGTGTCGGACTCCCAGTTCGAAAGGGAATTGCGATACTCCCACTGGCTGACGAACGCCGCCAGCGATTCCGGCTTCACGCGGAAAAAGTTGACGTCTACGTTGTTCACATTCAACGCCATGACCGGCAGGCCTTCCACCACCTTTCCTGGCAGCAGCGACCCACGACTGGCAAAGCCGACGCTGGGCTGCACGTCACGGGTGGTGAGCGCTTTTTCGTACGTAATGTCGAAAGTCGCGTTGTTCAGCGCTTTAAGATCCCGTTCAACCGTGACCACCAGAGAACGATTAGGCTCCAGATGGCGTAAACGCAGCTCTTTCAGATTGGGCGAAAGCTCCCAGGCGCCATCGACTTTGCCGCTTTTTTTATCCACCACATGCACGGTGCGGGCGAAATCCTGTTCGGGATCGAGCGGAATGGAAAAAGTCAGCACCAGAGTGGCGGCGCCATCGAGCTGCACTTCTGATGCGTCCAACAGCGTTAAGGCTTTGCCTTCGCTTTGCTGGGCCAGCTTTTGCAACTGCGCCGGATCTTTCTGAACAGGTGGTGTGGCCTTTGTTTGCGTCGCTGGCGTATCGCTTTTGGCGACAGTTGTGGTTTTGTCGTTGTTGTCGCACCCAGCCAGCGCCAGCATCAAAATGCAGGCGGCTACGCGTATGTGTTTCATTTTTCATCCCTGGCCGACATGGCCCGTTAGCAACGTAGGACAGACATTATGCGTGAGATTTATCGTTGTGTAAGTCTGTATCCGCTCTGCGCTGTCTGAATTTTTTTTAGAAGTGTGGCGCTACCGGACAATTCGGGCGCTTTTACTTGCCCGTTATCCCTAAACGTCCGAGAATTCTTCTTTTCTGTGACGCAAAAATGGAGATGCTTATGTCCACTTCCTGGTTTGTCGCCGCCGACTGGCTTGCTGAGCATATTAACGATCCGCATATTCACGTTATCGACGCCCGAATGGCGCCGCCGGGACAGGAAGATCGCGACGTTGCACAAGAGTTCCGCGCCGGACATATTCCTGGCGCCGTGTTTTTCGATATCGAAGCGCTTTCCGACCACACCTCTCCTCTGCCCCATATGATGCCGCGCCCGGAAGCCTTTGCCGTCGCCATGCGCGAACTCGGCATACATCAGGATAAGCATCTGGTTGTTTATGACGAAGGAAATCTGTTTTCCGCGCCACGCGCGTGGTGGATGCTGCGGACGTTTGGCGTGGAGAACGTGTCGATCCTGGGCGGCGGGCTGGCGGGCTGGCAGCGCGCTGCGCTGCCACTGGAAGAAGGCGACGTGACGCTGCCGGAAGGCGAATTTGACGCCGCGTTTACCGCCGGAGCCGTGGTGCGTGTTACTGACGTGCTGTTAGCCAGCCACGAAAAAACGGCGCAAATCGTCGACGCCCGTCCGGCTGCGCGTTTTAATGCAGAAGTGGATGAGCCGCGTCCCGGCCTGCGACGTGGCCACGTCCCCGGCGCGTTAAACGTGCCATGGACCGAGCTGGTTCAGGACGGTGAATTAAAAACGACTGACGAACTGGACGCCATTTTCTTTCGCCACGGGGTCAGTCTGGATCGGCCCATTATTGCCAGCTGCGGTTCCGGCGTGACGGCTGCCGTGGTGGTGCTGGCGCTGGCCACCCTGGGGGTTCCGGACGTTGCGCTGTATGACGGCGCATGGAGTGAATGGGGCGCGCGTGATGATTTACCGGTGGAGCCTGAACCGTCTGAATAAATTCCGACAGGACTTGCTTATCCCCCAATAACCGTTCAACCGCGCGTTTTTTGTGCTGGTTCAGTTCGCGGCCTTCCCGGCACGCTGTGTTCAAAAATCTCAACGTTCAGAACAAGTAAGCCAGGCAGCCGTCCTACGGGGCGGCTTTCCGGTGGTCAGAGAATCCGGTCTTGCTTAAAGTCACGCAGGAATCCGCCCCAGCGACGTTCGTAGAACGGTGCGATATGCTCGGTAATAAAGTGGCTGATGCCCTTTTCGCCTTTCACGACCTGACAGATATCAATTGGCTCATCGCCCGGTAAGGTGTCGGTCGCCACGCTGCCCGCCGCCTGAATAATGTCCTCAATATCGCCGTCAGCCTCAATGCCTATCAACAGGTTAGATTCAGCATCGGCACTTTCTTTAATGGAACACAGAAACGCCCGCTTCACCGGCTTGAGGGTTTTAAACAGCGTGGTGAGCGAATCGATCATCTGGGCTGGCGGTTCAGCGACGTCAGAAAGGATCAATGATTCCCCTCCCTCCAGCACCTCCTGCGAACTCAGAGGATTGCCCTCTTCACCCATTAACAGGCTGATTTCACGCGGCATAAACTCTTTGCCGGTCGGCAGTTTGGCGTTAAGGAACAGCGTCTCGCCCAGGGTCATTTCAAACAGAGTGCGCACGGGCATCACCACAAACGCTTGTTCTTCCTCCACTGCCTGCTGTAGCGCGTCCAGAGAGGTAAAGAACGGAATAACGGAGGTGCCGTCCTCTTTTTCCCAGTGCTGAAGATCCAGCGCAGAGTCTTCGACGATCGCCTCGCCTTCGGCAGCGGTGCCGGGCACCCAGACGGTCGACTCCAGCAAGGTGCGGAAAAAGGCCGGACGGTGCGCGGGTTCTGTCGCCGCTTTCTCCAGCAGAATTTCTAATTCGTTTTTCGTTTCGGACATAGGCATCACACATCGTATTAAAAATGATTACAGGCCTGACGCAACGTGTCGCGTCAGGCAAAATGCCGGGAGGCGCTTCGCTTGCCCGGCCTACAAAGCGGATTTTAGGCGGTCAGCAGATTCGCAATCGTGCGCACGCCCAGGCCAGTCGCCCCGGCGGACCACTGCTCAACCGGCGCTTTGCGGTAGGTGGCCGAACAGTCAATATGCAGCCAGCCCTGCTGGTAATTTTCGACAAAGTGCGACAGGAACCCCGCCGCAGTGCTCGCACCGGCCGGATACGCCGCGCTACCGGTATTATTCAGCTCGGCAAAATTCGACGGCAGTTGGTTACGGTGGAACTCCGCCAGCGGCAGACGCCAGAACGGCTCGTTTTCCGCCGCCGCGCTGGCCAGCAGGCGGTTCGCCAACTGATCGTCAAAGCTGAACAGCGCATGATAGTCATTACCCAGCGCCGTTTTTGCCGCGCCGGTCAGAGTGGCGGCGTCGATGATCAGCTCTGGTTTCTGCGCGCAGGCGTCAATCAGTCCATCCGCCAGTACCAGACGGCCTTCCGCATCGGTGTTCATCACTTCCACATTTTTACCGTTACGATAGCGAATAATATCGCCCAGCTTAAACGCATTGCCGCTGATCAGGTTATCGGCACAGCAAAGGAACAGCTTCACGCGCTTGTTCAGACCGCGGGTAATGGCAAACGCCAGCGCGCCGGTCACCGTTGCCGCGCCGCCCATATCGGATTTCATCGAATCCATAAAAGCGCTCTGTTTGATACTGTAACCGCCGGAATCGAAGGTGATGCCTTTACCCACCAGGCAGGCATAAACCGGCGCATCTTTATTCCCAGTCGGGTTGTAGTCGAGCGCCAACAGCACTGGCGGACGCTCAGAGCCGCGGCCAACGGTATGCAGCCCCATGTAATTCTGCTCGCGCAGGTCTTCGCCTTTCGTAATACGGTAAGAAACATGATCGCACGCTACGCTGCACAGCAGGTCAACGGCGCGCTGCGCCAGCTGCTCCGGCCCCAGTTCTTCCGCCGGGGCGTTGATGGTGTCGCGCACCCAGTCGACGATCGTCAAACGGTTGTCCAGCTCCTGGCGCTGTGCGTCGTCGAGTTGCGGCCACTCGACCTTACGGCTGCCTTTCGGCCCTTTGTAGCCCTGCCAGAAGGCCCAGCTGCGATCGGCGTCCCATCCGTCACCGGCAAGCTGGACATGCTTAATACCCAGCCCGTCAATTTTACGCGCGGCGCGCTGAATCAGGCCCAGGTCGTCTTTACCGTTGAGGTGCAGGGTAATGCCGTCGCTATTAATACTGTATGTGGCTTTTTCACCCCAGCGCGCGTCGGCAGGCTGAGTGGAAAGCGTGATTTTCATGGCTTCTGTCATTGTTATTTTTCCTTAACTTCGCGCATACAGGAAAACGGGCTACCCGTAGGCAGCCCGTTGTCTTATTCGGCTTCGTCCAGCCAGACCAGCAGAATGGCCTCAAGGATCTTTTCGTTCGATGCCTGCGGGTCATCGTCGAATTCTTCCAGGTCGCAGATCCACTGATGCAGATCGGTGAAACGAACGGTTTTTGGATCGAGATCGGGGAAGGCGTCGTACAGCGCTTCGCCAATTTCACGGCTGTCTGTCCACTTAAGTCCCATACTACCCTCTGTTAATGCTCGCGCGCATGGTTGATTGTGTAACGTGGGATTTCGACCACTAAATCATCTTCGGTGACGCGCGCCTGGCAGCTTAAGCGACTCTCCGGCTCCAGCCCCCAGGCTTTATCCAGCATGTCGTCTTCTTCTTCCGTGCTTTCCGGCAGGGAATCAAAACCTTCACGCACGATGCAGTGGCAGGTGGTACAGGCGCAGGATTTTTCGCAGGCGTGTTCAATCTCGATGCCGTTACGCAGGGCAACGTCAAGAATGGTTTCACCGGTCTTCGCTTCCAGAACTGCGCCATCCGGACAGAGGTCCTGATGAGGCAGAATAACAATCTTTGGCATATTAAACCTCGTCCACGGAATGGCCTTTCAGCGCGCGACGAACCGACTGGTCCATGCGGCGAGCGGCGAATTCCTGGGTTTGTTTGTCTACGTTTTTAATGGCTTGTTCGATAGCGTCAACGTCATCGCCCTGCGCCGCCTCGCTCAGGCGCGCGGCGGCCTCGTCGATAACCTGACGTTCTGCGGCGCTGAGCAGCGCGGCATCCGCAACGAGCGCGCCGGTTAAACTTTCCAGCACGCGCGCCGCTTCGACTTTCTGCTCGGCCAGCATACGCGCTTTCACGTCCTGCTCGGCAAAGCTCATCGAATCCTGAATCATTGACGCGATTTCGCTGTCGGTCAGACCATAGGACGGTTTGACCTGAATAGAGGCCTCAACGCCGGTCGATTTTTCCATTGCGGTGACGCTCAGCAGGCCATCAGCGTCCACCTGGAAGGTAACGCGAATATGCGCCCCACCCGCTGGCAACGCCGGGATCCCGCGCAGCGCAAAGCGCGCCAGCGAACGGCAGTCCTGCACCAGTTCACGCTCGCCCTGCATGACGTGGATCGACATGGCGGTTTGACCGTCTTTAAACGTGGTGAAGTCCTGCGCGCGCGCCACCGGAATCGTGGTATTACGCGGGATCACTTTTTCCACCAGGCCGCCCATCGTCTCGAGGCCCAGCGACAGTGGAATCACGTCCAGCAGCAGCATTTCGCTGTCCGGCTTGTTGCCCACCAGGATATCCGCCTGAATGGCGGCGCCAATGGCGACCACTTTATCCGGATCGATGGCGGTCAGCGGCGTTCGGCCAAAGAATTCGCCCACGCGCTCACGCACCAACGGCACGCGCGTAGAACCGCCCACCATCACCACTTCCAGAACTTCCTGCGGCTCAACGCCCGCGTCTTTCAGCGCGCGTCGGCAGGCCAGTAAGGTACGCTTAACCAGCGAGGAAATGAGTTCATTGAACTGGTCGCGGGTGATTTTCCCCTGCCAGCCCGCCACGTTAACGGTGACCGACTCCGCGTCACTGAGGGCGATTTTCGCGGCGATGGCCACATCCAACAGTTCACGCTGTACGCGGTTATCGCTGCGATCAGCAATCCCGGCCTGTTCACGAATGTAGTCTGCCAGCATGTGGTCGAAATCGTCGCCGCCCAGCGCGGAGTCGCCGCCGGTTGCCAGCACTTCGAACACGCCGCGGCTCAGGCGCAGAATAGAAATATCAAAAGTGCCGCCGCCGAGATCGTAGACGGCAATCACCCCTTCTTTGCCGGAATCCAGACCGTAGGCAATCGCCGCGGCAGTCGGCTCGTTAAGCAGGCGCAGCACATGCAGCCCCGCCAGACGCGCAGCGTCTTTTGTCCCCTGACGCTGCGCGTCATCGAAGTAGGCCGGAACGGTAATCACCACGCCGTCCAGCTCGCCGGAAAGGGATTCGGTGGCACGCGCGGCCAGCGCTTTCAAAATGTCCGCGGACACCCGCACCGGATTCAGCAATCCCGCTGCGGTTTCGATCATCGGCAGGCCGTTAGCGCTGGCCTGAAAACGGTACGGCAGATGCGGGTAACGCGTCTGGATATCCGCCAGCGAGCGGCCCATCATGCGCTTAACCGAACTGATGGTGTTGGCGGTGTCCAGCGCGGCGTTCTCGCGTGCGGTGTAGCCCACCGTGTGGCCCTGCTGCTGATAGTGAACCACCGACGGCAACAGATGACGACCGTCATGGTCAGCCAGCGTTTCGGCCTGACCGCTACGCACGGTAGCGACCAGAGAGTTGGTGGTTCCAAGGTCAATGCCCGCCGCCAGACGACGCTGATGCGGCGCAGCACTCAGACCAGGCTCACTAATTTGTAATAAGGCCATAATTGCTTCCGAAAATTAAAAATCGAGCAGTTTTTCTTCGAGTTGTTCTGCACTGCTTCGCAGTTTATCGAGAAAACGCAGTTTACGCACGGTATCGGCCGCCGCGTCCCACGTCTCGTGATTAAGCTGTTCAACCATCTGCTGATGGCGGCTGTCGAACATGGACTGGACGCGCTTAATAAAGGCGTCGAGCCGCGCTTCGTCTTTCGCCTGTTCAATCTCGTCGAGCTCTTCGCGGAGTTCCAGTTGTTCCATGAGAAAAGCGGTGTCGCGCACCGTATGCTGCTCGCTGGCAAGGTCGAATCCGTGGAGTGAGAGCAGATATTCCGCACGCGTTAAGGGATGGCGTAGCGTTTGCCAGCCCTGGTTGATGGTGGCGGATTGCTGTACGGCGGCAAGCTGTTCAGCCTGGGTGCCACTGGCGAATTTATCAGGGTGATACTGACGTTGCAGATCCTGAAAACGCATCGTCAGGGCCTGGAGATCAAGTGGGTATTGCGCGGGTAATCCGAAGAGAGTGAAGTAATCCATAACTATCTCAGGGGTAGCCTGTCAGAACAAACCCCACACGTAAGACATTACGCGTGGGGTTATCGGTAAGCGCTCAGACGTGGAAGCTTTCGCCGCAGCCACATTCGTCTTTAACGTTCGGGTTGGTGAACTTAAACCCTTCGTTAAGACCTTCTTTGACGAAATCTAACTGCGTACCATCCAGAAATTGCAGGCTTTTGCCGTCGACGACTACTTTCACGCCTTTGTCTTCAAACACGGTGTCTTCCGCCGCCGGTTCATCAACAAATTCCAGTACATACGCCATACCTGAGCAGCCCGAGGTTCTTACACCCAGACGCAGGCCGAACCCTTTACCGCGGTTCGCCAGGAAGGTATTAACTCGCGCTGCTGCACTGTCGCTAAGTGTAATCGACATAACAAAACCTCAACTCTTCTTATTTTGCTTCACGTTTACTTTTGTAGTCCGCAATGGCGGCTTTGATCGCGTCTTCTGCCAGGATAGAGCAGTGAATTTTCACTGGCGGCAGTTCAAGCTCGTCGGCAATATCGGTGTTTTTGATCGCCTGCGCTTCGTCCAGCGACTTCCCTTTGACCCATTCGGTGACCAGGGAGCTGGAGGCGATGGCGGAACCGCAGCCGTAGGTCTTAAAACGCGCGTCTTCAATGATACCTTCATTGTTGACTTTAATCTGCAACTTCATTACGTCGCCACAGGCTGGCGCGCCGACCATACCGCTGCCGACGTTCTCGTCGCTGTTGTCGAAGGAACCCACGTTACGCGGATTCTCGTAATGATCGATGACTTTTTCGCTGTATGCCATGTTGAATTCTCCTTATCGGTACCGATTAATGATGTGACCATTCGATGCTGTTCAGATCCACGCCCTGCTTGTGCATTTCCCACAGCGGAGAAAGATCGCGCAGACGGCCAATGGATTTACGAACCAGTTCGATGGTGTAATCAATCTCTTCTTCGGTAGTAAAACGACCTAAAGAGAAACGGATAGAGCTATGCGCCAGCTCATCGGTCATCCCCAGCGCGCGCAGCACGTAGGATGGCTCGAGGCTTGCGGAAGTACAGGCTGAACCGGACGATACCGCCAGGTCTTTCAGCGCCATGATCAGTGACTCGCCTTCAACGTAGTTAAAGCTGACGTTAAGAATGTTCGGCGCGCCCTGTTCGAGATCGCCGTTCAGGTAGACTTCTTCCATATCTTTCACGCCGTTCCACAGACGGTTACGCAGCGCGCGCAGGCGCGCCATTTCGGTTTCCATCTCTTCTTTGGCGATACGATAGGCTTCACCCATACCGACGATCTGGTGAACAGGCAGGGTGCCGGAACGCATACCGCGCTCGTGTCCGCCGCCGTGCATCTGCGCTTCAATACGAATACGCGGTTTACGGCGAACGTACAGCGCGCCGATCCCTTTCGGGCCATAGATTTTGTGGCCGGAGAAGGACATCAGATCCACTTTCAGTTGGCTCAGATCGATAGGCAGTTTGCCCACGCTCTGAGTGGCGTCCACGTGATAGATGATGCCGCGCGCACGGCACATTTCGCCGATAGTCGCGATATCCTGCACCACGCCGATTTCGTTGTTCACGTGCATGATAGACACGAGGATGGTGTCATCACGCATTGCCGCTTCGAGCGTTTTCAGATCGATAATACCGTTGCTCTGCGGCGCCAGGTAGGTGACTTCAAACCCTTCGCGCTCAAGCTGACGGCAGGTATCCAGCACGGCTTTGTGTTCGGTTTTGCTGGTGATGATGTGCTTGCCTTTTTTCTGATAAAAGTTGGCTGCACCTTTGATCGCCAGGTTATCGGACTCTGTCGCACCGGAGGTAAAGACAATTTCACGCGGGTCGGCGCCGACCAGCTCGGCAATCTGATTACGGGCAATATCGACCGCTTCTTCCGCCTGCCAGCCAAAACGGTGTGAACGGGAGGCCGGGTTACCAAAGGTTCCGTCCAGCGTCAGGAACTGCATCATTTTCTCGGCAACACGCGGGTCCACCGGCGTGGTTGCGGAGTAGTCGAGATAAATCGGTAATTTCATTGCTCTATAAACTCCGTACATCGCTTCAATGCAAGGAATCAGGCAACCGGCTGGATGTACGACCGAGTTAGCGGGGCAATACGTCATTGCCCCGGCCTGATTCTGAAATACGTTTTACTACTTACTACGCGCGTAATTTAACGTCGATCGCGTCTTGAGCACGATTCGTGCGCGGTGCGTCATGGGTGTGCTGACGATCGGACACATCCAGGACTTCCTGATTATTCACCAGTTCGCCCAACGTAATGTTGTTAAGGAAACCGGTCAGGCGGTCGCTGAGATCGCGCCACAGCGCGTGAGTCAGGCACTTATCGCCGCCCTGACAGCCGCCTTTGCCCTGGCAACGGGTCGCATCCACCGACTCGTCAACAGCGCTGATCACTTCACCTACTGCAATACTGCCGGCATCTTTACCCAGCAGATAACCACCGCCTGGTCCACGTACGCTGGAGACCAGACCATTTTTACGCAAACGGGAGAACAGCTGTTCCAGATAAGAAAGGGAAATACCCTGACGCTCGGAAATATCAGCCAACGGTACCGGGCCCGCTTCGGAGTTGAGCGCAACGTCCAACATTGCGGTCACGGCATAACGCCCTTTAGATGTCAGTCTCATGTCTTACTTAACCTCAAACTCGCCCCTGCCCGGGGTTTTTATTGTAAAATGGGGGTATTGCATAGCAGGGCCAAGTCTGACATTCCTGAGTAAATTGGTCAACTATTTACTTGACTGTTTTAGTCAGGTATTTAACCTTCAGTGCCGTTTTCACCTGCCGGATGGCGCTCCGCTTATCCGGCTTACGGTATGTGCCTTCGGCCTGGCTTACTTCTCTTTCTTTAACTGCTCAATCGACGCCAGCATACCGCGCAGAATGTTCAGCTCCTGGCTCTCCGGACGCGCGCGGGTAAACAGACGGCGCAGTTTGTTCATCACCTGCCCCGGATGGTTCTCACGGATAAAACCTGTTGAAAGCAACGTCTGCTCCAGGTGACCGTAAAAACGCTCCAGATCGTCAACCAGCGGGTAAGGCGTTTCTTCATGCTCCGCGGCGTCCGGGTTTTCCTGCGTCGCCAGCCAGGCCATGCGGACTTCATAGGCGATAACCTGCACCGCCATTGCCAGGTTCAGCGAGCTGTATTCCGGATTAGCGGCAATCGCGACATGGTAATGGCATTTTTGCAGTTCATCATTGGTCAGGCCGACGCGTTCACGGCCAAACACCAGCGCCACCGGCGTATTCGCCGCTTCCGCCACGCTTTTCAGACCGCATTCGCGCGGGTCAAGCATTGGCCACGGCAGCGTACGCGAACGCGCGCTGGTGCCGACCACCAGGCTGCATCCGGCAAGCGCCTCGTCGAGCGTGTCGACGATCTGCGCGTTGCCGATCACATCGCTGGCCCCGGCCGCCAGCGCAATTGCCTGGGAATCCGGTTTCACCAGCGGATTCACCAGCCACAGATTGGTTAACCCCATTGTTTTCATCGCGCGGGCGACAGACCCCATATTGCCGGTGTGGGAGGTTTCGACCAGCACAATTCGAATATTTTGCAGCATTGTCTTTCTTCGTCTAAAGATTATTCGGCCATATTATCATAAACCGGAGACATATTCCGATCTCGCTGCTATACTCTGCGCCGTTTTCCCGTTCTTTAACATCCAGTGAGAGAGACCGATGCATCCGATGCTGACCATCGCCGTGCGCGCAGCGCGCAAGGCGGGTAATGTAATTGCCAAACACTACGAAACGCCTGACTCAGTAGAAACCAGCCAGAAAGGCAGCAATGATTTCGTGACCAACGTCGATAAAGCCGCAGAAGCGATTATTATCGAAACGATCCGCAAATCTTACCCACAGCACACCATCATCACCGAAGAAAGCGGTGAACATGAAGGTACCGATCAGGATGTTCAATGGGTTATCGATCCACTGGATGGCACGACCAACTTCGTTAAACGTCTGCCGCACTTCGCGGTATCAATTGCGGTCCGCATTAAAGGCCGTACCGAAGTCGCCGTGGTTTACGATCCGATGCGCAATGAACTGTTCACCGCCACCCGCGGTCAGGGCGCGCAGCTGAACGGTTACCGTCTGCGCGGTAGCAACGCGCGCGACCTGGATGGCACCATCATCGCTACCGGGTTCCCGTTCAAAGCGAAACAGCACGCCACCTCTTACATGAATATCCTCGGCAAAATGTTTACCGAGTGCGCTGACTTCCGCCGCACCGGCTCCGCCGCGCTGGATCTGGCCTATGTTGCCGCCGCGCGCGTTGACGGTTATTTCGAAATCGGCCTGCGTCCGTGGGATTTCGCCGCAGGCGAGCTGATCGCCCGTGAAGCGGGCGCGCTGGTATGCGACTTCACCGGCGGGCATAACTACATGACGACCGGCAACATCGTGGCGGGTAACCCGCGCGTAGTGAAAGCGATGCTGGCCAGCATGCGTGACGAACTGAGCGACGCGCTGAAGCGTTAAGCAAAATGCCGGAGCCCGCCTCCGGCATTTATTCAAAACGGCCTCAGGCCCCTTCCCGTCGGCGCCGCACTCACCCACATCACCACCGCAGCAATCATTAAGAACGTCCCTCCGGCTAACGCCAGCGTCAACCATCCTACCTGCCGCCACAATACCGGCGCACTGTTGCCGCTCAGTCTGGCCGCCAACGTCCGGAAGCTGTGCACCAGCAGCGCCAGCGATGTAATAGTGAGCGATGTCCCTGCCGCCATCGCCAGCGCCGAGGCCATTCCCCAGTAAAAAACGCCGATGACTTTGCTGAACAGCAGTACCATGATTGCGCCGGAACAGGGACGCATCCCCATTGACAGAATAATCATCAGCCGGGCGCGCCAGTCGTCATCGTTGCTTAGCTGCTGCGGATCCGGTAAATGCTGATGCCCGCAGCCGCAGTTTTCATGATGCGTATGGTGCGGCGTGAAGGCGGTGAATTTGAGCTTTCGCAGCAGCGCGCGCAGCTTTTTCAACGCCCGCCAGCAGAGCAGGAGCCCGAGGACGCCAACCAATGCGTAACTGCCCTTTTCGAGCCAGAAACTGCTCAAATGGAGTTGCCTTGCCGGAAGCTGTAGCACGCCAAGCACCAGCACCACCAGTCCAATCGCCACCAGCCCTTGCAATAGCGAGGATGCCAGCGTCAGGCCGATACTCGATTTCAGCTTAGAAGGATGGGTCGCCAGCCAGGTCGCGATCACCACCTTGCCATGCCCTGGCCCCAGCGCATGCAGCACGCCATACAAAAAGCTGAACAGCAGCAGCGAACCGCCCGCCTGTGCCGGATTCGCGGCAACGGTCTTCAGCAAAGCGCCCATCTGCTGATTAACTTCCCGCTGCCAGAGCACGCTTTTAATCATCACCTGCGGCCATGCCTGCCAGAGCCAGACGCCGCCCACGGTAGCCAGCAATAAAAACAGCGCCAGCGGCCAAAGAGCCATCCAGCGGCGTGAAGGAAGACGAGTGGGTGACATTACCGACATCTCAGGGTGACCTTCTGCGCAAATTGTTTACCCAGTTCCATATCTTCCGGCGGCGCGTCTGCTTTATCCAGCGACTGGGCAAATTTCAGGGATTCTTCGCTGGGGGTCGGGGTATGCATGGCAATGTCGCACTGCGTTGCCATCGCCGGAGAGAGCGTGGCGTCACTGTCTTCTTCATAACTCATATCGACGTAATAGCTGGGATCGAAAGTAGAAAAGGTAAAGGTTTGCCCGCTCAGCGGCTGCGGTTCAGCGAGTGGCAGAGTAAACGTCAGTACAGCCTGATGGGCTTCACGCGCCATACCGTATTCCGTGGGACGATTTTTAAATTTCACCCGCTGGCCGTTATGCCACATTTCGGTGAAATAATGCTGTCCCAGCACGTTCGCCATCACTTCCGCCGCCAGTTTCTTCCAGACTTCCGAGCCGGGTTTCGCCTCCCCCGCGTCGTAAAGCAGGTCGGCTGAGGTTAACTCATCCATCGTCCAGCGCATTTTTAACGCGATCAGCCGACCATCCTCACTCACCGTTTCTGTTTTCAGGCGGATAAAGCTATGAGGATGCGCCACCGCCATAGAGGTCATAAAAAACATCAGGTACGCCAGCGCGCTGCGTTTAACCAGTGGCATCATTACCTCTCCATTCGACTACAGGCCACGAAAAACCAGCGTGGCGAAACTGACCGAGAGGATAGCAAAGAAATCTGTAAAATTGGGCGCGGATTTCGTGTCTCGATTCAGTTCTCATTTTTGATATTTTCCCGCTGCGTTGTTCAACACGCCAACGCCAAATTTTGCTTCGCCAACGGCAATATGATGCATAAATGTTAATAAATAGTTTCAATTACATGTAAAAAATAACACAATCTGTCTCTACAAAAGGCTAACCCACCCCAAATTAAACATTAATTTAACCTTTAATTATCTAAAAAATAACAATTAAGGGCATTGATCACATTTAGCAAACTTATGATTCATTGCCTCTTCCCTTCGTTGCTAATCTCGTGGCGTGACATGCCCTGGTCCCTACAAAAGGAACAACAATGAAATTCAAACTCGCATTACTCAGTGCCACTCTGGTTTCTGCATGCATGTTGTCCGGCACGTCCTTTGCGGCAGAAAAATATGAAATCGCTGTGGTTGCAAAAGTGACGGGGATTCCATGGTTCAACCGCATGGAAACCGGCGTCAATGAAGCGGCGAAAAAGCTCGACGTCAACGCTTACCAGACCGGTCCGTCAACGCCCGATCCGGCGCAGCAAGTGAAAGTGATTGAAGATCTGATTGCCAAGAACGTGAACGCGATCATTGTGGTCCCGAATGACGCGAAAGTCCTTGAGCCGGTTCTGAAGAAAGCGCGCGATAAGGGGATTGTCGTCCTGACCCACGAGTCACCTGACCAGCAGATCGGTCAGTGGGATATTGAAACCATCGACAGCGAGAAGTACGCGCAGGCGAACGTTGACGAACTGGCGAAAAACATGGGTGGAAAAGGCGGCTACGCCATTTACGTTGGTTCGCTGACCGTACCGTTGCACAACGCCTGGGCCGACTACGCCATTAAGTACCAGAAAGAAAAATACCCTGACATGTTTGAAGTGACTTCGCGCCTGCCGGTAGCGGAGAGCATCGATAAATCCTACGCCACAACGCTGGATCTGATGAAAACCTACCCGCAGATGAAAGGCGTTATCGGGTTTGGCTCGCTGGGTCCGATCGGCGCAGGCCAGGCGGTACAGAAAAAACGGGCGAAAGATAAAATCGCCGTGGTTGGGATCGCGATGCCAGCACAGGCCGCGCCGTATCTGATGCGCGGTGATATCAAGAAAGCGATGTTGTGGGATCCGAAAGACGCTGGTTACGCGCTGGTCACGGTCGCCGATCAACTGCTGCAGGGCAAAGAGGTGACGCCGGATCTGACCATCGACGGTTTAGGGAAAGCCGATGTCGACATGGAAAAGAAAGTGATTCGCTTTAATAAGATCCTCGAAGTCACCAAAGACAACGCACAATCGCTCGGTTTCTAAGGCTTTTTGCCAACACCAGGGAAACCCAACGCCGTTCGTCTGAACGGCGCTATCAATAAAAATTAACACTTAGCGCCCTTCGGGGCGCTCGCAGGGGTATTGTCCATGACAGACACCACCGCATTTATCACTCTTGAGAATATCAGCAAGCAATTCCCGGGCGTGCTGGCGCTGGATAACGTGAATCTGACGCTGAAAAAAGGCGAAGTTCACTGCCTGGCAGGACAGAACGGCTGCGGAAAAAGCACCATCATTAAAGTGATTTCGGGCGTTTATCAGCCGGAAAAAGGGGCGCAGATCCAGTTGGATGGAAAACTGTTCCACCATCTTTCTCCGCAGCTCTCTTCACATTATGGCATCCAGGTGATCTATCAGGATTTATCCCTGTTCCCCAACTTCAGCGTGGCAGAGAACATTGCCGTCAACCGCTACCTACCCGGCGGCGATATCTGGGTACGCCGCGGCGCAATGAAACAACAGGCGCTGGCGGCAATGCGGCGCATTGGCGTGTCCATCGATCCGGACAAAAAAGTCGAAAAGCTGTCGATTGCCGACCGCCAACTGGTGGCTATTTGCCGCGCCATTGCCGCCGAAGCGCGGCTGGTCATTATGGATGAACCTACCGCTTCGTTGACCCGCCAGGAGGTTAACGGTCTGCTGCGGGTGGTAAACGAACTTAAGGCAGATGGCATCTGCGTGGTGTTTGTCAGCCACCGGCTTGATGAAGTGATGGAAGTGGCGGACCGCATCAGCGTCATGCGTGACGGCAAGCTGGTGGGCACGTATCCGGCAAGCGAGCTCGACAGCCACGAGCTGGCGTTCCTGATGACCGGCCAGCGCTTTCATTACAGCCCGCTCCCGGAAAAACCGTCGCCTGAGCAAGAACCCCTGCTTGAGCTACGCAACCTGAGCCGTCGTGGAAAATATCAGGACATCAATTTGTCGCTGCGCAGCGGCGAAATCGTGTCGATTGTCGGGTTACTGGGCGCCGGGCGCACCGAGCTGTGCCTGAGCCTGTTTGGCATGACCCAGCCGGAAAGCGGTGAAATTCGGATCAACGGTCAGCCGGTCCGGCTGCGTAATAACCAGGATGCTATCCGGCATGGGATCGGCTATGTCTCGGAGGATCGCCTGACGCAAGGGCTTATCATGGATCAGTCGATCTATGACAACACCATCGTCACGGTTTACGACAAACTGCATACGCGCAGCGGTCTGCTGGACCATCGCCACGCGCAAAAACAGGTCGCCGGACTGATCCGTGAACTGAACATTAAGGTTTCCGATCCGCAACTGCCGGTAAAAACGCTGTCCGGCGGAAACGCCCAGCGTATCGCCATTGCCAAATGGGTGGCGACCAACCCACGGATTCTGATCCTCGATTCGCCCACCGTGGGCGTGGATATCGCCAATAAAGAAGGGATCTACCAGATCGCCCGCGACCTGGCGGAGCAGGGAATGGCGGTGCTGATGATTTGCGATGAGATCCCGGAAGCCTATTACAACAGCCATCGGGTGCTGGTGATGCGTCGCGGAAAGTTGGTGGCGGAGTTTAACCCGCATCGCTGCTCTGAACAGGATATTGCCGAGGTGGTAGAGGTCATCCATGAATAATAATCGTCTCTCCCGCTTAGCGGGACACCATGAATTTTGGCTCGGCCTGCTGGTGATTGCGCTGGCGGTCGGGCTGAGCATCAAAACCGATGAATTTCTGTCGTTAGGTAACCTGACGGATGTCGCCACCAGCTACGCGATCCTCGGCATCCTCGCCTGCGGGCTGTTTGTGGTGCTGATCTCCGGCGGTATCGATATTTCGTTTCCGGCGATGACCGCCATTGCGCAGTATGCGATGGCAAGCTGGGTTATTGCCCACGGCGGCAACTTCCTGCTGGCCCTGGCGCTGGCCTGCGTCGTCGGGCTGCTGCTCGGCTTGCTCAACGGCTTTCTCGTTTACTGGCTGCGCGTACCGGCGATCATCATTACCATCGCCACGCTTAACGTCTATTACGGTCTGCTGGTTTACGCCACCAAAGGCACCTGGCTGTACGGCTTCCCGGACTGGTTTATGAACGGCATTAACTGGTTTTCGTTCACCGCCGCCGACGGTTATGACTACGGGCTAACCCTGCCATTGTTGTGCCTGGCGGCAGTGATTGTCTTTACCGCCGTGCTGATGAACTTTACCCGCCTGGGCCGACAAATTTACGCGATGGGCGGCAACCGCGACGCGGCCTCGCGCCTCGGTATGAATCTGCTGAAGCTGCATTTCTACGTTTACGGCTACATGGGAATTCTGGCGGGCGTCGCGGCGGTGGTGCAGGCGCAAATCACCCAGTCGGTAGCGCCAAACTCGCTGCTCGGTTTCGAACTCACTGTGCTGGCGGCAGTAGTGCTCGGCGGCACCAGCATGAGCGGCGGACGCGGCACGCTGACCGGTACGCTGCTCGGGGTGATCCTGTTGGCCTTTTTGCAAAACGGCCTGACGCTGCTGGGCGTCTCATCTTACTGGCACACCGTTTTCAGCGGCGCCATCATCCTGGTCAGCATCAGCGCGACGGCCTGGAACGAAAAACGCAAACTGGCAAGGGAGCTCTAAGATGAAAACGATAGCACGCGTTTTACCCGGTGATACCATCATCCGCCTGCAGTGCGTCATTATTATTGTCGTTGCCGTGATCTTTTCCGCGCTGCTGGGAAGCCGTTTTTTCAGCGCCGCCAATTTCCAGTCCATCGGCTCGCAGTTGCCGATCCTCGGTATGCTGGCGCTTGGCATGGGGATGACCATGCTTACTGGCGGCATCAACCTGTCGATTATCGCGGGCGCTAACGCCTGTTCGCTGGTCATGGCGGCGATCATCGTCAGTCAACCGGATAACCCGCTGTTTTTGGCGCTGGCGCTGCTGGCGGGCGCAGCGGTGGCCGTAGCGATCGGTGTCGTAAACGGGGCGCTCATCGCCTGGGTCGGCGTCTCACCCATCCTGGCGACGCTCGGTACCATGACGCTGATCTCCGGGTTGAACATTCTACTTTCCAACGGCACGGTGATTTCTGGTTTCCCGACAGCGATTCAGTATCTCGGTAACGCCACTGTCGCCGGTATTCCCGTCGCCCTGCTGCTGTTCCTGCTGGTTGCCGTCCTGCTATGGGTTTTGCTGGAGCACACCACGTTGGGGCGCAGTCTTTATCTGATGGGCTCCAACGAGCAGGCGACCCGCTACAGCGGTGTGAATACTGTGCGGGTGCAAATCTCGGTCTATGTCATTTCCGCTCTGCTCGGCTGGGTGGCGGCCATCTTGATGATGGCCAAGTTCAATTCGGCGAAAGCCGGCTACGGCGAGTCGTACCTGCTGGTGACCATTCTCGCCTCAGTGCTGGGCGGCATTAACCCGGACGGCGGCTTTGGGCGCATTATCGGCCTGGTGCTGGCGCTGGTGGTGCTGCAAATGCTGGAGAGCGGCTTTAATTTGCTGGGGATCAGTAGCTATCTGACCATGGCGCTCTGGGGCGCGGTGCTCATCCTCTTTATCGCATTACAGAATCGTAAAGCCTGATTTCAGGAGAAAAATGATGGCGAGTTATTTTATTGGTGTGGATGTAGGAACCGGTAGCGCCCGCGCAGGGGTGTTTGATCTCAACGGCAGAATGGTTGGACAAGCCAGCCGTGCGATTGAGATTTATCGTCCGCAGGCCGATTTCGTCGAACAGTCGTCAGACAATATCTGGCAGGCGGTGTGCAACGCCGTTCGCGATGCCATTAATCAGTCAGATATCAACCCTATTCAGGTCAAGGGGTTAGGCTTTGACGCGACCTGTTCGTTGGTGGTGCTCGACAAAGAGGGACAACCGCTGACCGTTAGCCCGTCGGGGCGCAGCGAGCAGAATATTATTGTCTGGATGGATCACCGCGCCATCACCCAGGCGGAACGCATCAACGCCCTGCACCACCGCGTGCTGGACTACGTTGGCGGTATTATCTCCCCGGAAATGCAGACCCCAAAGCTGCTGTGGCTGAAACAGCACATGCCGAACACCTGGGCCAACGCGGGCTATTATTTTGATTTGCCTGATTTCCTGACCTGGCGCGCCACCGGCGACGACACCCGTTCATTGTGCTCCACGGTCTGCAAGTGGACCTATATGGGCCACGAGGACAAATGGGATGCCAGCTACTTCCGCGAAATTGGCCTTGAAGATCTGCTGGAACACGATGCCGCCAAAATTGGCCGCTATGTCAAAACGATGGGCGAACCGTTGGGTCACGGTCTGAGTCAGCGCGCCGCCAGCGAAATGGGACTGATTCCGGGCACGGCGGTGAGCGTGTCGATCATCGACGCCCATGCCGGTACGCTCGGCACCCTGGGCGCCAGCGGCGTGTCGGGCGATGTGGCCGATTTCGATCGCCGGATCGCCCTGATTGGCGGCACCTCGACCGGCCATATGGCGATCTCTAAAGAACCGCGCTTTATCAGCGGCGTCTGGGGACCGTACTACTCAGCGGTGCTACCGGAATACTGGCTTAACGAAGGCGGACAATCCGCCACCGGCGCGTTAATCGATCATATTATTCAGTCACATCCGTGCTACGAAACGCTGCTGGCGCAGGCTACGTCGCAGGACCAAACTATCTATGAAGTGCTCAACGCGCTGCTGCGAAAAATGGCGGGCGAGCCGGAGAACATCGCCTTTTTAACCCGCGATATACATATTCTCCCCTACTTCCACGGTAACCGTTCGCCGCGCGCCAACCCCACCCTCACCGGGGCGATAAGCGGGCTGAAACTATCGCGGACTCCGGAAGATATGGCGCTACAGTATCTGGCCACCATTCAGGCCATCGCGTTGGGGACACGCCATATCATCGAGACCATGAACCAGAGCGGTTACAGTATCGACACCATTATGGCCAGCGGTGGCGGCACCAAGAATCCCGTCTTCGTGCAGGAACACGCTAACGCCACCGGCTGCGCGATGCTGCTGCCGGAAGAGAGCGAGGCGATGCTGTTGGGCGGCGCCATGATGGGCACGATCGCGGCGGGCGTTTTTGAGAGCTTCCCGGAAGCGATGTCGGCGATGAGCCGGATTGGCAAAACAGTGACCCCGCAGACCAACCGCATCAAACAGTATTACGACCGTAAATATCAGGTGTTTCATGAAATGTATCAGGATCATATGAAGTACCGCCAACTGATGCAGGCGGCGTCATGAGCCGCGCATGGCAACAGGCCACCGCCACCTGGACGCTGTATAGCGAGGCGCTGGCCGGACTGGCCGATCATCTGAGCGAGGCGCAGTGGCAGGCGTTAATGGCGGCGCTACGCACTTGCCGGGGGAAAATCGCCGTCACGGGCGTCGGCACCTCTGGCATTGCAGCGCGAAAAATCGCCCATATGCTGGCCTGCGTTGAACGTCCGGCGATCTACCTTAACGCCACCGACGCCGCGCACGGCGACCTGGGTTTTTTGGACGCGGACGATCTGGTCATTATGATCTCTCGCGGCGGGAACTCAGATGAGCTAACGCGCCTGCTGCCAGGACTCGCGGCGAAAAATGTACCGATTATCAGCGTCACCGAAAACGCTGACTCCGCCATCGCCCGCGCCGCCCGGCTGGTGATTTCAACAGGCGTTAAGCGTGAAGCCGACCCGCTAAACATGCTGGCGACCACTTCGATTATGCTGGTCATCGCCATTTTCGACGCCGCCTGCGCCTGCCTGATGAGCGAAAGTGGTTACTCAAAAGAGACGCTGTTGTCGGTGCATCCCGGTGGCGACGTTGGATTAACGTTACGCCAGACGCGTTAGCGTTTCCCGCTCCGCCGGCATCGGCGGGGCGTCTTTCAGACAACCGAACGATAAAAAAGCAAAAAATGCGCTTCAGGCGCTGCGTTTCACTCCTTCCTGACGCCCTGTACGTGAAAAATTCTGTGACCTTCCTCAGCAATCCTGACCTAAAGCATTTCATTCGTAATTATTATGGAAAAACTTTAGCTATTCTTATCAAACATACATTCGGGAGGTTCGACAGATGATGCCAACGCTTGCTCCGCCATCTGTACTTTCTGCTCCCCAGCGCCGTTGCCAGGTTTTGCTGACGCTTTTCCAGCCAGGGCAAATTGCCACCGCGGAAACATTCAGCGCGCTTAATGGCGTCGATGATGGGCTTGCCCGCGAAGATGTCACCGAAACGGGACGCGAGATCCAGCGCTATCATCGACTGAGCATCATTTCTGGCCCTGACGGTTGCTACCGGATCGAAGGTACAGCGCTCGATCAGCGCCTCTGCCTGCTGCACTGGCTGAGACGCGGCTTACGGTTATGCCCCAATTTTATTTCCCAGCACTTCTCGCCCGCCCTCAAGCGCGAGCTAAAGCAGCGGGGGATCCTGCGCACGCTCTACGATGACACCAACCTTCACGCGCTGATCAACCTCTGCGCCCGCCGTCTGCAAAAGCCGTTCGAGAGTCGCGACGTGCAGTTTTTACGCCTCTATTTGCAGTATTGCCTTTTGCAACATCACGCGGGCATTGCGCCGGAATTTAATCCGATCCAGCAGCGCTGGGTGCAAACATGCGCCGAATATCAGCTCGCCCAAGAAATTGGGCGCCACTGGCAGCGACGCGTGCGACAGGATGCGCCGCTCACGGAGTCGCTGTTTATGGCGCTGCTGTTTTCGATGGTGCGCCTGCCCGATCCGATCCGCGACAACCATCAGCAAAACCGGCGGCTACGGCTGGCCATCGCCCGTCTGGTGCTGCGCTTTCGCGAACTGGGCGCGGTGCGGTTCAACGATGAACAAGGGCTGAACGATCAGTTATACATTCACCTTGCCCAGGCGCTGAACCGCAGTCTGTTCTCGATCGGTATTGATAACACCCTGCCGGATGAATTCGCGCGTCTTTATCCGCGCCTGATGCGCACCACCCGCGAGGCTCTGCGCGGTTTTGAAGAGGAATACGGCGTTGCGTTTTCCGAAGAAGAGACGGGTCTGGTGGCGGTGATTTTCGGCGCGTGGTTGATGCAGGAAAATGATCTACACGAAAAGCAGATCCTCTTACTGACCGGCGATAACCGCATGCTGGAGCAGCAGATAGAACAGCAGCTTCGCGAACTGACGCTACTGCCGTTAAATATCAAACCGGTGCCGATGCGCACATTTCAGCAGGAAGGGTCGCCGCGCGGCGTCGCGCTGATCGTCACGCCTTACACCACGCCGCTGCCCCTGTTTTCTCCGCCGCTGATACACGCGGCGGAGGCGTTAACGCCGCACCAGCAACAGCAGATCCGCAAAATGCTGGAGTCAGGCTGAAGCCGTTACTTTTGGCCGCAGCGCCATCGCGGGCAGAGCCACCAGCGCCATCACCCAGAACACGCCGTTGCCCAGATGCTGATAGAGGAATCCGGCAAAGACCGTCATGATGGCGATACTGCCGCCCATCGCCACCGCGGAATAGACCGCCTGCAGGCGAATCACTTCACTCCCCTGCCGCGCGGCGATATAGCGCATCGCGGCCAGGTGACATACGGTAAACGTGCCGCAGTGCAGGATCTGCGCCACAATCAACCACGGCAGCGCGGTGGTCCAGCCCATCAGCGCCCAGCGAATCACGCCGCAGACGGCGGAAAGCAGCAACAGGTCGCGGGCGCTAAAGCGGCGGAACAGCTTTTTGCTAAGAGCGAAGATGACAACTTCCGCCACGACGCCAAGCGACCACAAATACCCTACCGCCGAGGCCGAATACCCGGCCCCCTGCCAGTAAATCGCGCTAAAGCCGTAATAAGCGGCATGCGCCCCTTGCAGCAGGCAGACGCAGGCCAGAAAGCGCCAGCTCTGGGTCACCAACGCTCGCCACGCCGACCATCCGGCGCTCTCCTGCTGGCGGCTTTCTCCCTGCGGCGGCACGCTCGGACGCAGCAGCATACCGAGCAGCATGGATGCAATCCCCAGGGTGAGCATTACCAGAATCGCCCGATAATCAAACAGACTCACGAGCTTACCGGTTAGCGCCGAGCCGATCACAAAGGCGACTGACCCCCACAAACGCACCCGGCCATAGTCCATCGTGATCTGTTTTTGCCAGGTGTTTGCCAGCGCATCGGTTAACGGCACCAGCGGGGAGAAAAAAAGGTTAAAGCCGACCATCACGACCATCAGCCACGCCACGTGGGCGCCCGCCCAGAATGCCAGCGCGAACACCAGCGTCAGCAGCGCCAGGATGCGCAGCGCTGAAATCAACCGCGACGGGTCGCTGACCCGGGGGGCAATCAACAGGCTGCCAAGAAAACGGGCGATCAGTCCGGCGCCCAGCAGCAAACCGATGGTTTCGGGGGTTAACCCGGCGCCATTAAGCCAGACGCTCCAGAAAGGTAAGAAAATACCGTAGCTAAAAAAATAGGTGAAGTAACCGAGCGCCAGCCAGCGCGTGGAGTGCAAGACCATGATTCCCTCCCGTTTGGAGGCGATAGTCTGGCGATAAACGCAGGCTGACGCAAGTGAACATTAACAGCGGGATAACCTCTTTTTTGCCTTAATCAACGCGGATTTGCAGGGCAAAACGGCACGCTTCTCCCGCACTTAATACACGTAATCCCGGCTGCCCCGGCATGTGGTGGGCGTTAACCGGATGCGACTGCGGCTCAAGGCAGAGGAATGACCGACCCGGCATTCTGAACAGCATCAGCCAGGGAGTTTGAGCTGAAAGCGTGATCTTCATCACGCCATGTCGGATGACCGCCCGTCCTCCCCAGCCGGAATAGCCCACATTCAGCCAGCGATCCGCGCCATTATGCGCCCGGCTGAAATCCGCTTCTGGCGGAATGTCGCTGCGCCAGGCCAACGGCAGGTGCTGTTCCCCTTCCGGCCAGTAGCCGCTGGCGGAAAACTGCGCTGTACTTTGCGCGTCAAAAGCAAACCAGGGATGAAATCCACAGCCGTAAAGCATCGGTCGCTGACCCTGATGGGTTATCGAGAGCTGCGCCGCCAGCGTTGCGCCGTCGAGAGCGTAACGCAAGGTGGCCCAATAATCGTAGCCGCAGGGGTGCTGGCTTCGCAGACGCAAAACGCAGTGCTGATCGCCAGCGTCGGCCACCTCCCAGCGTTGACGCCAGCCGTCTCCGTGCAGCCAGAACGTGGGGTCAGCATCATGCAAGGGCAGTTGAACGTCGCCGTCGCGCTGGGAAAAACGGTTTCCCGCCACACGGTTAGCCACCGGCAACATGGGAAACAGCCCACCCGCGCCGTCGCCTGTATACAATACTGGCTGCTGATGTGGTAACGAAAACAGCGTCAGCAGCCTGCCTCCTTGCGGATCCACGCGCATCCGCAGATGCGCGTTTTGCAGCGTCAGCGCGGAGCTCATGAGCGTGCGCTTTTCTGCTGCGCCGACGGGCTGGTTTTCAGCTGTTTAGCCGCCAACTGTTCTTCCAGCGCTTCCAGCGTCACGCCTTTGGTCTCCGGCACGTTACGCAGGATGTACAGAAAACCCATCGCGCAAATCACGCCATAGAGCAGGAAGCTGCCTGCCGCGCCGAGTCCGGCATTGAGCAGCGGAAAGGTATACGTCAACAGGAAACAGGCGATCCACAGCGCCAGCGTCCCCAGCGACATCGCCAGACCGCGCACCCGGTTGGGAAAAATCTCGGAAAGCAGCACCCACGTTACCGGGGCAAGGGTCATGGCATAGATCGCGATCGCCGCCAGTACCAGAACCAGCACCGGCCAGCCCATGATCCCCATGCCATACGCGCCCGCAATCAACACATAGATGACAGTCAGACCGGATGCGCCAAACAACATCAGTTTGCGTCGACCAATTTTGTCGACCAGCGGCAGCGCGGCAAGCGTAAACACCAGGTTAATGATGCCGGTGGCGACGATGGATTTCAGCGTACCGTTAATGTCGAAGCCCGCAGAGGCGAAGATCTCCTGGGCATAGTTGAAGATCACGTTGATCCCGCACCACTGCTGGAACACCGCAAGCACCATCCCGATAACCACGATCGGCTTGATCTGCGGCTGTAGCAGCGTCGACCAGGCGACTTTATGGTTATCTTTACGCAGGGAGTGTTCAATCTCTTTCAGCGTCTGCCCGGCGTACTCCGTACTGCCAATCCGCTGTAGCATCGCGCGCGCCCGCTCCGGTTTCCCCGCCTTCACCAGCCAGCGCGGCGACTCCGGCACAAAAAACATCAGCACCAGAAACGCCAGCGCCGGAACAAGCTCGGCGCCAAACATCCAGCGCCAGCCGGTCTGACCGTTCCAGCTTTCCACGATGGCCTGTTGCGTCGCGCCTGGCGCGACGGGTTCGGCGATCAGCAGGTTGATCAGCTGCGCCGCGAGTACGCCGATCACAATAGTTAACTGGTTAACCGCCACAAAGCGACCGCGCTTTTCCGCCGGACTGACCTCGGCGATGTACAGTGGACTCAGGGCTGAGGCCAGACCGATCCCGATACCGCCGACGATGCGGTAAATAACAAACATATCGAAATTATGGGCAACGGCGGTTCCCCATGCCGAGGCGCTGAACAGAATGGCCGCGAGGATCAGCGGCATTTTGCGACCGAACTTATCGGCGCACCAGCCGGAAATCAGCGCGCCAAAAATACAGCCCACCAGCGCGGAACTCATTGCCCAGCCGGACTGCGCCGGATCGGTAATGGAAAAGTACGCTTCATAAAAGGGCTTTGCCCCACCAATGACCACCCAGTCATAGCCAAACAATAAACCGCCGCAGGCCGCAACCAGACAAATGGTCCAGACGTAGCCGATATTCAGGTGTGTCTGCGCATTATTCATGTTGATTCCTCTTTCAGGGAAACGCAGGGAACAGGAGGTTGTCGGTGGTGTTTCCACCACCGGTTCAGGGTTTAGTTCCATAACGCCAGGGGGATGGCGTGGCGCAGGAGCAGCGCTTTGTCATGCGCCGGATTCGCCTGCAGTAATGCGTCGAACGCCAGCTGGCTGGCGGTAAGATTGCCCAGCCCCAGATGCCCTAACGCGGTGATAAACAGACAGTGCTGTTGGTGCTTCGCCGCCGCGGGCGTATCAAGCACCACCAGATCCGGCAACGAAACGGCGAAGAAGTCCACCTCTGGCACGTTGTCGCGCTGAGTTTCGACCCAATGCAGGAAGCTCTGGAACAACCGCTCCGCAGCGTGATGCTCGCCCAGCGCCTTCAGCGCCATGCCCTGCCAGAACAAGTAATCCACCGGTTGATCGTTATAATAGCGGCCAGCATCAAGCGAACTGCCGCCGCGCGTCGCTCGCGCAAAATAGCGCTGCGCCTCGTCGTGATGCCCCTGTTGCTGCGCGCAGTAGCCAAGCAGATACCAAATGTCATTATCCGTTTGCCCCGGCAAACGCCCCTCGCCCAGGTTATGCGGATAGCTCAGCGCCTGTTGCAGCAGGTAGACCGCATTCTGGTACGCGCCTTCGCCGATCGCCGCCAGCGCCCGATGCATCTGGTTGATCAGGTACTGGCCGGTCGCCTTCCCTTCGCCCCCTTCCCAGGGATGGAATGCCCGCTCGCGCAGGACCTTCGCCGCCGCCTCGTAGTCGCCCAGTCCGTTCCACAGGCTGAGCAATTCCACAGTGAGATCGTCGCGCTGAAAAACAACGGACTGGCGGGAGACCAGCTGTTGCAGACGCTGTGCAGCAGGGGTAGCCAGCAGTTTGTCGAGGTAATCCCGTTCAAACAGGAAGCGGGCGTTGTCCGGCTCCAGCGCCACCGCCTGCGAAAGGTACTGTCGCGCCAGTACGGCATCCTGCTGTTTATTCCATGCGTAGATGCCTAGCAGACGATGCACCGGTGCGAAATCCGCTTCCTGCGCAAGCGTGAACTGCCAGCAGGCCAGCGCCGCATCGTAACGGCGTTTGCTGTACCAGAAGCAGCCGAGTAAATATTGCGCCCACGGGCTGTCCGGTAGCGTTTGCAGCATTTGCACTTCGTCGAGCGTATTCGGGAAGCGCACCCGGTTGTGCAGACAGGCGCGTGACCGATCAATCAACGACTGCGGGTTATCGCTCAGGGATGCGCGCCAAAGCAGCGGCAGCGTTTCCTGGCTGTCCAACAGCTCCAGCACGTCGCGCGCAGCGTCTTGCTGACCACAGGAGAGCAGCCAACCCGCCAACTCACAGGCGTTAGTACCGCGTCGTCCCGTGATGGCGATCAACGCATCTTTCGTTGACTCGTCGCGACTCACCGCCCAGCGCGCATAGTGCAGCGCGTAGCTGAGCGGATAATCGCGAAGCTGCTGATCGATCCAGGTCAGCGCGTCAGCTTCACGGCCCAGCTTCGCCAACACCAGCGCCTTTAACCCCATCGCCAGGTTGTTACTACCGTTAACGCGCAGGCTTTGATTGACTTTGTCCAGCGCGTCCGCGTAATTTCCCCGCCGCATCGCTATTCGCGCCAGCGACCAGAACGCGGCATCCCGACAGTTCCCGCTCCAGCTCGCTTTAAAGTAGTGATCCCATGCCGCGTCGAAATTCCCCTGCCGCTCCAGCGCGGCGGCAAGCAACATGCTGGCTTCGCCGTCACGCGGGTTTTTGTTGAGCTTGTGCGCTCGCGCCAACGCGGCGCTCGCACACTGTGCCGCCAGCGTCCAGTCCGCGCGGTTTAGCGCCAGCGTACCCAGCGCGACGTTGTTGCGATAATCCAGCGGATCCACCTCCAGCGCCCGACGATAGTAATCCTCGGCATAACGGCTGGCATGGTTGTATTGCTCCAGGTGCTGACCAATAAAGTAGAGCTCATCGGTATTGGAGAGCGCTTCCGGCATCGCCGGCGCCGTTGCTGCCGACGGCAGGGGAACCTCCCCGGCGATGTGTTCTTCGTATTTCAGCCATTCCCGTCCATCAGGATGGCTTACCGTCATCGTGATCCGGTCCGGGCCGTTTTCCACGATCCGTGTCATCCAGCTCTGGCCCGGCGCCAGCGTCAGGGTGGTTTCATAAAAAGGCGCGCCCTCTGCGCTGAGCGTCACTCGCGCCTCATGCAGCGGCGCGATGGCGTAAACGCCAACCGACAGAACGCCGTCTTCACGCACCAGACGGAGCGCCAGATCGGTGCTGGCATTCTGTACCATGCCCAGTTCGCTGTAAGGAAGGAAGTTCTGGACGAACACCTTTTCCTCATAAGGCGCAAGCCAGGTAAAATCCGGCTGGTTATCAGTGAAAACGCCGGTCATCAGTTCGATATACGGGCCGTTATCATCGGTCAGGTTACGATCCCAGGCGACGCCAAAATCGCCGTATCCCCAGGTCCACTGTTTTTTACCCGGTGAAACGTGATGATCGGCCACATGCAACAGGCCACCACGTTCACCGTGATGCCAGGCGCCGACAAAGTCATAGTCTGACTTTTCCGCCATGTAGGAGGTCGGAACCGGCACGTTTTTGTAGCGGGAGATATCCACGCCCGCCGAGTAATCGACTTTATAGTAGGTGCCGGTGGCGATCGGAAAAGCAGAAACGTCGCGCTTGCCGTGGTCAAATACCGCCGTCACGTCCGGCGGAAATACGCTCTGATGATCGTCCCCCCCCTTCACCGCCGGGTTAGCCCACCACAAAAAATGGCGCGGTGTCGCGTTGCCGTTGAATACCTTACCGGTGATTTCAATCAGCGCGCGATCCGGATACAGCGTAAAACCAGCCATAACCTGCAAACCGCGCATCGGCTCCACCTCGCCCATCCAGACGGTTTGTTCGCCGTTTTCACCCGCCTGGACGGTGAAATCCACCGGCATAAAGGTGGTGGGACGGTGGTGCTGCGGCCAGTTAAACTCAATGCCGCCGGAGATCCACGGCCCCAGCAAGCCGACCAGCGCGGGTTTCACCACTTCGTTGTAATAGACAAAATCGCGCGCCCGCACTTTGTCGTAAGCGCGATGAATACGTCCACCCAGCGCCGGTAGCAGCATGACGCGGATAAAATCGTTCTCCATCCACACGGCCTGATACTCACGCATCTCACGTTTGCCGGTCAGCGTATCAATAACGCCATACGGATACACGGCGCCGGAAGAGCCCTGGTAGACGCGCTTTTCAAGAAACATGGGGTTTGGATCTTCTTCCCCCACCGTCCAGGTCGGAAGTGATAAGGTTTCCTGCCAGACCTTAACTGAACCGTACATGCTGCCTCCACTCAATGAATAAAAGTAAAATATCGACTTAAGGCTATTGTGGTACAGTTAACTGGCGTTAAAATGCGCAACGCTCACGCAATATAGTTAAGGGAGTTAAGTGTATGCGCCATTTAGGCTACAACAATGCGCGGGTCCGGCAGGCAAACAAACAGCTCTTTCTGGCGCATTTATGGCGTGAGAAACAGCTCAGCAAGTCGCAGCTGGCGCAAATGACCGGCCTGTCGATTCCGGCAGTGAGCAATATTCTGCAGGAGTTAGTGGATGAGGGACGGCTCTGCCACTCCAGAGAAACGCTGAGCCAGCGTGGTCTGAGCAACGGAAGCTTTCACCTGCCCGAACGCGGGGCCTGGACGCTCTGTATGAACGTGACGCCGACCAGCCTCACCAGCCAACTGGCGGACGCCCGTCTGGTCGCCGTCGGCGACTGGCGGCACGAGGTAATCAATGCCGCCACGCCGAAAGACTTGCTCAGCGCTATAGCCCGCCACTGGCGCGTGTACCAGCAGCGCTATCCTGAGATCACCCTTAATCTGGCGCTGGGCGTGCACGGTCAGGTTGACCCGATTACCGGTGCGTCGAAAACCATGCCGCAGGCGCCGTGGAAAACCCCGGTAGAGATAAAATATCTCCTGGAAGAAATGCTTGGCGTGCAGGTTCGTCTTGATAATGACTGCGTGATGCTGGCGCTGGCGGAGAAATGGCAAAACCCGGCGGCCAATGAAGATTTCTGCGTGATTAACGTCGATTATGGGATTGGTTCTTCCTTTGTCATCAATGACAGCATCTGGCGCGGCAGCCTGTACGGCAGTGGACAGATAGGACACACCATTATTCATCCGGACGGCGTCGCCTGCGACTGTGGTCGCTACGGTTGCCTGGAAACCGTGGCCTCGCTGAGCGCGCTGAAAAAACAGGCGAGGGTGTGGATGAAAACGCAACCCATACCCGAGCTGGATCCGGAGAGGCTCACCACGGACAGACTGATTGAAGCATGGCGGCAGGGTGACGTGCGTATTCAGGCATGGGTGGAACATGCGGCGAACGCCATCGGATTAAGCCTTTATAACTTCCTTAATATCCTCAATATTAACCAGATCTGGCTATACGGGCGTAGCTGTGCTTTTGGCGAAAGCTGGCTAAATACCTTACGCCAGCAAACCGGATTTAATCCTTTCGACCATGGCGATAATCCGCGGGCGAAAGCGACGCGGATCGGCTTTGGCACGTTGAGCCGCGCGCAGCAACTTATGGGTATTGGCTATTTATACGTTGAATCGCAGTTGAGCGAGATTGACCCGGAGCGCCGCGGCGGCGAGGGAAGCGTGAGGGCATTTTATTCAGATAACCGGGCATCAGAGTGACGCCCGGCATAACATCGCGACCGGATGGTCAGGCATGCGCCGCCATCCGGCATTCGCAGTGAATTACGCGTAAACCGGGAAGCGTGCGCAAATATCCAGAACGTTACCTTTCACGCGCTCAATCACCGCGTCGTCATTGATATTGTCCAGAACGTCACACATCCAGCCCGCCAGCTCTTTCACTTCCGCTTCTTTAAAGCCACGGCGAGTGACAGCCGGAGAACCGATACGGATACCGGAAGTCACAAACGGGCTCTTCGGATCGTTCGGTACGCTGTTTTTGTTTACGGTGATGTTGGCGCGGCCGAGGGCGGCATCAGCTTCTTTACCGGTCAGGTTCTTATCAACCAGATCCAGCAGGAACAGGTGGTTTTCAGTTCCGCCGGAGACTACCTTGTAGCCACGGTTCAGGAACACCTCCACCATCGCTTTAGCATTTTTCGCAACCTGCTGCTGGTAAACTTTGAATTCTGGCTCCATCGCTTCTTTCAGCGCTACCGCTTTCGCCGCGATAACGTGCATCAACGGGCCGCCCTGCGCGCTCGGGAACACGGCGGAGTTCAGTTTTTTGTACAGTTCTTCGTCACCGCCTTTCGCCAGGATCAGGCCGCCGCGAGGACCCGCCAGCGTTTTGTGGGTGGTGGTGGTCACAACGTGAGCGTGCGGAACCGGGTTCGGGTAAACGCCTGCGGCGATCAGGCCCGCAACGTGCGCCATATCGACGAACAGATACGCGCCGATGCTGTCGGCGATTTCACGCATTTTGGCCCAGTCAACGATACCGGAGTAAGCAGAGAAACCACCGATAATCATTTTCGGTTTGTGCGCTTTCGCCAGCTTCGCCATCTCTTCGTAGTCAATTTTACCGGACTCATCAATACCGTAAGGCACGATGTTGTACAATTTGCCGGAGAAGTTAACCGGGGAGCCGTGAGTC
This sequence comes from Citrobacter sp. R4, assembly GCF_026719175.1. Classification (NCBI taxonomy): domain Bacteria; kingdom Pseudomonadati; phylum Pseudomonadota; class Gammaproteobacteria; order Enterobacterales; family Enterobacteriaceae; genus Citrobacter; species Citrobacter sp. R4. The sequence continues at coordinate 373,549 of NZ_JAPPSU010000003.1, forward strand.
AGGTGGCCGCCCTGTGCCAGGTTCATACCCAGTACAGTATCGCCCGGCTGCAGCAGCGCGGTGTAAACCGCGAAGTTAGCCTGAGAACCAGAGTGCGGCTGTACGTTAGCGTAGTCAGCGCCGAACAATTCTTTCGCGCGATCGATCGCCAGTTGCTCAACGATATCGACATATTCACAACCGCCGTAGTAGCGCTTGCCCGGATACCCTTCAGCATATTTGTTGGTCAGCTGAGATCCCTGCGCCTGCATGACGCGCGGGCTGGTGTAGTTTTCGGAGGCGATCAGTTCGATGTGCTCTTCCTGACGTACTTTTTCCTGCTCCATAGCCTGCCACAGTTCGGCATCATAATCGGCAATGTTCATTTCACGCTTTAACATCCGCATCTCCTGACTCAGCTAACGATAAAATTTTGGCCTTAATTAGGCGGTCCTGTTGGACAACGGCCAACAGTATAACTGAATCATTCTGTGATAACAGGTCTTGACAAAGGATTTTACGCAAACGATTACCTCGGCATTCTATAAGGCTTTGCCGAATGAAGACCTTACGGTTTTCAACGGATTTCTTTTCAGGTTTGTGATGCAGATTTTTCACGTTGTAACTTTTGCAACGCAAAGTCACAAAGAACCATTTACAATGCATGGGTATTTTTTATAAGATGCATTTGACATACATCATTAAAGATTCAGATAAAGGAAGACCGTATGCTTGACGCCCAAACCATCGCCACTGTAAAAGCCACCATTCCCCTGCTGGTCGAAACGGGTCCCAAACTGACCGCCCATTTTTACGATCGCATGTTTGCCCATAATCCCGAACTCAAAGAAATCTTTAACATGAGCAACCAGCGCAATGGCGATCAGCGTGAAGCGCTGTTTAACGCCATTGCCGCCTATGCCAGCAACCTTGAGAATCTGCCCGCGCTGCTGCCTGCTGTGGAAAAGATCGCCCAGAAACACACCAGCTTCCAGATCCAACCGGAGCAGTACAACATCGTCGGCACGCATCTGTTAGCCACGCTGGATGAAATGTTCAGCCCAGGTCAGGATGTACTGGATGCGTGGGGTAAAGCCTATGGCGTGCTGGCGAATGTGTTTATTCACCGCGAAGCGGAAATCTATCGTGAAAATGCCCGTAAAACCGGCGGCTGGGAAGGGACACGACCATTCCGTATTGTCGCGAAAACCCCACGCAGCGCGCTGATTACCAGTTTTGAATTTGAACCCGTCGATGGCGGCGCGGTGGCCGACTACCAGCCGGGTCAATATCTGGGCGTCTGGCTGAAGCCGGAAGGTTTTCCGCACCAGGAGATTCGCCAGTACTCGCTGACCCGCAAGCCGGATGGCAAAGGCTACCGGATTGCCGTGAAGCGCGAAGACGGCGGGCAGGTGTCTAACTGGCTGCATAACCATGCAAACGTCGGCGACGTGGTGCATTTAGCCGCGCCTGCCGGTGATTTCTTTATGCAGGTCTCAACGGACACGCCAGTGTCGCTGATCTCCGCAGGCGTCGGTCAGACCCCAATGCTGGCGATGCTGGATACGCTGGCAACAGCGAAACACACCGCCCAGGTTAACTGGTTCCACGCGGCGGAAAACGGCGATGTGCATGCGTTTGTCGATGAAGTGAGTGAACGGGGAAATACGCTGCCGCACTTTACCGCGCACACCTGGTATCGCATCCCGACAGAGGCCGATCGCGCAAAAGCGGCATTTGACAGTGAAGGGCTGATGGACCTGACGGCGATGAAAGCGTCGCTAACCCATCCGGCTATGCAGTTTTATCTGTGCGGTCCGGTCGGGTTTATGCAGTTTGCCGCGAAGCAACTGGTGGAAATGGGCGTGAAAAACGAAAACATTCATTACGAATGTTTTGGGCCGCATAAAGTGCTGTAACGCACAGCGGAAAAACCCGCAGGCCTGACAGGCGCCGCGCCATCAGGCACTGCGCCAGCCTACAGGCAGACGCGGCTTAAATGGCCGCGTCGTCTTCCTCGCCAGTACGGATGCGTACAACCCGCGCCACGTCGAAGACAAAAATCTTACCATCGCCAATTTTGCCGGTCTGCGCAGTACGGATGATGGTATCGACACAGGTTTCCACGATGTCATCCGGCACGACGATTTCGATTTTCACCTTCGGCAGAAAATCGACCATATATTCCGCGCCACGATACAGCTCGGTATGCCCTTTCTGACGGCCAAAGCCTTTCACTTCTGTTACCGTCATCCCGGTGATGCCGACTTCAGCCAGCGCTTCACGCACGTCATCCAGTTTGAAGGGTTTAATAATCGCATCAATCTTTTTCATGGTGTTCCTGTTTTAATCGCGTAACCGGTTGCTAACCGTATCATAGCGTGCGTCCTGGTAGGGAGCTACTCTTTAAAGTCGTTGGCATCAAGCTCGTGACGGGAGAGCAATTTATAAAACTCCGTCCGGTTGCGTCCCGCCATGCGCGCCGCATGGGTCACATTGCCTCGGGTGATTTGCAGCAGTTTACGCAGATAGTTCAATTCGAACTGATTACGGGCTTCGACAAAAGTCGGTAACGCGGTGTTTTCGCCTTCCAGCGCCTGCTCGACCAGTGCATCGCTGATTACCGGCGACGAGGTCAGCGCCACGCACTGCTCAATGACGTTCACCAGTTGCCGGACGTTACCCGGCCAGCTGGCAGTCATCAGGCGCTTCATCGCATCGGTGGAAAAGGCGCGCACAAACGGTTTATGCCGCTCCGCCGACTGACGCAGCAAATGATTCGCCAGCAGCGGGATATCTTCCGTCCGCTCGGCCAGCGCCGGGATCTTCAGGCTCACCACGTTGAGGCGGTAGTACAGATCCTCACGAAACTCGCCGCGCGCCATCGCTTTCGGCAGGTCACGGTGGGTAGCCGAAATAATGCGCACATCAATGTCGATGTCGCGGTTGCTGCCGAGCGGCCTGACTTTGCGCTCCTGCAACACGCGCAGCAGCTTCACCTGTAACGGCGCGGGCATATCGCCAATTTCATCAAGGAACAGCGTCCCGCCTTCTGCGGCCTGAAACAGCCCTTCGCGGTTGCTGACCGCGCCGGTAAACGCCCCGCGCGCGTGACCAAACAGCTCCGACTCGAGCAGTTGTTCCGGCAACGCGCCGCAGTTAATGGCGATAAACGGTTTACTGCTGCGCGGGCTGGCATTATGGATCGCCTGGGCGAAGATCTCTTTCCCGGTGCCGCTTTGCCCGTTGATCAGCACGCTGACGTCAGACTGAGCCACCATCCGCGCCTGCTCCAGCAGACGCAGCATGAGCGGGCTGCGGGTAACGATTGACTCACGCCAACTGTCGTCGGTCGCCGGGGCGGACTGTTCCAGAGCTTCATCAATGGCATGGTACAGCGCGTCCTTATCGACCGGTTTGGTGAGAAAACTGAACACGCCTTTTTGCGTTGCGGCGACCGCGTCCGGGATCGACCCGTGGGCGGTAAGGATGATCACCGGCATGCCGGGCTGCACCTTCTGGATTTCGCTGAACAGTTGCATCCCGTCCATTTCATCCATGCGTAAGTCGCTAATCACCAAATCCACTTTTTCACGGTTTAGCACGCGCAGTCCTTCGGCTCCGCTCTCTGCTGTAACCACGCTGTAGCCTTCACTGGTCAGACGCATGCCCAACAGTTTAAGCAAGCCCGGATCGTCATCGACCAGCAGTAAATGCGCTGGTTTACGGCTTATCATGGCGATACCTCATCATCGGACGGAACCGGCGCGGCAGCTTTCTCTTCGCTGTGTCCCGCGTCAGGATTGTAACTTCCGGCAGGCTTACGGCTGGAAAGCCGGCGCTCGATGTCCGTCAGGTTTTCCAGTTTGCGCGTCGTCAGATCTAACTGCGCCTGCATGTGCTGTTGTTGCTGGCGCAGCGTATCAAGTTCGCTGTCGCTGGTTTGCTGCAGTTTGCTGTAGCGCTGGCGCTCTTCAGCAAGCTGAAGCTGGAGCGCTTGTCCGTCGCGCCAGATTTGATAAAGCGGGCGCACCTGCGAGGGGATCAGGGTACTGACGCCGTCAAGACGGGAAATCGTGTCGCGACGCTCCAGCGGCGTGATTTTGGCGTTCGCCAGCAGCACGCCGCGCTTAAAGGCGTTTTGCCAGCTGTCGTCGTTCAGCATTCGGGCTTCATTGCGCGACTGTACCGGCATCAAACGATCGGCGCAGTCAATGGCGCGCAGCCAGTACAGCGGATTGGTATCGGTCGCCGGGCCATGCAGCGCCCAGATATCGGTACAGTCGACCGACAGATAATCCGCCAGTTGAGTCGTAGGCAGGTTATCCTGCGCCGTTTCGCCCGCGTCATGTTTTACCGCCTGCGGTACACAGCCCAGCAGCGCCAGACAGGGTATTCCCGCCAGGATGACCCGACGGGACAGAATTCGTTGAAAAATGTGAAAAAAAACGTGTGGCATAGTTACCAGACTTATCTGTTTAGTCGTTTTTCGATGCAGAAAGCGGCAATTCGATTCGGAAGCAAACCGCTTGCGCAGGGTCCTCGACAAGATACAATTCGCCCTGCATACGGCGAATGCAATCTCTGGCGATACTCAGCCCCAACCCGCTGCCCTTCACGGCCCCTTTTCGTTGATGACTTCCCTGGAAAAAAGGCTCGAAAATCATGGTCTTTTCCGCTTCGGGAATTGGCGTACCGGTATTGCAGACGTCAATGTAAACCCGGTTTCCCTGGAAACGGCTACTGATACGAATGTTACCGGATTCGGCTCCGTAGTGCACCGCATTGGAATAAAGATTATCCAGCACGCTCATCAACAGCATCGGCTCCGCCAGACAGCGGTCAGCTGACAGCTCAACCGCGGTATGCATCATTTTAGCGCGAGCAGGCAAACTGTGAGCGGAAACGACCATATCAACCAAAGGTTCAATCTCAACGCTTTCCATCTCAACGGGGCTGTCCGCCAGCTTGCGGTTATAATCGAGCAGTTGTTCGATCAGTTTTTGCAGGTTGCGGCTGCTGTCGTCGAGGATGCCGACCACCTCTTTTTGCTCCGGCGTCAAGGGGCCTACCACCTGATCGGCCAACAGTTCCGTCCCTTCCCGCATGCTGGCGAGCGGCGTTTTCAGTTCATGGGAAAGATGACGCAAAAACTGATGGCGCTGAGACTCAAGCCAGGACAGCCGCTCGCTCAGCCAAATGATACGCTGCCCTACGGAACGAAGCTCGCGCGGTCCGGTAAAAGTGACGGTATTGCCAAGCGACCGCCCTTCCCCCAACCGGTTGATCATCCGCTCTATGCCTTTTACCGGCCCGATTATCATCCGCGTAAACAGCAATACCATTGCAAGACTGACCAGAAACAACACCAGCGCTTGCCAGCCGAAGAACTGGCCGCGTTCGGCAATCTCCTGTTGAAGCTGTTGCCCGCGCGAGAAAACCACGGTACGCGTGGCCTGCACCATCTCGGTATTGGCACTGGCAAAGGCTTCCAGACGCGCGGCAGCGGCGGTATCCGGCCCGCTGTTACGGCATTGCAACTGCGCCAGATCGTTCAGATCCTGATGCAGCGCCTGATACAGCTTATCATCTGGCAATACGCCGGCGTGGGCGTCGAGCATTTCGCTGTAGCGTTTGCGCTGGCTCTGGTACACCCTGGCAAGGGTTGGATCGTCAAGCACGCAATACTGGCGGTAGCTGCGCTCCATCTCCAGCGCTACGTTGGTCATAGCCTCGCTGCGGCGCGCATCGATAAGCGTCGTACGGTTGGTTAGCGCCGCCTGCGCGCTCAGGGCGTTCAGGCTTTGCCACGCCTGCCAGGCAAGGACCAGCAGCGGTAACAGGATCAGCAGGAATGCCAGCGTTACCAACTGTCGTAATGAACGGGGGAAAACAGACCAGCGCTTCAATGCGTTACTCTCGCCAAACAGGAATAAGAGGATGCTAACTGAGGCAAACGTCAGATACAACAAAGCCGGGTAAAACCCGGCTTTGTTATGGAATAAGGCGGTGCCTAACTCGACGTTTCGCCCGATGGTTGATAAAGCAACGCTATTATCAGAAGTTGGACGGCAGGCACCTTGTTGTGCGTCATTCGAAGTTTATGTAGCACGTCCCGAAGGGGCTGACATAAGAAGGTGAATGAGCCACTGGTGAATATTATGCAGTAACTGTGCCAACAAATAAAACATTTTGTTAACACACTGAATTTCATGATATTTATGTAAAATAAGCCCGCACCCTGCATTGCTCATTTTTCACTCCGAGTGTCGCTGATTAGCAACACCTTAAGCACAACCTTTATACCGCTATAAAAATCAATAGGTTAAGCGTCTCCTTTTGACGACACTGACCTGGCTATGTTGTCGTAAATTCGCGACACCCACTAAAAAGCCCGGTAAATATACCGGGCTCTTTGTGAAGAGGCTATTCAACAGGCAACGGCTTAACCTAGCTGCTTACGCGCGTTGCGGAAGATACGCATCCATGGGCCGTCCTCGCCCCAGTTTTCCGGGTGCCAGGAGTTACTGACCGTGCGGAACACGCGCTCCGGGTGCGGCATCATGATGGTCACACGACCGTTTTCCGTCGTGACCGCGGTAATGCCGTTTGGCGAGCCGTTCGGGTTTGCCGGGTACGTTTCCGTCACCGTGCCAAAGTTGTCGACATAGCGCAGCGCCACCAGACCTTTGCTCTCCAGCGCGGCAAGATGGGCCTCATCGCGTACTTCGACGCGCCCTTCCCCGTGGGACACAGCGATAGGCATTTGCGAGCCGACCATCCCCTGTAGCAGCAGCGACGGGCTTTGCGTCACTTCCACCAGGCTAAAGCGCGCTTCAAAACGGTCCGACTGATTACGCACAAAGCGCGGCCACAGCTCGCTGCCCGGGATCAGTTCACGCAGGTTCGACATCATCTGGCAGCCGTTACATACGCCAAGCGCCAGGGTCTGCGGACGATGGAAGAAAGTTTCAAACTCATCGCGCACGCGATGATTAAACAGAATGGATTTCGCCCAGCCTTCCCCTGCGCCCAGCACGTCGCCGTAAGAGAAACCGCCGCAGGCCACCAGCGCCTGGAAGTTGCCCAGTCCGGTGCGACCGCCGAGGAGATCGCTCATGTGCACGTCGATGGCGTCAAAGCCCGCGCGATGGAACGCGGCGGCCATTTCAACGTGGGAGTTCACCCCCTGCTCGCGCAGGACGGCGACCTTCGGACGCGCGCCGGTGGCAATGTACGGTGCGGCGATATCGTCATTAAGATCAAACGTCAGCGTCACGTTCAGGCCCGGATCGGCGTCGTTGGTTTTCGCGTCGTGCTCCTGGTCGGCGCATTCCGGATTGTCGCGCAGGCGCTGCATCTGCCAGGTGGTTTCTGCCCACCAGACGCGAAGCGTGGTCCGGCTTTCGCTGAACACCGTCTGGCCGTTAGCATTAATCACGAAACGGTCGCCCGACACGGCCTGACCGACATAATGGACGCAGTCACCGAGGCCGTATTGCGCCAGCAGCGCTTCAACCGCCTCACGATCCGCCGCACGCACCTGGATCACCGCGCCCAGTTCTTCGTTAAATAACGCGGCCAAATGGTCGCCGCCCAGCGTGGCGATATCGGCCTGGAGACCGCAATGGCCGGTAAAGGCCATTTCCGCCAGCGTCACCAGCAGACCGCCGTCGGAGCGGTCGTGGTAGGCCAGCAATTTACGCTGCGCCACCAGCGCCTGAATCGCGTCGTAGAAACCTTTCAGTTGCGCCACGTCGCGCACATCCGCTGGTTTATCGCCAAGCTGACGGTACACCTGCGCCAGCGCGGTGGCGCCCAGCGCGTTGTGTCCTTTACCGAGGTCAATCAACAGCAGGGCATTGTCTTCGGTCGAGAGCTGAGGCGTAACGGTATGACGTACGTCCTCTACGCGGGCAAAAGCGGAGATCACCAACGACAGCGGCGAGGTCATTTCGCGCTGTTCGCCGCCTTCCTGCCAGCGGGTTTTCATCGACATGGAGTCTTTGCCTACCGGAATGGTCAGGCCAAGCGCCGGGCAAAGTTCTTCGCCTACCGCTTTTACCGCTTCATACAGACCGGCGTCTTCACCGGGGTGACCGGCAGCCGCCATCCAGTTCGCGGAAAGCTTGATGCGTTTGATGTCGCCGATCTGCGTCGCGGCGATGTTGGTCAGCGCTTCACCAACGGCCAGACGCGCGGAAGCAGAGAAGTCCAGCAGCGCCACCGGCGCGCGTTCGCCAATAGCCATCGCTTCGCCGTAGTAGCTATCGAGGCTGGCGGTCGTTACCGCGCAGTTCGCTACCGGCACCTGCCACGGGCCGACCATCTGATCGCGGGAAACCATACCGGTAACGGTGCGGTCGCCAATGGTCACAAGGAAGGTTTTTTCCGCGACGGCTGGCAAATGCAGAACGCGCTTCACGGCGTCGGCAAGTGTGATGCCGCCGCGATTCAGGGCGTCGCCTTTCGCTTTGAGGGACTGAACATCGCGGGTCATTTTCGGTGTTTTGCCGAGCAACACGTCAAGCGGCAGATCGATCGGCTGGTTGTTAAAGTGACGGTCATTCAGCGACAGGTGTTTTTCTTCCGTCGCTTCACCAATGACCGCGTACGGCGCGCGTTCGCGACGGCACAGTTCGTCGAAGAGCGGAAGCTGGTCGGCGGCAACCGCCAGCACGTAACGCTCCTGGGATTCGTTACACCAGATTTCCAGCGGGCTCATGCCCGGCTCGTCGCTGAGAATATCACGCAGCTCGAACTTACCGCCGCGCCCGCCGTCGCTCACCAGCTCCGGCATGGCGTTAGAAAGACCGCCCGCGCCAACGTCATGAATAAAGAGAATGGGGTTAGCTTCGCCCAGTTGCCAGCAGCGGTCGATCACCTCCTGGCAGCGACGCTCCATCTCCGGGTTGTCGCGCTGCACGGAAGCGAAGTCGAGATCCGCGTCAGACTGGCCGGACGCCATTGACGACGCCGCCCCACCGCCGAGGCCGATGTTCATTGCCGGGCCGCCGAGAACGATCAGCTTCGCGCCAACGTTGATCTCGCCTTTCTGTACATGATCCGCGCGGATGTTGCCGATCCCGCCCGCCAGCATGATCGGTTTATGGTAGCCGCGCAGCTCCTCGCCGTTATGGCTGTTGACCTTTTCTTCGTAGGTACGGAAATAGCCGTTCAGCGCCGGACGACCAAATTCGTTGTTGAACGCCGCGCCGCCCAGCGGGCCTTCGATCATGATATCCAGCGCGGTCACAATGCGCTCAGGCTTGCCGAAATCTTCTTCCCACGGCTGTTCAAAGCCAGGAATGCGCAGGTTAGAGACCGAAAAGCCCACCAGCCCCGCTTTTGGCTTCGCGCCGCGTCCGGTTGCGCCTTCATCGCGAATCTCGCCGCCGGAACCGGTCGCGGCCCCCGGCCATGGCGAGATTGCCGTTGGGTGGTTGTGGGTTTCGACCTTCATCAGGATATGCGCCGCTTCCTGGTGGAAGTCATAGCGCCCGGTGGCATGGTCGGCAAAATAACGTCCCACGGCAGAACCTTCCATTACCGCCGCGTTGTCTTTATAGGCAGACAACACGTGGTCGGGGGTGTGTTCCATCGTGTTTTTAATCATTTTGAACAGCGACTTCGGCTGCGGCTCGCCGTCAATCACCCAGTCGGCGTTAAAAATTTTGTGACGGCAGTGTTCGGAGTTCGCCTGGGCAAACATATACAGCTCGATATCGTTCGGGTTGCGCCCCAGCGTTGTGAACGCATCCTGCAGGTAGTCGATTTCGTCTTCCGCCAGCGCCAGGCCGAGACGCAGGTTGGCGTCGATCAGCGCCTGGCGGCCTTCGCCCAGCAAATTAACGCTGGCGACCGGAGCGGGCTCGTGATGGATAAACAATTTTTCCGCATCGTTTAATGAGGAAAAAACCGTTTCCATCATGCGATCGTGAAGCTCTGCGGCGACCTGCTGCCACTGTTCAGCGGTCAGCGTGGAGGCTTCAACATAGTAAGCCACACCGCGCTCCAGGCGATCGATTTGTTGCAGGCCGCAGTTGTGGGCGATATCCGTCGCTTTGGAAGACCAGGGGGAGATGGTGCCGGGGCGAGGCGTTACCAGCAGCAGTTTGCCTTCCGGCGTATGGCTGCTCAGGCTCGGGCCATATTTCAGCAGGCGGGCAAGCTGCGCCTGCTCATCTTCGCTCAGCGGCGCGTTCAGATCGGCAAAATGGACGTACTCGGCGTAAATGTTGTGGACCTGGAGGTTGGCAGCCTGAAAGCGCGCCAGCAGTTTGTTGATACGGAATGCCGACAGTGCAGGCGAACCACGCAGAATTTCCATCATAAGTCTCTCGTCTTCTAAGCTTTCGGTGTGCCCAAGTGGGGAAACGGGCGTCATTATAAAGAATCTGCGCCGCCGACGAAACCGTTTGCGTCGAAATAAAATTGGCGTCAATTTTTGCCAGACGGTGCGGCCAATCGTTCTAATTAGTTGCCAACTGACGCAAGTTTAAGCAAAATGCCGCTCACTGATAAATACTCCTGGTCTTACTATTCCTTTTCCTACACTGAGGCAACGCACGGTACAGAGAATTAACTAATTGAAAAAATTAAAGATTAATTATCTGTTCATCGGCATCCTGACGCTGTTGTTGGCCGCCGCGCTTTGGCCCTCTATTCCCTGGTCCGGTAAAGCTGAAAGTCGTATCGCGGCGATCCAGTCGCGGGGAGAGCTGCGCGTGAGCACCATTAACTCGCCGCTGACCTATTCAACGCTTAATGGTAAGCCCTACGGGCTGGATTATGAGCTGGCGGAACAGTTTGCCAACTATCTGGGGGTGAAGCTGAAGATTACCGTACGCCAGAACATCAGTCAGTTGTTCGATGACCTGGATAACGGCGATGCCGACCTGCTGGCTGCCGGACTGGTCTATAACAGCGAACGGGTTAAAAATTACCAGCCCGGCCCGACCTATTACTCCGTCTCGCAGCAGTTGGTCTACAAAGTGGGCCAGTATCGTCCGCGTACGCTGGGAAGCGTGACGGAAAGCCAGCTGACTATCGCTCCCGGCCATGTGGTGGTTAATGATTTACAGACGCTGAAAGAGACTAAATTTCCTCAACTCAGTTGGCGAATTGAAGACAGAAAAGGCACCACGGAGCTGTTGGACGCCGTGCTTGCCGGTAAGCTGGATTACACCATTGCCGACTCTGTCGCCATCAGCCTTTATCAGCGCGTACATCCGGAACTGGCGGTCGCGCTGGATGTCACTGACGAACAGCCGGTCACCTGGTTTAGCCAACTGGACGATGACAATACGTTATCAGCCGCCCTGCTCGATTTCTTCAACAGCATCAATGATGACGGTTCGCTGGCGAGGCTGGAAGAGAAGTATCTCGGCCACGGCGACGATTTCGACTATGTCGATACCCGCACCTTCCTGCGCGCCGTTGAGGCCATGCTGCCCGACCTGAAACCCTTATTTGAAAAGTATGCCCAGGAAATTGACTGGCGTCTGCTCGCCGCGATCGCCTGGCAGGAATCGCACTGGGATCCGCAGGCTACCTCGCCGACCGGCGTTCGCGGCATGATGATGCTGACCAAAAACACGGCCCAAAGTCTGGGTCTTACCGATCGTACCGACCCGGAGCAGAGCATCAGCGGCGGCGCGCGGTATTTACAGGACATGATGAGCAAGGTGCCGGAAACCGTGCCAAAGGATGAGCGCATCTGGTTTGCGCTGGCGGCGTATAATATGGGCTATGCGCATATGCTCGACGCGCGAACGCTGACGGCGAAAACCAAAGGTAACCCTGACAGCTGGACCGACGTGAAGCAGCGTCTGCCGCTGCTCAGCCAGAAGCCATATTACAGTAAGCTGACCTATGGCTACGCCCGCGGTCACGAAGCGTACGCCTACGTCGAAAATATCCGCAAGTATCAGATCAGTTTAGTGGGCTATTTGCAGGAGAAAGAGAAACGGGTCGCGGAAGAAATGAGGCTGGCGGAAGAATATCCCGTAGTATCCCCTGCGGAATTCAGCAAACAGTCGCTGCCGCTCTCCTCCTTCCTGTCGCAAGCGTCCTCCGGCTATCTGGCGGATGCCCCTTCCTTGCTGCGCCTGCCGCAGAAAAAGGACGCAGAGTAAATTGACCGCGTCCTAGTCGGATGAAAGGTGAGCGCGTGTTGCGTTTTTCAGGGCTTTAATTTCCTGACGACGCATGCGAAAGAAGTCGCTGAGCAGCGTCGCGCACTCATCGCGCAGCACGCCTTCAATAACCTCTACGCGATGATTCATTCCCGGATGGTGCAGCACGTCAATAAGTGAACCGGCAGCGCCGGTTTTGGCATCTCGGGCGCCAAACACCACGCGGCTAATACGGCTATGCACCATTGCCCCTGCGCACATGACGCACGGCTCCAGCGTTACGTACAGCGTGGCGTCAATCAGCCGGTAGTTCTGTAACACCAGTCCGCCCTGGCGGAGCGCCATGATCTCCGCATGCGCGGTCGGATCGTGGTGACCAATCGGGCGGTTCCAGCCTTCGCCAATCACGCGTTTGTTATGCACCAGGACCGCCCCGACTGGCACTTCTCTCGCGTCCCAGGCACGCTTTGCGAGGGTAAGCGCATGACGCATCCAGTATTCGTGGCTAAATTCAACGTCTGACAAAAGGGATACTCCGGTAATCATAGCGGGCCGCATTATACACAGTAGCTATGCTTTCAACTATTCCAGTTGCTGGAGCTCTCCGCGAGGCGTGACGCGCCAACGATGCTGGCAAAAATAGAGCAGCGGGTTGTCCTGTTTACTGTCGCTGTAGCCGCTGTACAGACGCAGCGGCGTACCGATTTGACGCTCAAGCTGCGCCACTTTTTCATGTCCCAGACAGCGCATCGTCAGCACCCAGCCGCCATAGCCGCGCCGCATCTGGCTGGCGATAAGATTGACCCGCGGTAGCCACGGCGTATCAAAATACACCTGCTCCACCAGCGACTGCGGCGAACCGGTAATCAGCCAGATATCGGCATCTGAACTGAGTAGATAGGTTGTCAGACGTTCCTGGACGAGCGGAAACGCCGTCACGCTTTCCCGAAACCAGCTCACAAAGTCTGCATGCAGCGTCTGCAGCCGCGCTTCGCTGTGCCCGAAGGTGCAGCCCCACAGCAGCAAACTCATTGGCCAGCGCGCTGCGCGCCCTTTTATCAGCAACGCGCCGGCAATGACCGGCAAAAGAGGCAGCACGAGCAGCGCGTTGAGAGGCTGGCGACGCAACAAATAGCGCAGGAAACTGCCGAACATGTCCTGCTGGTGCAACGTACCATCCAAATCAAAAAATACGACACGACGCGCGTTAGTGGTCAAACCTTACTCCTCTGGATCATTCAACGTCTGTCGTCAGGAAACGGAAACCTGACGATAACTCCTGATCTTAGCCTAACAGATAGATCGTCACTTTTCCGGCAACAATCATTTACCCAGGCGATCCGCAGACGAGTCGGCTAACGCCGCGCGTAAAAAGCCCTGATGTTGGGCCAGCTTCTCTCTCGCCGCCGTAGCGTTAAGACCGGTCAGCGCCATCAGAATAGCGGGCTTAACGTCATAGTCGGTTTGTTTGAGAAGCGCTTCCGCGTCGTCGCGCGCAATGCCCGTCGCCTCAACCACCATCCGACAGGCGCGATCGACCAGTTTGACGTTAGTGGCCTGCATATCCACCATCAGATTCTGGTAAACCTTGCCGAACTTCACCATCGCGCCAGTGGAGATCATATTGAGCACCAGTTTCTGGGCAGTGCCTGACTTCAGGCGCGTTGAGCCCGTGAGCGCCTCGGGGCCGACGACCGGCGAAATCGCGATATCGGCTTCGCGGGCAATGGGTGAATCCGGGTTGCAGGAGATAGCCACCGTCGTGCAGCCCACGCCACGCGCATACTTCAGCGCCCCGATCACGTACGGTGTACGGCCCGAAGCGGCCAGTCCCACCACCAGATCCTGTGGCTTTAGGTTGATCGCGACAAGATCGTCTTCCCCCAACTGAGGATTATCTTCTGCGCCTTCGACCGCTTTAAGCAATGCCCCCGGACCACCGGCAATCAGCCCGATAACCAGACCGTGCGGGACGCCGAATGTCGGTGGACATTCCGAGGCATCAAGCACGCCCAGGCGTCCGCTGGTCCCTGCCCCCATATAGATAATACGCCCCCCGGATTTCAACGCGTCAGCCGCGGCGTCGACCGCTCGCGCAACCTCCGGGAGAGTCGCTTTTACGGCTTCCGCTACCTGCGCATCCTGTTGATTAAAACGCTCAACCAATTTAAGCGTCGGCAGCGCATCAAGATCCATCGTTTGGGGATTGCGGGTTTCTGATACTAACGCGCCGAGATTCATATTTGCTCCTCAGGAATTTTTAATTCATATTTATTATTAATAATGGAATAGAATATTCACTAAGGCGAGCAAAATTTCAGTCTGTTGCGCCATTTCGTTTTCGGGGAGAGGTTATGAACTGTTTGATTCGTATTCGTCAGCGGTATTCTGGGTTTGCGCAGAGTGATAAAAAGCTCGCGGACTATCTGCTCACGCAGCCGGATACGGCAAGACATCTTAGCTCTCAGCAGCTGGCTGCCGAAGCGGGCGTGAGTCAGTCAAGCGTCGTGAAGTTCGCGCAAAAGCTTGGCTATAAAGGTTTCCCCGCATTGAAACTGGCGCTCAGCGAAGCGCTGATGAGCGCGCCAGCCGCGCACTCTGTGCCGGTGCACAACCAGATCCGCGGCGACGATCCGTTACGTCTCGTCGGCGAGAAGTTGATCAAAGAGAACGTCGCGGCCATGCATGCCACGCTGGACGTGAATACGGAAGAGAAGCTGATCGAAAGCGTGAATCTGTTGCGCAGCGCCCGGCGCATTGTGTTGACCGGCATCGGCGCGTCGGGTCTGGTGGCGCAGAGTTTTGCCTGGAAGCTACGAAAAATCGGCCTCAACGCGGTCGTGGAGCGCGATATGCATGCGCTGCTGGCGACGGTTCAGGCGTTGACGCCAGACGATCTGCTGTTTGCCATTTCCTACAGCGGAGAGCGCCGTGAGCTGAATCTGGCGGCGGATGAAACGCTGCACGTCGGTGGCAAGATTCTGGCTATAACCGGTTTCACCCCTAACGCCCTGCAGCAGCGGGCCAGCCACTGTCTTTATACCATTGCGGAAGAGCAGGCCACGCGCAGTGCCGCGATCTCTTCCACTCACGCACAGACGCTGCTGACCGATCTGCTGTTTATGGCGCTGGTACAGCAGGATTTAGAACATGCGCCGGAGCGGATACGCCACAGCGAGGCGCTGGTAAAAAAACTGGTTTGAGCAAAGAATGCGCGTATAATGCCCGCCCGGTTTGTGATGTTTTGAGAGTTTCCTGATGGCCCTGTTAATCACCAAAAAATGCATCAACTGCGATATGTGCGAGCCAGAATGCCCCAATGAGGCGATTTCAATGGGCGAGAGCATTTATGAGATTAACAGCGACAAGTGCACCGAGTGCGTAGGCCATTATGAAACGCCCACCTGTCAGAAGGTGTGCCCTATCCCGAATACCATTTTGAAAGATCCGGCGCATGTCGAAACGGAAGAGCAACTGTGGGACAAGTTTGTCCTGATGCACCACGCCGATAAGCTGTAACGGCTGCCTGAGACCCGCCTCCGGGCCTGATAAAACAGGATGCCGTTCGGCAAGTGAATATGCCGGATGACGGCAACGCTGCTTAACTTTCAATAATGACCGTGGCGCAGGCGTAATGGCGCTCATCGGCCAGCGTCACATGCATATGAACAACACCCAGTTTCTCTGCCAGCGCTAACGCTTCCCCCCACAGCCGCAGGCGCGGTTTCCCCAGCGCATCGTTGAACACTTCAAACTGATTAAACGCCAGGCCATTGCGGATACCGGTACCCAACGCTTTTGCCGCCGCCTCTTTCACCGCAAAGCGCTTGGCAAGAAAACGCACCGGCTGCTGGTGCGTCTGCCAAATCGCCCACTCGTTGTCGCTGAGCACCCGTCTGGCAAGGCGGTCGCCGGAGCGGGAGATCACCGCTTCGATGCGGGCGATCTCCACAATATCGGTGCCTAAACCGAGGATTGCCATTAGCCGCGCGCTTCCAGCATCAGGCGCTTCATTTCCGCTACCGCCTCTTTCAGGCCGCTCATGACCGCACGCCCAATAATCGCATGGCCGATATTCAGTTCATGCATTTCCGGCAGCGCGGCAATAGCTTTCACGTTGTGGTACGTTAAACCGTGGCCCGCATTGACCTTCAGACCGAGGCTTGCGGCAAAGGTCGCCGCTTTCGCGATGCGCGCCAGCTCCTGAGCCTGGTCAGCGTCAGTTTGCGCATCGGCATAGCAGCCGGTATGGATTTCAATGTACGGCGCGCCCACCTCGGCAGCGGCTTTGATCTGTACTTCATCCGCGTCGATGAACAGCGACACGAGGATCCCCGCCTCCGCCAGACGCTTGCAGGCATCACGCATTTTGTCGCGCTGCCCGGCGACATCGAGGCCGCCTTCGGTGGTCACTTCCTGGCGTTTTTCCGGCACCAGGCAGCAGAAATGCGGTTTGGTCTCCACCGCAATCGCCAGCATTTCTTCGGTCACCGCCATTTCCAGGTTCATCCGCGTGTCCAGCGTCTGGCGAAGAATACGAACGTCGCGATCGGTGATATGACGACGATCTTCGCGCAGATGGACGGTGATACCATCCGCGCCCGCCTGTTCAGCAATGAACGCCGCCTGCACCGGATCCGGATACGCCGTGCCGCGCGCGTTACGCAGGGTGGCAATGTGGTCAATATTGACGCCTAACAGTAATTCAGCCATGACAATCCTCGTTTTTTTATTTTCGCTTCGGCATAAACTGCCGGAATAATTCGCGGCTCTTTAAAGGTTTTCCACCAAGATACGGCTTCAGCGCCATGCGGGTAAAGCGTTTCGCGGCGCGCAAGGTATCAGCATCGGGAAACTCGCGCTCCGCCAGCGCCCGCAACTGCCGACCGGTAAAGGTGCTGTTGTCGATCACCACGCTGGCGATAAAGCCTTTTTCCTCGCGGTAACGATAGGTCATTGTGTCATCCACCGCTTCACCGCTGCCGGCGCAGTGCAAAAAGTCCACGCCATACCCAAGGTGCCCGAGCAGCGCCAGTTCGAATCGACGCAGGGTCGGTTCGGGCGTACCGGTAGCGCCCGCCAGCGCCTGTATGCAATGCAGATAGTCGAAAAAGAGGGCCGAAAAACGGGTTTCGTGCTCAAGCACGCGGGCCAGCAGTTCGTTAACGTACAGACCACTGTATAAGGTGATACCGCTCAGTGGGAGGGCCAGAGAAACGGCTTCAGCGCTGCGTAGCGTTTTCACTTCGCCACGCCCGCCAAAGCGCACTAACAGGGGGGTAAAAGGCTGGAGAGCGCCTTTCAGGTTCGAACGTTTAGATCGCGCGCCTTTGGCAACAAGGCGCATGCGACCCGACTCTTCCGTGAAGACGTCCAGCATCAGGCTGGTTTCGCTCCAGGGACGACTATGCAGGACAAATGCGCGCTGCCAGCCTTCCATCATACTCGTCGTCTGTGCAGGACGCAGGTTTAGAGGTCGTCGACATAACCGAGACTGCGCAGCGCGCGCTCGTCGTCGGCCCATCCCGATTTCACTTTCACCCACAGTTCAAGGTGAACCGGGGCTTCGAACATCTCCTGCATGTCTTTACGCGCTTCAATGCCGATGGTTTTAATCTTGGCGCCTTTGTTGCCAATAACCATCTTTTTCTGCCCTTCACGTTCAACGAGGATCAGCCCGTTGATGTCGTAGCCGCCGCGCTCGTTAGTCACGAAACGCTCAATTTCGACGGTGACCGAATAAGGCAGCTCAGCGCCAAGAAAACGCATCAGCTTTTCACGGATGATCTCAGAGGCCATAAAGCGCTGGGAGCGATCGGTAATGTAATCTTCCGGGAAGTGATGAATGGCTTCCGGCAGGTGTTTACGCACAATACCCGCGATGGTGTCGACGTTCATCCCGGTCTCAGCGGAGATTGGTACGATGTCGAGAAAGTTCATCTGACTTGCCAGGAACTGCAGGTGCGGCAGCAGATCGGCTTTTTCCTGAACGTTATCCACCTTGTTCACGGCCAGGATCACCGGTGCTTTGCCGTCGCGCAGTTTATTCAGCACCATCTCGTCGTCCGGGGTCCAGCGCGTACCTTCAACCACGAAGATCACCAGTTCAACGTCACCGATAGAGCTGCTGGCCGCTTTATTCATCAGACGGTTGATCGCACGCTTTTCTTCCATATGCAGACCGGGAGTATCGACGTAAATCGCCTGATATGCCCCTTCGGTATGGATGCCGACAATTCGGTGACGCGTGGTCTGCGCTTTACGGGAGGTGATCGAAATCTTCTGCCCGAGCAGCTTATTTAACAGGGTGGATTTACCCACGTTCGGACGTCCGACGATGGCTATAAATCCGCAGTAGGTTTTATCTTCGCTCATTCCAGCTCCAGTTTTTTCAGCGCCTGTTCGGCGGCAGCCTGCTCCGCCTTACGACGGCTCGAACCGGTGCCTACCACCGGCTCACTCAGGCCGCTGACCTGGCAGTGGATTGTAAATTCTTGATCGTGCGCTTCGCCGCGAACCTGCACAACCAGGTACGACGGCAGCGGCAGATGGCGACCCTGTAAATATTCCTGCAAACGCGTTTTCGGATCTTTTTGTTTATCGCCCGGACTGATTTCGTCCAGACGGGTCTGGTACCAGTTGAGAATCAGTTTTTCGACGGTTTGAATATCGCTGTCGAGGAACACCCCGCCAATCAACGCTTCAACGGTGTCGGCCAGAATCGACTCACGACGAAAACCGCCGCTCTTCAGTTCTCCAGGCCCTAAGCGCAAACATTCGCCCAGATCGAATTCACGCGCCAGTTCAGCCAGCGTATTACCCCGCACCAGCGTTGCGCGCATACGGCTCATATCGCCTTCGTCTACGCGCGGAAAACGGTGATACAGCGCATTCGCAATCACAAAACTTAAAATGGAGTCGCCAAGAAACTCTAAACGCTCGTTATGTTTGCTGCTGGCGCTGCGATGGGTTAATGCCTGCTGCAACAGCTCCTGATGAGTAAAAGTGTAGCCCAGCTTCCGTTGAAGCCGATTAATTACGATGGGGTTCATGCGATACCAATAAATAAATGCGTCAACAATTCAGCACACGAAACAGACCTGATACACAGGCTATTCAGCCAGCCGCAGAGCGACAGCTTTACTTGCCTGTATATGGGGAACCAACGCTGTTTCGTGTGCCGTGGCGACCAGGAGGCGCCAACCTTAAACTTCGGGGGAATATTCTATACACAACGACAAGGGATGTCGTTAGCCTGGGGGGAATTATCTAATAAATAATTCACGTTGCCGCCACATTGACGACAACGTGAACGCTAAACCGCGATCAGTGGATCCCGCCAATACGGCTTAAACGGACGCCGGTCGGCCATTCGCCTTCCTGCTTGTCAAAACTCATCCAGATTGCGGTTGCTTTCCCCACCAGATTAGCTTCCGGGACAAATCCCCAGTAACGGCTGTCTGCGCTGTTATCCCGGTTATCGCCCATCATGAAGTACTGCCCCGGCGGCACAATCCAGGTCGCCAGTTGCTGGCCTGGCTGACGGTAATACATCCCTACCTGATCCTGCGCAATCGGTACGGTCAGAATACGGTGCGTGACGTCGCCAAGGGTCTCTTTGCGCTCGGCAAGTCGAATGCCGTTCTCTTTCGTTTCACTCTGCGGTACGTCAAAGAAGCCGCTGGTCGCCTCACCGCCGTTACGACGCGAGAACGTCTGTACGAAGTCGCTCGGCTGTACGTCGCTGTAGGTCACCGGTAAAGCATTTTCGCACGCCTGACCGGAGCGACAGCCAGGCTGAATGGTGAGTTCTTTGGCAACCGGATCGTAAGTCACTTTGTCGCCAGGCAGCCCAACCGCACGCTTAATGTAGTCGAGCTTCGGATCTTCCGGATATTTAAAGACCACGATATCGCCGCGTTTCGGATGACCGGTTTCGATCAACGTTTTCTGGTAGATCGGATCTTTAATCCCGTAAGCGAATTTCTCCACCAGGATAAAGTCACCAATCAGCAGCGTTGGCATCATTGAACCTGACGGGATCTGGAACGGCTCATAAATAAACGAACGCACGACCAGCACAATCGCCAGCACCGGGAAAACCGACGCGCCAGTTTCCAGCCAGCCGGGTTTCGGCGCCACTTTCTTCAAGGTGGCTTTATCGAGCGAATCACCAGCAGCGGCCTGCGCTGCGGCCTGACGCTCCCGACGTTTTGGCGCGAAAAAGAATTTATCCACGCACCATAAAATGCCCGTCACCAGTGTGGCAATCACCAGAATCAGGGCAAACATATTGGCCATGCCAACTCCTTAAGGGTTATTTGCTGTCTTTACCGACATGCAGAATGGCGAGGAACGCTTCCTGAGGCAGTTCGACGTTACCGATCTGCTTCATACGCTTCTTACCTTCTTTCTGCTTCTGCAGCAGTTTTTTCTTACGGCTGATATCGCCGCCATAGCATTTCGCCAACACGTTCTTACGCAGCTGTTTCACGGTAGAACGCGCAATAATGTGTGTGCCGATTGCCGCCTGAATCGCGATATCGAACTGCTGACGCGGGATCAGATCTTTCATCTTCTCCACCAGTTCACGGCCACGGCTCTGGGAGTTGTCACGGTGCGTGATCAGCGCCAGCGCGTCGACACGTTCGTTGTTGATCAGAACGTCTACGCGCACCATATCGGAAGCCTGGAAGCGTTTGAAGTTGTAATCCAACGACGCATAGCCACGCGATGTGGATTTCAGACGGTCAAAGAAGTCGAGCACGACTTCCGCCATCGGGATTTCATAGGTCAGCGCCACCTGGTTACCGTGGTAAACCATGTTGGTCTGCACGCCACGTTTTTCAACGCACAACGTGATGACGTTCCCCAGATACGCCTGCGGCAGCAGCATATGACACTCTGCGATTGGTTCGCGCAGTTCATAGATGTTGTTCAGCGGCGGCAGTTTTGACGGACTGTCGACGTAGATCGTCTCTTTTGCCGTGGTTTCCACTTCGTAAACAACGGTCGGCGCCGTGGTGATGAGATCCAGATCGTATTCACGCTCCAGACGTTCCTGAATGATCTCCATATGCAGCAGCCCCAGGAAGCCACAGCGGAAACCAAAGCCAAGCGCGGAAGAACTTTCCGGTTCATAGAACAGGGACGCATCGTTAAGGCTCAGTTTGCCGAGGGCATCACGGAAGCCTTCGTAATCGTCGGAGCTTACCGGGAACAGACCGGCGTAAACCTGCGGTTTGACCTTTTTAAAGCCCGGAAGCGCTTTGTCTGCCGGATTACGGGCCAGCGTCAGGGTGTCGCCCACCGGCGCGCCGTGGATATCTTTAATGGCGCAGACCAGCCAACCCACCTCGCCGCATTTCAGTTCGGTACGGTCAACCTGCTTCGGCGTGAAGATACCCAGGCGATCGGCGTTATAGGTTTGACCGGTGCTCATGACCTTCACTTTGTCGCCTTTGCGCATGGTGCCGTTTTTTATCCGCACCAGCGACACGACGCCGAGGTAGTTATCAAACCAGGAGTCGATAATCAACGCCTGCAGCGGCCCTTCCGGGTCGCCCTGCGGCGGCGGGATATCGCGCACCAGGCGTTCCAGCACGTCGGTCACGCCAACGCCCGTTTTCGCCGAGCAGCGCACAGCGTCAGTCGCGTCAATGCCAACAATATCTTCAATCTCTTCGGCGACACGTTCCGGATCGGCAGCGGGCAGGTCAATTTTGTTCAGAACCGGCACCACTTCGAGATCCATTTCCATGGCGGTGTAGCAGTTCGCCAGCGTCTGCGCTTCAACGCCCTGCCCGGCATCCACCACCAGCAGCGCCCCTTCACAGGCGGCGAGCGAACGGGAAACCTCGTACGAGAAGTCAACGTGACCGGGGGTGTCGATAAAGTTAAGCTGGTACGTTTCACCATCTGAGGCTTTGTAATCGAGCGTTACGCTCTGCGCTTTGATGGTAATGCCGCGCTCACGCTCCAGATCCATCGAGTCGAGAACCTGCGCTTCCATTTCACGGTCAGACAGGCCACCGCAGATCTGGATAATACGGTCAGACAGCGTCGATTTACCGTGGTCGATGTGAGCAATGATCGAAAAGTTACGTATGTTCTTCATATAGAGTAATTATTGTGCCTTAACGCCCGCCGTGGCAGGCTTTGAGAAGTCGCTGTTCTGAGCTTAACGTCTGTTTAACTGAAACGCCGCATTCTACACTACAACGGTGAGGCGAGGAAATGTTCATAGAGTAAGGATAGCGGGAACGGGAAGCCGCCCTCCGGCAGAGACAGGATTAGCGACTTTCTGATGATGTGGCATCGACGCGAACAAGGCCAGGCGGGAGCGCGACATTCAGAATGACCGGCTGCCAGGATTCACGTTCAGCAAGCTGACGGGAAAAGCCTCGCGCAATCAAAAACCCGCCGACGCCGCCGAGTACCGCGCCGCTTAGCGCAGCGAGATCGGAACCGAACAGCGCCTGAAAAAGGGAAGCGAACAAAAACAGCCCCACCAGCGGCGTCATATACACCAGGACGGCAGAGCCAAGCAAGCTGGCTTCAGCAATGCCCAGTTCCACTTTCTGGCCGGGTTCCAGCGGCGTGGCGCTGGGCACAACGAGCGTGTGCGTCGTCTGCGGCCCCAGCTTATTAAGTACGCGGCTGCCGCACCCGGCGCGTGACGCGCAGCTGTTGCAGGATGTTTTCACGTCGCAGCTTACCAGCGCCTGACCATCTTGCCAGGAGACGACGGTAGCCCACTCTTTGATCATTGCATCACCCCAAACTTAATGGTGTCGGCAATTCGCTTCGCCGTTTGCGGCGGCAGTTCACCCACAATGGTGATTTCGGCGTTATCACGCACGCTGGTGCTGACGGTCCGGCGACCGGTTCGCAGCATCTGATCGGTACTGGTTGGCGTCGCCCGGTTGACGTTGACAGAGAAGCTGAACAAACCGTCCGAATAAAGACGCGATTCAATCGGCATGTTGTCCATCGTCGGCAACGGTCGGCGACCGCTGGACACCTCGCTAAAGCCCTTCGGCAGCCAGGTTGGACTCCAGTTGAATTTCGCTTTTTCACCGGCCGGAACGGAGAGCAACGGCGGCAGGTTGGCTTTCGCCAGCATCTGCATGCTGTTTCCCACGTCCTGATTAACGGTGAAAGCGATTACCCGAAATTGTTCTAACGTTTCGCCATCACGGTCAAGCAGATCGACACGCATCGGCAGCTTGGTTTCAGTATCCATCCAGACGATATAGCTATAACGGGTACCGTCACGCGCGACAACGCGAATCACTTCGCACAGGCGATCGGCGATACGGGTTCTGCCCACGGAAATGAAGTCGTAGTACGGGGCAAGGCGCTTGAAGTCGGTATAGATAAGCGATGGCAGAGAATCAACAATATAGTCGCCGTTCAGGGTGAACGGCTCAAGTCCGGGTTCGAAATAGCTGATTTCGTTTCCACGCTGGACAACTTCGCGGCGAGGGCCGTCCATTTGCAGCAGTTGGGCAAGCGGGCGGTTGTCCAGACGCGCGTGGCGATAGCGTAAAGACTCTACGCCTTGTTTTGTGATGCTGACGAACGACAGCTCGTAAGTGAGTGACTGGCTGGCCAGATTCATCTGCTGCAATAACGCCCCGGACGCAGCATTGGCCGAGGCGTTTACAGAAAAGAACAGGCTACCCGCCACAAGTGACATGGCAAACCAAAGTTGCTTCATTACTGCGATTGCGTTCCTAGAGTTTGAATTCCTGGCACCTGAACAGCGGCTTGCTGTGTTTGCGCCTGCTCAAACTGAAGCTGTTCGGAGTGCAGTCGACGTTGCAGTTCGTAATCCTGCAACATGGCATTAATTCGACGACGCTGCTCCTGTACCTGCTGCTGTTGACCACCGTTTGCGGTCGCATCAGAAGGTACTCCCAAGCTAACCGGGCTGGCTTTGCCCATCATCGGCAGTGTGTTAAACACTGGCGTTTCGGGCTGCTGGGACGTTTCAGATTGCCCATTATAGTGCTGGACGCCAACAATAACTGCAAGCGATACGCATGCAGCGACCCCCATTTGGGTAAGTTGCGCTGCCCACGGGCGCATTTTTTTCCAGAACGGCATTTTTTGCCACTGGTGCGGTGCGGGCTGGGCCTCTGGAATTAATGGCGCCGTCTGGCGTACCGGCTCATCTTCAATGGCGGCCATAACGCGAGCGGAAATATCGAAATGAAGCACGTCAGGCGTGTCACCCCGCATAGAATCGCGGATCAGGTGGTAGCCTTCCCAGGTTTTTTGCATTTCCGGGTCGTGAGCCAGTTCTTTGAGCAGCTCACTGTCCAGCGTTTCGCCATCCATTAAAGCGGAAAGTTTTTCTTTCTGCATGCCTAATACCTTTTCCAGTATCCCGCTATCGTCAACGCCTGATAAGCGGTTGAACTTTATTATCAATAGCTTCCCGCGCCCTGAAGATACGTGAACGCACCGTACCCACTGGACAATCCATGATGGCCGCGATTTCTTCATAGCTCAGGCCATCCAGCTCCCGTAAGGTGATTGCCATACGTAAATCTTCCGGGAGGGACTCGATAGTACGGAAAACTATCTGTCTCAGTTCTTCTGACAACATTAAGTTCTCAGGGTTCGAAATTTCTTTCAGCGCACCGCCACTTTCGAAGTTTTCTGCTTCAATCGCATCCACATCACTGGATGGCGGACGACGGCCCTGAGCCACCAGGTAATTCTTCGCCGTATTAACGGCAATACGATACAGCCAGGTATAAAAAGCGCTATCTCCCCGGAATGAATCCAGCGCACGATAGGCTTTTATAAATGACTCTTGCACCACATCAGGAACGTCACCCGACGGCACATAGCGGGAAACCAGACTCGCCACTTTATGCTGGTAGCGCACTACCAGTAAGTTAAAGGCTTTCTGATCTCCCTTCTGGACCCGTTCAACCAGGACCTGGTCCGTTAACTGCTCGCTCATCCGAGGTAAAGTCTCCCCAAACCAAATTTCCACGCGTTCGCGAAACGCCACTCCATTAGCTGCACTGTGAGCAAGCAACAGGTTAGAGTGTCACGTTTTTGTAAAGTTCCGTTACGCATCTGTTTTTTGAGTGTCAAGTTGTAGACGGTCATTATCTCTCATTATAAGTCTACCGAGTCTGAACAATGCACTATCTCATAAGAAATGCCCATAAACCGGTTGCAGAGTACCCCAACAGCTACTTTATTTCATCCTCTAATCTGGCGCTTACGGCCCGCTACGCAAAATATATCCTTAACCAGACATTTCCTTGCAATCCCGACTTCTGTTTAGCCAGCTCAACGGAACTGAAAATAAAACGTGCTGAAACGCAGGTTATGATGCTATGCTCGCCAGACACTGTTTAGTAAATTAAACAAAGATCATGAAAACCACTCCTGAACTTTCTTGTGACGTGTTAATTATTGGTAGCGGCGCTGCCGGCCTCTCGCTGGCGCTGCGTCTTGCAGAGAAGCATCAGGTCATTGTCCTGAGCAAAGGCCCGGTTAGCGAAGGGTCCACCTTCTATGCGCAGGGAGGGATTGCCGCCGTTTTCGATGAAACCGACAGCATCGATTCCCATGTGGAAGATACGCTTATCGCCGGCGCCGGTATATGCGATCGCCACGCGGTAGAATTTGTCGCCAGCAATGCCCGCGCCTGCGTTCAGTGGCTAATCGATCAGGGTGTGCTGTTTGATACGCAAATCCAGCCTGACGGTCAGGAAAGCTATCATTTAACCCGTGAAGGCGGTCACAGTCATCGTCGCATCCTCCATGCTGCGGACGCTACCGGTAAAGAGGTCGAAACCACGCTGGTCAGTCAGGCGCAGAACCATCCCAACATCCGCGTGCTTGAGCGCAGCAATGCTGTCGATTTAATTATTTCCGATAAAATCGGCCTGCCGGGCACACGCCGGGTGGTCGGCGCCTGGATCTGGAACCGTAATAAGGAAAGCGTGGAGACCTGCCATGCGAAGTCGGTAGTGTTGGCTACCGGCGGGGCGTCGAAGGTGTATCAGTACACGACGAATCCGGACATTTCCTCGGGTGACGGGATTGCGATGGCCTGGCGCGCGGGCTGCCGCGTCGCTAATCTTGAATTCAACCAGTTTCATCCTACCGCCCTGTATCACCCACAGGCGCGAAATTTCCTGCTTACCGAAGCGCTGCGTGGCGAAGGCGCGCATCTTAAACGTCCCGACGGCACGCGCTTTATGCCGGATTTCGATGAGCGCGGCGAGCTGGCGCCGCGGGATATTGTCGCCCGCGCGATCGATCATGAAATGAAGCGTCTGGGAGCGGACTGTATGTTTCTCGACATCAGCCATAAGCCTGAGGCGTTTGTCCGCCAGCACTTTCCGATGATCTATGAAAAGCTGCTGGGGTTGGGCATTGATCTGACAAAAGATCCGGTGCCGGTGGTGCCTGCTGCGCATTATACCTGCGGCGGCGTGATGGTGGATGATTATGGACGCACCGACGTTGATGGCCTGTACGCCATTGGGGAAGTGAGCTATACCGGCCTGCACGGCGCTAACCGTATGGCGTCGAATTCGTTGCTAGAATGCCTGGTTTACGGTTGGTCGGCGGCAGAAGATATCGACAGACGCATGCCTTACGCCCGTGGCGTAAGCGCCCTTCCCGCCTGGGATGAAAGCCGTGTAGAAAATCCCGATGAACTTGTCGTTATCCAGCATAACTGGCACGAGCTGCGCCTGTTTATGTGGGACTACGTCGGCATCGTGCGAACCACCCGACGCCTGGAGCGCGCCCTGCGGCGTATTACCATGTTGCAGCAGGAGATCGACGAGTATTACGCCAACTTCCGCGTGTCGAATAATTTGCTGGAGCTGCGTAATCTGGTGCAGGTCGCCGAACTGATCGTACGCTGCGCAATGATGCGCAAAGAGAGCCGCGGTTTGCACTATACGCTTGATTATCCGGATCTGCTGGCCGTTTCCGGACCGTCGGTACTGTCGCCACTACATACTCACATAAACAAATAAAACGCATGGGTCAGCGCCGTGTAACCTTCTGAGTAACGCTGGTCTGGCCCGCGTATCACCAGCCTGTCGCTAAAGCATTCTCCCTGTTTTGGTGAAAAAGCCAACAGAACCCGATGCGGTAAACGCGCTTCATTTTCCGCAACGTCGGTCCTGAGCCTTAAATGCCAGCCCATGTCATGCGCCTGCTGGGTAAAAAGGCCACCGGTCTTTTCCGGCAGGACGACGCAGAGAAAACCTTCTTCCGTAATCAGCTCCGCCGCGCAGGCTAGCAGCGCCGGGTGATCCAGCGTCGTGGTATAACGCGCCCGTTCCCGTTGCGGCGTCGCACAGTCGACGCCCTGCTCGTAATAAGGCGGGTTACTGACGATCAAATCAAACTTAACGGTTTGCCGGGAGGCCCAGCCCTGAACGTCTTCCTGGTGCAGGGTCAGCCGCCCGGCCCATGGCGACTGCAGAATATTCTCCTGCGCCTGTTCGGCGGCATCTACATCCAGTTCAACCGCGTCGACCGTGACGCTTTCATCGGTACGTTGGGCGAGCATCAGAGCCAGCAGACCGCTGCCCGTACCGATATCCAGGATCCGCTTTACCCCGGCCACTGGCGCCCATGCGCCAAGTAAAATACCATCCGTCCCGACTTTCATTGCACAGCGATCGTGAGCGACAAAAAACTGTTTAAAGGTAAATCCATTACGACGAAGAACGGATGTAGACTGGGACATGAATAACAAACCTTGCAGAAAAAACGGCGACAGCGCCGGGTAAAAACAATACCTGAGAAGCGATATCCATACAAACAGATGAAGATTACAGCCGTAACGTCTATAATCAGCGCCCCACACAGAGGTAGAACATGACTGTAACGACTTTTTCCGAACTTGAACTCGACGAAAGCCTGCTGGATGCCCTCCAGGAAAAAGGCTTCACTCGCCCGACCGCCATTCAGGCTGCCGCCATTCCGCCTGCGCTCGATGGCCGTGATGTGCTCGGTTCTGCGCCGACAGGCACCGGTAAAACGGCGGCATATCTGCTGCCAGCGTTGCAGCACCTGCTCGACTTCCCGCGTAAAAAATCCGGCCCGCCGCGTATCCTGATCCTTACGCCGACGCGCGAACTGGCAATGCAGGTCGCCGATCACGCTCGCGAGTTGGCAAAGCATACCCATCTGGATATTGCGACCATTACCGGTGGCGTCGCGTACATGAACCACGCGGAAGTGTTCAGCGAAAACCAGGATATCGTGGTCGCGACCACTGGTCGCCTGATGCAGTATATAAAAGAAGAGAACTTTGACTGCCGCGCGGTAGAAACCTTGATCCTTGACGAAGCGGATCGCATGCTGGACATGGGTTTTGCTCAGGATATTGAGCACATTGCCGGAGAAACGCGCTGGCGTAAGCAGACGATGCTGTTTTCCGCGACCCTCGAAGGCGAGGCGATCAAAGACTTTGCCGAGCGTCTGCTGGAAGAACCGGTTGAAGTGTCTGCCACTCCGTCCACGCGTGAGCGTAAAAAGATTCATCAGTGGTACTACCGTGCCGATAACTACGAGCATAAATTCGAACTACTGAAGCACTTGTTGAAGCAGGAAGACGCGACCCGCACCATCGTGTTCGTGCGTAAGCGTGAGCGAGTTCATGAACTGGCAGAGCAACTGCGCCTGGCAGGCATTAACAACTGCTATCTTGAAGGCGAGATGGCGCAGATCAAACGCAACGAAGGCATCAAACGTCTTACCGACGGTCGCGTGAATGTGCTGGTCGCCACCGACGTTGCGGCGCGCGGGATTGATATTCCTGACGTGAGTCACGTGATTAACTTCGACATGCCGCGCAGCGGGGATACCTATCTGCACCGTATCGGTCGTACAGGCCGCGCAGGGCGTAAAGGCACAGCCATTTCACTGGTTGAAGCGCACGATCATCTGCTGCTGCTGAAAATCGGTCGTTACATTGAGGAACCGCTAAAATCACGCGTGATTGATGAACTCCGCCCGACCACGCGAGCGCCCAGTGAAAAAATGACCGGGAAACCGTCCAAAAAAGTGCTCGCCAAACGCGCAGAGAAGAAAAAAGAGAAGGAAAAAGAGAAGCCGCGGGTGAAAAAACGTCACCGTGATACCAAAAATATTGGTAAGCGCCGTAAACCGAGCGCTAGCGACGTCGCGCAGCAGTCCGGCGAAGAATAAAAACGCCGTTTCTCTCTAATAATAAAAGCCGGCATTTGCGCCGGCTTTTTATTCTCTGCGTTGCCATCAGAAGTGCATTTTCAGTCCCAGTACGCCTTGTACCGGTTCTTCGATATATCGCCCTTGTCGGTAATTGACCTCGCCATACAACGTGGTATTTTCCGCCAGTTCCAGCGACGCTCCCGCGCCATAACGTCCAGATGCCCCGTTCACATTATTATCAAAGCGTATGCCGTTAATGGCGACTTCGTTTGACTTCGCGGTTTCCTGAACCACTGCCGCATGGAAGTAAGGCTTCACTTCCGCGCGTCCCAGTGTGAACTGGCTACCGACACGCGTACCGGCTTCCGCAATCAGCGAACGGGGCTTGCCGGTGTCCGCTTTCATGCCATTGCTGAGCGTGATGTTGGCCCGGTTTGCCTGAACGGCGCTGGTACGGACATACGGCTCGGCATAAGTTTGTGCCGTCAGCCAATGACGATAACCGCTTTCCAGCACGCCGCTCAGCGCATACTGATGCCAGTCGCCCCTGGTGTAACCTCCGTTGGTCATTTTCGCCTTCAGGTCGCTGTTCAGACGGTTGCCTTTCATTACGCCATCAACGTAAATCCCGGAGCGATCGAACCACGTGGCATACGCGCCCAGACCGTAGCTATCCAGGGTACTTTTCCCACCTCGCGCATGTCTTACCTCATTCGCAGAGCTGGACATCCAGACGCCGGTTAGCAGGTTTCCATGCTCAAATCGTGTGGTCTTATCCGCACCGATTTCAATGCCGTTTTGCTCCAGACGATACGCCGCGCCATTGCTACTGTGAACGCGGCTGTTGCTGCCGGTGTAATGCCCCCATACACTGTTTTCCGGAAGATTATCCGCCGAAAGCGTTGAGCGCCAGGCACGGAAGCCATCCAGTTCAGCATTCACCACGCGCGTGATTGCCGACGCCATGTTGAGGATCGCATCCGTTGACGGCGTGGTCAGTTTATTTTCGTTACCGCCATTACCACCGGTATCGGGCTGCTCTCCACCGCCAGTACCAGGAATTTCTGTACCCGGTTGCTCTGTGCCTGGTTCTTCCGGCTCCGGTTCTTCAGGTTCCGGCTGCACGGTATTTCCGTTCGCCAGGCCCAGATACCAGATGTTACCCTCCAGTTGATCTTTACCTTGCTGGTGATAAAGCGAGTACATGTACACCCCCGCATCCAGCATTGCGACACGACGTTGTACAGCGCTGACCAGCGTGAAGTCAATATTGCCCTCTTTATCATTCACCAGGTTGACGGTCAGATTGTCTGGATCGGCAATTTCCCGGCCTGAGTCATGGACGATGATATTGAACTGGCCAACGCCATTATCAATAGTGACAAAGTTCCCGTTACGTTCCGCCAATGACGTATTAAACAGAAACGATCCTGTCCCGCTCAGCGAACCGATCGACAAAGCCGCATAATCGCCATCGCTGTCACGCAGAAACGAGACGATCCCTCGCTCCGACGACAGCGTATCGATTCGGGCAGGCAGCACACTGGTGGTATTGTCGTTTAAGTCAGTAATCGACAGAGTACCGCCTTTCAGCGTCAGGTCGCTGGCATATGCACCGGCTTCCATAATCATCTCGCCAGCCCCGTTGACAACCGTACTCCCCGTCGCCCGTGCGGAGGTATACAGCTGAAATGCTCCGCTGTTAACTACCGTGTCGTGCGCGGTGGTACCGCTTGCCAGAGTCATCACACTGGCGTCATTGAGGGTGGCGTTCCGCGCGCTCGCTGCGCCGGAAAGCCTCATCGTGCTCGTACCGTTGAGCGTCGTCCCGTTCGCCACGGTGTTTTCAGTCATGGTTAGCGCAGCGGTATCAAACAGCGTGGTATCCGTTAAGGCAGCATTGCCTTTGATATCCAGCGTACCGCTACCGGCGATTTGCGTGTCGCTGGCCACCGCATTCATACTCATCAGCATCGTGCCGCCATTAATGACTGTCTTGCTGGCGCTGGCCGTTGAGTTCATATTTAAACGCCCGCCCTGCTCAACGTAAGTGTCTTCTGCTGAACCGGAAGCAGAGATATTCATATTCCCGCCAGATTGCACCCGCGTGTTTCGGGTCGAGGCATTGTCATGAAAACCCAAATATCCCCCGTTCGTGACCGTGGTGTTCTCCAGAAGCGAATGCTCTCTGATAAAAATTTTGCTATCTTTATTTACAACTGTATCGACACCATAAGAATTCCCATACATCGTTAATAACGATGTACCATTTAATACGGTATTACTTATCTGGCTATTATCGTAGGTGTAAATATACCCACCATCATCAACAAGCGTATCAGTGGCCGAGGCATCGCCATTGAGATAAAGCCGTCCATGTTGTTTAACATGCGTGTGAGTGGCTGTGGCATGATCGTTTAACGTCATATTACGATGCGTTGTGGTATATTCCGCCGTCGCCTTACCCGATAAGGTCACTGTACTGTTATCATTAATAATAGTATTACTTATTGACGCATTATCGTTAACATTTAAATAACTGATGCCGTTTAACGTGGTATTCGTCGCCGTCGCGTTATTGTTTAGAATGACAGTCGTGCTGGTTCCTTGCAGCACAGTATTATTTGCAAGAGTATTATCGTTCAGCGTCAGGAGACTGCGCCCCTTCAATGTCGTGTCTGCTAAGGAGACACGGTCTCCGGCAGTCAGATTACCGACATCAAGCAGAGTGGATTCTGCCTGAATATCACCGCCAAGCGTTAACGTCTTCGATTTAGAAACGGACGTATTAATAATTTTTCCGCTGTCATTCAGTGAAACATCTTCTGTAGAAACCTTCAGACCGTCCTGAAGATATTCAGCACTGGCGTTAAACGCTGTGCCGTATATAGCCGACAGGCAAAAAAAGGCGACCTTATTGCGTCTCATATTTTTCCCAAAGATATTATTACAAATTTATAGAAATAACGTTGTCCGACTAAAGCAGACAGAAAATTGAAGTAGAGTTGAACGGAGGGTATTTCTTAATTGCGCGGATAATAGCCGTTTTCCCGCATGTTTATTTAAACCAAACCTAAACCACGAAAAAACTGACAAAACTATACTTAACAGCGCGAAAAATAACGTCGCTGATATATGTGTTGAATGAGGAGGAATAATAAAAGTTTAATTATCGCTAAACTTTTAATCACGCGGGTGATTAATGCAAACAATAAAAAACCCCGGTCGCAGCGCGTGCCACCGGGGTTGATGAATCAGTCTGAGCGGTGTGCTTACAGACTTTCAGTAAAGGTACGAGCGATAACGTCGCGCTGCTGTTCCGGCGTCAGAGAGTTGAAACGCACGGCGTAACCGGAAACACGGATAGTCAGTTGCGGGTATTTTTCCGGATGCTTAACCGCATCTTCCAGCGTTTCGCGACGCAGTACGTTAACGTTCAGGTGCTGGCCCCCTTCCACACGCACTTCCGGTTTCACTTCCATCGGAATTTCGCGGTATTCAATGTCGCCCAGTTTGTTTACTGCAACCACTTCGTCTTCGGCAAAACCTGCTTTTGCAACGATGCAGCGTGCTTCGCCTTTTTCGCTGTCCAGCAACCAGAAGGAATTCAGCAGGTCATCGTTAGCGGCTTTAGTAATCTGGATACCTGTAATCATGTGATGCCTCCCCGGCAAATTATTTGATTAGGGTTGGCCGTCTCGCGGCCAATTGGTAAAACCATTGTTGCTTGAGTGTATATATACCCCCCTGACACCCTTGATTCTTTGATTTAAATCAATAAAAACCACACCACAAAAGTGGTGATACGATGAATTTATTGTTTTACATCAACTTACGCCTGACAAAGGCATAAACTTTGTACATAAATTTTCAACTTTATTAGAGGCATAGCGCACGCTGCCGGGCGACAGCAGTTTGCGCCATGCAAAGAAGCAGTTAAGCTATGTTGATTGAAAATTCGCAGGAGAGCGAGATGGCCACCGAATTAACCTGGCACGATGTGCTGGCTGAAGAGAAACAGCAGCCCTATTTTGTGAATACGCTACACACCGTTGCTGCAGAACGACAGTCAGGAATGACGATTTATCCGCCGCAAAAAGATGTGTTTAACGCGTTTCGCTTCACCGAACTGGGCGAGGTAAAAGTCGTTATTCTCGGACAGGATCCCTATCACGGCCCCGGCCAGGCGCACGGGCTGGCGTTTTCCGTTCGTCCGGGCATTGCGCCGCCGCCGTCGCTGGTGAATATGTATAAAGAGCTGGAAGGCTCGATCCCGGGTTTTACCCGCCCCTCACACGGTTATCTTGAAAGCTGGGCGCGTCAGGGCGTGCTGTTGCTCAATACGGTATTAACCGTTCGGGCCGGCCAGGCGCATTCACACGCCAGTCTTGGGTGGGAAACCTTCACCGATAAAGTGATCGCACTGATCAACCAGCATCGTGAAGGAGTGGTGTTCCTGCTCTGGGGATCGCACGCCCAGAAAAAAGGGGCAATTATTGATAAGCAACGTCATCATGTGCTGAAAGCGCCCCACCCGTCTCCGCTGTCGGCGCATCGCGGATTTTTTGGCTGCAATCATTTTGTTCTGGCGAATCAATGGCTGGAGCAGCGTGGCGAGAAGCCTGTTGACTGGATGCCGGTATTACCGGCAGAGAGCGAGTAAGTCAGTGAAGCATGCCCGGCAAGCCCTTGCCGCCGGGCAACGTGTCGTTACGCTTTATTCTGACGCCACCATTCGGCAAGCAGTACGCCAGTCGCGACTGAGACGTTCAGACTTTCGACCTTCCCGGTACCATCGATCTTCACGCACAAATCGCTGGCATCATGCGCAGCGTCCGGCAGACCATCTGCTTCCTGGCCCAGCACAAGTACCACTTTTTCTGGCAAGGCAGTGCTGAACAACGGTTTACCTTGTTCGCTTGAGGTGGTCACGACGGTGTACCCCGCCTGACGGAAATCATCCAGCACATTCACAATACTGTCGCCGGTGATTGGCTGCACGTGCTCTGCGCCGCCTTCTGCGGTACGAATTGCCGCACCGGATTCCAGCAATGCTGCATCCTGCACTACGACGGCCTTCACGCCAAAGTGGGCGCAACTGCGCATCATGCCGCCCAGGTTGTGCGGGTTAGACTCTTTTTCCAGCGCCAGCACGCAGTCCTGCGCACCCGCCTGACTCACCCATTGTTTAACGGTGGTGCCGTTACGTTTTTTGATGAGGAAACAAACGCCGCCGTGATGTTCAGTACCCGAGGCTTTCGCCAGCTCCGCTTCATCTACCACGTGATACGCTTTGCGGTTCGCCGCCATCCAGCGTAGCGCTTCTTTAAAACGAGGGGTAACGCTCTGAATGAACCATGCGCGGACAATGGCTTCCGGACGGCTCTGGAACAGAGCCTGGCAGGCATTTTCGCCGTAAACGCGGGTCTCTTCCGCGCGCTGACGACGCAACACTTCAGGATCGATAAAACTTTTACCGCTGATCCCACCGTGATCGGCTTTTTCCGGCGTCTCGTCACCGGGGGCCCGGGACACAGTACGCCACGGCGAATCTTCACGCTTGCGATCGCGGTTCTGAGAGGGTCGTTCATCGCGGGCGGGGCGACGGCCACCGTCAGCACGAGATTTTCCTGGACGTCCGCCCCCTTTCCCGGTACGCGGGTTATAGGTACGTTTATCAGAATCATCATCACTGCGGACATACATCACTTTGACCTTGCCGCTTTTGTTTTTCAATTCATCGTTCATGCTTTTCTCCACCAGCGCTGCGCGAAGCGCGCAGATTACCCGATGTACACTGAGTTAGCCATTATTTCATTTAAAAGCTTATGACTATTGTACTCATTGAATAAAACACATTGTTGTTTAAAACAGTCTCGTCGATAATATGTAACATATTGGAAACATATCGGCGTTCATGCCGTTCATTATCCCTACTCATCCAGAGGTTAGTTATGAATACCGTTTGTACCAGCTGCCAGGCCATCAACCGCATTCCCGACGATCGGGTTGAGGATGCGGCAAAATGCGGACGCTGTGGTCACGACCTGTTTGACGGAGAGGTGATCAATGCGACCGGTGAAACGCTGGATAAACTGCTGAAGGACGATCTGCCTGTTGTGATCGACTTCTGGGCGCCGTGGTGTGGCCCATGCCGTAACTTCGCCCCCATTTTTGAAGACGTCGCCGAAGAACGCAGCGGTAAAGTGCGTTTCGTGAAAGTGAATACTGAAGCAGAACGAGAACTCAGCGCCCGCTTCGGCATTCGCAGCATTCCAACCATTATGATCTTAAAGCACGGTCAGGTTGTGGATATGCTCAATGGCGCGGTGCCAAAAGCGCCATTTGATAGTTGGCTGAACGAATCGCTGTAATCTCGTCGGGGCGCATCTTGTGCCCCGTTTTTACCTCTGCGACAATGGCGTTTTTCGACACACTTCTCAATCCCCAATGACTGAAAACGCTGTTCTTAAGCTTCGTGCTGAACGCCTTGCACGCGCCACGCGCCCTTTTCTCGCCCGCGGTAATCGCATTCGTCGCTGCCAGCGCTGTTTGCTGCCGCTGAAACTGTGCCTGTGCGCAACCCTGTCGCCTTCGTGGGCGAAGAGTCGTTTCTGTTTGGTGATGTTTGATACCGAACCGATGAAGCCCAGTAATACCGGACGACTGATTGCCGATACGTTGCCGGATACCGCGGCGTTTCAGTGGTCGCGAACCGAACCGCCGCAGGCGTTGCTGGATTTAGTGCAAGACCCCGCGTATCAGCCGATGGTGGTTTTTCCCGCCTCGTATGCCAGCGAAGAACGTGAAGTGATCCTGGCGCCCCCCGCCGGTAAACCACCGCTGTTCATTATGCTCGACGGCACCTGGCCGGAAGCGCGCAAAATGTTCCGTAAAAGCCCCTACCTCGACCACCTGCCGGTGATTTCCGTCGACCTGTCGCGCCTGTCGGC
Organism: Citrobacter sp. R4; assembly: GCF_026719175.1. Classification (NCBI taxonomy): domain Bacteria; kingdom Pseudomonadati; phylum Pseudomonadota; class Gammaproteobacteria; order Enterobacterales; family Enterobacteriaceae; genus Citrobacter; species Citrobacter sp. R4. The sequence goes on from NZ_JAPPSU010000003.1 coordinate 409,814, forward strand.
CTATCACCTGCGCGGTATCCATGCCGAAGGGCAATATTGCACCGCCGAGGTGGCTATCGCCCTGCTGGATCTGGCCGGTGATACCGACGCCGCAGGTGCGCTTGGTGAACACTTTAGCCGCTTCAAAACCCGCTATCTCGCAGGAAAAACCCAACATCAGGGAAGCGTCACAGCACAATTAGCAGAAAGCGTTTAAAATCATTCGGTCATCTCTACGTAAGGGAAACCGATATGAGTCAGCGAGGGCTGGAAGCGCTACTGCGACCCAAATCGATAGCCGTGATTGGCGCATCGATGAAACCCAACCGGGCGGGCTACCTGATGATGCGCAATCTGTTGGCTGGCGGTTTTAACGGCCCGGTTCTTCCCGTCACGCCCGCCTGGAAAGCGGTATTAGGCGTACTGGCCTGGCCGAACGTCGACAGTCTGCCTTTTACGCCTGACCTCGCCGTATTGTGCACCAATGCCAGCCGCAATCTGGCGCTGCTGGAAGCGCTGGGAGAAAAGGGCTGCAAAACCTGCATTATTCTTTCCGCCCCCGCGTCTTTACATGCTGAATTATTGTCCTGTGCCGCGCGCTATAAAATGCGACTGCTTGGCCCTAACAGCCTTGGGCTGCTCGCGCCCTGGCAAGGGCTCAATGCCAGCTTTTCTCCGGTACCGATTAAACGCGGTAAGCTGGCGTTTATCTCCCAGTCCGCTGCGGTGTCGAACACTATTCTCGATTGGGCGCAGCAGCGCGAAATGGGCTTTTCCTACTTTATTGCACTTGGCGATAGCCTCGACATTGATGTCGACGAATTGCTTGACTATCTCTCCCGTGACAGTAAAACGAGCGCCATTCTGCTTTATCTGGAACACTTAAGCGATGCCAGACGGTTTGTCTCTGCCGCCCGCAGCGCCTCGCGCAATAAACCGATTCTGGTGATCAAAAGCGGTCGCAGCCCGGCTGCCCAGCGTTTATTACAGACCAGCGCCGGAATGGACCCTGCCTGGGATGCCGCTATTCAGCGCGCAGGCTTGCTGCGCGTGCAGGATACTCACGAACTGTTTTCTGCGGTAGAAACGCTGAGTCATATGCGTCCTTTGCGCGGCGACAGGCTAATGATTATCAGCAATGGCGCAGCGCCGGCGGCGCTGGCGTTGGATGAACTTTGGTCGCGTAACGGCAAACTGGCCACGCTGAGTGAAGAGACGTGCCAGAAGCTACGCGATCTTCTCCCTGCGCACGTTGAAGTAGCTAACCCGTTGGATCTTCGCGATGACGCCAGCATTGCGCATTACACTAAAACGCTGGAATGCCTCCTCGCCAGTCAGGATTTTGACGCGTTGATGGTTATACACTCCCCCAGCGCCACCGCGCCGGGTACCGAGACCGCTCAGGCGCTGATAGAAACCGTTAGCCACCATCCGCGCGGCAAGTTTGTTTCGTTGTTAACCAACTGGTGCGGAGAGTTTTCCTCTCAGGAAGCCCGACGGTTATTTAGCGAAGCCGGACTGCCAACCTATCGCACCCCGGAAGGCACCATTACCGCGTTTATGCATATGGTGGAATACCGGCGAAACCAGAAACAATTGCGGGAAACGCCCGCGTTGCCCAGCAATCTCACCGCCAATACGACGCAAGCCCATGACCTGCTTCAGCAGGCGATTCACGAGGGTGCGACATCATTAGATACTCATGAAGTTCAGCCCATTCTTCAAGCTTATGGGTTGCATACGCTTCCCACCTGGATTGCCAGCGACAGCGCCGAAGCAGTGCATATCGCCGAGCAGATTGGCTACCCGGTCGCGCTCAAGCTGCGTTCTCCGGATATTCCTCATAAATCAGAAGTACAGGGGGTCATGCTGTATCTGCGCACGGCGAATGAGGTTCAGCAGGCGGCCAATGCTATCTTTGATCGGGTAAAAATGGCCTGGCCGCAAGCGCGCATACACGGTCTGCTGGTGCAAAGCATGGCAAACCGCGCGGGCGCGCAGGAGTTGCGCGTGGTTGTGGAGCACGATCCGGTGTTTGGCCCATTGATTATGTTGGGCGAAGGCGGCGTGGAGTGGCACCCTGAAGAACAGGCTGTCGTTGCGCTTCCGCCGCTGAACATGAATCTGGCGCGTTACCTGGTTATTCAGGGAATAAAAAGTAAGAAGATCCGCGGGCGTAGCGCTTTGCGTCCGCTGGATGTAGCGGGTCTGAGCCAGTTACTGGTGCAGGTGTCGAACCTGATTGTCGACTGCCCGGAGATCCAGCGACTGGATATCCATCCGCTGCTGGCCTCAGCTGGAGAGTTTACCGCGCTGGATGTCACTCTGGATATCGCGCCCTTTGAAGGTGATAACGAAAGTCGCCTTGCCGTGCGTCCCTATCCTCATCAATTAGAAGAATGGGTCGAGATGAAAAATGGCGAGCGCTGCCTGTTCCGACCTATCCTGCCGGAGGATGAGCCTCATCTTCAGCAGTTCATTTCCCAGGTCACCAAAGAAGATCTTTATTACCGCTATTTTAGTGAGATCAATGAATTTACCCACGAAGATTTAGCTAACATGACGCAGATCGACTACGATCGGGAAATGGCATTTGTCGCAGTGAGACGCGTTGAGCAAACGGAAGAAATTCTCGGCGTCACCCGCGCGATTTCCGATCCGGATAACGTTGATGCGGAATTTGCCGTCCTGGTGCGTTCCGATCTCAAAGGGTTAGGATTAGGTCGTCGATTGCTGGAAAAATTAATTACCTATACCCGGGATCACGGACTCAGACGGCTGAATGGGATTACGATGCCTAACAATCGCGGCATGGTGGCGCTGGCTCGTAAGCTCGGTTTCCACGTGGATATCCAGCTTGAAGAGGGTATCGTTGGGCTAACGCTTGAGCTTGCGCCGCCCGAGGAATCGTGAGTAAGGTACTGGAAATGTTGACCACTTTAACGGGGACGGTGTTATCATTGCCCGCTTATGTCGTCTGCATAGCACAGAGGACCCTTCAATGAACAGAGAAGAAATGCACTGTGATGTTGTCAAAATTTAAGCGTAATAAACATCAACAACACCTTGCCCAACTACCGAAGATTTCTCAATCAGTTGATGATGTCGATTTCTTTTATGCTCCTGCCAGGTTCAGGGAGACTCTGCTGGAGAAAATAGCCGGCGCGAAGCAACGCATTTGCATCATCGCCCTGTATCTGGAACAGGATGACGGTGGCAAAGGCATCCTCAACGCGCTTTATGAGGCGAAACGGCAGCGGCCGGAACTCGACGTTCGGGTGCTTGTCGACTGGCATCGTGCGCAACGTGGACGAATCGGCGCGGCGGCATCGAATACCAATGCCGACTGGTACTGCCGGATGGCACATGAAAACCCCGGCGTCGACGTACCGGTCTACGGCGTTCCCATCAACACTCGTGAAGCCCTTGGCGTTCTCCATTTCAAAGGCTTTATCATTGATGACAGCGTGCTGTACAGCGGCGCTAGCCTGAACGACGTCTACCTGCATCAGCATGATAAATATCGTTATGATCGCTATCACCTGATCCGTAACGCCAAAATGGCTGACATCATGTTCGAATGGGTCACCCAGAACCTGATGCAGGGTCGTGGCGTTAATCGACTGGATGATACTCAACGTCCAAAAAGTCCTGAAATCAAAAATGATATTCGTCTGTATCGCCAGGAGTTACGCGATGCGGCCTACCATTTTCAGGGCGATGCGAACAACGATCAGCTTTCCGTGACGCCATTAGTAGGCCTGGGTAAATCCAGCATGCTCAATAAAACCATCTTTCATTTGATGCCGTGCACGGAACATAAGCTTACGATTTGCACGCCTTACTTCAACCTGCCAGCGATTCTGGTGCGCAACATTATTCAGTTGCTGCGTGAAGGTAAAAAGGTGGAGATCATCGTCGGAGATAAAACCGCCAACGATTTTTATATTCCGGAAAACGAGCCGTTTAAAATTATCGGCGCTCTGCCCTATCTCTACGAGATTAACCTGCGGCGTTTCCTGAGCCGTCTGCAATACTATGTGAATACCGATCAGCTCGTCGTCCGTCTGTGGAAAGACGATGATAATTCTTATCATCTCAAAGGCATGTGGGTGGATGACAACTGGATGTTGCTTACCGGGAATAACCTCAATCCACGCGCCTGGCGTCTGGATCTGGAAAATGCGATCCTGATTCACGATCCTCAGCAAGAACTGGCGGCGCAAAGAGAAAAAGAACTGGATCTGATCCGTACGCATACTACGATCGTTAAACATTATCGCGATCTTCAAAGCATCGCTGATTATCCGGTCAAAGTCCGTAAACTTATTCGCCGACTTCGCCGGATTCGGATCGACAGGCTTATTAGTCGTATTCTGTAATCAAAACCCCGTCCTGTACGGGGTTTTCTGTATGGAGGTGCCGGTGCGTATACTTCTTGTTCTGAGCGTCTTTGTTCTTTCGGGATGTAGCCATCTGGCTCAGGACAGCTGGCACGGGCAGGATAAGGCTCAGCATTTTATCGCCTCCGCGATGCTTTCAGCCGCAGGTAACGAATATGCGCAACATCAGGGTATGAGCCGCGATCGCAGCGCCGCATTTGGTTTGATGTTTTCGCTCAGCCTTGGCGCGTCAAAAGAACTGTGGGACAGCCGCCCTGAAGGGAGCGGCTGGAGCTGGAAAGATTTCGCCTGGGATGTCGCCGGTGCAACCACTGGCTATGCCGTCTGGCAGCTGGCGCATCATAACTAAAGGCGCAGCCCTTTACCCTTGCGGTGCAGCATCAGCGAAACTAAAAACGCGACGATCGCCATCACTGTGACATACCAGAAGAAAGAGGTTTCCATGCCGACAGACTTCAGCGACAGCGCGACGTATTCCGCGGAACCACCAAACAGCGCATTCGCCACCGCATAGGAAAGACCAACACCCAGCGCGCGAACCTGCGCCGGAAACATTTCGGCCTTCAGAATCCCACTGATTGAAGTGTAGAAGCTGACAATTAGCAATGCGCACATGACCAATCCAAAGGCTGCGTAAGGCGATGTCACGTTCTGTAGCGCGGATAAAATGGGTACGGTAAACAGTGTCGCCAGCGCGCCAAAACACAGCATCGAGGTACGTCGACCAATTTTATCAGACAGGGCGCCAAACAACGGCTGAACAAGCATGTATACAAACAGAGCGGCAGTCATAATTCCGCTGGCCACGTTGGCATGCATCCCGGCGGTATTCACCAGATACTTTTGCATGTAAGTCGTGAAAGTATAGAAACAGAGGGAACCCGCGGCAGTGAATCCGAGCACCATGATAAATGCTCTGCGGTTTCGCCATAGTCCTTTCAGCGAGCCTGCTTCTTTCAGAGCTCGGGTTTCCTGCTTTGACGTTTCGTCAAGCTGACGACGCAGCCAGAGCGCGACCACGGCCAGTACTGCGCCTAACGCAAAGGGTATACGCCACCCCCATTCTCTGAGCGCTGCATCCTCCATGGTGTGCTGTAAGACTACTACAACCAGCAGTGCCAGCAATTGCCCACCAATCAGCGTCACATACTGAAACGAGGCATAAAAACCTTTTCGTCCTTCTACAGCGACTTCACTCATATAGGTTGCGCTGGTGCCATATTCTCCACCAACAGACAGCCCCTGAAACAGACGGGCAAGCAGTAACAGCGCTGGCGCCCATGTGCCGATGGTTTCATAACCGGGCAGACAGGCGATCACCAGCGATCCCATACACATCATACACACCGATAACAGCATGGATTTTTTTCGCCCATGTTTATCGGCTATCCGACCGAACAGCCAGCCGCCAATAGGGCGCATTAAAAAGCCTGCGGCAAAGACGCCTGCGGTCTGGAGAAGTTGAGTTGTGGTGTTACCCGAGGGGAAGAAGATGTGCGCAAAGTAGAGGGAACAGAAGGAATAGACGTAGAAATCAAACCATTCAACCAGATTCCCGGATGAGGCACCGACAATTGCCCATACGCGGCGACGGGTATCACTGTCGGTCAGTGACCCGTTCACAGTTACACTGCTTTCTGTCATTAGAATTGTACTCCTGCCAAAGATCTGATTGTGATCATCAGTTGTGTTTGCTGTCATTTTGGTAAATGAAATGTTATTCAATTGTTATATATTATTATGTGACAGGGGTCGAGGATTTAATTAGCAGTAGAAGGAATTCAGAGGAAGCTCAGTGTGTATGGGGGACAGGACCCGACTTTTACCATACCTGACGGCAATCGGTCTGAAGAGCAGTTGGCCAACTAAAGCAGTCACATCCGCCAGAAGGATGCTTGTTTGCGGCGGATGGCGCTGCGCTGAGATGGCCTGTGCCAGAAACGCAAAAAGCCCATCCGTCAGGATGGGCTTTTCACCTGTTTGATGCCTGGCAGTTCCCTACTCTCGCATGGGGAGACCCCACACTACCATCGGCGCTACGGCGTTTCACTTCTGAGTTCGGCATGGGGTCAGGTGGGACCACCGCGCTAAGGCCGCCAGGCAAAT
>NZ_JAPPSU010000040.1:0-2089 GCF_026719175.1 Citrobacter sp. R4
AGTACCAGCGTACGGCCCACAGAATGATGTCACGCTGAAAATGCCGGCCTTTGAATGGGTTCATGTGCAGCTCCATCAGCAAAAGGGGATGATAAGTTTATCACCACCGACTATTTGCAACAGTGCCGACAGAAATGCCTCGACTTCGCTGCTGCCCAAGGTTGCCGGGTGACGCACACCGTGGAAACGGATGAAGGCACGAACCCAGTTGACATAAGCCTGTTCGGTTCGTAAACTGTAATGCAAGTAGCGTATGCGCTCACGCAACTGGTCCAGAACCTTGACCGAACGCAGCGGTGGTAACGGCGCAGTGGCGGTTTTCATGGCTTGTTATGACTGTTTTTTTGTACAGTCTATGCCTCGGGCATCCAAGCAGCAAGCGCGTTACGCCGTGGGTCGATGTTTGATGTTATGGAGCAGCAACGATGTTACGCAGCAGGGCAGTCGCCCTAAAACAAAGTTAGCCATATGAACTCGGAATCAGTACGCATTTATCTCGTTGCTGCGATGGGAGCCAATCGGGTTATTGGCAATGGTCCTAATATCCCCTGGAAAATTCCGGGTGAGCAGAAGATTTTTCGCAGACTCACTGAGGGAAAAGTCGTTGTCATGGGGCGAAAGACCTTTGAGTCTATCGGCAAGCCTCTACCGAACCGTCACACATTGGTAATCTCACGCCAAGCTAACTACCGCGCCACTGGCTGCGTAGTTGTTTCAACGCTGTCGCACGCTATCGCTTTGGCATCCGAACTCGGCAATGAACTCTACGTCGCGGGCGGAGCTGAGATATACACTCTGGCACTACCTCACGCCCACGGCGTGTTTCTATCTGAGGTACATCAAACCTTCGAGGGTGACGCCTTCTTCCCAATGCTCAACGAAACAGAATTCGAGCTTGTCTCAACCGAAACCATTCAAGCTGTAATTCCGTACACCCACTCCGTTTATGCGCGTCGAAACGGCTAACCATTCCGTCAACGGGACGCCAAAATGCTGCGCATTTTGGTTCCCTCCGCTGCGCTCCGGCTCTCGTTACGTCCAACGTTAGCACCACTGAAACCCAGCTTTATTTAGCTCATGTTTATTCAAACGGCATTTAGCTTTTCAGGCGTTATTCAGTGCCTGTTTTGCCTTTTTTCCGGGCTTCGCCTGCATGGGCTGCGCAGGTTTTCAGTCTTTTTGGCCTCTAGCCCTTGCGTAGCAAGCGCAAGCAGCTATCGTTTTTGCAGTGCTGTGCCGCCTCGGTGGCGCAGCGTTTTTTCACGGTTAGCGCCCGTCGCCAAATTCAAGTTATCCGTTTTGGCTTCTGGTTCTAACATTTCGGTCAAGCCGACCCGCATTCTGCGGTCGGCTTACCTCGCCCGTTAGACATCATGAGGGAAGCGGTGACCATCGAAATTTCGAACCAACTATCAGAGGTGCTAAGCGTCATTGAGCGCCATCTGGAATCAACGTTGCTGGCCGTGCATTTGTACGGCTCCGCAGTGGATGGCGGCCTGAAGCCATACAGCGATATTGATTTGTTGGTTACTGTGGCCGTAAAGCTTGATGAAACGACGCGGCGAGCATTGCTCAATGATCTTATGGAGGCTTCGGCTTTCCCTGGCGAGAGCGAGACGCTCCGCGCTATAGAAGTCACCCTTGTCGTGCATGACGACATCATCCCGTGGCGTTATCCGGCTAAGCGCGAGCTGCAATTTGGAGAATGGCAGCGCAATGACATTCTTGCGGGTATCTTCGAGCCAGCCATGATCGACATTGATCTAGCTATCCTGCTTACAAAAGCAAGAGAACATAGCGTTGCCTTGGTAGGTCCGGCAGCGGAGGAATTCTTTGACCCGGTTCCTGAACAGGATCTATTCGAGGCGCTGAGGGAAACCTTGAAGCTATGGAACTCGCAGCCCGACTGGGCCGGCGATGAGCGAAATGTAGTGCTTACGTTGTCCCGCATTTGGTACAGCGGGCACTGTTGCAAAGTTAGCGATGAGGCAGCCTTTTGTCTTATTCAAAGGCCTTACATTTCAAAAACTCTGCTTACCAGGCGCATTTCGCCCAGGGGATCACCATAATAAAATGCTGAGGCCTGGCC
>NZ_JAPPSU010000041.1:0-2064 GCF_026719175.1 Citrobacter sp. R4
CATGGTACGGCTGGGACGGCGACAGGCTGACCACCACCGAAACAGACACACAGCGCGTACAGACGATTTACACACCGGGCAGCTTCACGCCGCTGGTCAGAATCGAAACCCAAACCGCAGAGCTGGCGAAAGCAGTCCGCCGCACGCTGGTGGAGAAATTTCAGCAGGAAGCGAACGTAATCTTCCCGCCGGAACTGGTGGCGCTGGTGGATAATCTGGAAGCGGAGCTACAGCGCGGGGAACTCAGCGAAGGCAACCGGGCGTGGCTGGCGCAGTGCGGGCTGACGCCGGAGCAGATACAAAACCAGATGGAGCCGGTATACACGCCGCAGAGAAAAATCCACCTGTACCACTGCGACCACCGTGGCCTGCCGCTGGCGCTGATAAACGCGGAGGGGAAAGCGGACTGGTCGGCAGAATATGATGCCTGGGGTAATGTACTGCGTGAGACAAACCCGCACAAACTGGCACAGCTCATCCGCCTGCCGGGTCAGCAGTATGATGAAGAGACGGGGCTGTACTATAACCGTCACCGGTATTACGACCCGTTACAGGGACGGTATATCACGCAGGACCCGATTGGGCTGAGGGGGGGATTAAATTTGTATGGGTATACACTAAATCCCGTTATGAAAATTGATCCTTTGGGTTTGTATAATTTATATGAGCTATTATATGATGTTTGGCATGATGATTCATATGGAACATCATCAATTGATATTACTGCCAGTGGAGATGTAATATCATTAGGCGGTCATATTGGAGCCGGTATTGCCTTTGCTAAAAAGAAAGGTGAAATGTTATCTGATATTTGTCTTTATGCAACAGCATGTGGACATGCAGGAGTTGGCGGTGGGTTAAATGCAGCAATTACATATTCTGAAACCAAGTCTTTACCTACATCGGGGGTCAGCAATTCAGTAGGTGCAACTGCTGGAGGTGGTGTTGTAGGACATCTTGCATATTCTTATGTAGCTGATGTTGATAATCCTGAATCATCAACTGAATCAATCGGTATCGGCGTCGGTGCTGACGCGTCGGTTATGGGCTTGGCTTGCAGAACGTGGCAGGAATGCTTAGTAAATTGATAAGGGATAATATGAAAAAATTATTTATTTTATTTTTATTTTTAATGTGCGGTTGTTCTCCGATAGACATAGAGCCAGCCAGGTTGGAGGTTGAAGTATTTCGTGATTTATATCAAGCGGAAAAGTATAGTGATATATATAAAATCACATCAAATAATTTTCAGGTGGCAACATCTGAAAAAAAATTCATCAGCATAATGGTCGAAGCAAAAGAAAAACATCTTGGGGATTATAAGAAATCCACATTAAAAATAGAGAAGGTCACGCGTGGTTTATTTTCAAATGATGAAATCTCATTAGTATACTTTTCAGAATATTCAAAAAGGATTGTGCAGGAGGTTTTCGTTTTTGAAATAGAAGGTAAAAAAAATAAGCTAAAAAGTTATAGATATGATTCGATCAATTAGGGGGCTTAAATATAAATTTATTGCATCCGACTATGACAAAAAAACAGGCTGTATTATAACCAGATTGATATTACGACCAGCACAGAACCATAGCGTACGACGCCGCCTGACGCAACGGATGGACTACGACGCAGTCGAACGCGTCATCCGGTTTGTCAATGAAAATGATGCCAGCACTTTTTTACTAACGACACGCTGGCGGAGAAATTTCAGCAGGAGGCGAACGTAATCTTCCCGCCGGAACTGGTGGCGCTGGTGGATAATCTGGAAGCCGAACTACAGTGCGGGGAACTCAGCGAAGGCAACCGGGCGTGGCTGGCGCAGTGCGGGCTGACGCCGGAGCAGATACAAAACCAGATGGAGCCGGAATATATACCGCAGAGAAAAATCCACCTGTACCACTGCGACCACCGTGGCCTGCCGCTGGCGCTGATAAACGCGGAGGGGAAAGCGGACTGGTCGGCAGAATATGATGCCTGGGGTAATGTACTGCGTGAGACAAACCCGCACAAACTGGCACAGCTCATCCGCCTGCCGGGTCAGCAGTATGATGAAGAGACGGGGCTGTA
>NZ_JAPPSU010000042.1:0-2033 GCF_026719175.1 Citrobacter sp. R4
AGTACCAGCGTACGGCCCACAGAATGATGTCACGCTGAAAATGCCGGCCTTTGAATGGGTTCATGTGCAGCTCCATCAGCAAAAGGGGATGATAAGTTTATCACCACCGACTATTTGCAACAGTGCCCGTCATACTTTCGCCTTCATGATCTGCAACGAGTTGATCAATAATAAGCGAAATTCGATAACGAAATTCGATATAAATCTAGAAAAAAATACCTCTATGTGTACTACGCAGTTTTAGCTGTGGCTTTCACAGGAGCACGCTTACTTACGGCTTAGCGTGCTTTATTTTCCGTTTTCTGAGGCGATCCCTAGGAGCTCGGATCTCAGGACGAAGGTCTCCGCGAATGTCCGGTCGATCCGCGCGACGTCCCAGGCGGGCGTTCCCTTGGCGGACATCCACGCCGCAGCGTCGTGCATCAGCCGCACAACCTCGTCGATATCACCCGAGCAGGCGACCCGAACGTTCGGAGGCTCCTCGCTGTCCATTCGCTCCCCTGGCGCGGTATGAACCGCCGCCTCATAGTGCAGTTTGATCCTGACGAGCCCAGCATGTCTGCGCCCACCTTCGCGGAACCTGACCAGGGTCCGCTAGCGGGCGGCCGGAAGGTGAATGCTAGGCATGATCTAACCCTCGGTCTCTGGCGTCGCGACTGCGAAATTTCGCGAGGGTTTCCGAGAAGGTGATTGCGCTTCGCAGATCTCCAGGCGCGTGGGTGCGGACGTAGTCAGCGCCATTGCCGATCGCGTGAAGTTCCGCCGCAAGGCTCGCTGGACCCAGATCCTTTACAGGAAGGCCAACGGTGGCGCCCAAGAAGGATTTCCGCGACACCGAGACCAATAGCGGAAGCCCCAACGCCGACTTCAGCTTTTGAAGGTTCGACAGCACGTGCAGCGATGTTTCCGGTGCGGGGCTCAAGAAAAATCCCATCCCCGGATCGAGGATGAGCCGGTCGGCAGCGACCCCGCTCCGTCGCAAGGCGGAAACCCGCGCCTCGAAGAACCGCACAATCTCGTCGAGCGCGTCTTCGGGTCGAAGGTGACCGGTGCGGGTGGCGATGCCATCCCGCTGCGCTGAGTGCATAACCACCAGCCTGCAGTCCGCCTCAGCAATATCGGGATAGAGCGCAGGGTCAGGAAATCCTTGGATATCGTTCAGGTAGCCCACGCCGCGCTTGAGCGCATAGCGCTGGGTTTCCGGTTGGAAGCTGTCGATTGAAACACGGTGCATCTGATCGGACAGGGCGTCTAAGAGCGGCGCAATACGTCTGATCTCATCGGCCGGCGATACAGGCCTCGCGTCCGGATGGCTGGCGGCCGGTCCGACATCCACGACGTCTGATCCGACTCGCAGCATTTCGATCGCCGCGGTGACAGCGCCGGCGGGGTCTAGCCGCCGGCTCTCATCGAAGAAGGAGTCCTCGGTGAGATTCAGAATGCCGAACACCGTCACCATGGCGTCGGCCTCCGCAGCGACTTCCACGATGGGGATCGGGCGAGCAAAAAGGCAGCAATTATGAGCCCCATACCTACAAAGCCCCACGCATCAAGCTTTTGCCCATGAAGCAACCAGGCAATGGCTGTAATTATGACGACGCCGAGTCCCGACCAGACTGCATAAGCAACACCGACAGGGATGGATTTCAGAACCAGAGAAAGAAAATAAAATGCGATGCCATAACCGATTATGACAACGGCGGAAGGGGCAAGCTTAGTAAAGCCCTCGCTAGATTTTAATGCGGATGTTGCGATTACTTCGCCAACTATTGCGATAACAAGAAAAAGCCAGCCTTTCATGATATATCTCCCAATTTGTGTAGGGCTTATTATGCACGCTTAAAAATAATAAAAGCAGACTTGACCTGATAGTTTGGCTGTGAGCAATTATGTGCTTAGTGCATCTAACGCCGCCATAAACGGCGACAGGGTGGCGCGCCTATTGCGCATAAAATGGCGAAGCCATGCGCAACAGGCGCGGAATCTCTGGCGTCCGGTTTGATGGCTTTGTTATGCAAAGGACTAGTCTTCAA
>NZ_JAPPSU010000043.1:0-1970 GCF_026719175.1 Citrobacter sp. R4
TTGGTTTGGGAGCAGGCGCGCCAGCCATAGGAATTCCGTTCTTCTGGCCGTCCTCTGCGATGCCGAATACGGTTATGGATGAATGGGCAGATATGGTGTTTCTGAAATTCAACGGTGCGACATTTTCGGCAACAACTTATCCGAAGCTGGCGAAGGTGATCCCCAGTCTGACGCTAACCGATGCTCGCGGCGAGTTTCCGCGTATATGGGATGATGGGCGAGGCATTGATACTGGGCGCGCATTACTGTCAGCTCAGGCAGCTTATGCAGGTTACTTCAACTGGGCAGCATCGATTTTTGCAACGACATCAACAACGGGACCAATCATGATTACTGATTCGATAGCTATCAACGGTGTAAGCAATGAAAACTCAGCAACTGGTGGTCAGGTTGCGACAATCAACCCCGGTGATAACCGTCCCCGTAACATCGCTTTTAACTTTCTGGTAAGGGCTAAATAATGAAACCGGTATTTGAAAACGGCATGGCGGTTGAAGCTGGTAATATCCGCTGTTTTTACTACGACTCGGTGACGGGGGAATATACCGGATGGTCTGACGAATACATCAATATTGGCGTGTCAATGCCTGCTGATTCGACTGATATTGACCCGGGCGATGAGGTCGCTGGCAAAGTAGCGGTATTCAAAAATAGCATGTGGACGCAAGAGAGGGACCATCGTGGCGAGGTGGTTTATTCAACCACTGACGGTGGCACCTCCACGGTTGATTATATCGGAGATATTAAAGACGGGTTCACTACACTCGCGCCATCAACACCGTTTGATAAATGGGATGGTGAAAAATGGGTGACGGATAAAGAGGCGCAACACGCGGCTGAAATTGAAGCGGCAGAAGCTGAAAAACATGCACGCATAAACCAGGCTAATGATTACATGAACAGTAAGCAGTGGCCCGGTAAGGCGGCAATTGGTCGGCTGAAAGGCGACGAACTGGCACAGTACAATTTGTGGCTTGATTATCTGGATGCACTGGAAGCCGTCGATACCTCCAGCGCACCAAATACCAAATTGCCTATACCTCCGGGGGAACAGGCCAGCTAACATGCTCAGGGTCGGTTGTCACATCAACCGATTTCACATCATTTTTATATGCCAGCCACGCCGACAGCTTTTCCCTGTTGGCGTCGCTGATTTCTCCCAACATCAACTCTGTGCGCCAGTCGAGCATAGTTGCGTCAGCCTGAGCCAGCAGTTGCTGGCGAACCTGTTCAGCGGCTACCACTAATTCGTCCTGAGTTGGTGGTGGTATGTCCCCCCAGGCGGGAAGGCCATCATCACCCGCGATGCGTACTTTCCCTTGTAACGTTCTGTCTTCAATAAACTCCAGGTAAGCGTCATATGTTACGTCGACAACATCAGCAATTTTCCACCCTGCTTCTTCATATTTCTCTACGTCATTTTTTGCGAAAAAACTGTTATTTAAAGCGCTATATACCATTTCCATATCAGAACCCCACCGCAAGATAAAAAACAGATTCACCAGCATCCTGTGATGCAGTCCCTGGAACGCCGGACCATGCCGTATTTATAAAAGCAAAACCTGTTTTACTGAGGTCTGACGCTCTGTACATTGGGCTGAATATCCAGTAGTTGGATGCATATGTTTGTCCGAAAACAATTCCATAGCACTGGTTTGTAAATGGCGTAGAAAATACTTTTCCGCCACCGCCTGCGATAGTCCCGAATCGCATCTGGAACCCATTCGGGAAATTAATTCCGCCTGACGGTGAAGACCAGTAAGACATATCAGGTATTTGCCCAGCACTATTTCCCACGTTTTTTGTTGCAACGGTTCCTAACCCAAGATTAGCTCTTGCGTCAGATTTATTTGTTAACTCATAAAGATTATTTGCCTTTTGAAGTGCTCCTGTTATGCGTAAATCATCACCAGCGGCAACGGTTCCGACTGTCGTGCCAACATCTCGCTTTGCCGCTTCTCCCAATTGAA
>NZ_JAPPSU010000044.1:0-1650 GCF_026719175.1 Citrobacter sp. R4
CCAGCACGACTGATTCAGTAGTGCCCGCCGCAGCCTCACGGCCGGAGCGTAGCGACCGAGTGAGCGAGGAGGCACCAGATCATCAGAACTTGTAGGTTCTGCTTACGCTCTGAAGCCAAATACAACATAGCCAGTATACACTCCGCTAGCGCTACGTGACTGGTTCAGGGCTGCGCCCCGAAACCCCTAAAAACCGTCAGTCATGGTGATGGCTCACGATGCGAGCCATCACCAGATACAAGGTTCAATGGGCATTTTGATCGTCAAGGTCAAGCCGCTAAAGCGGTCGCCTATGGCGAACCCTGACCCTCAAAATGCCCGACCGGAGGGAGGGAGCTACCTTGAACTTCAGTGTTGTCTGTTGGTTTTCATAGAAGAGAATAGAGATAAATAACAAGTAATTGATTTTTATAAGATTGATTTTTTCTGATAGGACACAGCTGGTGTCCGCACGTGAGGACACAGCTGGTGTCCGCATGTGGCTGGACATAGGACATCTAGCGTCCTATGATGGGACAAAAATGTCCTATCAAAAAGACACCGAGGGATAAAGATGATCGTAGCTTCAGAACATCAAGCAAAGCTAAGGCAGAAAGAAATACAGGAAATCGACAGGAGGGCGTCTAAAGAGCACGAGGAGGCGAAAAAGAATAGCAACTTCACCCAGACATACCCAAAGGGCTGGCAACGCATTAGAGAGCTTGTGAGAGACAAACAGGGTGCTGCCGCTATAGGTCTTTACTCATTTTTCGCTGAACACATAGATCCTACATGCGGTGCAGTGGTCTGCGACCAGCAATTTTTAGCTAATCAGATGGGTGTTTCTACTCGGACAATTCGTCGTTGGTTAGATTATTTGGAGG
Organism: Citrobacter sp. R4; assembly: GCF_026719175.1. NCBI lineage: Bacteria > Pseudomonadati > Pseudomonadota > Gammaproteobacteria > Enterobacterales > Enterobacteriaceae > Citrobacter > Citrobacter sp. R4. Next base: position 864 of record NZ_JAPPSU010000044.1, read on the forward strand.
AGAAGGGTGCCCTGGTAAGAATACCAGTTGCTGGAAAGGTATGTGCTTACGCCTTAGACCCTCACGAAGTCTGGAAGGGATATAACACATCAAAAGACTACTCAGCCTTTGTTACCAAGACGTTAGTGAACAAAGATGGAGAAATAAAACGCCGAATAATGGCTATGTTTTCTGGAGAGGAGAGCTGTCAAGAGCAGTAGCGAAGCGACTCTTGACGGCTCGGAACGACCCCTGCCGATCAAAAAGATCTTGATTTATAAAATAAATAAAACAATTAAAAACAACAACTTAAAATAAAAACAAAACCACTCGCAAATATATTTATATTTATATTAAATATATTTGCTTTTCCTATTTTTTAAATATTATTATTCCATTCCAGCAATGGAATAATAATAAAAATAGGAGAATGAAATGAAGATTAAAATAAAAATAAATAGATTATGCTTAATATTAATATGCGCAGGTTTGTTACGCGGCGACAGTAATAATGAAAGAAAGTATAACCATTATCCGGAACCGGTTAATATAATAAAAAAACAAAAACCGCTTACCAAGTGCAAGGCGGCGCCACGCGCCACCTCGCACCAGGGATAGTTTACCCAACAGTGCGCCGTCAATGATAAATAAACTCGCAAGCTCGTCATTGACGGTATCAAGCCAGCACGACTGATTCAGTAGTGCCCGCCGCAGCCTCACGGCCGGAGCGTAGCGACCGAGTGAGCGAGGAGGCACCAGATCATCAGAACTTGTAGGTTCTGCTTACGCTCTGAAGCCAAATACAACA
>NZ_JAPPSU010000045.1:0-1195 GCF_026719175.1 Citrobacter sp. R4
GGAAGGTGCGAACAAGTCCCTGATATGAGATCATGTTTGTCATCTGGAGCCATGGAACAGGGTTCATCATGAGTCATCAACTTACCTTCGCCGACAGTGAATTCAGCAGTAAGCGCCGTCAGACCAGAAAAGAGATTTTCTTGTCCCGCATGGAGCAGATTCTGCCATGGCAAAACATGGTGGAAGTCATCGAGCCGTTTTACCCCAAGGCTGGTAATGGCCGGCGACCTTATCCGCTGGAAACCATGCTACGCATTCACTGCATGCAGCATTGGTACAACCTGAGCGATGGCGCGATGGAAGATGCTCTGTACGAAATCGCCTCCATGCGTCTGTTTGCCCGGTTATCCCTGGATAGCGCCTTGCCTGACCGCACCACCATCATGAATTTCCGCCACCTGCTGGAGCAGCATCAACTGGCCCGCCAATTGTTCAAGACCATCAATCGCTGGCTGGCCGAAGCAGGCGTCATGATGACTCAAGGCACCTTGGTCGATGCCACCATCATTGAGGCACCCAGCTCGACCAAGAACAAAGAGCAGCAACGCGATCCGGAGATGCATCAGACCAAGAAAGGCAATCAATGGCACTTTGGCATGAAGGCCCACATTGGTGTCGATGCCAAGAGTGGCCTGACCCACAGCCTAGTCACCACCGCGGCCAACGAGCATGACCTCAATCAGCTGGGTAATCTGCTGCATGGAGAGGAGCAATTTGTCTCAGCCGATGCCGGCTACCAAGGGGCGCCACAGCGCGAGGAGCTGGCCGAGGTGGATGTGGACTGGCTGATCGCCGAGCGCCCCGGCAAGGTAAGAACCTTGAAACAGCATCCACGCAAGAACAAAACGGCCATCAACATCGAATACATGAAAGCCAGCATCCGGGCCAAGGTGGAGCACCCATTTCGCATCATCAAGCGACAGTTCGGCTTCGTGAAAGCCAGATACAAGGGGTTGCTGAAAAACGATAACCAACTGGCGATGTTATTCACGCTGGCCAACCTGTTTCGGGCGGACCAAATGATACGTCAGTGGGAGAGATCTCACTAAAAACTGGGGATAACGCCTTAAATGGCGAAGAAACGGTCTAAATAGGCTGATTCAAGGCATTTACGGGAGAAAAAATCGGCTCAAACATGAAGAAATGAAATGACTGAGTCAGCCGAGAAGAATTTCCCCGCTTATTCGCACCTTCC
>NZ_JAPPSU010000046.1:0-1171 GCF_026719175.1 Citrobacter sp. R4
GGCCAGGCCTCAGCATTTTATTATGGTGATCCCCTGGGCGAAATGCGCCTGGTAAGCAGAGTTTTTGAAATGTAAGGCCTTTGAATAAGACAAAAGGCTGCCTCATCGCTAACTTTGCAACAGTGCCCACTAGTGAGGGGCGGCAGCGCATCAAGCGGTGAGCGCACTCCGGCACCGCCAACTTTCAGCACATGCGTGTAAATCATCGTCGTAGAGACGTCGGAATGGCCGAGCAGATCCTGCACGGTTCGAATGTCGTAACCGCTGCGGAGCAAGGCCGTCGCGAACGAGTGGCGGAGGGTGTGCGGTGTGGCGGGCTTCGTGATGCCTGCTTGTTCTACGGCACGTTTGAAGGCGCGCTGAAAGGTCTGGTCATACATGTGATGGCGACGCACGACACCGCTCCGTGGATCGGTCGAATGCGTGTGCTGCGCAAAAACCCAGAACCACGGCCAGGAATGCCCGGCGCGCGGATACTTCCGCTCAAGGGCGTCGGGAAGCGCAACGCCGCTGCGGCCCTCGGCCTGGTCCTTCAGCCACCATGCCCGTGCACGCGACAGCTGCTCGCGCAGGCTGGGTGCCAAGCTCTCGGGTAACATCAAGGCCCGATCCTTGGAGCCCTTGCCCTCCCGCACGATGATCGTGCCGTGATCGAAATCCAGATCCTTGACCCGCAGTTGCAAACCCTCACTGATCCGCATGCCCGTTCCATACAGAAGCTGGGCGAACAAACGATGCTCGCCTTCCAGAAAACCGAGGATGCGAACCACTTCATCCGGGGTCAGCACCACCGGCAAGCGCCGCGACGGCCGAGGTCTTCCGATCTCCTGAAGCCAGGGCAGATCCGTGCACAGCACCTTGCCGTAGAAGAACAGCAAGGCCGCCAATGCCTGACGATGCGTGGAGACCGAAACCTTGCGCTCGTTCGCCAGCCAGGACAGAAATGCCTCGACTTCGCTGCTGCCCAAGGTTGCCGGGTGACGCACACCGTGGAAACGGATGAAGGCACGAACCCAGTGGACATAAGCCTGTTCGGTTCGTAAGCTGTAATGCAAGTAGCGTATGCGCTCACGCAACTGGTCCAGAACCTTGACCGAACGCAGCGGTGGTAACGGCGCAGTGGCGGTTTTCATGGCTTGTTATGACTGTTTTTTTGTACAGTCTATGCCTC
>NZ_JAPPSU010000047.1:0-1149 GCF_026719175.1 Citrobacter sp. R4
TCCGTCAGCCAGCCGCGTTCGTTGTACTGCCACTGTTCTGCCGGTTCGTCATTCACGGTGCGGTGCGTCAGACGGTCCGCTTCATCGTAATGCCACAGGGTGACCAGGCTTTCATCCTCGCTGCGGACAAGCTGTCCGGTGGCGCTGTAGTGGTAACGCTGCGTCCGCCCGTCAAAGCCCGTTTCCTGTACCAGCCTGTCCAGCAGGTCGTAAGTAAAAGTGGCGCCGGCCCCGTTCTCACTGACAAGCCGGATGACGCGACCGGCGGCGTCGTATTCCATCTGCCGCGTCAGGCCGCCTCCGGTGGTGCTCACCGGGTGGCCTGCGGCGTCGTACGCTGTGGTCTGCCGGCTGCCGTCCGGGTGAACCACGGCAGTCAGGTCGCCCGCAATATTGTATTCATAGCGGGTTTCGCGGCCTGCGGCATCCTTCAGGCTGACAAGTCTGCCCCGTTCATCGTAAGCGCGGTACTGGCTGAGACCTTCCTCCCGGTGAATGGCGGTGACCTGCCCGGAGCGGTTGTATTCATAGCGGGTCCGGTAGCCGGAGCAGTCGGTCAGGGTCAGCAACTGCCTGTGGCGGCTCCACGTCATCTGTCTGCGGCTGCCGGTGGCGTCTTCAGTGGCAGAAGGCAGTTCACTGTGCGGGTCATCATAATAATAACGGGTCACATCGCCGCTGCGGGATTTCTCCTCTGTCAGACGCCCCCGGTTATCAAACGCCTGCCGGCTGCGCAGGCCGTCAGTGCCGGTGGTGGAGATGAGCTGGCGCTGGTCGTTATAACTGAAGCGTACACTCCTTCCATCAGGCGTGACAATTTCCGTCACATTCCCGGAACCGACATTCAGCCGGTATTCGGTTTTACGCCCGGCCGCATCCGTCATCGCCACCATGCGGCCCGCGTTATCAAATTCCCGCGTCATCGTGCTGCCGTCAGCTTTTTCTTCCCGCATGACCCGTTTCAGTCCGCCTTCGCCTTTGGTGTGCAGCACCTCACGGCGGTTCAGGCTGTCTGTGATGATGACGGCATTTTTTTCATAGCCGTAGCGATAGCTCAGGCCCGCCGGGTTATGCTGTTCCGTCACCTTCCCGCTGGCGTCATAGACGTAGGTGGTCTGCGGGCGGCCGGCATAACGGTGTGCGGTCATC
>NZ_JAPPSU010000048.1:0-1149 GCF_026719175.1 Citrobacter sp. R4
TCCGTCAGCCAGCCGCGTTCGTTGTACTGCCACTGTTCTGCCGGTTCGTCATTCACGGTGCGGTGCGTCAGACGGTCCGCTTCATCGTAATGCCACAGGGTGACCAGGCTTTCATCCTCGCTGCGGATAAGCTGTCCGGTGGCGCTGTAGTGATAACGCTGCGTCCGCCCGTCAAAGCCCGTTTCCTGTACCAGCCTGTCCAGCAGGTCGTAAGTAAAAGTGGTGCCGGCCCCGTTCTCATTGGCAAGCCGGATGACGCGCCCGGCGGCGTCGTATTCCATCTGCCGCGTGAGGCCGCCTCCGGTGGTGCTCACCGGGTGGCCTGCGGCGTCGTACGCTGTGGTCTGCCGGCTGCCGTCCGGGTGAATGACGGCGGTCAGGTCACCCGCCATACTGTACTCATAGCGGGTTTCGCGGCCTGCGGCATCCTTCAGGCTGACAAGTCTGCCCCGTTCATCGTAAGCGCGGTACTGGCTGAGACCTTCCTCCCGGTGAATGGCGGTGACCTGCCCGGAGCGGTTGTATTCATAGCAGGTCCGGTAGCCGGAGCAGTCGGTCAGGGTCAGCAACTGCCCGTGGCGGTCCCACGTCATGGACTTTTTGCTGCCGGTGGCGTCTTCAATGGCAGAAGGCAGTTCACTGTGCGGGTCATCATAAAAATAACGGGTAATATCGCCGCTGCGGGATTTCTCCTCTGTCAGACGCCCCCGGTTATCAAACGCCTGCCGGCTGCGCAGGCCGTCAGTGCCGGTGGTGGAGATGAGCTGGCGCCGGTCGTTATAGCTGAACCGTACGGACCTGCCGTCAGGCGTGACGATTTCCGTCACATTCCCGGAACCGACATTCAGCCGGTATTCGGTTTTACGCCCGGCCGCATCCGTCATCGCCACCATGCGGCCCGCGTTATCAAATTCCCGCGTCATCGTGCTGCCGTCGGCTTTTTCTTCCTTAATCACCCGTTTCAGTCCGCCTTCGCCTTCGGTGTGCAGCACCTCGCGGCGGTTCAGGCTGTCGGTAATGACGACGGCATTTTTTTCATAGCCGTAGCGATAGCTCAGGCCCGCCGGGTTATGCTGTTCCGTCACCTTCCCGCTGGCGTCATAGACGTAGGTGGTCTGCGGGCGGCCGGCATAACGGTGTGCGGTCATC
>NZ_JAPPSU010000004.1:0-373731 GCF_026719175.1 Citrobacter sp. R4
ATTCAACGTGAGAGGTGTTGATGGTGATACCACGCGCTTTTTCTTCCGGCGCGTTATCGATCTGGTCGAATGCGCGAGCAGCACCGCCGTAGGTTTTAGCCAGTACGGTAGTGATTGCAGCGGTCAGGGTAGTTTTACCGTGGTCAACGTGGCCGATGGTGCCGACGTTAACGTGCGGTTTTGTACGTTCAAATTTTTCTTTAGACACGGCTATATTCCTTACTATAGCGCTCTCCCCTTATGGAGAGAGCACGGGACTTAGGTTTTAATCCTGTGGATCATTTACCACGGGCTTCGATTACGGCCTGAGCAACGTTGCTCGGTGCATCATCATACTTCAGGAATTCCATAGTGTACGATGCGCGACCTTTGGTCAGAGAACGCAGCTGAGTTGCATATCCGAACATTTCAGACAGCGGAACTTCAGCGTGGATCTTAACGCCAGTAACTTCAGATTCCTGACCGCGCAGCATACCGCGACGACGGCTCAAGTCACCAATGACGTCACCGGTGTTCTCTTCCGGCGTTTCTACCTCAACCTTCATGATCGGCTCAAGCAGAACTGGTTTCGCTTTCTTAAAGCCTTCTTTAAAGGCAATAGACGCAGCCAGTTTAAACGCCAGTTCCGAGGAGTCAACGTCATGGTAAGAACCGAAGTGCAGACGGATACCGATGTCAACAACCGGATAACCAGCCAGCGGGCCTGCTTTCAGCTGCTCCTGGATACCTTTATCAACGGCAGGGATGTATTCGCCAGGGATTACACCACCTTTGATGTCGTTGATGAACTCGTAGCCTTTCGGGTTGGAACCCGGCTCCAGCGGGTACATGTCGATAACAACATGACCGTACTGACCGCGACCACCAGACTGCTTCGCGTGTTTACCTTCGATATCGGTAACTTTCGCGCGAATCGCTTCACGGTAAGCAACCTGAGGTTTACCGACGTTCGCTTCAACGTTGAATTCACGCTTCATACGGTCAACGATGATGTCGAGGTGCAGCTCACCCATACCGGCGATAATGGTCTGGTTAGATTCTTCGTCAGTCCATACGCGGAATGACGGGTCTTCTTTAGCCAGACGGCCCAGAGCCAGACCCATTTTTTCCTGGTCAGCTTTGGTTTTCGGTTCTACGGCGATGGAGATTACCGGCTCAGGGAATTCCATACGCTCCAGGATGATCGGGTGATCCGGATCGCACAGAGTGTCACCGGTGGTCACGTCTTTCAGACCGATCGCCGCAGCGATGTCGCCCGCGCGAACTTCTTTGATCTCTTCACGTTTGTTAGCGTGCATCTGAACGATACGACCGAAACGCTCACGTGCGGATTTCACGGAGTTCAGTACGGTATCACCAGAGTTAACCACACCGGAGTAAACGCGGAAGAAGGTCAGGTTACCCACGAACGGGTCGGTAGCGATTTTGAATGCCAGTGCAGAGAAAGGCTCGTCATCGCTAGCGTGACGTTCAGCAGGCGTATCTTTACCGTCGTCCAGGATACCGTTGATCGCAGGTACGTCAACCGGGGATGGCAGGTAATCAATTACCGCATCCAGCATCGCCTGAACACCTTTGTTCTTAAAGGCAGAACCACAGGTAACCAGGATGATTTCGTTGTTCAGAACGCGCTGACGCAGAGCTTTTTTGATCTCTTCTTCAGTCAGTTCTTCACCACCCAGGTATTTTTCCATCAGCTCTTCAGACGCTTCCGCTGCGGACTCGATCAGGTTCTGGTGCCATTCTTCAGCCAGTTCCTGCATGTCAGCCGGGATGTCTTCATAGGTGAAGGTCACGCCTGCATCAGCTTCGTTCCAGTTGATGGCTTTCATTTTCACCAGGTCAACAACACCGGTGAACGCTTCTTCAGCGCCAATTGCCAGCTGCAGCGGAACAGGGTTCGCGCCCAGACGGGTTTTGATCTGACCAACAACTTTCAGGAAGTTCGCGCCCATACGGTCCATTTTGTTAACGAACGCAATGCGCGGAACTTTATATTTGTTTGCCTGACGCCATACGGTTTCAGACTGCGGCTGAACACCACCAACTGCGCAGTAAACCATTACCGCACCATCAAGAACACGCATGGAACGTTCTACTTCGATGGTGAAGTCAACGTGCCCCGGGGTGTCGATGATGTTTACGCGATGCGGTTCATACTGCTTAGCCATACCAGACCAGAATGCAGTAGTCGCTGCGGAAGTGATGGTAATACCACGTTCCTGCTCCTGCTCCATCCAGTCCATGGTAGCTGCGCCGTCATGAACTTCACCGATTTTATGGTTTACACCGGTGTAGAACAGAATACGTTCGGTAGTAGTGGTTTTACCGGCGTCGATGTGCGCACTGATACCGATGTTACGGTAGCGTGCGATGGGTGTTGTACGAGCCATTTGATTCCTCGTTTATCTTTTAGGCGTTCAATTTAAGTAGCCCAAAGCGGGCTGCTTACTGGAAGCGCCCGCCTGGTGACTAAAATTCCGAAGGGATTACCAACGGTAGTGTGCGAACGCCTTGTTGGCTTCGGCCATACGGTGAACGTCTTCACGTTTCTTAACTGCAGTACCTTTGTTGTCTGCAGCATCAGTGAGTTCGTTCGCCAGGCGCAGAGCCATGGATTTATCACCGCGTTTACGAGCAGCTTCAACGATCCAACGCATTGCCAGAGCATTACGACGAACCGGACGGACTTCAACTGGTACCTGATAAGTAGAACCGCCAACGCGGCGAGACTTAACTTCGACAGTCGGGCGCACGTTTTCGAGAGCGACTTCGAAAGCTTCCAGTTCAGATTTACCAGAGCGCTGAGCCAGGGTCTCCAGCGCGCTGTATACGATTGTTTCGGCAGTAGATTTTTTACCATCTACCATCAGGATATTGACAAATTTAGCCAGCAGTTCTGATCCGAACTTCGGATCCGGCAGAATTTTACGCTGACCAATGACGCGACGACGTGGCATGGAAATACTCCGTTGTTAATTCAGGATTGTCCAAAACTCTACGAGTTTAGTTTGACATTTAAGTTAAAACGTTTGGCCTTACTTAACGGAGAACCATTAAGCCTTAGGACGCTTCACGCCGTATTTGGAGCGAGCTTGCTTACGGTCTTTAACGCCGGAGCAGTCAAGCGCACCACGAACGGTGTGGTAACGAACACCCGGGAGGTCTTTAACACGACCGCCACGGATCAGGATCACGGAGTGCTCCTGCAGGTTGTGACCTTCACCACCGATGTAGGAAGTCACTTCGAAACCGTTAGTCAGACGAACACGGCATACTTTACGCAGTGCGGAGTTCGGTTTTTTAGGAGTGGTAGTATATACACGAGTACATACGCCACGTTTTTGCGGGCATGCTTCCAGCGCAGGCACGTTGCTTTTTGCAACTTTGCGAGCACGTGGTTTGCGTACCAGCTGGTTAACTGTTGCCATTAAATAGCTCCTGGTTTTAGCTTTTGCTTCGTAAACACGTAATAAAACGACCTCATACAATATGAGGACGCCGAATTTTAGGGCGGTGTCGAAAAGGTGTCAAGAAATATACAACGATCACACAATCACCAGGCCAACTGGCTGGTGTGCTGGATCGTCAGTCTGACGAAATCAGTATAGCTAACCCTGACGACGCTGTCTGAAATTTGACCACCCAGGCCGCGGGCGTCAATGTCTTCTTTCAGTGCGTATACCGTTATGGGGGCGTTGCGCAGCGTTTCAAGGAAGTGAGAGCCTTCTATTGCAGCGATAACGCCATCCTGGAGTAATAACAGCGCGTCGCCTTCCGCGAGTAAACGCTGCAGGGATGTGAAATCGGACTGCCACGGGGAGCGGTGTAAGGTATGCAGCATACGAGCCTCAGAATCTCAGGATCACATCGTAATGGCTCAGCTCCCGACGCAGCGCTTCGGGCTCAAGCGCGGTGGCTTCCACCACAAACGCTGCGTCATCGCCAAGCCCACGCTCGCGCAGCGAGGCGGCGCACAGCCAGCATTGTTCGATATCGTACAATCCCAGCAGCTTAAAGGTGGCGATATAGTCGCGCGCCAGCACGACATCCGGTTTTTGCCCGGCAAGGATCTGGAACACGCCGTCACCCACGAAGAAGACGCCGGGATCATCCGTTAAAGCAGAGGTCGCCAGCAACGCGTCTAACCCCTCGCGGCCCGATGCGCTGCCATGCGGCGCGGTGGAAAAAACAAAAGCCACGCGTTTCATCAGAACTGTACCATGCGATCGCACGTTAACGAGGCTTCCGCCAGCGCGCCGAGGCCGCTTAGCGTAAATCCCGGCTGAAGATTAGCGGAGAGCAGCCCAAGGCGGCCCGCTTCGCTTTCATCAACCACGCCGCGACGCAGCGCCGCGGCCACACAGATATTGAGGGCAACGCCATGCTGCGTGTGCAGTTGCCGCCAGGCGCGAACCAGGTCAAATTCATCGCTCGCCGGCGAGGTCAGCTGGTTGGCGTTATATACGCCTTCACGATAAAAGAAGACGCTGCTTAGCGTGTGGCCTTCTTCCAGTAACGCCTGAGCGAACTGCAGCGCGCTGCTCGCCTGCTGGGTACCATATGCCGGACCGGTAACCATGATGGCAAAACGCATTACTTGTCTTGCCCCTGGAAGTCGCCGCTTTTGAACTGGCGAATATAGAGATACACGGTGTGCTTGGAGATATTGAGACGATCGGCGACCTGGTTGATCGCATCTTTAATATCAAAAATGCCTTTCTCGTATAGATTCAGAACGATCTGGCGATTCTTGGCGTTATTAGACACATTACGATCGGCGTTCACCTCTTCGATGGTAAATTCCAGCGTCTGGGTGACCAGATCTTCAACAGAAGAAGCGAAGTTGACGGACGATCCGACTTCCGGCGTTTCAGGCGGAATAAAGGTATTCATGATTTGCGAGAACGGTACATCAAGGTTCATGTTGATGCACAGCAGGCCAATCACGCGATGCTCGCGATTGCGAATAGCAATGGTCACGGACTTCATCAGGACGCCGCTTTTCGCACGGGTAAAGTAGCACTTCGACACGCTGCTGTCCGCACCGGTCATATCGTGCAGCATACGTAACGCAAGGTCGGTAATCGGCGAACCGATTTTACGCCCCGTGTGCTCGCCGTTGGCGATGCGAATAGCGGAGCATTTCAAATCCTGCAAAGAGTGCAAAACGATTTCACAGTGGGAACCAATGAGCATCGCTAACCCGTCCACCACCGCTTCGTAGGATTTCAGAATATCAAAGTCGGTTTGATCGAAAGGACGTTGATCCAGTAAATCAAGCTCACTGGTTTCGTTGGTTAAAAGCGACCTGGACATGAAAAAAAACACTCCTTTTCAGGAGCCTGTCGTTATGTTTTCAGGGCAGGCTCATTAATTATGTGGATGGTTAAATTAATACAGTGGAGGTTCCACTTTCCACAACTAATTATATCCGGCCTGCAATAAAAAAACCGCCGCTCTGTTCGGCGGCGGTTCTCAGTTTTTATTTTTTAGCAGCATCTGCGGCTTTTGCGTCAGCTTCTGCTGCGGCTTCTGGCTTCGCATCCGCCTTCGGCGCTGGTTTGATATCCAGCAGCTCTACGTCGAATACCAGCGTGGAGTTAGCCGGAATACCCGGGACGCCAGTTTTGCCGTATGCCAGCTCCGGTGGAATGACCAGCTTGATCTTACCGCCTTTCTTGATGTTTTTCAGGCCTTCGGTCCAGCCTGGGATCACGCCATCCAGACGGAAGGAGAGCGGCTCGCCACGGGTGTAGGAGTTGTCGAACTCTTTACCGTCGATCAGCGTGCCTTTGTAGTTAACAACGACGGTGTCGCTGTCTTTCGGCGCTTCGCCGGTACCCGCTTTCTCGACTTTATAAAGCAAGCCGGTAGAGGACGTTTTCACGCCTTTCTCTTTCGCAAACTTGTTACGATACTCTTTGCCCTTGGCTTCGTTTTCAGTCGCGTCTTTTTCCATCTTCGCCTGAGCGGAAGATTTCACGCGGGCTTCAAACGCCTGCAGCGTTTGTTCGATTTCCTGGTCAGTCAGCTTGCTCTTATCGGCAAACGCGTCCTGGACGCCCGCGATCAGTTGCTCTTTATCCAGTTTAATGCCCAGTTTTTCCTGTTCTTTCAGGGAGTTTTCCATATAACGACCCAGCGAAGCGCCCAGCGCATACGCTGATTTCTGATCGTCATTTTTAAACGCCGCTTTGCTGTCAGCAGCCGCAGCCGGTTTTGCCGCTTCAGCAGCGAAGGTCATCGGGGCATGCAGCGCAACGGCCATCGTGGTTGCCAGCAGCGTGGCTTTAAACAATGATTTCATCCATATCTCCAGGGCCGGGGCATCTCACCCCGAGGTTAGCTTCATTTAAGAAGCGTACTATAAAGCGTTGTTGAACAAATCAACATAAGGACATGCCTTATTCTCACTTCTTTTCAGACTCTTTTTGTTTAAATTAGTTTCGGCGCGGCGCAATCAGGGCTGCGCTCATCGACAGAATTCAGTAGAATCCGCCGCAACCCGGGATAATCAATGAGGTGAATCATGCAGGATACCACGCTGGAAACTCGTCTGGCCGAACTGGAAAGTCGCCTGGCTTTTCAGGAAATCACCATTGAAGAGCTCAACGTGACGGTCACCGCCCACGAAATGGAAATGGCCAAATTGCGCGATCATCTGCGTCTGCTGACCGAGAAACTGAAGGCCAGCCAGCCGTCCAATATCGCCTCCCAGGCGGAAGAAACGCCACCGCCTCATTATTGAGACGTAAAAAAAGCGGGTTATATTCTATACCCGCTTTTTTTTGCGCTCCGTTCATGTACCGCGCGCTAAATACCCTATGAATTTCTCGTCACAGCAAGATCCAGCCGACCCTGCGTGGCTTGAAAGACGACGGGATTAGTGGCAACCGCAGCCGCCGTGACCTTTACCGCCGCCACCGCAGCAGCCTTCGCCACCGTGTTCGTGACCGTGGTCATGGCCGTGACCGCCGCAGCAGCCGTCGTGACCGTGGTCATGATCGTGGTCGTGACCGTGTGCGCCGTGAACGTGACCATGAGCCAGTTCTTCTTCCGTCGCTTCGCGGATCGCTACCACTTCAACGTTGAATTTCAGGTTCTGACCCGCCAGCATGTGGTTACCGTCAACCACAACGTGGTCGTCTTCCACTTCGGTAATTTCTACCGGAACCGGACCCTGGTCGGTTTCCGCCAGGAAGCGCATGCCCACCTGCAGCTCGTCAACGCCCATGAAGACGTCTTTAGGTACGCGCTGTACCAGGTTTTCGTCATACTGACCGTAGGCGTCGTTCGCGCCAACAGCTACATCGAATTTGTCGCCAACTTCGTGACCTTCCAGGGCGGTTTCCAGACCAGAGATCAGAGAACCGTGACCGTGCAGGTAGTCCAGCGGCGCACTCACCGGAGACTCATCAACCAACACACCGTCTTCTGTACGTACCTGATAGGCCAGGCTGACCACCAGGTCTTTTGCTACTTTCATGATATCTCCTGAGCGTGGGAAAATTGCTGGCGCAGATTGTAGCGGAAATCTGCACCCGTGTACCCTTTAGCTTAAAAAAACTCGGGGCATATCGCTAGTCCGGATGAAAGATCCCGATCACTTGCTCCTCTTTGCGCACATGATCGCGCGCATTTTTATCCGCTTCCCGCATTTGGTGACCGCACTTAACACACTCAACAATATCGATATTATTTTCGCGCCACATCGCCAGCGTATCCTGCGCCTGGCAGGACGGGCATTTCGCCCCGGCAATAAAACGTTTACGGATTGTCATACTGAACCTCTATTCAAATTCATCCCAGCCGTCCAACTGACGTCGTTCCTGCTGCATCTCGCGCTGAAAAATCTCCTCAAGCTCGCGCCTGGCTTCTCTGGCGCGCGAAATTTGTAGGGTATCGGCATGCATCGGAATAAGCTCCCGCAGCATTCGCATATCCAGCCGTCGGAAATGCAACTGCGCCCGCTGCGCCTGGTGAGGGTGCATGCCCAGCGACACCAGCGTTTTACGCCCGAGTTCCAGCGCGCTGGAAAACGTTTCACGGGAAAACTGCGTCACCCCTGCCTGTAATAACTCATGTGCTTCCACACGTCCGCGCGCTCGCGCAAGAATATGCAAATGCGGGAAGTGTTGCTGACAGATCTCCACCAGCTTCATCGTATCTTCCGGATCGTTGCAGGTGATAACGATGGATTCTGCCGCCTCCGCGCCCGCAGAGCGCAGAAGATCCACCTGCGTCGCATCGCCGTAATACACCTTGTAGCCATATTTTCGCATCAGGTTTACGGCGCTGATATCCCGTTCCAGAACGGTAATACGCATTTTATTCGCCATCAGCAAACGCCCAATCACCTGGCCGAAACGGCCAAACCCGACCACAATCACTTGCGGCTTATCGTCATCCACCCACGGTTTTTCGTCCTCTTCATCCGGGCCGTTAAACTGACGCGAGAGCCATTTGTCGATAAGTTTCATTAGCATGGGCGTGGTCATCATCGACAGCGTGACGGTAACCAGCAATAGCGCCATTTGATCGCCCTGAAAAAGCCGCTGCGACGAGGCTGTAGAAAACAGCACGAAGGCGAATTCTCCCCCCTGGCTCAGGACGCCGGCAAACTGCATTCTTTCCGAGCTGCGAAGACCGTAGAGCCGCGCCAACCCATAGAGCACCAACGTTTTTACCGCCACCAGCACCACCACGCTTGCCACAACCCACGGCAGATGGGTGTACAGCACGCCCAGGTTGAGCGACATGCCAACCGAGATAAAAAACAGGCCGAGCAACAGTCCCTTGAACGGATCAATGGCCGTTTCCAGCTCATGGCGATATTCGCTTTCCGCCAGCAGCACGCCCGCAATAAACGTGCCCAGCGCCATCGACAACCCCAGCGCGTCCATAAATAAGGCAGAACCCAGCACCAGCAGCAGCGTCGCGGCGGTAAACACTTCGCGTACGCCGGACGCGGCGATGAAGCGGAACACCGGGCGCAATAAGTAGCGCCCGCCAATCAACATCCCGGCGAAAGCAAGCACTTTCATGCCAATCTTCATCCAGTCGAAATGCTCGTCGGCGGAACCGGCGAGCAACGGCACCAGCGCCAGCGCCGGGATCACCGCCAGGTCCTGAAACAACAACACCGAGAAGCCAAGTTGCCCCGACTCGCTGCGATTCATCCCCTTCTCGCGCATCAGTTGTAGCGCCATCGCGGTCGAGGACATTGCCAGACCGATACCGCCAACCACCGCGGCTTGCCACGAAAAATCCGTCAACATCAATAGCCCGGCGAGCAGCGCCGCGCTGAGCAACACCTGCGCCGCCCCGACGCCAAAAATCGATCGCCGAAGCTGCCAGAGTTTCGCCGGGTTCAGCTCCAGCCCGATAATGAACATCAGGAATACGACGCCAAGCTCAGAGAAATGCAGAATCTCGTCAACGTCGCTAATGAATCCCAGACCCCATGGGCCAATGGCGATACCCGCAAGCAGATACCCTAATACCGCGCCGATGCCGAGCCGTGAAGCCAGCGGCACCGCCGCCACCGCCGCGAAGAGGAACAGCACGCCCGCCAGCAATAAATCGGAACCTTCCATCAGCGGCCTCCCACGGGAACAGGCTGGGTAAGCCAGTCGCCATATGCTTTCGCATGGCTTTCCAGCTCTTGCGCGCTCTGCCGCCTGGCCCAGTAAATAATGATCGGACTCATCCAGTGCATCCGGCACATACCCGCCGTCAGCTCAAAGGGCCGCAGGACGTCGCTCATCGGGTAACGATTCAGAGCGTCATAGCGATAGGCGCTCTCCGGTTCGCCAGTGGTAATCACGCTGCGCCAGTACTTTCCCGCGAGCTGGTTCCCCCCCGGCCCGCTGGCAAAGCCGCGGCTTAACACCCGATCCAGCCACTCTTTCAACAGCGCCGGGCAGCTATAGGTATACAGCGGATGCTGAAACACAATCACGTCATGCTCACGCAAAAGAGCCTGCTCATGCGGAATATCAATAAAAAAATCAGGATAGTGCGCGTAGAGATCGTGCACCGTTACGTTACTGAGCTGCATAGCCGGCTTAAGCAGCACCCGGTTCGCCACCGAGTCCTGAGATTCCGGATGGGCATACAGCAGCAACACCTTTGCTGGCTGAGACATCATCCCCCTCCCGGTTTTATTTCTGTTTTTGTGTCGCGTTGTTGTTTTGGGCTACCATTGCGCCCCAGTGCGGCAGAATGCCAGCACATTACATTATCATAATGATAAATTAACATAGTCAGAACATACGGCGCCTTATGATTGTTTTCTCCTCGTTACAAATTCGTCGCGGCGTGCGCGTCTTGCTGGACAATGCCGCTGCCACTATCAATCCGGGCCAGAAGGTCGGCCTGGTGGGCAAGAACGGCTGCGGGAAATCTACCCTGCTGGCGTTGCTGAAAAATGAAATCAGCGCCGACGCCGGAAGTTTTAGCTATCCTGGCAACTGGCAGCTGGCGTGGGTGAATCAGGAAACCCCCGCCCTGGCCCAGCCAGCGCTGGAGTACGTCATTGACGGCGACCGCGAATACCGTCAACTGGAAGCCCAGTTGCACGACGCTAACGAACGTAACGACGGACACGCTATCGCCACCGTACACGGCAAGCTGGACGCCATTGACGCCTGGACCGTCCGCTCACGCGCCGCCAGTCTGCTGCATGGGCTGGGGTTCAGCAACGAACAGCTTGAACGTCCGGTCAGCGACTTCTCGGGCGGCTGGCGTATGCGCCTCAACCTGGCGCAGGCGCTGATCTGCCGCTCCGATCTGCTGCTGCTCGACGAACCGACTAACCACCTCGATCTTGATGCGGTTATCTGGCTGGAAAAATGGCTGAAAGGCTATCAGGGCACTCTGATTCTGATCTCCCATGACCGGGATTTTCTCGACCCGGTAGTGGACAAAATTATCCACATCGAACAGCAAAACCTGTTCGAGTACACCGGCAATTACAGCGCGTTTGAAATCCAGCGCGCCACCCGTCTGGCCCAGCAGCAAGCGATGTACGAAAGCCAGCAGGAACGCGTGGCGCATCTGCAAAGCTATATTGACCGCTTTCGCGCCAAGGCGACCAAAGCCAAGCAGGCGCAAAGCCGAATCAAAATGCTGGAGCGCATGGAGCTGATCGCCCCTGCGCACGTGGATAACCCCTTTCACTTTAGCTTCCGCGCGCCGGAAAGCCTGCCAAACCCATTGCTGAAAATGGAAAAAGTGAGCGCGGGTTACGGCGAGCGCATCATACTCGACTCCATTAAGCTGAATCTGGTGCCTGGCTCGCGCATTGGCCTGCTTGGCCGCAACGGCGCCGGGAAGTCTACGCTTATCAAGTTGCTGGCGGGCGAGCTCGCGCCGGTCAGTGGCGAAATCGGCCTGGCGAAAGGCATTAAGCTTGGCTATTTCGCCCAGCATCAGCTGGAGTACCTGCGCGCTGACGAGTCACCGCTGCAACACCTGTCGCGCCTGGCGCCGCAGGAACAGGAGCAGAAGCTGCGCGACTATCTCGGCGGCTTTGGCTTCCAGGGCGATAAGGTCACGGAAGAGACGCGGCGTTTCTCCGGCGGCGAAAAAGCCCGTCTGGTGTTGGCATTGATTGTCTGGCAGCGCCCGAACCTGTTGCTGCTTGATGAACCGACCAACCATCTCGATCTCGACATGCGTCAGGCGTTGACCGAAGCATTGATCGAATTCGAAGGCGCGCTGGTCGTCGTGTCGCACGACCGTCACCTGTTGCGCTCCACCACCGACGATCTCTACCTGGTCCACGACCGTAAAGTCGAACCGTTTGACGGCGACCTGGAAGATTATCAGCAGTGGCTGAGCGAGGTGCAGAAACAGGAAAACCAGCCTGCTGAAGCGCCAAAAGAGAACGCGAACAGTGCGCAAGCGCGTAAAGATCAGAAGCGTCGTGAAGCCGAGCTGCGTACGCAGACCCAGCCGCTGCGCAAAGAGATCGCCCGTCTGGAAAAAGAGATGGAAAAACTGAACGCGCAGTTAGCGCAGGCGGAAGAAAAGCTGGGCGACAGTAAACTGTACGACCAGAGCCGTAAAGCAGAGCTGACCGAGTGCCTGCAACAACAGGCCAGCGCCAAAGCCGGGCTGGAAGCGTGCGAAATAGCCTGGCTGGACGCGCAAGAGCAGCTTGAGCAAATGCTGGCCGACTAACCACAGGAAACCACCATGACGCCGCTCATCACCAACGATATTACTTTCCGCAAGCTCAGCATCTTCATGACGTTTATGGAGAAAGGGAATATTGCCCGCACGGCGGAAGCGCTGGATATCAGTGGGGTGAGCGTGCATCGCGCGTTACATACGCTGGAAGAAAATGTCCGTTGTCCGCTGTTTGTGCATAAAGGTCGCAACCTGATCCCGCAACCAGCGGCCTGGACACTGCTGGAATATTGTCAGGAAGTCACTCAGCTTATGGCGCGAGGGCTGGAGGAAGCGCGTAAAACGGCGGGTGTCGGCCAGGGGCGCTTACGCGTCGGCACACTTTACTCGCTGACGCTGGAGACCGTCCCGCATCTGATCATGGGCATGAAGCTACGGCGTCCCGACCTCGAACTGGATCTGACGATGGGATCTAACGAAGCGTTGCTTACCATGCTGGAAGAAGGCACGCTGGATGCGATCCTGATTTCTATTTCGGAAAGTGAAATCGATCGCAACAGTCTGGAAGTGCTGCCGCTGTTTCATGACGACATCTATCTCGCCGCACCGTCAACGGCCACACTGGACAGCTCCTCGCCTGCCGATCTGCGCGATTACCGGGAACAGAAGTTTGTTTCTCTGGCGGAAGGCTTCGCCACCTATGCCGGCTTTCAGGAGGCCTTTCACATCGCCGGATTCGAGCCGGAGATCGTCACCCGCGTGAATGACATTTTCTCGATGCTCAGTCTGGTGCAGGCGGGTGTCGGCTTTACCCTGATGCCGGGACGCATGAAGAAGATGTATGAGAATTCCGTGCAGCTACTGAAGCTGGCGCAGCCCTACCAGATGCAGCAGCTTATCGCGATTGTCTTCGCCCGCAACCGTGAGCGCGACCCGAATCTGCTGGCGCTCGCCGCCGAAGGACGAATGTACGCGCGCAGTCTGGAGCCTGGCGTTTGATTGCCGGTTAGCCTGAGGCCAATACATCCTGTAAGCAGGAGAAGCATCGCGCCAGCAGGCAACAATCACAACAACTGTACCCGCCGCGCCAGATGCACGGCAACGTCCACGCCGCTGCGCTCCAGCGAAATCGACTCCCCTTCCCACGCCGCCT
Organism: Citrobacter sp. R4; assembly: GCF_026719175.1. NCBI lineage: Bacteria > Pseudomonadati > Pseudomonadota > Gammaproteobacteria > Enterobacterales > Enterobacteriaceae > Citrobacter > Citrobacter sp. R4. Next base: position 13,292 of record NZ_JAPPSU010000004.1, read on the forward strand.
GTCGCGTCAGGCAGGTCAGCACGCCGCCGGGCGGCATTTCAATCGCCAGCCTTGCGTCACGCTCGTTAGCCGAAATCACCGCTTCCTGCCAGCGCACGGTGCGCGCCATGTTCATCGCCAGATCGTCGGCAATTCTTTCCGGCTGCCAGAGCACGCGCCCGGTGCTGCCGCTCAGATACGCGCAGCGCGGGCGTGCAAGTGTGACCGAGTTAAACGCCGCCGCCAGCTTCTGCGCCGGTTCCGCCAGCAGCTCGCAGTGCGACGGCACGCTCACGGCCAGCCGCTTTGCTTTGCTCGCGCCTTTTTCCAGAGCGCGTTTTGCCACCTGCGCCATCCCTTCATCGGATCCGGCAATGACAATCTGCGTTTCGGCATTCAGGTTAGCAATGTACGTTCCGCTACCCTCGATAAGCTGTTCCACCTGCGGCAGGGTTAAGCCCATGATTGCCGTCAGGCCGTAGCCGTGCGGCCAGGCCTGTTCCATCAGATCGCCGCGCAGCGCCACCAACTCCAGCGCGTCCGTAAATTCCAGCGCGCCCGCCGCCACCGCCGCGGGATAAGCGCCAATCGATAAACCGCTAACGATGTCAGGCGACACGCCGCGTCGCTCCAGCTCGCGCGCCCAGGACACGCCGGCAATTAACAGCGAAAGCTGCACCGCGCGGGTGTGGGTTAACGAGGCCGCGCTGTCCAGCGTATCAACTTCCTTCCCCAACACCTGACGTGCCTGTTCCAGCTCCGTTCCCGGCAGGTTTTGCAGCATACCTTCATGCTGCGTGCCCTGGCCCGGAAAGGTAAACAGTATTTTCATCACTCCTCCCTGCGCCATGGATCTGCCACCAGGCGTGGCCCACGGCGGGTTTTCAGCAGCGTTTTACCGTCACGCAGCCACTCCGCCAGCGCGAATCCGCCTTCCGGCGTATCCACCTGCGTATCCGCCCGGCATAGCGCGCGGCTGAGCTGAAGCTGCCAGCCAGCAAATGCGTCAGGGGCAACGGCGTGCGGAGCGCGGATCAGCAGGTCGAGATCGCTGTCGGCATGGATCACCGGAATACCGGTCGCCAGCGCGTAGCCGGTGCTGCCAGTAATGCCCCACGTCCACGGCCACGCCTGCTGAGCAAGCTGAAGCGCCACCTGTACCGGCGGCTGGGTGACAAACGGCGAACGCAGCAGTTCGGCGGTGGCGCACAGCTCTTCAGGCGACACCACGCGTAGCACATTCTCAGGCTGCACCCATCCGGCTGCCCGCTGGTCGCGGCGCAGTCCGCGCACGCCAACGGGAATTCGGCCTTCGTTATCCACATCACGCCGTACCACCACCGGCAGGCCGGTATGCCAGGCTGATTCAGCCCAGGATTCGGTAATACCTTCCAGCGCGTCGCGCGAGGTAAGCCAGATAAGGTCGTGGGGGCGTAATGTTGTGGTCATAATTACATTCCTGACGTCAGCGAGATAAACAGCGGCAGCGACAGGATACACAGTACGGAGCTTAACAGCAGCACGGCTTCTGCATCCGGCGACTGCACGCCAAAGCGGTTACCGAACACCACGCCGAAGAAGCCCGCGGACAGCGCAATCATCAGGATAGCGGTGATCGCCACGGAGCCGTGCAGACCGAAGATTAAAACGATACCCCAGGCAATCGCCGGCTGGATCAGCAGCTTGGCGACGGTGGAGGTGATCACCATGGTGTTGATCTGCAGCTTACGGGCAGAGAGGATCACGCCAGTCAGGAACAGCGCCGCAGCGGTTGCGGACAGCCCCAGCGGTTTAATCGCCGCCAGCACCAGTTCCGGCATTTTGATGCCGATAGCGGACAGGATCACACCCAGCAGCGGGCCCATCACGATCGGTTTTTTAATGGAGCGCCACATCAGCACCGGCAGCATGGAGAGCGTTGAGCCGGAGTTATTGCCCTCGGCGCGCGCTTTTTCACGCTCCAGAATCAGCAGGCAGAACGGGGTCATCAGCACGGAACCGCAGGCGATAGAGACCGCAACGGACAGTGAGGTGGAAGAACTTTCGCCCAGCACGCTGCCCAGAATCGGCAGGCCAAGCGCCGCATAGTTTGGCAGCGCGACGGTGAGCGTCAACACGGCCGCATCCTGCGGCGATTTTTTGAATACGCCGGTAGCAAGGAAATAGATCGCCGCGTAGGTGATCCACATCGCCAGCGTCAGTACCACAATCAGCGGCGACTGCGCCACGATGCCCGCCCAGGGCGTCTGTACCGTCGCGCTGAACAGCGCCGCAGGTAATGCGAAATCCATGACGAAGATGTTGAGCAGGGAAACATTCTTGTTATCAACCATTTTGGCCTTCCCGGCCCAGAACCCCAGCAACATGATGACGAATATCGGTGCAAGAGCATGAACAATCACGTAAGTCATAAATCACCTGTAATGAAGAAAAAAGTTAGCACGGACGCGATGATTATTATTTTTCGGATGTAGCGGCCCGCGCGGGCGCAGCGCGTGCGCCCACGGAGCCGAACATTCGGCAGGTCTTAATTACTTACCAGCTGGCTCGCATACGTTCGCGTACGAGCGCCGAGCTGCGGCGGTTGTCAGCACCCAGACGGCTTTTCAGCGTGGTGTCCTGACGCGCGTCACTGATGGCCTGTTGCAGGGTGGTTTTCACCTGCGTCAGATCGTTATCGGATGGGGCATCCGGGTTGCTGATGTCCAGCAGGTCGGAAAGCAGCCCCAGCGTGGCGTAGTTGCTGATGTCATACGCCATGGGCGGAATGGTTGCCGCCAGTTTTTCCAGCGCGTCAACGGTACGCAGCGTAATGCGCGCCGCAGACTCTTTGCCCATCGCGTGGATCAGTACGCCTTTATCGTTAAAGGCAATCAAACGGTTAGCCTGGTAGCCGTGCGCCAGAAACGCGCCTGACATTGCCTTACCGACGATAAGACCAATCACCGGATGACCCGCCAGACGCGCGTTGGCGTAGGCGGCAGCGGCTCCCGCCAGCGCCTGGTGGATACCAAACGCCTCTTCGCGACGGCCATAGGCCTGGCTTGGGACGTCGATCACCGCCACTATCGGGCGCTTCACGGCTTTATCAGCATCCGCCGCGACGGTTTCGCTGACCACTTTCGCCAGCGTCCAGCCTTCCAGCAGACCGACTTCCCCTTTCGCCGCGCGCGGGAAGTGGTTGTTGGCATCCGGCACCACGGCGACAAAACGCACCGTTTCACCGTTCAGCTCACCGTCTGCCGCCTGCACGGACGGGCACAGCCCCTCAATACGTTTGGCGTTCGGGGCGAGCGTTTCCAGCCAGCGTTCGCCACGGCTTATTGCGTTATTCATCATTTCACCTCCCGGGCAAAAAGCGCGTTAATCTGTTCGGCATCGGCCTGTTTGCGGGTGTCGAAATTCGTCAGACGGTTCAGGTAATCGTCATAGTTATCGGTGCGATGCTTCGCCGGTACGCCTTTCGCGATGGCCTCGTTCATCGCGGCTTTCACCGCGTTCACGCCGTCGCCTACCAGCGCGTCCACCAGCCCGCTTTCATAGCGTACTTCGCCGCCGGTCATGCTCCAGATAAACGGCCGGTCGCGGGAGTCGTACTCTTCAATGCCCGCTTCCTGCTCGATAACCTGCGGGCCGTTGAGGCCGAGACGCGCTTCGCGGGTCACAATCAGGTAGCTGCACAGCGCCGCGGCGATAGACATCCCGCCGAAGCAGCCCACGGTTCCGGCCACAATCCCGACGACCGGGGTATAACGACGCAGGTCAACGATCGCGGCGTGGATATCGGCAATCGCCGCCAGGCCAAGGTTCGCTTCCTGCAGGCGTACGCCGCCGGTTTCGAGGCACAGTACCGCCTGCGTGGGTATGCCGTTGCGGTTATCTTCCGCCGCCAGCTCCAGCGCCGCCGCCATTTTGGCGCCGGAGACTTCGCCCATGCTGCCGCCCTGGAAGGTCCCTTCAATCGCCACGACTACCGCAGGCTGGCCGTTGATGGTCCCTTTCGCGACCACCATGCCGTCATCGGCCTGCGGCACAATGCCCTGTGGCCCAAGCCACGGAGAGATAATGCCTTCAAACGGATCCAGCAGTTCGCGGTAGCTGCCCTCGTCGAGCAGCGCCTGAGCACGCTGGCGCGCTTTTAATTCGATAAAGCTGCTGTCATCACGCATGGCTCACCCCTTCAAACACCTGTTCAATACGAATGCGCGCCACGCCCGGCGTCGCGCCGAAGTCGTGGATGGTCAGTTTGCCTGCGGGCAGGCTGCTGACGGTTTCCAGGCGGCTGAACAACGCCTCCCAGCGTCCGCGGCTGTTGTCGACGGAGGTGGTGATATCAACGGTCAAGGTCTGGCCCGGTTCGGCGGTGAAGAGCACCTCCATATCCCCGGAGCCGACGACGCCTGCCAGCGCTCTGCCGCTGACTTCGCGGCGGGCGGGCACGGTCAATGTAATTTTTTCCATAACATCCTCTTAATGCTTTGAATATGGCGTTTCGACGCGATCGAGAAACAGCGTGGCCGCAAGCAGGTCTGCGGCGCCGCCCGGTGAGGCGTTAAGCGTTAGCATCTGGCGGTCTAACTGCGCCAGCGCCTGCTGCCCCGCGAGCGTTGCGCATCCTCCGGCGTTCAGCACCGCCCGGGCGCCGTTCTGCATGGCGTCCAGCCCCTCCATTCCGGCGCGCGACAGCACGCAGGTATCGGTGAGCGAGGTCATGATCGCCATCAGCGCGTCGAGTCTGGCGTTTGTTTCGCTGCTGCCGTTAAGACGGCTCAGGCGAAGCTGCGGTAGCGCGCGCTGCATGATGTGCGGAAACGCCTGCTGCGCCTCTTCACGCGCGCCGGGCACGCGGTAGCGGTGCGTGGCGCGTAACCCCTTGCTGAATACCTTCGGCGCCGCGTCGTCCGGGAGTTTTGCCAGCCGGGCGGCGGTGTTCGCGACGGCCTGCGCGCTGGCATCACCGCCCAGCATCGCCACCGCGCTCACCAGCAGCCCCAGCGCCCAGATCGCGCCACGGTGGGTGTTCACGCCGTCGGTAGCGGCCATCATCTGCCGCTCTCCGTCGCGACCGAGTCGCCCTATGGTTTGCCTGAGGGCAATATCCGCCGGACGCTGCCAGCTTTGCTGCGCCAGCGCCTGAAACGTGGGAGTCAGGCTGTGCGCGGAGCGCTCCATCAGCGCAAGCGATAAATCGTGGTGCGCGCCGTTCCCCCGACTGTCCACCAGACCGGGTTTCGGGCTTAAACGTGCTTCGTCAATCAGACACTGCGTGGCGGTTCGCGCCAGCCATTCGGCACCGCCTTCAACCTGGATCCGGGGCAGAAGTTTCATTACCAGCTCCGGAATTTCGCAGGTGGGTTGTACAGGCCGCCGGACCACTCAACGAGGTCGGCCACGCTGCCCGCCGCCAGCAGAGAGCGGGTGGCATCGGTGCGGCGAATGCCCATATCTTCCGGATAGACCACTTTGCCGCTCTGGCGCAGTTCCGCCACGCGTTTGGCATCCACGCCCAGACCGATATCGGTGATGCCCGCCACGGCGGCGACCATGGCGCGACGCTCTTCCAGATCTTTCGCCCGGTAGAGGTAAGCAATCCCCTCTTCCGTCAGCACGTGGGTCACGTCATCGCCGTAAATCATGACCGGCGCCAGCGGCATACCGGAGGCTTTCGCCACGTCAACGGCGTCCAGTTTTTCCACGAAGGTTGGCTTAACGCCCGCCTGGAAGGTTTCCACCATCTGCACGACCAGTTTTTTACCGCGCTGCATTGGGTCAGGTTCGGTGATCATGTTCAGCCAGGCCGGCGTGGCGTGGCGGCGACCGTGCGGATCGTGGCCCATGTTTGGCGCGCCGCCGAAGCCGGAGAGGCGACCGCGGGTGACGGTTGAGGAGTTAGCGTAGCCATCAACCTGCAGCGTAGAGCCGATAAACATATCGACCGCGTACTGGCCTGCCAGCTGGCAGAAGGCGCGGTTAGACCGCATGGAGCCGTCGGCACCGGTAAAGAACACGTCCGGACGGGCGCGAATGTACTCTTCCATCCCCAGCTCGCCGCCGAAGCAGTGCACGCTCTCCACCCAGCCGCTTTCGATTGCCGGGATCAGCGTCGGATGCGGGTTCAGCGTCCAGTGTTTACAGATTTTGCCCTTCAGGCCAAGCTGTTCGCCGTAGGTGGGTAGCAGCAGCTCAATCGCCGCGGTGTTAAAGCCAATCCCGTGGTTGAGGGACTGCACCTGATGTTCCGCGTAGATGCCTTTAATCGCCATCATCGCCATCAGGATGTGTTCCTGTTTAATCAGGCGCGGGTCGCGGGTGAAGAGCGGCTCAATGAAGAACGGCTTGTCCGCCACCACCACGTAATCGATCCAGGAGCCCGGAATATCGACGCGCGGCAGGTCGCATTCGTCGTCCACCAGCTCGTTCACCTGTGCGATGACGATGCCGTCATGGAACGCGGCGGCTTCCACCAGCGCCGGGGTATCTTCGGTACTCGCCCCGGTATAGAGGTTACCTTTACGGTCCGCTTTAAACCCGGCAATCAGCGCCACGTTTGGCGCCAGGTCAACATACAGGCGGGAGTAAAGTTCGATGTAGGTGTGAATCGCACCGATTTCGAGCTGGCCATCTTCCAGCAGCTGCGAAATGCGCAGGCTTTGCGTACCGGAGAAGGAAAAGTCCAGCTTACGGGCGATGCCTTTCTCAAAGATATCCAGATGTTCGCTGCGGCCCACGCTTGGCATAATCATGTGCAGGTCGTGCACTTTTTCGGGATTCACTTCAGCCAGCATGCGGGACAGGAAATCTGCCTGCTTCTGGTTATTGCCTTCTAATACCACGCGGTCACCCGGCGCGATCAGTTTTTCCAGCATCGCGGTCAGGTCTGCGGTAGGCAGTACCTTGCCCTGCACCGGTATGGAAGCCAGACGCCGCTGCTTCTCGGTGCGGCGGGTATTCCAGACGCGTGCGGGTGTTTGCCCAGATAACATTATTAACCTCCTGATTCAGCTAATCATTTTGATTGCTTAACACGCTAATGAGTGTGCGCTCTGGTGAGAAAGTCATCAATTAAGCGTAGAGAGGGATCGTTAGCCTGAGAGTAATAATTGAAGTAACAATTTGTGATGAGGATCAACTACTCCATTCCAGACGCCATCCTGAGCTACGCATTTTTCATAAACACAACAGGCAAGTGGCGGTATAGTAGACGGCTGATAATGAGAGACCATCGCAGCCGTTATGAGCCAAATAACTTCGTCAGACCTTCAACTCACCGCCGTAAACTCGCGTGAATTTCGCCCAATGCGTGGTATTCGTAACCGCCATTTGCAGACCATGCTGCCGCGCCTGATCCGCCGCAAAGTGAATTTTGCCCCCCACTGGCAGCGGCTGGAGTTACCTGACGGTGACTTTGTCGATCTGGCCTGGAGTGAAGATCCGGCGTCCGCGAAACACAAACCTCGTCTGGTCGTCTTTCACGGTCTGGAAGGCAGTCTGAACAGCCCGTATGCCCATGGCCTGATTGAAGCGGCGCAAAAACGCGGCTGGCTTGGGGTGGTGATGCATTTTCGCGGCTGCAGCGGCGAGCCAAACCGCATGAACCGTATTTATCACTCTGGCGAAACCGAAGACGGCGCCTGGTTTCTACACTGGCTGCGTCGCGAATTTGGCCACGCGCCAACCGCGGCGGTGGGCTATTCGCTGGGGGGCAATATGCTGGCCTGCCTGCTGGCAAAAGAAGGGAAAAACATCCCGATAGAGGCTGCGGTGATTGTTTCCGCCCCCTTCGTGCTGGAAGCGTGCAGTTACCATATGGATAAAGGCTTTTCCCGCGTTTATCAGCGCTATCTGCTCAATTTGCTGAAGGCGAACGCGTCGCGCAAACTGGCGGCGTATCCGGGCTCCCTGCCAGTCGATCTTGCGCAGTTGAAATCCCTGCGCCGCATTCGCGAGTTTGACGATCTCATCACCGCTAAAATTCACGGTTTTGCCGACGCTATCGACTATTATCGTCAGTGTAGCGCGATGCCGTTACTCAACCGGATCGCCATCCCGACGCTGATCATCCACGCCAAAGACGATCCGTTTATGGATCATCACGTGATCCCCAAAGCCGACGATTTGCCGCCTCAGGTGGAGTATCAGCTAACGGAACATGGCGGGCACGTTGGGTTTATCGGCGGCACGCTGCGTCGCCCTGAGATGTGGCTGGAGGCGCGTATTCCCGACTGGCTGACAACGTATCTGGAGGTACCAAGATGATGATCCCCTGGCAGGAGCTCTCTCCCGAGACGCTGGACAACTTAATCGAAAGCTTTGTGTTGCGCGAAGGCACCGATTATGGTGAACATGAACGTTCACTTGAGCAAAAGGTCGCCGACGTTAAACGTCAGTTGCAGTGCGGAGAAGCGGTTCTGGTCTGGTCTGAATTGCACGAAACAGTCAACATCATGCCGCGTAAACAGTTCCGCGAATAAGCCTGTATCCTCGGCCGACTATAATAAAAAACCTAACCTACTCATGGAGTTGTTATGTCTGCCAAACATCCGGTGATTGCGGTAACAGGATCCAGCGGCGCGGGGACCACCACCACCAGCCTCGCGTTCCGTAAAATTTTTGCCCAGCTCAACCTGCGCGCGGCCGAGGTGGAAGGCGACAGTTTTCATCGTTATACCCGCCCGGAAATGGACATGGCGATCCGCAAGGCGCGCGATGCCGGACGGCATATCAGCTATTTCGGCCCCGAAGCCAATGACTTCGGCCTGCTGGAACAGACCTTCATTGAATACGGGCAGACGGGCGAAGGCCAGTCGCGAAAATATCTGCATACCTACGACGAAGCCGTACCCTGGAATCAGGTGCCTGGCACCTTCACGCCCTGGCAGCCGCTGCCGGAGCCGACCGACGTCCTGTTTTATGAAGGGCTGCACGGCGGCGTGGTGACGCCACAGCATGAGGTGGCGCGCCATGTGGATTTGCTGGTGGGGGTTGTGCCCATCGTCAACCTGGAGTGGATTCAGAAACTGATCCGCGACACCAGCGAGCGTGGACATTCCCGCGAGGCGGTGATGGACTCCGTGGTGCGCTCAATGGACGATTACATCAACTACATCACGCCACAGTTTTCCCGTACCCACATCAACTTCCAGCGGGTCCCGACGGTGGATACCTCAAACCCATTCGCCGCACGCGGCATTCCCTCGCTTGATGAGAGTTTTGTGGTGATACATTTCCGCAATCTCGAAGGCATCGATTTCCCCTGGCTGCTGGCGATGCTGCAAGGTTCGTTTATTTCTCACATCAATACGCTGGTGGTGCCGGGCGGCAAAATGGGCCTGGCGATGGAACTGATCATGCTGCCGCTGGTACAGCGCCTGATGGAAGGCAAGAAGATCGAATAAGCCTCAATGGCGGCTGGCCCGATTGTGCCATAAGGCAGTCGAGCGCAGCGCCATCAGGTAAAAATTATCAGGCGGCAATGACTTCATACGAGTGGGTAATATTCACCGCTTTTTCCAGCATCAGCGCCACGGAACAATACTTTTCGGCGGAAAGATCCACCGCCCGCGCCACCGCGGCGTCTTTTAATTCATGCCCCGTCACGATGAAATGCAGATTGATGTGGGTAAACAGGCGCGGCGCGTCTTCACGACGCTCGGAGGTCAGTTTTACTTCGCAATTGGTCACATCCTGTCGTCCTTTTTGCAGGATGGAGACCACGTCGATAGCGCTACAGCCGCCCGCGGCCATTAACACCATTTCCATCGGGCTGGGCGCTTTATCTCCCGAATTGCCGTCCATCAGGATCTGGTGTCCGGAAGCCGACTCGCCCAGGAAGGTTAACCCTTCAACCCATTTCACACGCGCTTGCATATTTTTTTACTCCAGTGCGTCAATTTTCCTGACAGATTACGCGTACATAACAATTCTCGCAACGGAAGGCGACCTGCGTCATGCTGAAGCGAGACACCAGGAGACACACGGCTAAAGCTATGCTAAAACAGTCAGGATGCTACAGTAATACATTGACGTACTGCATGTATGCAGAGGACTTCACATTAAAGGCTGCTGTCCGTTATTGACAGCCTCTTCCCAGGAAGCGGGAAGCATATTTTTGCAACCCCAGAGACAGCGCCGTTTTCTGGCTCTGGAGACAGCTTATAACAGAGGATAATCGCGCATGGTGCTTGGCAAACCGCAAACAGACCCGACTCTCGAATGGTTCTTGTCTCATTGCCACATTCATAAGTACCCGTCGAAGAGCACGCTGATTCACCAGGGTGAAAAAGCAGAAACGTTGTACTACATCGTTAAAGGCTCTGTGGCAGTGTTGATTAAAGATGAGGAAGGTAAAGAAATGATCCTTTCTTATCTGAATCAGGGTGATTTTATTGGCGAACTGGGCCTGTTTGAAGAAGGCCAGGAACGTAGCGCATGGGTACGTGCTAAAACTGCATGTGAAGTGGCTGAAATTTCCTACAAGAAATTCCGCCAGTTGATCCAGGTGAACCCGGATATTCTGATGCGTCTCTCTTCCCAGATGGCTCGCCGCCTGCAGGTCACATCAGAGAAAGTCGGTAACCTGGCCTTCCTTGACGTGACCGGTCGTATCGCCCAGACGCTGTTGAACCTGGCGAAACAACCCGATGCAATGACCCACCCGGACGGTATGCAGATCAAAATTACCCGCCAGGAGATTGGCCAGATCGTTGGCTGCTCTCGCGAAACCGTTGGTCGTATCCTGAAGATGCTGGAAGATCAAAACCTGATCTCCGCGCACGGTAAGACCATCGTCGTTTACGGCACTCGTTAATCCCGTCGGAAATGGCGCGTTACCTGGTAGCGCGCTATTTTTGTTTTCCCGATGTGGCGCAGACTGATTTATCACCCTGAGATCAACTACGCACTACGTCAGACGCTGGTGCTCTGTTTGCCCGTGGCCGTCGGCCTGCTGATAGGCCAACTGCATCTGGGCCTGCTTTTCTCCCTCGTTCCCGCCTGCTGTAACATTGCCGGGCTTGATACGCCGCACAAGCGCTTCTTCAAGCGTCTGGTCATTGGCGCCTCGCTATTTGCCGGGTGTAGCCTGGCGATGCAACTGTTGTTGGCGCAGGCGGTTCCGTTACCGCTGATTCTGACCGGGTTGACGCTGCTCCTCGGCGTCACCGCGGAGTTAAGCTCGCTTCACGCCCGCCTGCTTCCCGCTTCGCTGATCGCCGCAATTTTTACCCTCAGCCTGGCGGGCAATATGCCGGTGTGGGAGCCGCTGCTGATCTATGCGCTGGGGACATTGTGGTATGGACTGTTTAACTGGTTCTGGTTCTGGTTGTGGCGCGAACAGCCGCTGCGCGAATCGCTAAGCCTGCTGTATCGCGAACTGGCAGATTACTGCGAAGCGAAATACAGCATGCTGACCCAGCACACCGATCCGGAAAAAGCCCTACCGCCGCTGTTGGTGCGCCAGCAGAAAGCGGTTGACCTGATCACCCAGTGCTACCAGCAAATGCATATGCTGTCGGCGCATCACAATAACGATTACAAACGGATGCTGCGCGCCTTCCAGGAAGCGCTGGATCTGCAAGAACATATCTCAGTCAGCCTGCACCAGCCGGAAGAGGTGCAAAAACTGGTCGAGCGCAGCCACGCCGAACAGGTGATCCGCTGGAACGCGCAAACCGTCGCCACGCGTCTGAGGGTGCTGGCGGATGACATTCTGTACCATCGCCTGCCCACGCGCTTCACCATGCAGAAGCAAATCGGCGCGCTGGAAAAGATCGCCAATCAACATCCGGATAACCCCGTCGGGCAGTTCTGCTACTGGCATTTCAGCCGTATCGCCCGCGTGCTTCGCACCCAGCGTCCGCTCTACGCGCGCGATCTGATGGCGGATAAACAGCGGCGGCTTCCGCTGCTACCGGCGCTGAAAAGCTATCTGTCGCTGAAGTCTCCGGCGCTGCGCAACGCCGGTCGCATTAGCGTCATGCTGAGTATCGCCAGCCTGATGGGTACCGCGCTGCACCTGCCGAAGCCGTACTGGATCCTGATGACGGTACTGTTCGTGACGCAAAATGGCTACGGCGCAACGCGCGTACGCATTCTGCACCGTTCGGCCGGAACGCTGGCGGGACTCATCGTCGCGGGCGTGACGCTGCACTTTCATATCCCCGAAGGGTATACGCTGCTTTTAATGCTCTTCGTCACCCTGGTGAGCTATCTGATTATCCGCAAAAACTACGGCTGGGCGACGGTGGGGTTTACCGTCACGGCGGTGTACACCCTGCAACTGTTAACCCTGAACGGCGAACAATTTATCATTCCGCGGTTTGTCGATACGATCATCGGCTGTCTGATCGCCTTCGGCGGCACCGTCTGGCTGTGGCCGCAGTGGCAAAGCGGTCTGTTGCGCAAAAATGCCCACGACGCGCTGGAGGCGGACCAGGAGGCGATCCGCCTGATCCTCAGCGACGATCCGCAGGCGACGCCGCTGGCATACCAACGAATGCGCGTTAACCAGGCCCACAACACGCTGTTTAACTCGCTGAATCAGGCCATGCAGGAACCGGGATTTAATACGCATTATCTGGAAGATATGAAGCTGTGGGTCACCCACAGCCAGTTCATTGTCGAGCATATCAACGCGATGACCACCCTGGCGCGAGAACATACAATGCTGACGCCTGATCTGGCCCAACGATATCTGCAATCGTGTGAAATTGCGCTCCAGCGTTGTCAGCAGCGGCTGGAATATGACGGGCCGGGCAGCTCTGGGGATGTGAATATTCTTGAGGCGCCAGAGATGCTCTCCCACGGGCCATTGAGCACGCTGGAACAGCATCTCCAGCGTGTGCTGGGGCATTTAAATACCATGCATACCATTTCGTCGGTGGCCTGGCGCCAGCGACCGCACCACGGGATCTGGCTCAGCCGCCGGTTGCGCGATATGAAAGGCTGACGCTCTATGCGGCCTATTCGCTTACGACTTTCGCGACGGCTTGCGCGAAACGCTGCATTCCTTCGTCGATATCCGCCTCTTCCACCACCAGCGAGGGAGCAAAACGCATCACCTCAGGGCCAGCGTTGAGCACCATCACCCCCGCCTCCGCTGCCGCATACAGGAAATCACGCGCGCGCCCCTTATACTGCGGCTTCAGTGCGGCGCCAATCAACAGGCCCATGCCGCGAATGTCGCTGAAAACGTCAAAGCGTTCATCGATCTGTTGCAGATGCTGAACAAATCTCTGCCGCTTCGTCTGCACCCCACTTAACACGGCTGGCGTACTGATGATATCGAACGCCGCCTCCGCAACCGCACAGGCCAACGGGTTACCGCCATAGGTAGAACCATGCGAGCCCACGTGAAATGCCGAAGCGATATCCTGGGTGGTCAGTACCGCACTTACCGGAAAACCGCCGCCCAACGCCTTCGCGCTGGTCAGAATGTCCGGCGTCACGCCATAGTGCATATAAGCGAACAGATCGCCGGTGCGCCCCATGCCGCTTTGTACTTCATCAAACACCAGCAGCGCCTGATGCTCGTCGCACAGCTTGCGCAGGCCTTGCAGGAATTCCGGCGTCGCCGCCAGCACGCCGCCTTCGCCCTGTACCGGCTCGACCACTACTGCGCAGGTGTGATCGTCCATCACCGCGCTGACGGCGTGGAGATCGTTAAAGGGCACGTGAATGATATCGGCCGGTTTTGGGCCGAAACCATCGGAATACTTCGGCTGACCGCCCACGGAAACGGTAAACAACGAACGACCGTGGAACGCATTATGGAAGGCGATAATTTTGGTTTTGAAGGGGCTATGGCGGACGCATGCATAATGACGCGCCAGTTTAAACGCCGTTTCGTTGGCTTCCGTCCCGGAGTTCATGAACAGCACGCGCTCGGCAAAGGTGGCGGCGATAAGTTTCCGTCCCAGACGCAGCGCCGGTTCGTTGGTGAATACGTTACTGGTATGCCAGAGCGTTTCGCCCTGCGCTTTCAGCGCTTCCACCAGCGACGGGTGGCAATGACCGAGCGCGGTAACCGCAATCCCTCCGGCAAAATCGACATAGTCTTTGCCCTGCTGGTCCCAGACCCGGCTGCCTTTACCTTTCACCGGGATAAAGTCCGCCGGTGCATAAACTGGCAGAATGACTTCATCGAAAGTTGCGCGAGTTACTGCCGTTTGTTCAGTTGCCATCTCATGCCCATCCACTTATGCAAAAAACAATGTGAAATAATAATCACAAAATATGCATAAAAAATCACTAAATGGCAACCATAAATCATCGGTTAAGGAAATTAGCCAACAGTTGATGCCCCTGCTCGCTGAGAATACTCTCCGGATGGAACTGAACGCCCTCCAGATCCCAGGTCGTATGGCGAATCCCCATGATCTCCTGCGCCTCGCTCCAGGCGGTGACCTCGAAGCAAGCGGGCAGCGTGGCAGGATCAACAATCAGCGAATGGTAACGGGTTACCCTTAACGGGTTGGCTAAACCCTGAAACACCCCCTGCCCGTTATGGCGGACAGGCGCGGTTTTGCCGTGCATCACCTTCGCCGCGCGGACAATCGTTGCGCCGAAGGCCTGCGCCATCGCCTGATGCCCAAGACAGACGCCAAGCATTGGCAGTCGCCCGGCGTAATGGCGAATCGCCGCCAGCGAAATGCCAGCGTCATCAGGCGTACAAGGGCCGGGGGAGATGACGATTTTTTGCGGGCCAAGCGCGTCAATCTGCGGCAGCGTCAGCTCATCATTGCGCTTAACCAGCACATCCGCGCCCAGCTCGCAAAAGTACTGGTAAAGATTCCAGGTAAACGAATCGTAGTTGTCGATAAGCAGGATCATGGCGGCTCCGGTACAAGAAAACCACGCTATTCTACTCAGTTTCCTCGACTTCGCTTACCCCTTTCCGAAATATCGCCTCCAGCGCGCTAAGGTCGCCCATCGCCCCTTCCTGATTCGCCTGGTTCCAGCGATCGACCGGAATATCCCGCCAGTGCAGTAAATAGCCCGCGTGGATGGCCAACTGTTCAAAGAAAATACGCTGCGCCATACCACTGCCGATGCGGAACGGGTGCAGTACGTTGATCTCACAATAGTAATGCGCCAGGCGATTCACAAACTTCTCTTTGGGCAACCCAACCAGATACCCTTCTTCTTCCAGATCCTGCATCAGGGCGTTGCCTTCTTTCTCGATATACGCGAAATGGCAAAAGCGGGTATCGCCCTGATAAATATCGACCTCGCGCAATTGCCCTGCCCAGTCGAAAACATCCTGGTACAGCTGGCGATGGAGGGCGCATAAATGCGGTAGCCCTCGCTTCAGCGGGCCAAGCTCAATGGTTGCCGCCCGCAGCGCCGTCAGCTCCCATGCCGCCTGCGTCAGCCGCTCCGCCTGGCGGATCCCCAGTCGGTTACGCATAACGTTCAGACCGGGGTAAAGATACGGATCGCGATCGTCGCCGATTTTAGCGCTCATAGTGCCTCCGGAGTTCGTCAAGGCGTGCCAGCGCCTCTGGCGCGGTTAACGTGACTAGCGGGCTGTCGACGCCCTCAAGACGGCGGCTGGCCTGAAAATTGGTATTACGCTGCTGCTCCCAGAGCCGGGATTTCTGTCTGTCGGTGAGTTTTTTCACTTTACGCCTCCCTGATAGTCTCGTGTCTGCCAAGTATAAGCGGCAATACGCGGTTACGCAGGAAGGGGAAACAGGCGCGGGCATGAAACACCCGCGCCGAAAGGGATTACGGCAGGACTTTTGCGGAGAGGATAACGACCGGTTTTGTCGGCACATTCTGGTATGGGCCCACATCTTTGGTCTGAACCTGAGAGATCTTATCGGCTACATCCATCCCTTTCACAACTTTACCAAAGACGGCGTATCCGAAGTCGCGCTGGCCGTGATCGAGAAAGGCGTTGTCGGCGACATTGATGAAGAACTGGCTGGTGGCGCTGTCCTTGTCTGCGGTACGCGCCATCGCAATGGTGCCTCGGGTATTACGCAGACCGTTGTCGGCTTCGTTTTTGATCGGCGGATTCGGCTTCTTCTGCTGCATCTGCTCGTTGAACCCACCGCCCTGAATCATAAAGCCTGGGATCACACGGTGGAATGTGGTGTTGTTATAGAACCCGCTGTTCACGTAATCGACAAAGTTCTGCACTGATACTGGCGCTTTCTGGCTGTTCAGTTCCAGTTCAATATTACCGGCAGAGGTTGTCAGCAGAACGTGCGGATCCCCTTTCGCCGCCAACGCCGCAGGAGAGAGAGCAGAAAGGGCGAAAACAGCTGCGACAGCCGCCAGGGTCGATTTGAGCATGAGAATTCCTTAACGAGAGCGGTAACAAAAAGCAAGTGCTTTGATTCTAAAGAGGCTTCAGAGACAAGGCCATCCTTTTACCTATTTTTACTTACCAGAAACATCTGTAACTTACTGACCGTCAGTCTATGCGTGATTTTGATCACAATAAAAAATGTAACGCACTTATTAATTGCCAATAAAAGTTTAAATGAATCACTAAAGCGCCTAAAATCTGCCCGCTCGTGGCGCAGTCAATGCGCTTTACTTTCTTATACACACAGTTTTCAGGTGCGTATCAACACAGGCCAGTCATGACTAACAGCAACCGCATCAAGCTCACATGGATTAGCTTTCTTTCCTACGCCCTGACCGGGGCGCTGGTTATTGTCACCGGGATGGTGATGGGAAACATCGCAGAGTATTTCAACCTGCCGGTTTCCAGTATGAGTAATACCTTCACCTTCCTGAACGCCGGTATTTTGATCTCCATTTTTCTTAACGCCTGGCTGATGGAAATCGTCCCGCTAAAAACGCAGCTGCGTTTTGGCTTTATCCTGATGGTACTGGCGGTGGCCGGACTGATGTTCAGCCACAGTCTGGCGCTGTTCTCCGCTGCGATGTTCGTGCTCGGCGTGGTAAGCGGTATCACCATGTCGATCGGGACTTTCCTGATCACCCAGATGTACGAAGGCCGTCAGCGCGGCTCGCGCCTGCTTTTTACCGACTCCTTCTTCAGCATGGCGGGGATGATTTTTCCAATGGTTGCCGCCTTTTTGCTGGCCCGCAGCATCGAGTGGTACTGGGTATATGCCTGCATCGGCCTGGTCTATGTGGCGATTTTCCTGCTGACCTTTGGCTGTGAATTCCCCGCGCTGGGCAAACATGCACCGAAAAGCGATACACCGGCAGTAAAAGAAAAATGGGGCATCGGCGTACTGTTTCTCTCCATTGCCGCGCTGTGCTATATCCTGGGCCAGTTGGGCTTTATCTCATGGGTACCGGAATACGCGAAGGGACTGGGAATGAGTCTGAACGATGCCGGTACGCTGGTCAGCAACTTCTGGATGTCTTATATGTTCGGTATGTGGGCATTCAGCGTCATCCTGCGTTTCTTTGACTTGCAGCGCATCCTGACGGTGCTCGCCGGTCTGGCTGCGGTTCTGATGTATCTGTTTATCACCGGCACGCCAGCGCATATGCCGTGGTTTATCCTCGCGCTGGGCTTTTTCTCAAGCGCCATTTACACCACGATTATTACGCTGGGCTCCCAGCAGACGAAAGTGGCGTCGCCAAAGCTGGTTAACTTTGTGCTGACTTGCGGCACCATTGGCACCATGTTGACCTTCGTGGTCACCGGTCCTATCGTGGCGCACAGCGGCCCGCAGGCGGCGCTGTTCACCGCTAACGCTCTGTATGCCGTCGTGTTTGTGATGTGCTTTATCCTCGGTTTTGTCACCCGCCATCGCCGTCACGAGGTGTCCGCGATGCATTAATTCAGTTGCCCGGTAGCGTAGGGTTACCGGGCATCCTGATCTTTCCTGAGCCGGATAAAACGTAACGTGTTGTCGTCCGGTCCGCCTCCCTCTAAGGTCTTAGCGCCTCTCTTCGCCGGGAGTAGCTGGAGATGCTGAAAAACCCCTCATTTTGTACGTTATTTATACAATCGCGAAAAGTCTGACATTTCCGTGACTTATAAAAATCCTGACAAATCAGCAATATACCCCTTAAGGAGTATATAAAGGTGAATTTGATTTGCATCAATAAGTGGGGTTGCTGAATCGTTAAGGTAGGCAGTAATAGAAAAGAAATCGAGGCAAAAATGAGCAAAGTCAGACTCGCTATTATCGGTAATGGTATGGTCGGCCATCGCTTTATTGAGGATCTTCTTGATAAATCCGACGCTGCCAATTTTGATATTACTGTTTTCTGCGAAGAACCCCGCAAAGCGTATGACCGTGTGCACCTGTCATCTTACTTCTCCCATCACACTGCCGAAGAACTCTCTCTGGTGCGTGAAGGCTTTTACGAGAAGCATGGCGTGAAAGTGCTGGTCGGCGAACGCGCTATCACCATCAACCGTCAGGAAAAGGTGATCCACTCCAGCGCGGGCCGCACGGTTTACTATGACAAGCTGATCATGGCCACCGGCTCCTATCCGTGGATCCCGCCGATTAAAGGCTCCGAAACGCAGGACTGCTTTGTCTATCGCACCATTGAAGATCTCAATGCCATTGAGTCCTGCGCCCGTCGCAGCAAACGTGGCGCGGTAGTCGGCGGTGGACTGTTAGGCCTGGAAGCGGCCGGCGCGCTGAAAAACCTCGGCGTGGAAACCCACGTCATCGAATTCGCGCCAATGCTGATGGCGGAACAGCTGGATCAGATGGGCGGCGAACAGCTACGCCGCAAAATCGAAAGCATGGGCGTGCGCGTCCACACCAGCAAAAATACCAAAGAGATCGTCCAGACAGGGACCGAGGCGCGTAAGACCATGCGTTTTGCCGATGGTAGCGAACTGGAAGTCGACTTTATTGTCTTCTCGACCGGTATCCGCCCACGCGACAAGCTGGCGACCCAGTGCGGCCTTGATGTCGCTACGCGCGGCGGGATCGTGATTAACGACGCCTGTCAAACTTCTGACCCGGACATTTACGCCATCGGCGAATGCGCAAGCTGGAACAATCGCGTTTACGGCCTGGTGGCGCCAGGCTACAAAATGGCGCAGGTCGCCGTTGATCATATCCTTGGCAGCGAAAACGTTTTTGAAGGCGCGGATCTGAGCGCTAAGCTGAAGCTGCTGGGCGTTGACGTGGGCGGCATTGGCGACGCGCATGGCCGCACGCCGGGCGCGCGTAGCTATGTTTACCTCGACGAAAGCAAAGAGGTCTATAAGCGCCTTATTGTTAGCGAAGATAACAAAACCCTGCTCGGAGCGGTGCTGGTGGGCGACACCAGCGACTACGGCAACCTGCTGCAACTGGTGCTGAATGCTATCGAACTGCCGGAAAACCCGGACTCCCTGATCCTGCCTGCCCACGCGGGTAGCGGTAAGCCCTCGATTGGTGTGGACAAGCTGCCGGACAGCGCGCAAATTTGCTCTTGCTTCGACGTCACTAAAGGCATGTTGGTCGCCGCCATCAACAAAGGTTGTCACACCGTCGCCGCGCTGAAAGCCGAAACCAAAGCCGGTACAGGCTGCGGCGGCTGTATCCCGCTGGTCACCCAGGTGCTGAACGCCGAACTGGCGAAACAGGGCATTGAAGTGAACAACAACCTGTGCGAGCACTTTGCCTATTCACGCCAGGAGCTGTTCCACCTGATTCGCGTCGAAGGCATCAAAACGTTCGAAGAGCTGCTGGCAAAACATGGAAAAGGTTACGGCTGTGAAGTGTGTAAACCCACCGTCGGTTCCCTGCTGGCCTCCTGCTGGAACGAATACATTCTGAAGCCGCAGCACACCCCGCTGCAGGATACTAACGACAACTTTCTGGCGAATATCCAGAAAGATGGCACTTATTCCGTTATTCCCCGTTCTGCTGGTGGCGAAATCACTCCGGAAGGACTGGTGGCGGTGGGCCGTATCGCCCGAGAATTTAACCTTTACACCAAAATCACCGGTTCTCAGCGTATCGGCTTGTTCGGCGCGCAGAAAGACGATCTCCCGGAAATCTGGCGTCAGTTGATCGAAGCCGGTTTCGAAACCGGTCATGCCTATGCCAAAGCGCTACGTATGGCGAAAACCTGCGTCGGCAGCACCTGGTGCCGCTACGGCGTCGGTGACAGCGTGGGCTTCGGCGTTGAGCTGGAAAACCGCTACAAAGGTATTCGCACCCCGCACAAAATGAAGTTCGGCGTCTCCGGTTGTACTCGTGAATGCGCCGAAGCCCAGGGGAAAGACGTGGGCATTATCGCCACAGAAAAAGGCTGGAACCTGTACGTCTGCGGTAACGGCGGGATGAAACCGCGCCATGCGGATTTGCTGGCGGCGGATATTGACCGTGAAACGCTGCTCAAATATCTCGACCGCTTCATGATGTTCTACATCCGCACAGCGGACAAACTGACCCGTACCGCGCCGTGGCTGGATAACCTGGAAGGCGGCATCGAGTATCTGAAGTCCGTCATTATTGACGACAAGCTGGGCCTAAACGCCCATCTCGAAGAAGAGATGGCGCGTCTGCGCGAAGCCGTGGTGTGTGAGTGGACTGAAACCGTCAATACACCCTCTGCGCAAGTTCGCTTTAAGCACTTCATCAACAGCGATAAACGCGATCCGAACGTCCAGGTCGTGCCTGAACGTGAACAGCATCGTCCGGCCACGCCGTATGAACGCATCCCGGTCACTCTGGTGGAGGAAAACGCATGAGCCAGTGGAAAGACATTTGCCACATTGATGACATCCTGCCGGAAACCGGCGTCTGCGCGCTGTTAGGCGAGGAACAGGTCGCCATATTCCGCCCGTATCACAGCGATCAGGTGTTCGCGATTAGCAACATCGACCCGTTCTTTGAGTCCAGCGTACTTTCTCGCGGACTGATAGCAGAGCATCAGGGCGAACTGTGGGTCGCCAGCCCGCTGAAAAAACAACGCTTCCGCCTGAGCGACGGGTTGTGCATGGAAGACGAAAGTCATTCCGTCGCGCATTACGACGCGCGGGTGAAAGAGGGCATTGTGCAGTTACGCGGTTAATTTTTTCGGGAGGCGCAACGCCTCCCTTTTTTGACGTTTTTTTCATTGTTAATTGTGTTCACAACGTCATTTGTGCGGCAGCGCAGAGGCTGAAGTGAAAAGGGATAATCAATACTATGTTTACTGACACTATCAATAAATGTGCGGCTAACGCTGCGCGTATCGCACGCCTGTCGGCAAAAAACCCGCTGGGATTCTGGGTAAGCTCTGCAATGGCGGGAGCCTACGTTGGCCTCGGCATCATCTTGATCTTCACGCTGGGCAACCTTCTTGAACCTTCTGTACGACCACTGGTGATGGGCGCTACCTTTGGCATCGCCTTAACGCTGGTGATCATCGCCGGTTCTGAACTTTTTACCGGGCATACTCTGTTCCTGACGCTCGGCGTCAAGGCGGGCACCATCACCCACGGTCAGATGTGGGCGATTCTGCCGCAAACCTGGCTCGGCAATCTGGTCGGCTCCGTGTTTGTCGCACTGATGTACAGTTGGGGCGGCGGCAGCCTGCTGCCGGTTGATACCAGCATTGTGCACTCCGTGGCGCTGGCGAAAACCACCGCGCCAGCCACGGTTCTGTTCTTTAAAGGCGCGCTGTGCAACTGGCTGGTATGTCTGGCGATCTGGATGGCGATTCGCACCGAAGGCGCCGCCAAATTTATGGCGATCTGGTGGTGCCTGCTGGCGTTTATCGCCTCCGGCTACGAGCACTCCGTGGCGAACATGACGCTATTTGCCCTCTCCTGGTTCGGTCACCATAGCGAAGCCTACACCCTGGCAGGAATAGGGCATAATCTGCTGTGGGTGACTCTTGGCAATACTTTGTCCGGTGTCGTATTCATGGGATTAGGTTATTGGTATGCTACGCCAAAATCGGAGCGTCCCGTTCCGGCGAAAATTAACCAAACTGAGAATCTGATCAGTGATTAAGGGGTAATGTCGTGGACCATTTGCCTATATTTTGTCAACTCCGTGACCGCGACTGTTTGCTTGTCGGCGGTGGTGATGTCGCAGAACGCAAAGCGCGGCTGCTGCTGGACGCGGGCGCGCGTTTAACGGTGAATGCGCTGGCGTTTGATCCGCAGTTCACCGTATGGGCAAATGAGGGCATGTTAACCCTGGTCGAAGGGCCCTTTGATGAAACCCTTCTTGACCCCTGCTGGCTGGTGATTGCCGCCACGGATGATGATGCAGTTAACCAGCGCGTCAGCGATGCGGCAGAATTGCGCCGAATCTTCTGTAACGTGGTGGACGCGCCGAAAGCCGCCAGCTTCATCATGCCGTCAATTATCGACCGTTCGCCGCTGATGGTGGCGGTCTCCTCGGGCGGCACCTCACCGGTGCTTGCCCGCCTGCTGCGCGAAAAGCTGGAATCCCTGCTGCCTCAGCATCTCGGTCAGGTCGCACATTACGCCGGAACACTGCGCTCACGTGTGAAGCAGCAGTTCGCCACCATGGGCGAACGCCGTCGCTTCTGGGAAAAATTCTTCGTTAACGATCGTCTGGCGCAGTCGCTGGCTAACACCGACGAAAAAGCAGTGGCGGACGTCACCGAGCAGTTACTTAACGAGCCGTTGGATCATCGCGGCGAAGTGGTGCTGGTGGGAGCAGGACCGGGCGATGCCGGCCTTCTGACCCTGAAAGGACTGCAACAGATCCAGCAGGCCGACGTGGTGGTGTACGACCGTCTGGTGTCAGACGACATCATGAACCTTGTGCGTCGCGACGCGGATCGCGTATTCGTCGGCAAACGCGCGGGCTACCACTGCGTACCGCAGGAGGAAATTAACCAGATCCTGCTGCGCGAAGCGCAAAAAGGCAAACGCGTGGTGCGTCTGAAAGGCGGCGATCCGTTTATCTTTGGTCGCGGTGGCGAAGAGCTGGAAACCCTCTGCCATGCGGGCATTCCGTTCTCGGTGGTGCCGGGAATTACCGCCGCCTCCGGGTGCTCTGCATACTCCGGGATCCCGCTGACCCATCGCGATTACGCGCAGAGCGTCCGTCTGGTCACCGGCCACCTGAAGACCGGCGGCGAGCTGGACTGGGAAAACCTGGCGGCAGAAAAACAGACGCTGGTGTTTTACATGGGCCTGAATCAAGCCGCTACTATTCAACAGAAATTGATCGAATTCGGTATGCAGGCGGATATGCCCGTCGCACTGGTAGAAAACGGCACCGCAGTAAAACAGCGGGTGGTGAAAGGCGAACTCGCACAATTAGGCGAGCTGGCGACGCAGGTAGAAAGTCCTGCATTAATTATCGTAGGTCGCGTCGTCGGATTACGCGAAAAGCTAAACTGGTTCTCCAACCATTAATACTGCCTGAACACTAAGGCCAGCACTGTCTGGCCTTTTTTATTGCCGTCAGGAATAAACGTCCGGAATCATACCTTCTTATAACCTCATGAATTTAAAGACATAAGCATCTTGCCCCGGTTTATTTCTCCATTCCCTTACTGACGCAAAAAATAGATTACGCTATCGTCGAATCCGGGTGGGGAAAATATATTCACCACCTCTATCATTAGTTAAAAATTATATTTTTTACATAGGAAATGTAAATGAACAAGTTTATTAAAATGGCACTGGTGGGCGCAGCGCTGGCTACCCTGACGGCATGTACGGGTCACGTTGAAAACCGCAATAAAACCTGCTCTTATGACTACCTGCTGCACCCGGCCATTTCTATTTCCAAAATTATTGGCGGCTGTGGTCCAACCGCAGAGTAATAGACTCTGAAAAATTGCGCAGATACAAAAAAACCGGGGCTTCCCGGTTTTTTTCGTTTTTCGCGTGTTATTACGGTTTGGCGACAAACCCAATCGCTTCGTACACCGCTTTCAGCGTTTCAGAAGCCCTCGCGCTGGCTTTTTCAGCCCCTTCTTTCATCACTTTCTGCAGGAACGCTTCGTCGTTGCGGAAGCGGTGATAACGTTCCTGAAGCTCGGTCAGCATGCCGGAAACGGCTTCCGCCACTTCGCCTTTCAGATGGCCATACATCTTGCCTTCAAAGTGTTTTTCCAGTTCAGGGATGCTCTGACCGGTGACGGCTGAAAGGATGTCCAGCAGGTTAGATACGCCCGCTTTATTCTGGGTATCGTAACGCACGACCGGCGGCTCGTCGGAGTCGGTCACCGCGCGTTTGATTTTCTTAACCACCGATTTCGGATCTTCCAGCAGACCAATCACGTTGTTGCGGTTGTCGTCTGACTTGGACATCTTCCTGGTCGGCTCCAGCAGCGACATCACGCGCGCGCCTGACTTCGGAATAAACGGCTCAGGCACTTTGAAGATCTCGCCATACAGCGCGTTGAAACGCTGCGCAATATCGCGGCTCAGTTCGAGGTGCTGTTTCTGGTCTTCGCCGACCGGAACCTGGTTAGTCTGATACAGCAAAATATCGGCTGCCATCAGCACCGGATAATCAAACAGACCGGCGTTGATGTTTTCGGCGTAGCGCGCAGACTTGTCTTTAAACTGGGTCATGCGGCTCAATTCACCGAAATAGGTGTAGCAGTTCAGCGCCCAGGCCAGCTGCGCGTGCTCCGGCACGTGAGACTGAACAAAGATGGTGCTTTTCTCAGGATCGATACCGCACGCAAGGTACAGCGCCAGGGTGTCCAGCGTCGCTTTGCGCAGTTGCTGTGCATCCTGACGCACGGTGATGGCATGCTGGTCAACGATGCAGTAGATACAGTGGTAGTCATCCTGCATGTTCACCCACTGACGCAGCGCACCCATGTAGTTGCCAATGGTCAATTCACCTGAGGGCTGTGCGCCACTAAAAACGATGGGCTTAGTCATTTTTCGATTCCTGATTTTCGCTATGCGGAAGCCCGAGAGCGGGCAGAAGTTCATTTATGCGGTCGTACATGAGGTCAGGCTGGCTCAGAGAGATCGGCTCGCCGTAGTTATAGCCGTAGGTGAGTCCTGCTGACGGGCAACCTGCCGCTTTTGCAGCCTGAATATCATTACGCGAATCCCCGACAAAGAGCAATTGCTCAGGCGAAATACCGAGCTTACTTGCCACCATCAGCAGCGGATCCGGATGCGGTTTTTTGTTTTTCACGTCGTCACCGCCGATAACCACGCTGAAATATTTGCTGATATCCAGCGCGTCCAGCAGCGGCGCGACAAACGGCGTCGGTTTGTTGGTCACCAGACCTAACGGCAGCCCTTTCGCGTGCAGCGCGCCCAGCGTGTCGGCGACATCAGGGAATAAAAACGTCCCTTCTTCAGCCACATCGCCATAGTATCTGTCGAACAGCTTGCGCAGAATGCGGACCTGTTCTTCGGCGGGGATATCATCATCGACGGGGGGTTTGCCCTGGGACTGACGTAACGTGGCGCGCTCCTGACGGGCCCAGGCAAGCGCACGCGCCATTAATACGTCCGCGCCGTTACCTATCCAGGCGATCACGCGTTCTTCGCCTGCCGTCGGCAGTTCCAGCGCGTACAGCGCCATATCCACCGCGGCGGTTAATCCCGGCGCGCTGTCGACCAGCGTGCCGTCGAGGTCGAAGGCGACGCCCCGAATATCCTGCAATTTATCCATGACTTACCTTTGCCAGTTCACGGCGCATTTCATCAATGACTTTTTTGTAGTCAGGCTGATCGAAAATAGCGGAGCCTGCAACGAACATATCTGCTCCCGCCGCCGCGATTTCACCGATGTTGTTTACCTTCACACCACCGTCAACTTCGAGACGAATGTCGTAGCCGGACTCATCGATACGGCGACGCACTTCACGCAGCTTGTCCAGCGTTTGCGGAATAAACGACTGGCCGCCAAAACCCGGGTTTACGGACATCAGCAGGATCACATCCAGCTTATCCATCACGTAATCGAGATAACTCAGCGGCGTTGCCGGGTTGAAGACCAGACCCGCCTTACAGCCATGTTCTTTAATCAGTTGCAGCGTGCGGTCAACGTGTTCAGAGGCTTCCGGATGAAAAGTAATAATGCTGGCGCCTGCGGCGGCAAAGTCCGGGACAATACGATCAACCGGCTTCACCATCAGATGCACGTCAATGGGTGCGGTAATGCCGTATTTGCGCAGAGACTTCAGCACCATCGGGCCGATAGTCAGGTTGGGGACGTAGTGGTTGTCCATCACATCGAAATGCACGACATCCGCACCGGCAGCCAGTGCTTGTGCGGTGTCCTCACCCAGGCGGGCAAAATCAGCCGACAGAATTGAGGGGGCAATCAAATACTGTTTCATCCGCTTCTCCTTGAGAATTATTTTTTCGCGGGTGAAACGACTCCTGGTTTGTACAAAGCCAGCAGTTCGTCCACCTTTTTACGTGTGCCGCCGTTGCTGCTTATACTGCGTCGCACTTTGACCTGAAAATGTTTTGCCGCTTTATACCACTCACGCGTATCGGGCGTATCGTGGTTCGAAATTAGCACCGGGATCCGCTTACTGACCAGCTTTTCCGCCATCTGAGCCAGGTGCGCCTGCTCTTTGGGACTGAAGCTATTGGTGTGGTAAGCGGTAAAATTCGCCGTCGCCGACAGCGGCGCATAAGGCGGATCGCAATAGACAACCGAATTGCTATCCGCGCGATTCATGCACTCTTCATAAGAGAGGCAATGAAACTCTGCATTCTGCGCTTTTTGGGCAAAGTGATACAGCTCAGCTTCCGGGAAGTAAGGTTTTTTATAACGGCCAAAAGGGACGTTAAATTCACCGCGCAGATTGTAACGACACAGGCCATTGTAGCCATAGCGGTTCAGATACAGAAACAGCACCGCGCGACGGAAGGGATCTTCACTGGAATTGAACTCTTCGCGCAGTTGGTAGTAAACCTCAGCGAGATTTGTTTCGGGCGTAAACAGCTCGCGGGAAGCCTGCACGTACTCGTCGGTACGTGTTTTCACAATGTTGTAGAGGCTGATAAGGTCACTGTTAATATCGGAAAGGATATAACGCGAAAAGTCGGTGTTGAGAAACACCGACCCGGCCCCAACGAAGGGTTCGACCAGACATTCGCCTTTTGGTAAATGCCTTTTAATATCATCCAGCAGGGGGTACTTTCCCCCTGCCCACTTCAGAAAAGCGCGATTTTTTTTCATGCTGACTAACTAATTACACCTTCTCCGGCTGTGGAGAAAGCTCCGACAGCATCCTGCGCTTAACATTACTTGAGATCGGCTTGAACCTGATGCAACGGTTTAGCCCACGGATTTTTTGCCTGCACATCGGCTGGCAGCGTAGACACTGCGCGTTTTGCCTCATCCTTCGAGGCATAGACGCCCGTTACAAGAACATACCACGGCTGACCATTACGCGTCGTCTGATATACCACATAGTTTTTCAGATTCTCTTTCTTCGCCCAACCGTTCAGGTTGTCGTAGTTAGAAGAACTGCTCAACTGCAGCGTGTAATGACCGGACGGCGCTGACTTGAGAGAACCGACGTTACCGGTGCTTTTCGTTCCACCGGCGCTCCCTGTCGTTGCCGCTGACGTGGTCTGAGCCGGGGCGGCTTTCTGCACAGGCGTGGCGCTCGCCGTGGCCTTAGGCGCTGTCGTCGCGGCTGGCGCGGACGTTGCCGGTTTAGACGTTGCTGTCGGTTCGGTACGCTTCGGCTGGGTCACCGGCTTTGGTTCTGCTGGTGTCGCTTTCGCGGTTGCCTGCGGTTTCTTCGGCTCAATCACCGCCTGCTTCCGCTCCGGACGGGACGGCGTCGGACGTTCCGCTGTCGGCGCGGTTGCCGTCTGACGCGGCGCGTTGCCGTTACGAACCGGCGCCACGGTAGCGGGTTCAGTCGGCAGCGTCGAGTTCACCACCACATTGTTCATCTGTTCCTGACCCTGCGGCTGGGTCAGCGCATTATTCAGGTCACCCTGAACTTCAACACGCTGCTGACCTTCTGCCGTGGCTGGCGCCTGACCCTGCGTTGGCGTTGAGGAGATCGGCGGCAAAGAGACGTCCTGCGGGGAATTCCCTGCGGTCTGCTCGGCGGATGTAGCGCCTGGCGCAGGCTGCGCCCCGTTAGCCTGATCTGCGGCATTGCCGGAAAGATCGATGCTCTTTTCGCCTGAGGCCGTTTGTGCGTTGGAAGAAGGCGTGGATGGCGCTTTCAGCGCGGAGCCAATTCCGATGATCAGCAGCAACAGCACCAGCACCCCTACGCCCATCATCATGTACTGACGGGAAGCGGGTTTACTGGACGCTTTTTTACGCTTACGTGGACGACGCTCAACGCGTTCTTCATCCACACTTTCGTCATCGGATTCGTATTCTTCTGGTTCCGGCTCATCAAGACGCTCTTTGCGTCCGCGAGTGGGACGACGATCGTCCGCGTCCAGATCAACATCATCAAAGTTGATCTGCGGCTCACCGCGTTCAGAAGATTGACGAGAACGACCAGGGCGACGATCGCTGGGATCGGGTTTCAGCTCGTCTTCTGGTTTGAATTCATCCATTTAACACCCCACTCAAAGGTTAATGCTTACTACGTTGCACCAAACCTGAATTTAAATGGCCGATACGTGTGCCGTATCAGTCCGACCTTTCTTGTTGTTACGCCTGCTGGCAATCAGCGATAGCGTTAAGAACCACCTCATGCGACACTCCGCCGCGGACTTCACTTTTCCCTATCGCCAGCGGAAGCACTAAGCGCATTTCTCCCGCTAACACTTTTTTATCACGCAGCATGTGCGGCAGGTAAGCCTGCGCGGACATGTCTCGCGGACCGTGAACCGGCAATCCGGCGCGCTCAAGTAAGGTGATAATGCGCTGCGTCTCTGCTGGCGTAAACTGCCCGAGCCGTTCCGAAGTGCGCGCCGCCATTACCATACCTGCTGCGACCGCTTCACCGTGTAACCAATTGCCATAACCCATTTCAGCTTCAATAGCATGGCCGTAGGTGTGTCCCAGATTGAGTAAAGCACGTAAGCCGGTTTCGCGCTCGTCTGCTGCGACAACTTCGGCTTTCAGCTCACAACAACGACGAATACAGTACGCCATCGCCGGGCCGTCGAGACGCAGTAACGCATCCAGGTTTTCTTCCAGCCAGCGGAAAAATTCACCATCAAGGATGATGCCGTATTTGATCACTTCCGCAAGGCCAGACGCCAGCTCGCGCGCGGGCAGCGTTTTCAGGCAGTCGAGATCCACGACCACGGAGGCGGGCTGATAAAACGCGCCGATCATATTCTTGCCGAGAGGGTGATTGACGGCGGTTTTACCGCCAACGGAGGAGTCAACCTGCGACAGAAGCGTCGTTGGAACCTGAATGAAGCGCACGCCGCGCTGATAGCTGGCGGCGGCGAAACCGGTCAGATCGCCAATCACGCCGCCGCCAAGCGCGACAAGTGTCGTATCACGACCGTGCGGTTTTTGCAGCAAGGCGGTAAACACGGAATCCAGCACCGTCAGGCTTTTATACTGCTCGCCGTCAGGCAGGATGACGCTATCAACGTTGACACCCGCATGTTCAAGTACGCTGCGAATCTTATCAAGATAGAGGGGAGCCAGGGTTTCGTTGGTGACCAACATAACCTGATCGCCCGATTTCAGCGGTAAGAAAGAAGCCGGTTCGTCAAACAAACCAGCCGCGATGGTGATAGGGTAACTACGTTCCCCGAGAGTGACGGTGATCCTCTCCATGACGCGACATCCACCTTAATAGCTAATACCCGCTTACCGAGTGTGTATTAAGAGCCTAATGGGCCAGGCTCAAGCCGGAATCAGTTGTTTTCCAGCATATGAATGATCTGATTTGCAACGACTTTCGCGCTCTGATCGTCGGTACGAATAGTGACGTCAGCAATCTCCTCATACAGTGGATTGCGTTCGTCGGCCAACGCTTCCAGAACTTCGCGAGGCGGCGCTTCCACCTGCAACAGCGGACGTTTTTTATCGCGCTGCGTACGCGCAAGTTGTTTTTCGATGGTCGTTTCGAGGTAAACCACGACGCCACGCGCGGAAAGACGATTACGGGTTTCACGTGATTTAACAGAGCCACCGCCGGTTGCCAGCACAATACCCTGTTTTTCCGTCAATTCGTTAATGACTTTCTCTTCACGATCGCGGAAGCCGTCTTCACCTTCTACGTCGAAGACCCAGCCCACATCAGCTCCGGTGCGTTTCTCAATCTCTTGATCAGAATCGTAAAATTCCATATTGAGTTGTTGAGCTAACTGGCGCCCAATGGTGCTTTTTCCGGCACCCATAGGCCCAACCAGAAAGATATTGCGTTTCTCTGCCATTTTTTCGGTACTACTAAGACTGATCGTTAATGATAAACCCGCTTCGCCGACACTGAGCGCAGCAGGACATGAACTGAAACCTCATAAGATATTGCGAGAGTCAGACTGAAAATTATCTCAATACTCAAGCGGGTTTGGCAACTGAATAAATCACCAAACCAGATTGTAGACAACCCGAGTCAGCGTTGCCGGACGGCGATGAGAAGTACCGACTCTCAAATCGGTACTCCTTGTATGCTAAATAGTTGCGCACGTCAAACCCCTGAAACGAGTTAAGTGCAAAAACACCGGTGTTTCATGCATAAATCATTCTGTCGAGACCAATCTGGGGGTAATGAAGACCACCAGTTCACGGCGCTCATTTTCTTTCCCGTCATGGCGAAAAAGCTGCCCAAGCCAGGGAATGTCGCCTAGCAACGGCACGCTGTCTTTACCGGATTTATTCTTACGCGAGAAAATGCCGCCCAGCGCCAGCGTTTCGCCGCTTTTCACCTCAACCTGCGTTTCGATCTCCTGTTTGTCGATAGCCAGCACTTCGCCGTCGGCCTGTTGCAGCACCTGCCCCGGCATGTTCTGGCTGATATGCAGTTTAAGGCGAATCCGCCCCTTTGCCAGCACCGTAGGCGTCACTTCCATTCCCAGCACCGCTTCTTTGAACTCGACTGACGTGGCGCCGCTTTCGCCGCTGGAAACCTGGTAGGGGATCTCGCTTCCCTGCTTTATGCTGGCGGGTTGTAAATGCGAGGCCAACAGGCGCGGGCTGGCGATGATATCAAGTTGCTGTTTTTGCTCCAGTGCGGAAAGCTCCAGATCCAACATGCGCCCATCTATTCGCCCGATATTAAACCCCACGCGCGCTGTCGCCGCGGCAACGGACAGGTCGCCCGCCAGGGCTGTCACCTGCCCTACGCTGCCCGCCTGCTGAGCGTCGGCCAGCGTCCATTTGACGCCCAGTTCGCGCAGGCTTTTCTCGTTTATGGTCACGATATGCGCCGCCAGTTCGACCTGCCCGACCGGAAGATCCATCTGTCCTGCCCAGTGTTCAAGCAATGCCAGCGCCGGTCGGGTGTCTCTGACCAGCAGCCGGTTGGTGCGTTTATCCACCGTGATGCTGCCCCGGGGGCTCAGCAGCGCACTCCCCGCTTTCGCCAACTCACCGGCGTCGGCATAGTGCAGCGGGATAGGGCGATTTTCCAGCGGCAGGCTGGCCTGTCGCCTCGCGTTTTCCGCTTCCCGACGCGCCGCCTCTGCGCTCCGCCAGTCGGCGGAATGGATATGCATAATCGAACCGTCCTGACGCAACACTAAACCCGCGCTTTTTACCACCGTCTGTAACGCCTGCTGCCAGGGCACGTCCGTCAGATGCAGCGACACCGCGCCGCTAACGTCCGGCGAGATCACCAGATTTTTACGCTCCTGCTCGGCAAGCGCCTGTAACACCTGGGCTACCGGCACGTCATCCACCACCAGAGTAACGCTCTGTGCCTTTCCGGCCTGTGCCGGATGCAATATGGCTAACAGTACCGCCAGTATCCAATGCCTCATCAACGTCTCCTTGTCTTTGCCATCGCCATTGCGGCGGGTCACATTCTGTTCCCGTCTGAACGGTTAATGTCTGCTCGTTGAGCTGAATGACCGTCCAGCCGGTATCAAGCACCGTATTCAGCTCAACCCGCCGCCATCGATGTTCGCTGTCGCGCAGCAGCCCGATATGTCGCTCCCCTATTCCAACCACGCCCTGATACCGCCACTGCGCCAGTGTAGAGGAATGGCAGCGATCCTCTGGCTGGCGAAAGGGATCGCGCATCCCGGTCAGGAGCAATAGCGAGATAACCGCCAGAAGCCAGCGCCTGTTAGTCATGAAGCGACTCCAGCGTAAGCGTCAGCAGCAGTGCGTTTTTCTCCGCCGTCAGGGAAAAACCGTTGACCGAGATTCCGCGTTCTGCGAGATACGCAAACAGCGAAGGAATCGCCTCCCACTTTGCGCGCAGTGCCAGTTCTCCGCCCTGCGTCGATGGCTGCCAGTGGCGCAGGCGCAATCCCGGCAACGCGATAGCGAGCGGGGAGAATGGCGCGGTATTTGCCGTCGTTAACGCAGGGATATGCGCCGCCGACTCTGCAAGGCGATGCAGGCTTTGCCAACGTTGAGCGTTCGCCGCCCGCTGCAGCGCCAGCGATGCGCCGCTTTCCACGGGTGAAAGAAACAGGCAATACGCTGCCAGCGCGCTCAGGGCTAATGTCCAGCCCGCCCAGCAAACGGCCCGTATCCGTGGCGATAACGCACACCAGAGATCAAAGAGCGCTGTCATGCGTATCTCTCTCTGTCAGGCGATATTCAAAGAGCCAGTGTCTCTGCTCGTTCTGACGCGTCCCGCCAGTGTGGCTGATGACAAAGGTCCGGGAGCCCCGCAGCGTTGTCTCCAGCGCGCTTAATGCCGCATAGGTCAGCGTTTTACCACTCAGCGCCAGCGTGCTTTGCCTGTACTCGATCTTTGTCAGCCAGGCCTGTTCAGGAAGATGCTGCGCCAGCGCGCGCAGCGCAGACTGCCACCGCCGGGTAGCCTTTCGCCGCTTCTCCTGCGCTATGGCCTGCTGCGTCTGCATCTGGCGCCGCTGCAGATGCGGTTTTATGGCAGTCAGCGCCGACATCCGTTGGTTTTCAGCCTGCAATAACTGCGCATCCACCCGCCCGTTAACGTTTCGGGTGGCATACCCCATCATGCCTGCCGCGAGTGCCAGCGCGGCGGATGCGCCAAACATGACGCCCCAGAAACGCAGGCAGGCCCTGCGTCGGCGCTGTCGCCAGGGCAGAAAATTGACAGATGACGTCATGCGCGCGCGTCTCCCAGCGCAAGCCCAAGCGCGACGGCGAAGGCGTGGCCTTCATCAGGGACAGGAGGCTGGCGAACTGAAATCGCCTGCCACGGATCAAACTGCGCTTTCGCACACAGCGCCACGGCGTCTGGCGTAAGGGAAAGAGACGCGGAAAGCCCATCGACTGACGCCACCTCCGCCACCGTTTTGCGCCCCCAGGCGTACCGCGTCGCCCAGAGCCACTGCGTCTCATCGCGCCAGGCCACGCAGGATTGCGTGGGAGGAAGAAAAGGCAGCAGCCGTTGCAGCGCGCAAGCATCTGGTGTGATAGCCGCGACCTGGATCCGGAGCGTTTGCGCGAGCGTTAACAAGGTGGAGACTTCTTTGTCCTGGGCGGCTGTTACTGTAAACGCGGGGGCCAGCGCATCTTCGCTGTAGTCAAAACGCAGGGCGTCCGGGTCCATATCCAGTTCGCGCGCCAGCGAGCCCGTCAGCCACGCTGTTTGCTCTCGTTCGCGTAAGGACATCGACGGTCGGGGAAAAGTCTTTTGCCGCGTACGGCTGGCGGGAAACGAGAGATGAACCTGATGTCGCTGCGGCAGTTCACGGCTCCAGGCGTGGAGCGCCGCGGCAAGCAGTTCCGGGTCGTGCATGTGCCCTTCCTGCAAGGTGGATTGCGCCAATGGGATACGCCACCAGCGCTGAAGCGACCACCCCGAAGCGCCGCGCACAACGGCCACCGCCAGCGCTTCACGTTGTTGAATATGCAAGCCAATTTGCCAGATTTTAAAAGCCATCGCTGATGATCTCCTTATCACCCGTCGCTCTTACGGGTATATCAATGCGTCAGGCTTGCCTTTATACTACCGCGCGGTTGTTTATAAACTGCCCAAATGAAACTAAATGGGAAATCTCCAGTGAAGTTCGTAAAGTATTTATTGATCCTTGCAGTATGTTGCATCCTGCTGGGAGCAGGCTCGATTTATGGTCTGTATCGTTATATTGAGCCGCAATTGCCTGACGTCGCGACGCTCAAAGATGTACGCCTGCAGATTCCGATGCAGGTGTACAGCGCGGACGGCGAGCTGATCGCCCAATATGGCGAGAAGCGTCGTATTCCGGTCACGCTGAACCAGATCCCGCCGGAAATGGTGAAAGCGTTTATCGCGACGGAAGACAGTCGTTTCTATGAGCATCACGGAGTGGACCCGGTGGGGATCTTCCGTGCGGCCAGCGTCGCGCTGTTTTCCGGCCATGCGTCGCAGGGAGCGAGTACCATTACTCAGCAGCTCGCGAGAAACTTTTTCCTGAGTCCGGAGCGCACGCTGATACGTAAGATCAAGGAAGTGTTCCTCGCCATCCGCATTGAGCAAATGCTGAACAAGGACGAAATTCTTGAGCTTTATCTGAACAAGATCTATCTGGGATACCGCGCCTACGGCGTCGGTGCGGCGGCGCAGGTTTACTTTGGTAAGTCTATCGATCAACTCACCTTAAGCGAAATGGCGGTGATTGCCGGTCTGCCGAAAGCGCCTTCAACGTTCAACCCGCTCTATTCGATGGATCGCGCGACAGCACGCCGCAACGTAGTGCTGTCACGTATGCTGAGCGAAGGCTACATCACCCAGGCGCAGTACGACCAGGCGCGTGATGAGCCGATCGACGCCAATTACCACGCCCCGGAAATCGCCTTCTCCGCCCCGTATCTGTCCGAAATGGTGCGTCAGGAAATGTACGCCCGTTACGGCGAAAACGCCTATGAAGACGGATATCGCATTTACACCACGATCACCCGCAAAGTGCAGCAGGCCGCCCAGCAGGCGGTACGCAATAACGTGCTGGACTATGACATGCGCCACGGCTACCGCGGTCCGGCGAGCGTGCTGTGGAAAGTGGGCGAAACGGCGTGGGACAGTAAGAAAATCACCGACACGCTGAAAGCCCTGCCAACCTACGGCCCGCTGCTCCCCGCCGTGGTCACCAGCGCGAATCCGCAGGAAGCCACTGCGGCGCTGGCGGATGGCTCATCGGTTGCGCTACGTATGGAAGGCATTCGTTGGGCGCGCCCGTACCGTTCGGATACCCAGCAGGGGCCGACGCCGCGTAAAGTCACCGACGTTATCCAGACGGGCCAGCAAATCTGGGTTCGCAAGATGGGCGATGCCTGGTGGCTGGCGCAAGTGCCGGACGTGAACTCAGCGCTGGTGTCGATCAATCCTAAAGATGGCGCGGTACTGGCGCTGGTGGGCGGTTTTGACTTCAACCAGAGCAAGTTCAACCGCGCGACTCAGGCGCTGCGTCAGGTCGGTTCCAACATTAAGCCGTTTCTCTATACTGCGGCGATGGATAAAGGCCTGACGCTGGCGAGCATGCTGAACGATGTGCCGATTTCTCGCTGGGATGCCGGCGCCGGTTCCGACTGGCGTCCGAAAAATTCCCCGCCGCAGTATGCCGGTCCGATCCGTCTGCGTCAGGGTCTGGGACAGTCGAAAAACGTGGTAATGGTGCGCGCGATGCGTGCGATGGGCGTGGATTACGCGGCAGAATACTTACAGCGCTTCGGGTTCCCGGCACAGAACATTGTGCATACCGAATCGCTGGCGCTGGGTTCGGCCTCCTTTACGCCGTTACAGGTGGCGCGCGGCTATGCGGTGATGGCGAATGGCGGCTTCCTGGTCGATCCGTATTTCATCAGCAAGATTGAAACCGACCAGAACGGCGTAATTTTTGAGGCAAAGCCCAAAATTGCCTGTCCGGAATGTGATATTCCGGTGATTTACGGCGATACGCAGAAATCGAACGTTCTGGAAAACAGCAACGTGGAAGATGTCGCGGTCTCTGGCGAGCAGCAAAATGCCGCTGTGCCAATGCCAAAACTGGAGCAGGCAAACCAGGCGCTGGTGGCGCAGACGGGCGCGCAGGAATATGCGCCGCACGTCATTAACACCCCGCTGGCTTTCCTGATCAAAAGCGCGCTGAACACCAATATCTTCGGTGAACCCGGCTGGATGGGGACCGGCTGGCGCGCGGGCCGCGATCTTAAGCGTCACGATATCGGCGGGAAAACCGGAACCACCAACAGTTCGAAAGACGCATGGTTCTCCGGCTACGGCCCGGGCGTGGTGACGTCGGTATGGATTGGGTTCGATGACCACCGTCGCGATCTCGGACGTACCACCGCTTCCGGCGCGATAAAAGATCAGATCTCCGGCTACGAAGGCGGCGCAAAGAGCGCGCAACCGGCGTGGGATGCTTACATGAAAGCGGTACTGGAAGGCGTGCCTGAAGAGCCGCTAACCCCGCCGCCGGGCATTGTGACGGTGAATATCGATCGCAGCACCGGGCAGTTGGCTAACGGCGGCAACAGCCGGGCGGAATATTTCATTGAAGGCACCCAGCCAACGCAACAGGCGGTGCATGAGGTGGGCACCACCATTATCGACAATGGTGAAACGCACGAACTGTTCTGATCAAAAAAGGCGCTCCGGCGCCTTTTTTATTGTTGTCGATGACCCGTTCTGAACACCGTGTTAGCCATTTTTACGGGAAAGCGCGTATCAGAGCCTTCCCTGTCCTTTCAGCCATTCACGCACCAGAAATAGCGCGCTCACGTTACGCGCTTCGGTAAAATCAGGATCTTCCAGCAGATCCATCAGATGCGCCAGCGGCCAGCGCACCTGCGGCAGCGGTTCCGGCTCATCCCCTTCCAACGACTCCGGATACAGACCTTCTGCCACCACGATGTTCATTTTGCTGGAGAAATAGGAGGGGGCCATGCTGAGCTTTTTCAAAAACGTCAGATCCTTCGCGCCAAAACCGACTTCTTCTTTAAGCTCCCGGTTTGCAGCCTCGAACACGCTCTCGCCCGGGTCGATCAACCCTTTGGAAAAACCCAACTCGTAGGATTCGGTTCCCACTGCGTATTCGCGAATCAGAATCACATGATCGTCAACAATCGGCACAATCATAACCGCTTCACGATTGGTAGGACGCATCCGCTCATAAACGCGGCGCACGCCGTTACTGAATTCGAGATCCACACTTTCCACGCTAAAAAGCCGCGATTGCGCGACTGTTTCGACATGCAGAATGGTGGGTTTTTGTAATGATTTGCTCATCGTGAGAATCTTTGCCGTGGAATCTACCGTCATTGTGCGATACGCAACACGGTTTCGGCAATGTGAATTGCCGTTTATTTACATCTTTGTAACCTAATAAAAATATAATTCCTATTTCAAATTAAAAGTCAATAGGTTGAAATACGTCCAGGAATTTGCTGATATTCCGCTTTTGCTGGTTTTGCTATCATCAGCATTCACTGGGATGCGCTGAAAAATGCTCAAGTTCAACTCCATGCTTGCCGATAGCCAACCACAGAATCACGTTTATTGTGACAGGGTGCGACTGACCACGCCTGACAGATTAAGTAAGATGGGGAAAGCATGAGCACCATTCTGATTTTTTTAGCGGCGTTACTGGTCGGCCTGTTGCTGGTCTGGTGGCGGTTCACTGTGCGCGCCAGGCGGCGTAAGCTGCCGTGGAGCCATGCGTTCTCTGACGCGGCGACCCGCAAGCTCACGGCGGACGAACGCAGCGCCGTGGAAAACTATCTGGAAAGCCTGAGCCAAATCCAACGGGTTCCCGGCCCGACAGGCGCCAGCGCGGCGCCGGTCTCGCTGACGCTGAATGCTGAAAGCCAAAACGTCATTATTCTGACGCACTCGATCACCCGTTACGGCATTACCACCGACGATCCCAATAAATGGCGCTATTACCTCGATTCCGTCGAGGTCCATCTGCCGCCGTTCTGGGAACAATACATTAATGACGAAAATAACGTCGAGCTGATCCATACCGATACCTTGCCGCTGGTGATCTCCCTGAACGGCCATACGCTGCAAGAGTATATGCAGGAGGCGCGCGGCTATGCGCTACAGCCAGCCAGTTCAACGCAAGCGTCGATCCGTGGTGAAGAAAGCGAGCAGATCGAGCTGCTGAATATTCGTCAGGAAACCCACGAAGAGTACGCGCTGAGCCGCCCTGCGGGATTCCGTGAAGCGCTACTGATTGTCGCCTCTTTCCTGCTGTTCTTTTTCTGCCTGATCACCCCAGACGTTTTTGTGCCGTGGATGGTTGGCGGTGCCGTTTTGCTGCTGGTCGCTGGCTTGTGGGGACTGTACGCCCCGCCGTCGAAATCAGCGCTCCGGGAGATTCACTGTCTGCGCGGTACCCCCCGTCGCTGGGGACTGTTTGGCGAAAATAACCAGGAGCAAATTAACAATATTTCGCTCGGCATTATCGACCTGGTTTATCCACCGCACTGGCAGCCGTGGATAACGCAGGACTTAGGCCAGCAAACGGATATTGATATTTATCTTGATCGCCACGTCGTGCGCCAGGGGCGTTTTTTATCCCTGCACGATGAAGTAAAAAACTTCCCGCTCCAGCACTGGGTGCGCAGCACCGTTATCGCTGGTGGCTCTTTGCTGGTGCTGATCATGTTGCTGTTCTGCATCCCGCTGGATATGCCGATCAAGTTCACGCTATCCTGGATGAAAGGCGCGCAAACCGTTGAGGCAACCAGCGTAAAGCAGCTCGCAGACGCGGGCGTGCGCGTGGGCGACACGCTGAATATTCGCGGTACGGGAATGTGTAATATTCATGCCAACGGCACCTGGAGCGCCCAGACGAATTCGCCGTTTATGCCGTTCGACTGCTCGCAAATCATCTGGAACGACGCGGCTGCGCTGCCGTTACCGGAGTCCGATCTGGTCAACAAGGCCACGGCGCTGTCGCAGGCGGTTAACCGTCAACTGCATCCTAAGCCGGAAGATGAATCCCGCGTCAGCGCGGCGTTACGTTCGGCGATTCAGAAATCAGGGATGGTGTTGATTGATGACTTTGGCGATATTGTGTTGAAAACCGCAGATTTGTGCGCGGCAGAAGATGAATGTGTGCGTTTGAAAAACGCGCTGGTAAATCTGGGGAACAGCAAAGACTGGAGCGCGCTGGTTAAACGGGCCAACACCGGTAAGCTGGATGGCGTAAACGTTCTGCTGCGTCCGGTCAGCGCGGAGTCGCTTGATAATCTGGTCGCCACCTCAACGGCGCCCTTTATCGCCCGCGAGACTGCCCGCGCCGCCCAGTCGCTGAACAGCCCCGCGCCGGGCGGATTTCTGATCGTCAGTGACGAAGGCAGCGATCTCGTCGATCAGCCGTGGCCTGCTGTTTCGCTGTACGATTACCCGCCGCAGGAGCAGTGGAACGCCTTCCAGCGTCTGGCGCAAATGCTGATGAAAACGCCGTTTAGCGCCGAGGGGATCGTCACCAATATCTATACTGACGCCAACGGCACGCAACACATCGGCCTGCACCGTATTCCGGATCGCTCCGGATTATGGCGCTATCTCGGCACCACGTTACTGATGCTGACGATGCTGGTCAGCGCCGTCTATAATGGCGTGCAGGCTTTCCGTCGCTATCAGCGTCACCGCACCCGTATGATGGAAATTCAGGCGTATTATGAAAGCTGTCTGAATCCCAAGCTCATTGCCTCTCCGGATAGCCTCATCTGATATCCTGTCTGCGCGACGGGATGTGCTACCCTGTCGCGCAACGCGTTTCACTCTGGAGAGTTCCCATGCATATGAATATTGCCTGGCAGGACGTCGATACCGTTCTGTTAGACATGGACGGCACACTGCTCGATCTGGCATTTGACACCTTCTTTTGGCAAAAACTGGTGCCCGAAACCTACGGCGCACAGCAAGGGATCTCGCCGCAGGAAGCGCAGGCCCATATCCGTCAGGAGTACCATGCGGTTCAGCATACGCTAAACTGGTACTGTCTTGATTACTGGAGCGAGCGTCTGGGGCTGGATATCTGCGCGATGACGACGGCGATGGGGCCACGCGCCGTCCTGCGCGACGATACCGTGCCTTTTTTAGAGGCTTTAAAAGCCTGCGGCAAGCGTCGTATTTTGCTGACCAACGCGCATCCACATAACCTGGCGGTGAAGCTGGAGCATACCGGCCTGGCCTCGCACCTTGATTTATTACTTTCCACCCACACATTTGGTTATCCCAAAGAGGATCAGCGGTTATGGCGCGCTGTTGCCGAAGAAACGGGACTGGACGCCGAAAAAACGCTGTTTATCGACGATAGCGAACCGATTCTCGACGCAGCGGCGACGTTTGGCATTCGTTATTGCCTCGGCGTGACGAACCCCGATTCTGGCGTAGCGGAAAAACAGTATCTCCGTCATCCGTCATTGAATGACTACCGCCGGCTGATCCCCTCACTGTTGTGAAGGAGACGCCATGAAAGAGAAGCCCTCAACTGAGGTCAGACTGGACAAATGGCTATGGGCCGCGCGTTTTTACAAAACCCGCGCGCTGGCTCGCGAAATGATTGAAGGCGGCAAAGTTCACTATAACGGGCAGCGCAGTAAGCCGGGCAAGATAGTCGAACTGAACGCGACCCTGACGTTACGCCAGGGCAATGACGAACGTACGGTGGTGATCAAAGGGATCACTGAGCAGCGTCGGCCGGCCAGTGAGGCCGTCGCCCTGTATGAAGAAACAACGGAAAGCGTCGAGAAACGCGAAAAAATGGCGCTGGCGCGTAAACTTAACGCACTGACGATGCCGCATCCGGACCGACGTCCGGACAAAAAAGAGCGCCGCAACCTGTTACGATTTAAACACGGCGACAGTGAGTGACTGTCGTCTGCAAGAGAGATGATTATGCCGCAACATGACCAATTACACCGCTATCTGTTCGAAAACTTTGCCGTGCGCGGCGAGCTGGTGACCGTATCGGAAACCCTGCAACAGATCCTGGAAAACCACAGCTACCCGCAGCCGGTAAAAACGGTGCTGGCTGAGCTGCTGGTCGCCACCAGCCTGCTGACCGCGACGCTGAAGTTTGCCGGTGATATCACCGTGCAACTGCAGGGCGACGGCCCGCTGAGCCTGGCGGTGATCAACGGCAACAATAACCAGCAGATGCGCGGCGTCGCGCGCGTGCAGGGCGATGTGCCGGAAAACGCCGATCTGAAAACGCTGGTGGGGAACGGCTATCTGGTGATCACGATTACGCCGGAAGAAGGCGAGCGCTATCAGGGCGTGGTCGGGCTGGAAGGCGACACTCTGGCGGCCTGCCTGGAAGATTACTTCCTGCGCTCCGAGCAGTTACCGACCCGCCTGTTTATTCGCACTGGCGATGTTGACGGTAAAGCCGCCGCAGGCGGTATGCTGCTGCAGGTGATGCCTGCGCAAAACGCTCAGGCGGATGATTTTGATCATCTTGCGACGCTGACAGAAACCATCAAGGCAGAAGAGCTGCTGACCCTGCCGGCTAACGATGTACTGTGGCGTTTGTACCACGAAGAAGAGGTGACCCTCTACGATCCGCAGGACGTGGAATTCAAATGCACCTGTTCGCGTGAACGCTGCGCGGGCGCGCTGAAAACCCTGCCGGACGCGGAAGTGGATAGCATCCTGGCGGAAGAAGGCGAGATCGACATGCACTGCGACTATTGCGGCAGCCATTATCTGTTCAACGCGATGGATATTGCGGAAATCCGTAACAACGCCTCCCCTGCCGATCCGCAGGTGCATTAATCCTCCTTTCTGAAAAAGCGGATGGCGGCCTGACGCCCCATCCGGTCCTTTCGACAAATGCCTGATTTTTTATTTCGTGATGAATCGATATTTCGTATGTAAGACTTACGTAAATTTCTTACGTGAATGCGATTACACTCACAACATTTCCGTCAAAAACACTCTGTTTTAACGTTTTAGGAACATTTTCCACAACAAAAAGTCCTTTCCTGCCATAATAACCGCCGCTTCGTGACAGGAGTCACAGCGTTTTCAGTCAATCGTGATTTTGTCCAGATAAGTAAATCTATGAGCCTTGTCGCGGTTAACGACCCTCAAAAAACCTTACTATTCCAGGTAATACATATTGGCTAAGGAGCAGTGATATGCGCGTGAAACGATTAACCCCGCAAGATCTCAAGGCTTATGGTATCAACGACGTTCAGGATATCGTTTACAACCCCAGCTACGAAACGCTCTACCAGGAGGAGCTTGACCCTTCTCTGGAAGGCTACGAGCGTGGCGTTCTGACGAACCTCGGCGCCGTTGCCGTTGATACCGGTATTTTCACCGGACGTTCACCAAAGGATAAGTACATTGTCCGTGATGACACCACGCGTGACACGCTCTGGTGGTCCGACAAAGGAAAAGGCAAGAACGACAACAAACCGCTTTCCCAGGAAACCTGGCAGCACCTGAAAGGGCTGGTAACGCAGCAGCTCTCCGGTAAACGCCTGTTTATCGTTGATGCCTTCTGTGGCGCGAACGCCGACACCCGTCTTTCCGTTCGCTTCATTACCGAGGTGGCCTGGCAGGCACATTTCGTGAAGAACATGTTTATCCGCCCGAGCGATGAAGAACTGGAAGGCTTCGAGCCTGACTTTATCGTAATGAACGGTGCGAAATGCACCAACCCGCAGTGGAAAGAGCAGGGTCTGAACTCCGAGAACTTCGTGGCGTTCAACCTGACCGAGCGGATCCAACTGATCGGCGGAACCTGGTACGGCGGCGAAATGAAGAAAGGGATGTTCTCGGTGATGAACTACCTGCTGCCGCTGAAAGGCATCGCGTCTATGCACTGCTCCGCCAACGTCGGCGAGAAAGGTGACGTGGCAGTCTTCTTCGGCCTGTCCGGCACCGGGAAAACCACCCTCTCCACCGACCCGAAACGTCGCCTGATTGGCGATGATGAGCACGGCTGGGACGACGACGGCGTGTTTAACTTCGAAGGCGGCTGCTACGCGAAAACCATCAAGCTGTCGAAAGAGGCTGAACCCGAGATTTACAACGCGATCCGCCGCGATGCGCTGCTGGAGAACGTTACCGTTCGTGCCGACGGTTCGATTGATTTTGATGACGGTTCGAAAACAGAGAACACCCGCGTTTCTTATCCTATCTATCACATCGAGAACATCGTCAAACCGATCTCTAAAGCGGGTCATGCCACGAAGGTGATCTTCCTGACCGCCGACGCGTTTGGCGTGCTGCCGCCGGTTTCTCGCCTGACGGCTAACCAGACGCAGTACCATTTCCTGTCTGGCTTTACCGCCAAACTGGCCGGTACCGAACGCGGCGTAACCGAACCGACGCCAACCTTCTCTGCCTGCTTCGGCGCAGCGTTCCTGTCACTGCATCCGACCCAGTATGCGGAAGTGCTGGTAAAACGCATGCAGGCCGCAGGCGCGCAGGCGTACCTGGTCAACACCGGCTGGAACGGCACCGGCAAACGTATCTCGATCAAGGATACCCGCGCCATCATCGACGCCATCCTGAACGGTTCGCTGGACGATGCGGAAACCTTCAGCCTGCCGATGTTCGATCTGGCGATCCCGACCGAACTGCCGGGGGTGGATACGCGCATTCTCGACCCGCGTAATACCTACGCGTCGCCGGAACAGTGGCAGGAAAAAGCCACCGCGCTGGCGAAACTGTTCATTGAGAACTTCGAGAAGTACACCGATACGCCTGCAGGCGCCGCGTTGGTCAGCGCAGGTCCGAAGCTGTAACTGACATGACCGGATGACGGCATACGGTACAGCGTTACCGGCTGTTACCACAACAAAGGGGAGGCTAAATGCCTCCCCTTTTATGCCTCTTTCGTGGTTCCCTGGACACGCGCCACGGGAACGGGCAGCCAGGCGCGGATAGAAAGGCCGCCGCGTTCGCTGGTGCCGATTTCCAGCATACCGTTATGGTTGTCAACAATGCGCTGCACGATCGCCAATCCGAGTCCGGTGCCGCTGGTGCTGCGCGCGCTGTCGCCGCGCACAAACGGCTGGAACAGGTATTTACGCTGTTCGGGCTTGATGCCCGGCCCGTCGTCTTCCACCTGAAACCACGCCCGATGCTGTTCCGTACCGCTGCTAACCTTAATCCAACCGTTTCCGTAGCGGGCGGCGTTCACCACCATATTGGCGAGCGCGCGCTTGATAGAGAGCGGGTGCATTTTCAGTTGAATGCTGCCTGGCTGTAGCGCGGTTTCAATTTCACGCTCGTAGCCGCTCTCCGCCGCCACAACCTCGCCGAGCACCGCATTGAGATCGGCCATTTCCATCGGCATCTCCTGGCCGGTACGCAGGTAGTCGATGAACTGCTCAATGATCGCGTTACACTCTTCGATATCTTTGTTGATCGACTCCGCAAGATAACCATCCTGCTCCCCCATCATCTCCGTGGCCAGACGAATGCGCGTCAGCGGGGTGCGAAGATCGTGGCTGACGCCAGCCATGAGCAGCGTACGGTCGTCGGCAAGCTGCTTCACCCCGGCCGCCATATGGTTGAAGGCGCGAGTTACCGAGCGCACTTCGGACGCGCCGTACTCACGCAGCGGCGGCGGAATAATCCCTTTACCGACCTGTAATGCGGCATGTTCAAGATCCACTAACGGTCGGTTCTGGATTCGGATAAACAGCCACGCCCCACCTATCGCCAGCAGCATAATCGCCAGCGTATAGCGAAACAGCGGCGAGAA
Organism: Citrobacter sp. R4; assembly: GCF_026719175.1. Classification (NCBI taxonomy): domain Bacteria; kingdom Pseudomonadati; phylum Pseudomonadota; class Gammaproteobacteria; order Enterobacterales; family Enterobacteriaceae; genus Citrobacter; species Citrobacter sp. R4. Next base: position 57,843 of record NZ_JAPPSU010000004.1, read on the forward strand.
ATCGCCCTGATGAATTTCCGTTAAGGGTACGCGCACCCAGATATTGGGTGACAGCCAGGTTTTCAGCCAGACGACAGGCGAACTCTTGTTAACCTCAACGCGCACTTCCGTCGGGCCGCCCAGCTGCTGCGCCATCTGATGGCTTAAAAACTCATAATGTTGCGCCCAACGCAGCCCTGCCTCTTCGGCGGCCTCGTTGGAATAGAGAGAAATTCCCAGCTCACGGTAAATTTCCCGTCGAAAAGCGGGGGGCACCACCAGTTGCGTACCGTCCTCCAGTTGCAGCTTGTCGGTCATCAGCATACGCACTTCGTACGCCAGCACCTTGTTAAACTGCTGGAGGCTCGGCAGAATCGCAAAGTTCAGCACCACCAGATAGGTCGTCACCAGGCTGACAAACAGCAACGTGACGATGAGCAACAGCGTGCGGGCAAATGAACTTCGTGGCGAGAAGCGCATTCGCCTCATGCTTTAGAACCGTCCGGCACGAAAACGTAGCCCAGACCCCACACGGTCTGAATGTAGCGCGGATGCGCCGGATCCTCTTCCACCATGCGGCGCAGACGGGAAATCTGCACGTCAATGGAACGTTCCATCGCGGAATACTCGCGACCACGCGCCAGGTTCATCAGCTTATCGCGGGAAAGCGGTTCACGCGGGTGGCTCACCAGCGCTTTCAGCACCGCGAACTCTCCGCTGGTGAGCGGCATCGGCTCATCTTCACGGAACATTTCGCGGGTGCCGAGGTTCAGTTTGAACTTACCAAAGGCAATGACCGCTTCTTCCTGGGAAGGCGCGCCCGGCAGCTCGTTGGCCTGACGGCGCAGCACCGCGCGAATACGCGCCAGCAGTTCACGTGGGTTAAACGGTTTCGGGATGTAATCATCGGCGCCGATTTCCAGGCCGACGATGCGGTCAACTTCTTCCCCTTTCGCCGTCACCATGATGATCGGCATCGGGTTGCTCTGGCTGCGCAGGCGGCGGCAAATTGACAGACCATCTTCACCCGGCAGCATGAGATCCAGTACCATAAGGTGAAAAGATTCACGGGTCAGCAGACGATCCATTTGCTCAGCGTTCGCGACGCTTCGAACCTGGAAGCCCTGCTCGGTAAGATAACGCTCCAGCAGCGCACGCAGACGCATGTCGTCATCCACCACCAGAATTTTATAGTTCTCTTGCATTGTTTGTACTCCCAAAGGTTCGCAACAATTGAAGGTATGTATTCTTAAAAAAGCTTACGTTCGTCACCAGCGAATTCTGGTATGAATTCCAGGCTAAATTGTTACAAAGCATATTTAACAGCAGCTTAAGTATACAATGAAACGTGCGGCACATTATTTATTCTGTTAGCAGGGTGACGTAATACGATTTGTGCGCATCGTCACAGACTTAAAGGTATTCAATAAGATGAAAACGCCCCTGATCACCCGGGAAGGGTACGAGAAACTGAAACAAGAGCTGAATTATCTCTGGCGTGAAGAGCGCCCGGAAGTCACGAAAAAGGTGACCTGGGCCGCGAGCCTTGGCGACCGCAGCGAGAATGCCGACTACCAGTATAATAAAAAGCGCCTGCGTGAAATCGACCGTCGGGTTCGTTATCTTACGAAATGCATGGAAAATTTAAAAATCGTCGACTATTCACCGCAGCAGGAAGGCAAAGTGTTTTTCGGCGCGTGGGTGGAGATTGAAAATGACGACGGCGATATCCGCCGCTTTCGTATTGTCGGCTACGATGAAATTTTCGGCCGTAAGGATTACATCTCGATTGACTCGCCGATGGCGCGCGCGTTGCTGAAAAAAGAGATCGGCGACCTTGCTGTGGTCAATACGCCCGGCGGAGAAGCCAGCTGGTACGTCAACGCCATCGAGTACGTAAAATAATCCGAGAGCGCCCTCCGCGACTGGCATTTTATCGTGCCAGTCCGTATAACTATCCCCTGATTTTTGATCCTAAAGATGAAGCCTATCCATGATGAACAATTCTTTCTGCCGCATTATTGCGGGTGAAATTCAGGCACGCGCCGAACAGGTTGAAGCTGCCGTTCGCCTGCTTGATGAAGGGAACACTGTGCCGTTTATCGCACGTTATCGTAAGGAAATCACCGGCGGTCTGGATGATACACAACTGCGTAATCTGGAAACCCGACTGGGCTATCTGCGTGAACTGGAAGAGCGCCGCCAGGCCATTCTTAAGTCCATTTCTGAGCAAGGCAAGCTGACCGATGAGCTGGCTAACGCCATCAACGGCACGTTAAGTAAGACCGAGCTGGAAGACCTGTATCTCCCCTACAAACCCAAACGCCGCACCCGCGGTCAGATCGCCATTGAAGCGGGTCTTGAGCCGCTGGCGGATCTGCTGTGGAACGATCCATCGCACGATCCTGACACGGAAGCGGCGAAATTTATCGACGCCGACAAAGGCGTTGCCGACAGCAAAGCCGCCCTTGACGGCGCGCGCTACATCCTGATGGAACGGTTCGCGGAAGACGCGGCGCTGCTGGCAAAAGTGCGCGATTATCTGTGGAAAAACGCGCATCTGGTTGCCACTGTGGTCAGCGGCAAGGAAGAGGAAGGCGCGAAATTCCGCGATTATTTCGATCATCACGAACCCATTTCCGGCGTGCCGTCTCATCGCGCGCTGGCGATGTTTCGCGGCCGTAACGAAGGCGTCCTGCAACTGTCACTGAACCCCGACCCACAGTTTGATGAGCCGCCAAAACAGAGCCACGGTGAGCAGATCATTCTCGATCACCTCGGTCTGCGGCTGAACAACGCGCCAGCGGACAGCTGGCGCAAGGGCGTGGTGAGCTGGACATGGCGCATTAAAGTCCTGATGCACCTCGAAACCGAACTGATGGGCACCGTGCGTGAACGCGCGGAAGACGAGGCGATCAACGTGTTTGCCCGTAATCTGCATGACTTGCTGATGGCCGCGCCGGCGGGCCTGCGCGCAACCATGGGCCTCGATCCGGGTCTGCGTACCGGGGTGAAAGTGGCGGTGGTGGATGGTACCGGTAAGCTGGTCGCCACTGACACCATTTATCCCCATACCGGCCAGGCCGCTAAAGCCGCGATGGTCGTCGCCGCGCTGTGTGAAAAATATCACGTTGAACTGGTGGCGATTGGTAACGGTACGGCCTCGCGTGAAACCGAGCGTTTCTTCCTCGACGTGCAGAAGCAGTTCCCGAAAGTCACCGCGCAAAAAGTAATTGTCAGCGAAGCGGGCGCGTCGGTTTATTCCGCCTCTGAGCTGGCGGCGCAGGAATTTCCGGATCTTGACGTTTCCCTGCGCGGTGCGGTCTCTATCGCCCGCCGTCTGCAGGACCCGCTGGCGGAGCTGGTGAAGATCGACCCGAAATCCATCGGCGTCGGCCAGTATCAGCATGACGTCAGCCAGACACAGCTGGCGCGTAAGCTGGACGCGGTGGTGGAAGATTGCGTAAACGCCGTCGGCGTGGACCTGAACACCGCCTCCGTCCCCCTGCTGACCCGCGTGGCGGGCTTAACCCGTATGATGGCGCAAAATATCGTCGCCTGGCGCGATGAAAACGGACAATTCCAGAATCGTCAGCAGTTGCTGAAGGTAAGCCGTCTGGGGCCAAAAGCCTTTGAGCAGTGCGCGGGCTTCCTGCGCATCAATCACGGCGATAACCCGCTTGACGCCTCAACCGTCCACCCGGAAGCGTATCCGGTGGTAGAACGTATTCTGGCGGCAACCCAGCAGGCACTGAAAGATCTGATGGGTAACAGCAGCGAACTGCGCAACCTGAAAGCCGTTGACTTCACCGACGACAAATTCGGCGTGCCGACCGTGACTGACATCATCAAAGAGCTGGAAAAACCGGGGCGTGACCCGCGTCCGGAGTTCAAAACCGCGCAGTTTGCCGACGGCGTCGAAACCATGAACGACCTGCAGCCGGGGATGATTCTGGAAGGCGCCGTCACCAACGTCACCAACTTTGGCGCGTTTGTCGATATCGGCGTCCATCAGGATGGCCTGGTTCACATCTCTTCCCTGTCGAACAAGTTTGTGGAAGATCCCCATACTGTAGTGAAAGCAGGCGACATCGTGAAGGTGAAAGTGCTGGAGGTGGATCTGCAACGTAAGCGCATTGCCCTGACCATGCGTCTCGATGAACAGCCAGGAGAGACTCAGGCGCGCCGTGGGGGGACGAACGGGAACGAACGTCCCGCCGCGAAAGCCGCCAGACCGCGCGGTCGCGACGCGCAGCCGACAGGCAATAGCGCGATGATGGATGCGCTGGCGGCGGCAATGGGTAAAAAACGCTAACCCAGAAACCTGTGCCGGATAACGACACGAATGCGTCTTGTCCGGCCTGGAGGACATTGTCGCGCTGTCTGCCGGAAAGGCGGTTAACCCGCCATCCGGCAACATTCAATTCTTCTTTTACCCCCGCACTAATATTTATCACATCGTTAACAGATGAAACGATAATTAAACATTAATACTGTTAATTTATTAATTCCTCGAATCATTTCACCTGCCGACAATAAATGTTGAGCCATGTCAAAGTTGACGCAAATTATTATTCAAACCAACATTCCGTCACATTTATTCTATTGATGATAGAAACCATTCTCATTATCATTGCATTGTTGATTATTTAATCTTTCCTTCGTTGGCTAATCAGCTGGTCTCATGCCGCGTTCCTCAGCCCCATGAGGTAATAACCAGTAAGCAAGATACAAGTAGGCTCTTATGCAATTTACTCCAGATACTGCGTGGAAAATTACCGGCTTTGCCCGTGAAATAAGTCCTGCATACCGTCAGAAACTGCTTTCCCTCGGCATGCTGCCGGGTTCCTCATTTAACGTGGTGCGCGTCGCGCCCCTGGGTGATCCGGTGCATATCGAAACCCGCCGCGTCAGCCTGGTATTACGGAAAAAAGACCTGGCGTTATTAGAAGTGGAAGCGGTTTCCTGCTAATACAGTGAGTCTATAACAATGAAAAAATTAACCATTGGTTTAATTGGTAATCCAAATTCCGGCAAGACAACATTATTTAACCAGCTTACCGGCGCGCGCCAGCGCGTGGGCAACTGGGCTGGCGTGACGGTCGAACGCAAAGAAGGCCTGTTTTCTACCACTGACCACCAGGTGACGCTGGTCGACCTGCCCGGCACTTATTCTCTGACCACCATTTCGTCACAAACCTCTCTCGATGAGCAGATTGCCTGCCATTACATTCTGAGCGGCGACGCAGATCTGTTAATCAACGTCGTGGATGCCTCCAACCTCGAGCGTAACCTGTACCTGACGCTGCAATTGCTGGAGCTGGGGATCCCCTGCATTGTCGCGCTTAACATGCTGGATATCGCCGAAAAACAGCAGATCCGGATCGACATTGATGCGCTGTCCGCGCGTCTCGGCTGCCCGGTAGTTCCGCTGGTGTCCACCCGTGGACGCGGTATCGAAGCACTGAAGCTGGCGATCGATCGCCACAGCAAAAATGAAAACGTCGAATTGGTACATTATGCCCAGCCGTTGCTACGTGAAGCGGATAATCTGGCAAACCTGATGGCGCAGACCATGCCTTCGCACCAGCGTCGCTGGCTCGGTTTACAGATGCTGGAGGGCGACATTTACAGCCGCGCTTACGCCGGGGATGCCGCGCAGCAACTGGACGCCTCGTTCGCTCGCCTGAGCGAAGAGATGGACGATCCGGCGCTACACATCGCCGACGCCCGCTACCAGTGCATCGCCGCCATCTGCGACGTGGTGAGCAACACCCTGACGGCGGAGCCCAGCCGCTTCACCACGGCGGTGGACAAAATCGTCCTCAACCGCTTCCTGGGGCTGCCAGTCTTCCTGTTTGTGATGTACCTGATGTTCCTGCTCGCCATTAACATCGGCGGCGCGTTGGCGCCCATCTTCGACGCCGGTTCTGTCGCCGTCTTTATTCACGGCATCCAGTGGATTGGCTACACCCTCCACTTCCCGGACTGGCTGACCATTTTCCTCGCCCAGGGGATTGGCGGCGGTATCAATACTGTTCTGCCGCTGGTACCGCAAATCGGCATGATGTACCTGTTCCTTTCTTTCCTCGAAGACTCCGGTTACATGGCGCGCGCCGCGTTTGTCATGGACCGCCTGATGCAGGCGCTGGGGCTACCAGGAAAATCGTTTGTTCCGCTGATCGTCGGCTTTGGCTGCAACGTCCCATCGGTGATGGGCGCCCGTACGCTGGACGCGCCGCGTGAACGCCTGATGACCATCATGATGGCGCCGTTTATGTCCTGCGGCGCGCGCCTGGCGATTTTCGCCGTCTTTGCGGCCGCCTTCTTCGGGCAAAACGGCGCGCTGGCAGTGTTCTCCCTGTACGTGCTGGGCATTGTGATGGCAGTGCTGACCGGCCTGATGCTCAAACACACCATTATGCGCGGCGAAGCCTCGCCGTTTGTGATGGAACTGCCGGTTTATCATATCCCCCACATTAAAAGCCTGGTGATCCAGACCTGGCAGCGTCTGAAAGGCTTTGTACTGCGCGCCGGTAAAGTGATCGTCATCGTCAGCATCTTCCTGAGCGCGTTTAACAGCTTCTCGCTGGACGGTAAAATCGTCGACAACATCAACGACTCTGCCCTGGCTTCCGTTAGCCGCGTAATTACGCCCGTCTTCAAGCCGATCGGCGTACACGAGGATAACTGGCAGGCCACAGTAGGTCTGTTCACCGGTGCGATGGCGAAAGAAGTGGTGGTCGGTACGCTCAACACCCTTTACACCGCGGAAAACATTCAGGAAGAGGCATTTAACCCAGCTGAGTTCAGCCTTGGCGGCGAACTGCTCGACGCGCTGGAAGAAACCTGGCAGAGCCTGAAAGATACGCTCAGCCTGAGCGTTCTGGCGAACCCGATCGAAGCCAGCAAGGGTGATGGCGAAATGGCGACCGGCGCGATGGGCGTCATGGATGCGAAATTTGGCAGCGCGGCGGCGGCTTACAGCTACCTGATTTTCGTCCTGCTGTACGTTCCGTGCATCTCAGTGATGGGCGCAATCGCTCGCGAGTCCAGCCGCGGCTGGATGGGCTTCTCCATTCTGTGGGGGCTGAACATCGCATACTCGCTGTCGACCCTGTTCTATCAGGTCGCCAGCTACGGCGAACATCCAACCTATAGCCTGGTGTGCATTCTGGCGGTGATTCTGTTTAACGTCGTGGTGATTGGCCTGCTGCGTCGGGCGCGGAGCCGGGTGGATGTTAATCTGCTGGCGACGCGTAAAAGCGCCAGCGCCTGCTGCGCCGCGTCGACCACCACCGGCGACTGTCACTAAGGGCTGAACGATGGCTTCACTGATTCAGGTTCGCGATTTACTGGCGCTGCGCGGGCGCATGGAGGCGGCGCAAATCAGCCAGACGCTGCATACGCCACAGGCAATGATCGACGCGATGCTGAATCAACTGGAAACGATGGGAAAAGCCGCGCGGGTTCAGGAAGAACCCGACGGCTGCCTTTCGGGAAGCTGTAAAAGTTGTCCGGAAGGCAAAGCCTGCCTGCGCGAATGGTGGACATTGCGCTAAACCCTCCCCCGGCGCTAAAAACGATACCTTCTGCCCCGTGTCGTTTTTTGCGCGCTCCGTTCCGCGAAAATGAACCGCTTTCACCACGCGTGATGATTCCTTCGTCCTCTTTCGCAGGATGAACTTTTACCGGGTGCGGCCAACAGCCCCGACGTTTACGCTTCCGTCCTCTGACTATTTACGTGACGGAACACCATAATGACCTCAACGCCGCATGATGCGATTTTCAAAACCTTTCTCCGCCATCCCCCAACCGCGCGGGACTTCCTTAAACTCCATCTGCCCGCAGCGGTGCGACACCTCTGCGATTTGAAAACGCTGAAGCTGGAATCGGGCAGCTTTATCGAGGAACAACTGCGGGCTTATTATTCCGATATCTTGTGGTCGCTTAAAACCCGCGAAGGAGACGCCTATATCTACATTGTTATTGAGCATCAAAGCACGCCGGATGCTCACATGGCGTTTCGGCTGATGCGTTACGCCATCGCGGCGATGCAGCAGCACCTGGACGCGGGGCATAAAAAATTGCCACTGGTGGTGCCGATGCTGTTTTATCACGGCACGGAAAGTCCCTACCCATTTTCCCTTTGCTGGCTTGATGAATTTGATAACCCCTCACTGGCAAGAGAGCTTTATGCCACTGCATTTCCCCTTGTGGATATCACCGTCATACCGGATGACGAGATCATGCAGCATCGACGAATGGCGTTGCTTGAGCTGATACAAAAGCATATTCGCACCCGTGACCTGCTTGGGCTGGTGGAAAAGCTGGCGACGCTGCTTGTTAAAGGACACGCTAATGACAAACAGCTTAAAGCGCTATTTAATTATCTCTTGCGTTCCGGCGACAGCGATCGCTTTGATGAGTTTATTCACGCGGTGACCGAACGTTTACCCCAGCACAAGGAGAGGATGATGACGATTGCCGAAAGATTACGCCAGGAAGGCCATCAGCGCGGCCTGGAAAAAGGCCTTGAAAATGGATTGAAAAAGGGCATAAAAAAAGGCTTACGGTTAGGTAAACGCGAAGAAGCGCAACGCATTGCGCGCACCATGCTGGCGGATGGAATCGATCGGCGTACGGTGTCAAGAATCACCGGCCTGTCTGCCGCTGAAGTAATGCGATTAAGCCACTGATACCCTGCCCGGCGAGTGCGCGAGTGCGCGAGTGCGTGAGTGCCGGGCCTGGCAACAGGCATTACAGTGACTTTTTCAACGCAATCAGCGCTTCACAAAACGCCGCTGGATGAGAAATAAACGGGGCATGTGCCGCCTTCGTAAAGATCTGCGATTCACTCTGCGGCCACAGCGCATCCAGCACTGGCACAATCTTACGCGGCACCAGACCGTCCAGGTAACCGTACAGGCGCAGGAAAGGCACCTGCACGGCTTTCAGCGGTTCGCGCAGATCAACCGTTTTAAGGATCTCCAGTCCGCCGTTGAGCACGTCTACCGGCGGCATGGGCAACGCCAGCACCGTTTTCTTCAGCGCGCGGGCATCCTGGCGCGCCGACGCCGTGCCCATGGTTTGCAGCGCCAGAAAACGCTCAACCGTCCGCTGAAAGTCCTCACTTAGCTGCTGCTGGAAACCCGCCAATACTTCAGGCTTGATCCCCGGCCAGCCGTCACGGGCGCTAAAGCAGGGAGAGGACGCCACCGTTACCAGCGCCTGCACACGTTCAGGACGCGTTAGCGCCACCTGGCTTGCCACCAGCCCTCCCAGACTCCAGCCCAGCCAGATCGCGTTCTCTGGCGCCTGTTTCAGTACGTGAACCGCCATCTCCTCAAGCGACATCGCGCCAAACCCCTGACTGCGCCCAAAACCGGGAAGATCGACCAGATGCAGCGTGAAATGCGAGCTAAGTTCCTCGCTAATGCAATGCCACACCTCCGCATTCAGTCCCCATCCGTGCAGCAGCACAAGATGACACTTTCCCTCGCCGCGGGTCTGCCACCAAATGTCATTCATCAGTTACTGTTCTCTTTTCACTTACAAGGATGAACCTATGCTAACAGTACCGGGATTATGCTGGCTATGTCGGATGCCGCTGGCGCTAAGCCGTTGGGGTCTTTGCTCCGTCTGCCAGCGGGCGACGGGCCATCGCGTCTTGCTTTGTCCGCGCTGTGGGCTGCCTTGCGCGCATCCAACCCTGCCCTGCGGCCGCTGTCTGCAAAAACCGCCGCCGTGGCAGCGGCTGATTATGGTAAACGACTATACGCCGCCGTTGAGTACGCTTATTCACCAGCTTAAGTTTTCCCGACGCGGGGAGATCGCCCCCGCGCTGGCGCGTTTGCTGTTGCTGTCAGTGTTACAGGCACGTCGTCAGAGCGGATTCATCCGCCCAGACAGGCTGATTAGCGTTCCGCTCTGGTCGCGTCGCCACTGGCGCAGAGGATTTAATCAAAGCGAACTGCTGTGCCGACCGCTGGCGCGTTGGCTAAATTGTCCCTGGGACGATCGCTGCGTCACGCGCATACGTCCTACCGCGCCCCAGCATCATCTCAGCGCCCGACTGCGTAAACGCAACCTGAAAAACGCCTTTCGCCTTGAATTGCCGGTAAAGGGACTCCATATGGTTGTTGTGGATGATGTCGTCACTACCGGCAGTACCGTCGGGGAGCTCGCGAAGCTGCTTTTGCGCAACGGCGCGGCGACGGTCCAGGTATGGTGCCTGTGTCGAACCTTGTAGAGCCTCGATGATGGGCGTATTATAACCAACTAAAATAGTCAACTATTAGGCCATTACTATGATCCGTATTTCCGATGCTGCACAAGCGCACTTTGCCAAACTGCTGGCAAATCAGGAAGAAGGGACACAAATCCGCGTATTTGTGATCAATCCCGGTACGCCTAACGCTGAATGTGGCGTTTCTTATTGTCCGCCGGACGCCGTGGAAGCAACCGACACCGCCCTGAAATTTGATCTGCTGACTGCGTATGTTGATGAACTGAGCGCACCGTTTCTGGAAGATGCGGAAATCGATTTCGTCACCGACCAGTTAGGTTCTCAGTTAACCCTGAAAGCGCCGAACGCCAAAATGCGTAAAGTGGCTGACGATGCGCCGCTGATGGAACGCGTTGAATATATGCTGCAATCGCAGATTAACCCGCAGCTTGCCGGTCACGGCGGTCGCGTTTCACTGATGGAGATCACCGACGAAGGCTACGCCATCCTGCAGTTTGGTGGCGGCTGTAACGGGTGCTCCATGGTTGACGTCACCCTGAAAGAAGGGATCGAAAAGCAACTGCTGAACGAATTCCCGGAACTGAAAGGCGTTCGCGACCTGACTGAACACCAGCGCGGCGAACACTCATACTACTAAGTCCGGCCTCCCTTTTGCCCGGTGGGCTACCGCTTACCGGGCCTGCTCACGCGTATCTGCCTTGCACATACGGCTCTTCATCCGTCATAAAATGCCCTTCTGCTACCCCAATAATTTGACCTGCCTCGCATAATTTAAATTTTGCCTACCGGGGTGATTTTCAATCACAACATGTTACCCGTATCATTCGCATGGGCACCCAACACACACATAACATCCGACTAAACTAAATAGTTCGAAGGAAATCAGTCACGGTGCCGTTACGTCTCTGTTCCCAGTTGGGACAACCGGAAATTGTCGTCTAAACACTGACGTTACCCATAACAAAATGAAAGGCCAGGTAAATCATGCCATTAGTCATCGTTGCTATCGGTGTAATCTTGCTATTACTCCTGATGATCCGCTTCAAAATGAACGGCTTCATCGCTCTCGTCCTGGTGGCGCTTGCTGTTGGATTGATGCAAGGAATGCCGCTGGATAAAGTTATCGGCTCGATCAAAGCGGGCGTCGGCGGTACCCTGGGAAGCCTCGCCCTGATCATGGGCTTTGGCGCCATGCTGGGCAAAATGCTGGCGGACTGCGGCGGCGCACAGCGTATCGCCACCACCCTGATTGCCAAATTTGGTAAACAGCACATCCAGTGGGCCGTGGTATTAACCGGCTTTACCGTTGGCTTCGCCCTGTTCTACGAAGTGGGCTTTGTGCTGATGCTGCCGCTGGTCTTTACGATTGCGGCTGCGGCCAACATTCCGCTGCTGTACGTCGGCGTACCCATGGCGGCTGCGCTGTCCGTCACCCACGGCTTTCTGCCGCCGCACCCGGGCCCGACCGCTATCGCCACCATTTTCCAGGCCGATATGGGTAAAACGCTGCTGTTCGGTACCATCCTGGCGATCCCGACCGTCATTCTGGCAGGTCCGGTATTTGCTCGCTGCCTGAAAGGCATCGATAAGCCGATCCCGGAGGGTCTGTACAGCGCGAAAACCTTTAGCGAAGAAGAGATGCCGAGCTTTGGCGTCAGCGTCTGGACTTCGCTGGTCCCGGTTGTGCTGATGGCAATGCGCGCCGTTGCCGAAATGGTCTTGCCGAAAGGCCACGCCTTCCTGCCGGTGGCGGAGTTCTTTGGCGACCCGGTAATGGCGACACTGATTGCGGTGCTGATCGCCCTGTTCACCTTCGGCCTGAACCGTGGTCGTTCGATGGATCAGATTAACGATACCCTGACTTCTTCGATCAAAATTATCGCCATGATGCTGTTGATCATCGGCGGCGGCGGTGCGTTCAAACAGGTGCTGGTTGACAGCGGCGTGGACAAATACATCGCGTCAATGATGCATGAAACCAACATTTCCCCGCTCCTGATGGCGTGGTCTATCGCAGCCGTTCTGCGTATCGCGCTGGGTTCTGCAACCGTTGCAGCAATTACCGCTGGCGGGATTGTCGCGCCGCTGATTGCCACAACCGGCGTGAGTCCTGAGCTAATGGTGATTGCAGTTGGCTCCGGTAGCGTGATTTTCTCTCACGTGAACGATCCGGGCTTCTGGCTGTTTAAAGAATACTTCAACCTGACAATCGGCGAGACCATCAAGTCCTGGTCGATGCTGGAAACCATTATCTCAGTCTGCGGCCTGATTGGCTGTCTGCTGCTGGGGATGGTGGTCTGATCGCTTTCTGTGCCGGATGGCGACACGAAACGTCGTATCCGGCACATCATCAGGACAGTAAAAACCCGTCTTTCGACGGGTTTTGTTTTACCTCTTCTTCGTGGCCGCGCGTCGCCGCTTGTCCAGATCCTTAATCAGTTTATTCACCTTTTCATCCGCAAACATCGCTTCAAGCGTGGCGGACAGCTTACGACGCCAGTTTTTGTACTGATAGCTGGTGCCCGGAATGTTCACCGGTTCCGCCATATCCAGCCAGTCTTCCGGCTGTAAACCCAACAGGGCGCTGTGACTGTCGGCGATATATCGCTGCATACCGCGATTCAGCGTTGGCGTCATCGCCATCAGCGAAGCCTTATGCCCGGCGCGTTTAGGCAGACAGCCATACTTGTGCAGAGCGTCCAGCAGCCCCTGCTTCGCCAGCTCGCGATCCTGATACAGGCCGCGCAGCACGACGTCGTCAGGATACAGCCCCAGCGTTTTTCCAAGCGTCAGGTCTCCGCTCTCCCAGTAGCCTCGCAGCGTAGGGAGGTCATGCGTCGTCGCGACAGCCATTGATTGTTCCGGATACGCTTTCGGCGCACGGTAGGTCTTCTCATGATCGTTCTCGAAGTAGAGGACTTTGTACGAGTACACGCCGCTGTCACGCAGCTTGCCAACAATCTCCACCGGCACCGTACCCAAATCTTCCCCAATCACCATGCACTGATGCCGGTGGCTTTCAAGCGCCAGAATCGACAGCAGATCGTCGACCGGATAATGAACATACGCGCCGTGGTCGGCGGTTTCACCATACGGGATCCACCACAGACGCAGCATCGACATCACGTGGTCGATACGCAGCGCGCCACAGTTCTGCATATTGGCGCGCAGCAGCTCAATAAATGGTTCGTAAGCACGCGCCGCCATAATATGCGGATCCATTGGCGGCAGCCCCCAGTTTTGCCCAAGCGGACCGAGAATATCCGGCGGCGCGCCAACCGACGCTTTCAGGCAATACAGCTCGCGATCGCACCAGGTTTCCGCCCCGCCTTCCGCCACGCCTACCGCCAGATCACGGTACAGGCCGACCGGCATGCTATAGCCCTGGCTGGTTTCCCAGCACGCCGCAAACTGGGTGTACGCCAGCCACTGTAGCCAGAGATAAAAATCCACTTCGTCGCGGTGTGCGTCACAAAAGGCTTTGACCGCCGGTGAGTCCACCGACTGATACGCCTGCGGCCAGACCGGCCACCCCCAGCGCAGTTCGTCTTCTTTCACCTGTGCGGCATGCAACGCATCAAACACCGCCTGCCAGTAGAGGCTTTCACCTTCCTGCGCCACAAAATGGCGGAACGCCGCCATCTGCTCATCATCACGCACGGCAAAGCGTTTCCACGCCATGCGCAGAGCCGCCAATTTAAGCGCGGTGACGGTCGAATAATCGACCCATTCGGCCTCCCGCGCCTGCTTCAACGCTTGCTGCGTGGTTGGCATTTGCCACCATGCCTGCGCCTCTTCACTCAGACGGAAATCGTCGACCGCATTCACGTCAATATAAATCACGTTCAGCCAACGGCGTGACGATGGGCTATAAGGGCTGGCGCTTTCAGGGTTGGCAGGATAAAGCGCGTGAATCGGATTTAATCCAATAAACGCCCCGCCGCGTTTGGCGACGTCAACCAGCATGGCTTTCAGATCGCCGAAATCGCCAATTCCCCAGTTGTTGTCTGAGCGCAGCGTATAAAGCTGCACGCACGCGCCCCACAATTTTTTACCGTCCAGTAATGCCTGCGGTTCATAGCAGCGCTTCGGCGCGACAATGATCCGGCAATGGCTGCGCTGCTCCCCTTGCGTCAGCGTCAGCGAGTGATAACCGGGCGGCAGCTTCGCCGGCAGGTTGAACGCTTTGCCGCCTGTCGCATGGCCTTTAAACGGCTCGCCCTGTTCGGTCGTCAACAGCCAGCTAAACTCGCCTTTGCCTTCGACGGTGAACGACATTTTTTTGCCCGCGGTAAACACCCTGACGCCCGGCACAGGCGTCGCCGCCGCCTTCGCGGCGTCGGGGATACGGTGCATTGCGTCCAGCAAACGCCGCTTGGTTTCGGCGCCAATTGACTGCGGTTTGCCGTGGGCATTGATGTAATGGGGGCTGATCCCCGCCGCCAGCGCGGCATTATCAAGACGTTTGCTCTCCATCGCGCTCCCTTAGCGTTTGGCCTGCCAGATACGGGTCTGATAATCACGGATAGAACGATCCGAGCTGAACATGCCGCAGCGCGCAGAGTTCAGGATCGCCGCGCGAGTCCAACCCTCCGGGTCACGGTACAGCACATCCACCTGCTTCTGCGCCTCTACGTAAGCGGCGAAATCGGCCATCACCAGATACGGGTCGCCGCCCTGCTTGCCGATGCTGTGCAGCATCGGGTCGAAAGCGTGCTTGTCGCCGTCGCTGTACTTACCGCTTTCCAGCTCTTTCAGCACCGCATCCAGCAGCTTATCTTTCTTACGCCACTTCACCGGGTCGTAGCCTTTCGCCTTCAGGGCTTTCACTTCTTCCACGGTATGGCCGAAAATAAAGATGTTTTCATCACCAACTTTCTCGGCGATTTCGACATTCGCCCCGTCCAGCGTACCGACCGTCAGCGCGCCGTTCAGCGCCAGCTTCATATTGCCGGTTCCGGAGGCTTCTTTACCCGCCGTGGAGATTTGCTCCGAGATATCCGCCGCTGGGATCAGCATTTCCGCCGCCGACACGCAGTAGTCCGGCAGGAACACCACTTTCAGCTTATCGCCGACCTTCGGATCGTTGTTGATGGTGTCCGCCACTTTATTAATAGCGAAGATGATATTTTTCGCCAGGTAGTAGCCCGGCGCCGCCTTCGCGCCAAACAGGAACACGCGCGGCACACGGTCAGCCTGGGGGTTTTCGCGGATCTCTTTATACAGCGCCACAATATGCAGCAGGTTCAGATGCTGGCGTTTGTACTCATGCAGGCGCTTAATCTGAATGTCAAAAATCGCCTGCGGGTTAATCGCAATACCGGTACGCGCTTTTACAAACTCGGCCAGACGTACTTTGTTAGCCTGTTTGATGTCGCGCCAGGTCTGACGGAATTTCGCGTCGTCAGCGTACTTCTCAAGGTTGATCAACTGATCGAGATCGTTGGCCCACTCTTTTTTCAGCGTCTTATCCAACAGCGCCGCCAACTGCGGGTTGCACTGTTTGATCCAGCGGCGCGGGGTAATGCCGTTGGTGACATTGTGGAATTTGTTTGGCCACAGCTGGTGGTATTCGGGGAACAGATCTTTCACCACCAGATCGGAGTGCAGTGCCGCCACGCCGTTAACCGCAAAGCCGCTGACCACGCACAGGTTCGCCATGCGCACCTGTTTGTCATGCACCACCGCCAGCTTCGCCCAGACCTGCTTGTCGCCAGGCCAGGTTTTATCGACCAGCGTTTTAAAGCGGGTGTTAATCTCTTTAATAATCTGCATATGACGCGGCAGCAGCGCTTTTACCAGCTTCTCATCCCAACACTCCAGCGCTTCCGGCATCAGGGTGTGGTTGGTGTAGGCGAAGGTGCGGCTGGTGATCGCCCAGGCGTCATCCCAGTTCATCTGATGTTCGTCAATCAGCACACGCAGCAGTTCCGGGATCGCAATGGTCGGATGGGTGTCGTTCAGTTGAATGACTTCGTAATCCGCCAGCTCGTGCAGCTTACGCCCCGCCAGATGATGGCGACGCAGAATGTCGGCCACCGAGCAGGCGCACTGGAAATATTGCTGCATCAGGCGCAGCTTTTTGCCAGCGGTATGGTTGTCGTTCGGGTAGAGCACTTTGGTCAGTTTGTCAGCATCGATGCCCTGTTGCTCGGCACGCAGGAAATCGCCGTCGTTAAATTTGGTCAGGTTAAACGGATGCGCATGGGTGGCTTGCCACAGACGCAGCGGTTGCGCTACGCCGTTACGGTAACCCAGTACCGGCAGATCCCACGCCTGCCCGGTGATCGTAAAGCCAGGCTCCCAGCGCCCGTCCTTCGTTACTTTCCCGCCGATCCCCACCTGCACGTCAAGCGCTTCATTATGGCGGAACCACGGGTAGCTACCGCGATGCCAGTCGTCCGGCGCTTCCATTTGCTTACCGTCGGCAAACGACTGGCGGAACAGCCCGTACTGGTAGTTGAGGCCATAGCCGGTCGCAGACTGTCCGACGGTCGCCATGGAATCAAGGAAGCAGGCCGCCAGACGGCCCAGCCCCCCGTTGCCCAGCGCCGGGTCAATCTCTTCTTCCAGCAGGTCAGTGAGGTGAACGCCGTGTGCTTTCAGCGTCTCGCTCACCCCTTCATACCAGCCCAAATTCAACAGGTTATTACCGGTCAGGCGTCCAATCAGAAACTCCATTGAAATGTAGTTCACATGGCGCTGGTTTTTCACCGGCTTCGCCACAGGTTGGGCGCTGAGTAATTCCGCCAGCGCGCCGCTGACCGCCTGCCACCACTGGCGGGACGTCATCTCGTGAGCTGACAGTAAACCGAAACGCTGCCACTGACGCGTCAGGGCAGCCTGAAATTGCTCTTGATTGAAGGTAGGCTGTGACATAGGAATTCCGGGTCCTTTGGTAATAAAACAACGTTATCGCTAGTTTGCCTGGCTCATTGTTGACCTTCCTCATCCCACCCGGGATTAGACAGGGAGGAGTAGTGGGGATGAGCGCAAAAATGTGATCGAGGCCACTTTCGCGCATCTTTCCCTGCGGTTCAGCTTACCGTCACTTGCTTATTTTAACCCAAATTTGGTCTGGCCAGACCAACCTCCGTGAATGGGGATGAATCGCCTGTCCGGTATATATGAGAATGTGTTACGACGTCTTTTATTATTACTGGAATGCCATAATAAAAATAGTTGAATTACCGATATAACACGCGCACACTTAAATAGCTTTATTTCAATATATTATTTACGCAAATATGTTATAAGGAAATAATATGGCTCATTTATCCTGGCTTACGCTAAAGGGAGAGTTACAGGGTGATATCTCGGCCCGGTGCGGCTCACGGAATTCGATTGGTAATAAATCTCAAGCCAGTCATATTGATCAGATAATGATTTACGCACTTGAGCATGAAACATCCCGCCAGCAAAATGTTTGCCATCATGAATTGCAAATCATCAAGCCCGTTGACCGTTCGTCGCCGTTACTCAACAAAGCTATAAATGATAACGAAACGCTTGAGTGTGAGATCCATCTCTATCGGGTTAATCCGGAAGGGCATCAAGAGATTTATTATAAAATAAAGTTATTCAAAGCGCATATTTCTAGCATCAAAATGATAGTACCACATAATATTATTGAAAATGGTAACGAAGCACAGGAACGCGTTTGTTTTACGTATGAATCCATCAGTTGGGAACACTGTATAGCGAGCACCAGCGCTTTCAGTTTCTGGAACGACCGTCTTTTCTGAATCTGGACAGCTTATATAAGGGAATAGTATGCGTCACCGACCCTCTTCGTTATACAACACCGATCATTACAGGGAAGATCCACTACGCGATTCATCAGACTTCCGCTGGCATTCAATGAATCCTGCGCTGCGTGATATGGCTTTTATGGATGGTTCATTTATTACCCAACATCATCACATTCTCCTGCTGACCCTGGAAGAAGCGCAGCAAGTTATCGACGATTTGATGGGTGGCGTCGATCGTTTTTTTTCATATCGGGCAGGGCCTGGCAATATAAAGGATGGGCTGGATGCCTTTCGCAGTCTGACAAAGCTCACCACCTGGTACAACCCTGCTAAGGAGTTGATGTTTAACTTTGATGTTTTGAAAATCAAAGCCATTGAATACAAAGTGGGCGGTAAAACCTATATAAAAATTACCGGATACCCCGGCTTACGGCGCATACTTACCGGTACTCGCTACGGCGCTAATCACCCGCAAATACTGGAAATGGCCATCGGTAAACAGGGGCTTTACCACAACATCCGCAACGGAGTCAGATATTGCATCTATTTTTCGCTGGCCTGGCGAGCTATCGAACTCATTTTTAAGTCTGACTATAACCTGACTGATTTTCTGGTCGATATCACAATGGATATGGCAAAAGCTGTGGTGTCGGGAGTTTTGATTGGGTTAGTCGCAGGCGTTTTGGCTTTGATGAGTTCACCGGTAATAGTCACCACGACTATCATTGTTGTTATGGGTTTAATCTTTAACAACAGATTAAATGTTATTGATGAAAAAGCAGGGCTATCAAGTGAATTAAAAAATAAATTGCATGACTATACGTTTAATCATAAACATTATGATTGCGGATCCTCCCACCCCAACTTTTACTCATTCTGAGGAGGGATAATGAAGAAGAGTCATTTGCGTCTTTGCGCTATTGCGCTTATTCTTTTTTTCCTCGAAAACCTGCATTTTTTGTTATTTGGCAGGGTAATGGCTGACTTTTTATCTTTAATCAGCATGGGGGATAGGATCTCTTATAATAAAACATGCGTACTTATTGGCGCGATACCTTTAGTCATGTATGTTGTTGTTGCTATGGTTAGGGTTTTATTTAGCAAAGACGTAAAGTACCAGGCACTTCCAGACCCTTATGAAAAATGGGTGCTTCTTACCATTACCTTTTCTTTTATCCTTGGTCTCATTGCTGATTGCATTATCCCTTTTTTATTCATGGCGTTGTCTTACCATTCCTGCCCTCAGGACACGCTTCGCGATTATCATGTAACCGATATCGCGCTCTGCAAAACGCTCGTCGATAATCGTAGTTTCTGGTGATGATCCTTAAACAACGTCTGTTGCCAGAAAAATACTGCTGCTATTTCAAACCGTTTTCTGCTGCTTCGCCGCAGGGCATTTTTAATAATAATTTATCACCGTAAGTTACAATTAACGCGGTCACTTTCATGAATGCAAGCCCTTGCAAACTGTAATTATTCTTCAGCAAGAGTAAAAAACCCAACGTCATGCCGGGCAAACCAGACCCGACGCGGATTAGGCTTCAGAAAAATTTGTGATGCAGTGCAAATTAAGGCAGTCCATTACCGGACATAACTTGCAAAAGTTTCTAATCTGGCCGACCTTATAACCATTAATTACGAAGCGCAAAAAAAATCGCAGTTCCCCCATTTTCCACAGTGAAGTGTTAACTATGTTGATTCCGTCTAAACTAAGTCGTCCGGTTCGTCTCGACCATACGGTGGTTCGCGAGCGCCTGTTGGCTAAACTTTCCGGCGCGAACAATTACAGGCTCGCCCTGATCACAAGTCCTGCGGGATATGGGAAAACCACGCTGGTTTCACAATGGGCCGCAGGCAAAACCGATCTCGGCTGGTATTCGCTGGATGAAGGTGACAACCAGCAGGAACGGTTTGCCAGCTATCTGATTGCGGCAATTCAACAGGCCACCAACGGACACTGCGCCACCAGTGAAGTGATGGTGCAAAAACGCCAGTACGTCAGTCTGACCTCGCTGTTTGCGCAGCTGTTTATTGAACTGGCCGAATGGCATCGCCCGCTGTACCTGGTTATCGACGACTACCACCTGATCACCAATCCGGTGATTCACGAATCCATGCGCTTCTTCCTGCGCCATCAGCCGGAAAATCTTACCCTGGTGGTGCTGTCGCGTAATTTACCGCAGTTAGGCATTGCCAATCTGCGCGTACGCGATCAGCTTCTGGAGATCGGCAGCCAGCAGTTGGCCTTTAATCATCAGGAAGCGAAGCAGTTTTTCGATCGCCGTTTATCCTCCCCCATTGAAGCGGCTGAAAGTAGCCGGATGTGCGACGACGTTGCCGGTTGGGCGACAGCCCTGCAGCTGATCGCCCTCTCTGCACGGCAAAATAACAACTCAGCCCACCAGTCCGCACGCCGACTGGCAGGCATCAACGCCAGCCATCTCTCAGATTATCTGGTTGATGAAGTGCTCGACAGCGTCGACGTCAGCACCCGTCATTTCCTGCTGAAAAGCGCCATTCTGCGATCAATGAACGATGCGCTGATCGTCCGGGTGACCGGTGAAGAAAACGGTCAAATGCGCCTGGAGGAGATCGAGCGTCAGGGTTTATTCCTGCAACGAATGGATGACACCGGCGAATGGTTCAGCTACCACCCACTGTTTGGTAGCTTCCTGCGCCAGCGCTGCCAGTGGGAACTGGCGACAGAACTGCCGGAGATTCACCGCGCCGCCGCCGAAAGCTGGATGGCGCAGGGCTTCCCGAGCGAAGCTATCCACCACGCGCTGGCGGCAGGTGACGCGCATATGCTGCGCGATATCTTGTTGAATCACGCCTGGGGTCTGTTCAACCACAGCGAACTGGCGCTGCTGGAAGAGTCACTCAAAGCGCTGCCGTGGGAAAGTTTGCTGGAAAACCCGCGCCTGGTGCTGCTCCAGGCCTGGCTGATGCAGAGCCAGCACCGCTACAGCGAAGTGAATACTCTGCTGGCGCGCGCCGAACAAGAGATCAAAGGCGTGATGGACAGCACCCTGCATGCCGAATTTAACGCGCTGCGGGCGCAGGTGGCGATCAACGACGGCAACCCTGACGAAGCGGAGCGCCTGGCGAAACTGGCGCTGGACGAACTGCCCATTGCCTGGTTCTATAGCCGCATTGTCGCCACCTCGGTGCACGGCGAAGTGCTGCACTGTAAAGGCGACCTCTCCCGCTCGTTGGCGCTGATGCAGCAGACCGAGCAGATGGCGCGTCAACATGACGTCTGGCACTACGCGCTGTGGAGTCTGATCCAGCAAAGCGAAATCTTGTTTGCCCAGGGCTTTTTGCAGGCCGCCTGGGAAACACAGGAAAAAGCGTTCCAGTTGATCAAAGATCAGCATCTGGAACAGTTGCCGATGCACGAGTTCCTGGTACGCATCCGCGCACAGTTACTGTGGGCATGGGCGCGTCTGGACGAAGCGGAAGCCTCTGCCCGTAGCGGCATTGAAGTGCTTTCCACCTTCCAGCCCCAGCAGCAGCTTCAGTGTCTGGCCCTGCTGATCCAGTGCTCGCTGGCGCGCGGCGATCTGGATAATGCCCGCAGCCATCTTAACCGTCTGGAAAACCTGCTCGGCAACGGTCACTATCATAGCGACTGGATCTCCAACGCCGACAAAGTACGGGTAATCTACTGGCAGATGACCGGCGATAAAAAGTCCGCCGCTAACTGGTTGCGCCACACACCGAAACCGGAGTTTGCCAATAACCACTTCCTGCAGGGCCAGTGGCGCAACATTGCCCGCGCGCAGATCCTGCTGGGGGAATTCGAACCCGCGGAAATCGTGCTTGAAGAACTGAATGAGAATGCGCGCAGCCTACGGCTGATGAGCGATCTCAACCGTAACCTGCTGCTCCTGAACCAACTTTACTGGCAGGCAGGGCGGAAAAACGACGCCCAGCGCGTGCTGCTCGACGCCTTACAGCTTGCCAACCGCACCGGTTTTATCAGCCATTTTGTGATTGAAGGCGAAGCGATGGCGCAGCAGTTACGCCAGTTGATTCAACTGAATACCTTGCCGGAGCTGGACCAGCATCGCGCCCAGCGGATCTTGCGCGAAATTAACCAGCATCACCGTCACAAGTTTGCCCACTTCGACGAAGGCTTTGTCGAGCGTCTGCTGAACCATCCGGAAGTGCCGGAGCTGATCCGCACCAGCCCACTGACCCAACGTGAATGGCAGGTGCTGGGGCTGATTTACTCCGGGTACAGCAACGAGCAGATCGCCGGCGAGCTGGCCGTCGCCGCGACCACCATCAAAACCCATATCCGCAACCTGTATCAGAAACTTGGCGTGGCGCACCGTCAGGACGCGGTACAGCATGCGCAGCAGTTGCTAAAAATGATGGGTTATGGGGTGTAATTATCCCGTCAGGGCGGCCAGGGCGCATTGCGTGGCCACCCGGCGGTGTGACTAACACAGTTCCAGTTGAATATGGTTGTCCGAAATCACCTGCATAATGCCTGCGGGCGGCAGGGTGTCGGTATAAACGGCATCCACCATACTAATGCTGCCCATATTCACCATCGCGTTACGGCCAAACTTCGAATGATCCACCACCAGCATCACATGGCGGGAATTTTCAATGATCGCACGCTTAGTACGCACTTCGTGATAGTCGAACTCCAGCAGCGAACCGTCGCTGTCGATGCCGCTGATCCCCAGAATGCCGAAATCAAGACGGAACTGCGAAATAAAGTCGAGCGTCGCTTCACCAATAATTCCACCGTCGCGGCTGCGCAATTCGCCGCCCGCGAGGATAATGCGGAAATCGTCTTTCGCCATCAGCGTGTTCGCCACGTTCAGGTTGTTAGTCACAATACGCAAATTGCTGTGACCGAGTAGCGCGTGGGCCACGGCTTCCGGCGTGGTGCCGATGTCAATAAACAGAGTGGAACCGTTGGGGATTTGCGTGGCCACTTTGCGCGCAATGCGCTCTTTTTCCGCCGTCTGAGTGGCCTTTCGATCGTGCCACGGGGTATTCACCGAACTGGACGGCAGCGCGGCGCCGCCGTGATGACGCAGAATCATGTTTTGATCGGCCAGATCGTTGAGATCGCGGCGAATGGTTTGCGGGCTCACGGAGAAATGCTCCACCAGCTCTTCGGTACTGACGTATCCCTGTTTTTTTACCAGCTCAATGATCGCGTCATGTCGTTGTGTTTGTTTCATTGTTATTCCCTGGAATCATGTTCGTTTTCGCGCATTCAGCGTGTCAGCCAGCGCCATCGCCAGTCCGACCGCCAGCCCGGCAATGTGTGCGCCATTCGCCATCGACATGCCGAAGAAATCCAGCCAACCGGCAACAATCCAGATTAACGCGAAAATAATCAGTCCGCGTTGCAAA
Source organism: Citrobacter sp. R4 (assembly GCF_026719175.1). NCBI lineage: Bacteria > Pseudomonadati > Pseudomonadota > Gammaproteobacteria > Enterobacterales > Enterobacteriaceae > Citrobacter > Citrobacter sp. R4. The sequence goes on from NZ_JAPPSU010000004.1 coordinate 81,207, forward strand.
AAGATACCGCTTTGCGGATCGCGTTCGCCGCGCAGCCAGACGTAGCCCATCAGCGCGTAGACCACACCGGACAGGCCACCGAACCACGGACCGCTGAATTTCTGCTGTACGTAGCCGCTCAGTAGCGCGCTGATCACGGTAATGACTATCAGCTTCCCGCTGCCAAGTCGCTTCTCTACCGCGCCGCCAAGATACCACCACCACAGCAGGTTAAAGAGGATATGCATCAGTGAGAAATGCATAAAGGCATGCGTGAAGTAGCGCCAGACATCAAACTTCAGTGACGGATCGAACGGCCAGGCCAGCCATACCATTACCGTCTGATCGCCCACGATATTTTGCACGATAAATACCACAACGCAGAGCGCCATGATAAACCAGGTGACCGGTCCGGCGCGCTCGCGCAGGGTGGCGAGAAACGGGAAGCGACGGTAGTGCAGGCCGCTGCCGGTATGCCCCGACTGCCAGCTGGCCGCAAGATAGCGCGGATCGGCAGGATTCTCCAGAAAACGCGCCAGCTCTGCCTGTACCCGTTCAGCCTGGGAGTCATCCGCCAGCCAGACATCGCTTTGCTGATGTTGTTGAATGGTCAGGATAACGCCCTGCGTCGCCATATAGTCGACAAAAGCCTGGGCCACGCGGGGGTTAGCAAAAGAAGTAATCATCAACATTGTTGCTGTCGCTTATTCCACACAAAAGAGGACAGTATATAGGCCCTTCTTCCTTCAGGCTGCATTTTGTTGGCTTAACCGCCATACGCCACTTCGGCGGGAAAGTTGCGGTGCCAGGCGTCAAAGCCGCCGTCTACGCTGTAGACCGCATCATACCCTTGCTGTAACAAATATTGCGCCGCGCCTTTGCTGCTGTTGCCGTGATAGCACATCACCATGACCGCCGTGTCAAAATCATGCTCGCGCATAAACGCGCCCAGCGTGTCGTTCGTCAGATGAAACGCCTGCGGAGTATGTCCCATTGCGAAACTTTGCGGATCGCGGATATCCACCAGCACCGCCGCGCCCTGATGCAGCTTCTGGTGCGCTTCTTCTACGTTGATACATTCAAACTGATCCATACATTCTCTTCTTTATCGTACAGGTTATTGCAGGTGACGTTTTTCAGGCATGTTACCGTGTAGTGTACGTCCCGGCGGCAGTGAAACGCCATAATGTTATATGTATCACTGTAAATTGTTTATTCGATGTTACCAATAGCGCGTTTCTTTGCTATTATGTTCGATAACGAACATTTATGAGCTATAACGAAAGTGCAAGAGGGCAGCATGGAAACCAAAGATCTGATTGTGATAGGGGGAGGCATTAACGGTGCCGGTATCGCGGCAGATGCCGCTGGACGCGGTTTATCCGTGCTGATGCTGGAAGCGCAGGATCTCGCGTGCGCCACCTCTTCCGCCAGTTCAAAACTCATTCATGGTGGCCTGCGCTACCTGGAACACTACGAATTCCGCCTGGTTAGCGAAGCGCTGGCCGAGCGAGAAGTGCTGCTGAAAATGGCGCCGCATATTGCCTTTCCGATGCGTTTTCGTCTGCCGCATCGCCCCCATTTACGTCCGGCATGGATGATCCGCATCGGTCTGTTTATGTACGATCACCTCGGCAAACGCACCAGCCTGCCGGGTTCGACCGGTTTGCGTTTTGGCGCAGAATCCGTTCTTAAACCGGAAATCGTGCGCGGTTTCGAATATTCTGACTGCTGGGTGGACGATGCCCGACTGGTGCTGGCGAATGCGCAGATGGTGGTGCAAAAAGGCGGTGAGGTGTTAACCCGCACCCGGGCTACCTCAGCGCGCCGCGAAAACGGTCTGTGGATTGTCGAAGCAGAAGACATTGATTCCGGCAAAAAATACACCTGGCAGGCGCGTGGTCTGGTCAACGCTACCGGTCCGTGGGTAAAAGAGTTTTTCGACGAGGGCATGCATCTGCCTTCACCGTACGGTATTCGCTTGATCAAAGGCAGCCACATCGTGGTGCCGCGCGTTCATACCCAGAAACAGGCCTACATTCTGCAAAACGAAGACAAACGCATCGTGTTTGTGATCCCGTGGATGGATGAGTTCTCGATCATCGGCACCACCGACGTTGAGTACAAAGGCGATCCGAAAGCGGTGAAAATCGATGAAAGCGAAATCAATTACCTGCTGAAGGTGTATAACGCCCACTTTAAAAAACAGCTGGGCCGCGACGATATCGTCTGGACCTATTCCGGCGTACGTCCGCTGTGCGATGATGAATCCGATTCTCCGCAGGCCATCACCCGCGACTACACGCTTGATATTCATGATGAAAATGGTAAAGCGCCGCTGCTGTCGGTGTTCGGCGGTAAGCTGACCACCTACCGTAAACTCGCCGAACACGCAATGGAAAAACTGTCGTCGTACTATCAGGGTATCGGTCCGGCGTGGACCAAAGACTGCGTGCTGCCGGGCGGTGAGATTGGCGGCGACCGTGAAGATTATGCCGCTAAATTGCGCCGCCGCTATCCGTTCCTGAGCGAATCACTGGCGCGCCATTATTCCCGCACCTACGGCAGCAACACCAGGCTGATCCTCGGCGAAGCGACGTCGCTGGCGGATCTCGGCGAAGATTTCGGTCATGAATTCTACGAGGCGGAGCTGAAGTATCTGGTGGATCATGAATGGGTGCGCCGCGCGGACGATGCACTTTGGCGCCGCACCAAAGAGGGAATGTGGCTCAACGCTGAGCAACAGTCACGCATAACCCAGTGGCTGGCGGCGTATACGGAAAAACAGGCGCTGTCGCTGGCATCGTAAAACCAGCATTGGCGGATGACGGCTGCGCCCTACCCGGCCTACAACGCGTGTTGTAGGCCGGGTAAGCGAAGCCCCCGGCGCTATGCCTGTTACAGCCGAACCGGATCGATATGCCAGATGGTATCGGCATACTCTTTGATGGTTCGGTCAGAAGAGAAATACCCCATATTCGCGATATTGAGCATCGCTTTTGCGGTCCACTCTTCTGGTCGACCATACAGCTCATCGACCTTGTCCTGACAATCCACGTAGCTGCGATAGTCAGCCAGTACCTGATAGTGGTCGCCAAAGTTAATCAGCGAATCCACCAGATCACGATAGCGTCCTGGCTCATCCGGACTGAACATCCCGCTGCCAATCTGCGTCAGCACCTGATGCAGTTCTTCATCTTTCTCGTAGTACTCGCGCGGTTTGTAGCCCTGCCTGCGCAGTTCCTCCACCTCTTCCGCGGTATTACCAAAAATAAAGATATTCTCTTCACCGACGTGCTCCTGCATCTCGACGTTCGCGCCGTCCAGCGTACCGATGGTCAGTGCGCCGTTGAGGGCGAACTTCATGTTACTGGTGCCTGATGCCTCCGTCCCTGCCAGGGAAATCTGCTCAGAGAGATCCGCCGCCGGAATAATCAACTGCGCGAGGCTGACGCTGTAGTTCGGGATAAACACAACCTTCAGTTTGTCGCCAATCTGCGGGTCGTTGTTGATCACCTTCGCCACGTCGTTGATAAGATGAATAATATGCTTCGCCATGTAGTACGCCGACGCGGCTTTACCGGCAAAAATATTCACCCGCGGCACCCACTGCGCATCCGGATCGGCCTTGATCCGGTTGTAACGGGTGATCACATGCAGCACGTTCATCAGTTGCCGCTTGTACTCGTGAATACGTTTGATCTGCACATCAAACAGCGATTTCGGGTTCACCACCACGTTCAGTTGCTGAGCGATATACACCGCCAGCCGCTTTTTATTTTCCAGCTTCGCATGACGCACCGCGTGATTCACCAGCGGAAAATCGCAGTGCTGCTCCAGTTCGCTAAGCTGGCTGAGATCGGTACGCCAGGTGCGGCCAATGTTTTCATCCAGCACCTCAGAAAGTGACGGATTCGCCAGCGCCAGCCAGCGACGCGGCGTCACGCCGTTGGTCACATTACAGAAACGGGTCGGAAAGATAGTGGCGAAATCGGCGAACAGCGACTGCACCATCAGGTTGGAGTGCAGTTCAGACACGCCGTTCACCTTATGGCTGACGACCACAGCCAGCCACGCCATACGCACGCGGCGACCGTTGGACTCATCAATAATCGAGGCGCGTCCCAGCAGACCGGTATCGTTCGGATACTGCTCCTGCAGGGTTTTCAGGAAATAGTCGTTTATTTCAAAGATAATCTGCAAATGGCGCGGCAGGATTTTACCAAGCATATCCACCGGCCAGGTTTCCAGCGCTTCACTCATCAGCGTGTGGTTGGTGTAAGAGAAGACCTGACAGCAGACTTCAAACGCGTCGTCCCAGCTAAACTTATGCTCGTCGATCAACAGGCGCATCAGCTCCGGGATCGACAGCACCGGATGGGTGTCGTTGAGGTGGATGGCGATTTTATCCGCCAGGTTTTTGTAGGTTTTATGCAGTTGGTAATGACGGCTGAGAATATCCTGCACCGTGGCGGAAACAAGGAAATATTCCTGCCGCAAACGCAGTTCACGCCCGGAATAGGTAGAGTCATCCGGATACAGCACGCGCGAGACGTTTTCAGAGTGATTTTTATCTTCCACCGCCGCGAAGTAGTCGCCCTGGTTGAATTTACCCAGGTTAATTTCGCTGCTGGCCTGGGCGTTCCACAGACGCAGGGTGTTGGTGGCGTCGGTGTCATAGCCGGGGATGATCTGGTCGTAAGCGACCGCCAGGATCTCCTCGGTTTCAATCCAGCGCGTTTTCTTGCCTTCCTGCTGGATACGCCCGCCGAAACGCACCTTATAGCGTGTGTTGTGACGTTTAAATTCCCACGGGTTGCCGTATTCCAGCCAGTAGTCGGGGGACTCTTTCTGCCGTCCGTCGACGATGTTCTGCTTGAACATGCCGTAGTCATAACGAATACCGTAGCCGCGTCCCGGCAGCCCTAACGTCGCCAGCGAATCAAGGAAACAGGCCGCCAGACGCCCAAGACCGCCGTTACCCAGCCCCGGGTCGTTTTCTTCGTCGATCAGTTCTTCGAGATCGAGCCCCATCGCCTCCAGCGCGCCTTTCACATCGTCATAAATGCCCAGCGATAACAGCGCGTTGGACAGTGTGCGGCCAATCAGAAACTCCATCGACAGATAGTAAACCTGGCGAGTTTCCTGCGACAGCTGGGCCCGGTTAGAACGCAGCCAGCGCTCCACAAGACGATCGCGCACCGCAAACAGCGTGGCGTTCAACCATTCATGCTTATTGGCAATGACCGGATCTTTACCAATCGTGAACATCAGCTTATAAGCGATAGAGTGCTTAAGCGCTTCTACGCTCAGGGTCGGCGATGCATAGGTAAATGGAGCATTCATAATGGTGATTCCTGAATAACTATTTCAAGCGATAGTAAAGCTCGCGGTATGACTTCGCCGCGACTTGCCAGCTAAAATCCATCGCCATCGCTTGCCGTTGCACAAACCGCCAGAGCGAAGGTCGTGACCACAACACAAACGCACGCCGGATCGCCCGTAGCAGAGACCAGGCGTTGCTGTCCTCAAACACAAAGCCGCTGGCGATGCCGTCCGCCAGATTTTCCAGCGAACTGTCGGACACCGTGTCCGCCAGACCGCCGGTACGCCGCACCAGCGGCAGCGTGCCGTATTTCAAACCATAAAGCTGCGTTAAGCCGCACGGCTCAAAACGGCTCGGTACAAGGATAACGTCCGCGCCGCCCATGATGCGGTGCGAAAAAGCCTCATGGTAGCCGATCTGCACGCCCACCTGACCGGGATGTTCCGCCGCCGCGGCAAGAAACCCTTCCTGCAATACGGGGTCACCCGCGCCAAGCAGCGCCAGTTGACCGCCCTGTTCCAGTAAACCCGGCAGCGCTTCCAGCACCAGGTCCAGCCCTTTCTGACTGGTCAGGCGGCTCACGACGGCAAACAGCGGTACTTTGTCGTTGACCTTCAGCCCCATCGCAATCTGTAACTGACGTTTGTTCTCGGCCTTTTCTTCCAGTGAATCCCGGGTGTAGCGCGAGGCCAGCAACAGATCCGTCTCCGGGTTCCAGATTTTTTCATCCACCCCGTTCAGCACTCCGGACAGTCGGCCTTCACGGTGGCGCTGCTGCAACAGCCCCTCCATACCGTAGGCGAACTGCGGTTCAGTGATTTCCCGCGCATAGGTTGGGCTGACCGCCGTAATATGGTCGGCGTAGTACAGACCGGCCTTCAGGAAGGAGATCTGTCCGTTAAACTCCAGACCATGCATATTAAAGAACGACCATGGCAGTTCGATGTCATTCATATGCTGTGCATAAAACATGCCCTGATACGCCAGATTGTGTACGGTAAAGACCGACTTCGCCGGGCGCCCGCGCGCCGCCAGATAGGCGGGCGTCAGGCCCGCGTGCCAGTCGTGCGCATGCACCACATCCGGGCGCCAGAACGGGTCAAGTCCGCAGGCCATCTCACAGCCCACCCACCCGAGCAGCGCGAAACGCAGCACGTTATCGGTATAGGCGTACAGGTTCGTATCGTGATACGGGCTCCCCGGACGATCATAAAGATGCGGCGCATCGATCAGGTAAATCCCCACCCCGTTGTAATGGCCGAACAGCAGGCTGATCTTGCCTGCGAAGGTATCACGACGCGATACCACCTGCGCATCCGTAATGCCGCGCCGAATATCCGGGAACGCGGGTAACAGTACGCGGGCATCCACGCCGTCCGCAATTTGCGCCGCAGGTAACGCACCTAACACATCTGCCAGACCACCTGTTTTGAGCAGGGGGAACATCTCCGAACATACATGTAAAACCTGCATTATCGCTCCTGTTTGACGTGCAGTTTGCGCAGCATTTCGCGCGTAACTAAAACAATGCCTTCTTCGGATCGGTAGAAGCGACGGGCATCTTCTTCCGCGTTTTCGCCAATAACCATCCCTTCCGGGATAACGCACGCGCGATCGATAATGCACCGACGCAGGCGACACGAGCGCCCTACCCAGACTTCCGGCAGTAACACCGCCGAATCAATATTACAGAATGAGTTCACCCGTACCCGCGGGAACAGGACAGACTGCACCACCACCGAACCCGAGATAATACAGCCGCCGGACACCAGCGAGTTCAGGGTCATGCCGTGGCTGCCGGAGCGGTCCTGAACGAACTTCGCCGGCGGCAGGGACTCCATATGAGTGCGAATCGGCCAGTTCTGATCGTACATATCCAGTTCTGGCGTCACCGAGGCTAAGTCAAGATTGGCTTTCCAGTACGCTTCAAGCGTTCCGACATCGCGCCAGTAAGGTTCCGATTCCGGGTCCGACTGCACACAGGACAACGGGAAAGGATGGGCATAGGCCATGCCAGCTTTCGTGATGGACGGGATAATGTCCTTACCGAAGTCATGGCTGGAGGCGTCGTTAGCGTCGTCCTGTTCCAGCAGCTCATAAAGGTAATCAGCGTCGAAAATATAGATCCCCATGCTGGCAAGGGACTTCGTGGCATCCCCTGGCATGGCGGGCGGATTCGCCGGTTTTTCAACGAAATCGATAATCTTGTCGTTTTCGTCCACCGCCATCACGCCAAAGGCGCTGGCTTCTTCAATAGGTACCGGCATACAGGCCACGGTACAGCGCGCGCCCTTCTCGACATGGTCGATGAGCATACGCGAGTAGTCCTGCTTGTAGATATGGTCTCCGGCGAGGATCACCACGTATTCCGCTTTGTAGCGACGAATAATATCAAGGTTCTGCGTCACGGCATCGGCAGTGCCGCGATACCAGTTTTCACCCTGCATTCTTTGCTGCGCGGGCAACAGGTCGACAAACTCGTTCATCTCTTCGCTAAAGAACGACCAACCGCGCTGAATATGCTGAACCAGAGTGTGAGACTGATATTGCGTGATCACGCCGATACGGCGGATCCCGGAGTTAATACAGTTGGATAAAGCAAAATCGATAATGCGGAACTTACCGCCAAAATGAACGGCCGGCTTTGCGCGCTTGTTCGTTAAATCTTTCAGACGGGTGCCCCGCCCGCCCGCCAGAATCAGGGCAACGGATTTCAACGGCAACTGGCGCGCCAACATTAAACGGTCGTTCTTCTCTAAACTCACCATGACTAACTCCTTTTTATCCTCTCTGGAACACACACAATCCGTGCGCAGGTCCCGGCCAGACAGCCGTAATCACCGGATTATCCTCACCGGCAAATGGGGGAACAGCGCGCCACTCCCCGTCAGGTAATACAATTTCAGCCACTTCAGTGGTGGCATTGATCGTGATGAGAAAACGGCCCGACAGCAGGATTTGCATCTGTCTGGCACCGTTCTGCCACTCGTTTGCGCTTAAAGGCTGCGCGAAGCGGTTAAGCCAGCGCACATTGCCATCGCCCTCTTCCCACCAGCGGTCGTCCACCAGCGCGGGGATTTGCTGGCGCAGATGTATCAACGCGGCGGTAAAGTCGATCAAACCGTCGCTTGCCTGCGACCAGTCCAGCCAGGTCAGCGCATTGTCCTGGCAATAGGCGTTATTGTTGCCGTGCTGGCTGTGACCCTGTTCATCGCCCGCCAGCAGCATCGGCGTTCCCTGTGACAGCAGCAGCGTCGTCAACAGCGCGTGAATGCTGTCGCGCCGACGCTCAACCACATCCAGCGTCCCGCCTAACCCTTCTTTACCATGATTATTACTTTGGTTGTTGTCGGTTCCGTCCCGATTTTCCTCTCCGTTCGCCTCATTGTGTTTCTGGTTGAAACAAACGCAGTCCCTGAGCGTGAAACCGTCATGGGCCGTCACCAGATTGACCGACGCGCTGGGCAGACGTCCGTCACGTTTAAACACGTCGCTGGAGGCGGCAACGCGTCCGGCGAATTCGCCGAGCGTCAGGTTTTGCCGTAGCCAAAAGCGGCGCGTGGCGTCGCGAAAATGGTCGTTCCACTCCGCAAACGGCGGCGGGAAGTTGCCCACCTGATACCCGCCTTCGCCAATGTCCCACGGTTCTGCTATCAGCTTCACGCGGGAAAGCACTGGACAATTTTTGATGGCCGTAAACAATGGCGCATCCTGACGAAACGCCGGCGTGCGGCCCATGACCGACGCCAGATCAAAACGGAAACCGTCTACATGGCAGGTCTCCACCCAATAGCGCAGGCATTCGCAAGCATATGCCACCACGCTGGGCTGACTGAGATTCAACGTGTTGCCGCAGCCGGTCCAGTTGTGGTAATCACCATCGTCCCTTATCCAATAATAGCTACGGTTGTCGATTCCGCGCAGGGAGAAGAGAGGTCCGTCCAGATCCAGCTCGGCGCTGTGGTTCAGCACGATGTCGAGAATGACTTCAATACCGGCGTTGTGCAGCGCTTTGACCGCATCGCGAAACTCGTCGAGCGCCGTTTCGGGCGAACAGGCATAGGCCGGATGCAGCGCAAACAGCGCTACCGGGTTGTACCCCCAGTAATTCGAAAGCCCCAACCGTTGCAGGCGCGGCTCGCTGGCGAAATGCGCCACCGGCAGCAGTTCCAGCGCGGTGATCCCGAGACGCTTAAAATGCGCGATCATCACCGGATGGCCGAGCGCCCGATAAGTGCCGCGGATCGCCGCCGGGATCTGTGGATGCAGATACGTTAAGCCTTTGACATGGGCTTCGTAGATCACGCTCTTGCCCCACGGCGTGCGGGGTGGCGTATCGCCTTCCCAGTCATAGTTATCGGCTGTTACCACACACTTCGCTGCGATGGTGGCGTTATCGCGATGATCCGGTGCGTCATAACCCGCATGAAAAAGCGGGTTGTCTTTAAAATCTCCCTCAACGCGCCGCGCGCAGGGGTCAATCAGCAACTTTGCCGGATTAAAGCGGTGCCCCTGAGCAGGCGCCCATGGGCCATGCACGCGATAACCATAGCGCAGACCGGGGCGCGCGTCGGGCAAATAGCCGTGCCAGATATCGCCAGTACGCGCAGGCAGATCGTAGCGCTGTTCGTTACCCTGCGGGTCAAACACGCACAGCTCGACGCGCTCGGCATGGGCGGAGAACAGCGTGAAGTTCACGCCATGCCCGTCATACGTCGCGCCGTGAGGCGTCGCATTGCCCGTCTCCAGTTGGCTCATTCCCCCTCCCGAACCAGCCAGATGGTCGCCAGCGGCGGCAGGGTGAGGCTCAACGACTGCGGACGTCCGTGGCTGCCGATGTTGTCGGTTTGCACGACACCGCCGTTACCCGCGTTGCTGCCGTGGTAATGCATCGAGTCGGTGTTGAGGATTTCACGCCATTTGCCCGGCTGATTTACGCCAAAGCGATAATCGTGGCGCGGCACCGGGGTGAAGTTACTGGCAACAATAATTTCGTTGCCGACCTTATCGCGGCGCACAAAAATCAGCACCGAGCGCGCGTTGTCATCCACCACCAGCCATTCAAAACCATAGCTGTCAAAATCGAGTTCGTGCAGCGCTTTATGGTGTCGGTAAGTGTGGTTGAGGTCGCGAACCAGCCGCTGGACGCCATGATGCCAGTTGTCGCCCCCTTCCAGCAGATGCCAGTCGAGACTGGCGTCGTGGTTCCATTCGCGGCCCTGGGCGAATTCGTTACCCATAAACAGCAGTTTTTTGCCAGGGAAGGCCCACATCCAGCCATAGTAGGCGCGCAGGTTGGCGAACTTCTGCCATGCATCGCCCGGCATACGGTCGAGAATCGATTTCTTGCCGTGAACCACTTCGTCATGCGACAGCGGCAACACAAAGTTTTCGGTGTAGTTGTAGAGCATGCCAAACGTCAGTTTATCGTGGTGATACTGACGATAGACCGGGTCCAGCTTCATGTAGTCGAGGGTGTCGTGCATCCAGCCAAGATTCCATTTGTACCAGAATCCCAACCCGCCCATGTCCTGCGGACGGGACACCCCGGCGAAGTCGGTGGATTCTTCCGCCATGCTCACCGCGCCCGGCACTTGTTCGCCAAGGATCCGGTTGGTATTGCGCAAAAATTCGATCGCTTCCAGGTTCTCCCGTCCGCCGAACTCGTTCGGGATCCACTCTCCCTCTTTCCGGCTATAGTCGCGGTAGATCATCGACGCCACCGCATCCACGCGCAGGGCGTCAATGCCGAAGCGTTCAATCCAGTACAGGGCGTTGCCGACCAGATAGTTGCTGACTTCACGGCGTCCGTAGTTGTAGATCAGCGTGTTCCAGTCCTGGTGATAGCCTTCCCGCGGGTCGCTGTGTTCGTACAGCTTCGTGCCGTCAAATTCCGCCAGGCCAAAGTCGTCGGAGGGGAAATGACCCGGCACCCAGTCGAGAATAACGTTCAGCCCGGCGTTATGCGCGGCGTTGATGAAATAGCGGAAATCATCGCGGGTACCGAAGCGACGGGTCGGCGCATACAAACCGGTGGGCTGATAGCCCCAACTGCCGTCGAACGGATGCTCGTTAACGGGCAACAGCTCAATATGGGTAAAGCCCATCCACTTCACGTACGGGACAAGCTGGTCCGCCAGCTCACGGTAGCTCAGCCAGAAATTGTTGTCGGTATGACGACGCCACGACCCAAGGTGCACTTCATAAATGGAGATAGGCGCATCGAATTGATTGGCTTTTTTGCGCTCTTCGGTTTGCTCAACCTTTTCCGGCAGCCCGCAAATCAGCGAGGCGGTATCCGGGCGCATCTGCGCTTCAAACGCGTAAGGATCGGCTTTCACGCGCAGATTGCCGTTGGCGTCGATCATTTCGTATTTATACAGCTGACCGTTCTGCGCGCCGGGAATAAACAGCTCCCAAATGCCGCTCTCTTTGCGCAGGCGCATCGGATGACGACGTCCATCCCAGTAGTTAAATTGCCCCACAACCGAGACGCGTCGGGCGTTCGGCGCCCACACCGAGAAGCGGGTTCCGGTCACGCCATCCATCGTATCCGCATGGGCGCCGAGGGTTTCATACGGACGAAGATGGGTGCCTTCCGACAGCAGCCAGGCATCCATCTCCTGAATCAATGGACCAAAACGGTAGGGATCGTCAATCAGGTTCTGCTGGCCGTGCCAGACAACCGCAAGCTGATAGCGAAAAGGATTTTTACGACGCGGTAATACGCCGCTGAAGAAACCGCGCGAGTCAAGGCATTCGAGTTTGCCGACTTTACGTCCGGTTTTCGGTTCAATGACCCACACTTCGGTGGCGTCAGGTAACAGAGCGCGGACTTCAAGTCCGGCGGGGGTCTGGTGCATTCCGAGTACGGAAAAAGGATCCGCAAAATGGCCTGCAATTAGCGCGTTAATCACGTCTCTATCGATACGAACGGACATGGTTGTCATCCTGTTTTACAGCCTCCCTTTCCCGCTGCTTATGGCATCGGGCGGAGACGCTTTTTTAACTTTAACAGCGCAGCACAATTGTGCATCCTCTCTGCGCCGTCCTGGCTTCAGGCAAAACCGTAATACCGCGGAGGTATCAGGGCACCTTTAAAGAATAGCCAACGCTTTAATTAACTCCTGTGAAAAAATGAAACATCTGCGATTACTCCTGTATAACGCATAAAAAAGGGTGACTCAGCACCCTGGATAACACTTTGACAAATTTTTGCGGATCACCCGCAGACCCGATACGCAAAGCGCGATCGGGCAATTCACGGTTACGCCAGTTGGCGCAGCATCCGACGCAGCGGTTCCGCCGCGCCCCACAGCAGTTGGTCGCCCACGGTAAAGGCTGACAGGAACTCCGGTCCCATATTCAGCTTACGCAGACGGCCCACTGGCGTGGTCAGCGTACCGGTAACGGCCGCCGGGGTCAGTTCGCGCAGGGTAATATCCCGATCGTTTGGCACGACTTTGGCCCACGGATTGTGCGCCGCCAGCAGTGCTTCCACGGTCGGAATAGACACATCTTTTTTCAATTTAATGGTGAAAGCCTGGCTATGGCAGCGCAGCGCGCCCACGCGCACACAAAGGCCATCCACCGGGATCACGGAAGCGGTATTGAGAATTTTGTTGGTCTCCGCCTGGCCCTTCCACTCTTCGCGGCTCTGGCCGTTATCGAGCTGTTTGTCGATCCACGGGATCAGGCTGCCTGCCAGCGGTACGCCAAAGTTATCCACCGGCAGATCGCCGCTGCGGGTAAGATGGGTGACTTTACGTTCGATATCGAGAATCGCTGAAGAAGGGGTCGCCAGTTCATCCGCCACGTGGTTATGCAGTTGGCCCATCTGGTTGAGCAACTCACGCATATGCCGCGCGCCGCCGCCGGAAGCCGCCTGGTAAGTGGCAACAGACACCCAGTCCACCAGGTCGTTAGCAAACAGGCCGCCCAGCGACATCAGCATCAGGCTGACGGTACAGTTACCGCCGACAAACGTTTTGATGCCTTTATTCAGGCCGTCGTTGATGACATCCTGGTTAACCGGGTCGAGAATGATGATGGCGTCATCTTTCATACGCAGCGAGGAGGCGGCGTCAATCCAGTAGCCCTGCCACCCGCTTTCACGCAGCTTTGGATAAATTTCGTTGGTATAATCGCCGCCCTGGCAGGTCACAATAATGTCGAGCGCCTTCAGCGCCTCGAGATCGAATGCGTCCTGAAGTGTGCCGGTGGTGCCGCCAAACGTCGGCGCAGCCAGCCCCAGCTGAGAAGTCGAAAAGAAAACAGGGCGAATGGCGTCGAAGTCGCGCTCTTCAACCATGCGTTGCATGAGAACAGAGCCGACCATACCGCGCCAGCCGATAAAACCAACATTTTTCATAGCGTTTTTTCCTGCAGAGATGTGTGCTGTGTATGCTAACCAGTGTCCTACTGGCTTATCCTTCACCATACAAAAAGCAGCCAAAGTCGCAAGTGAAATTAATCAATGATAGCGATGCCATCAGTAATGCGACTTATCCCGCTGCGTTAGCAAGCAGAAAGTCCGCGGCAATTATCAGGGAATTTGAGTTATGAATGAAATCATTTCAGCAGCAGTTTTATTGATCCTGATTATGGATCCGCTCGGTAATCTGCCTATCTTCATGTCCGTACTGAAACATACCGAGCCAAAACGGCGTCGCGCGATTATGGTTCGCGAGCTGTTTATCGCGCTGCTGCTGATGCTGATTTTTCTTTTCGCGGGCGAGAAAATTCTCGCTTTTCTCAATTTACGCGCCGAAACAGTGTCCATCTCCGGGGGGATTATCCTGTTCCTGATCGCCATTAAAATGATTTTCCCCAGCGCGTCGGGCAACAGCGCGGGGTTACCGGCGGGTGAAGAGCCCTTTATCGTGCCGCTGGCCATCCCGCTGGTGGCCGGTCCGACCATTCTGGCGACGTTAATGCTGCTGTCACATCAATATCCAAACCAGATGGGACATCTGGTCATTGCTCTGCTGCTGGCCTGGGGCGGCACGTTTGCCATTCTGATGCAGTCATCGCTGTTCCTGCGCCTGCTTGGCGAAAAAGGCGTAAACGCGCTGGAGCGCCTGATGGGGTTGATTCTGGTGATGATGGCGACCCAGATGTTCCTCGACGGTATCCGGATGTGGATGAAGGGGTGATAAAACGGCGGGGGTGCTACGGTTTCAACCTATGCAGTACTCAGGCCCGGCAAGCGCAAGCGCCACCGGGCACAGTAATCAGCTCAATAACTGGAAGGCAATCATCCCGACGATCGCGCCGACAGTACCGAGGATGGTTTCCATCATCGTCCAGGTCTTCAGCGTTTGCGCTTCGGTCGCGCCGGTGAATTTACCGAACAGCCAGAAACCGGCGTCGTTAACGTGGCTGACAACAATCGAACCGCCCGCGATACAGATAGACAATGCCGCCATCTGCGCACCGGAGAAGTTCAGTTGTTCAATCACCGGCATCACCAGCCCCACCGCCGTCAGACAGGCCACCGTCGCGGAACCCTGAATGATGCGCACTGCCGCGGCCAGTACGAAGCAGGTAATGGCAATCGGCAAGCCCATGCCGGTCAACGCTTCCCCCAGCGCCGGGCCCACGCCGGAATCCACCAGCACCTGCTTAAACACGCCGCCTGCGCCAATCACCAGCAGAATAATCCCCGCCGGCTGCAGCGCGTGACCGCAGATTTCCATTACTTTATCTTTTGGCATTCCCTGACGCATCGCCAGGCCATAGATCGCCACCAGACAAGCAACCAGAATCGCGGTGAACGGATGGCCGATAAATTCAAACCATTCGTAAGCCGTTGACCCTTCCGGTACAAAGCGCGCGGCGATGGTTTTCAGTCCCACCAGCACCAGCGGCAGCAGGATCAACGACAGGCTGAAGCCAAAGGATGGCATCTTGCCTTCGCCGAGGTGTGGCTCGGTAATATCGTCGGGTATGCGCAGCTCCACAAAACGGCTGATGAAGTTGCCCCACAGCGGCCCGGCGATAATCATTCCCGGAATCGCGGCGCACAGGCCAATCAGGATCATCCAGCCAAAGTCGGCGTGCATTTGTGAAGCCAGCAGCATCGGCGCAGGCCCGGGCAGCAGGAAGGCCGCAGCCGCCGCAACCCCGGCAAACAGCGGGATCACCAGCTTCACCAGATTGGTGCCGGTATGACGCGCCATCGAAAACGCGACGCTAATCAGCAACACGATCGCCACTTCAAAGAACAACGGCAGCGCGCAGATCAGACCGGCCAGGCCAATCGCATAGTGCGCGCGGCTGTGACCAAAGGATTTCAGCATCTTGACGGCGATCTGATCGACCGCGCCCGTTTCATGCAGGATCTTACCGAACATAGCGCCCAGCGCGACCACAATGGCCAGGAAGCCAAGCGTACCGCCCATTCCCTTTTCCATCGTCGCTGCAATTTTATCGAGCGGCATACCGGAAAAGAGCCCTGCGCCAATAGACACCACCATCAAAGCAACGAAGGCATGCATTCGCGCCTTCATCACTAAAAACAACAGCAGTAAAACGGAGCCTACTGCTGTTAAAACAAGCGTTAATGTACTCAAAACTTACTGCCTTTTAGTAATGACCTCGATGGTGCTTGCAACAACACCGTCCAGCGGCTGATCGATATCCACCACCAGCACGTCTTTCTCGTCAGCGTCCGGTTCCTGCAGCGTGTCGAATTGTGTCACCAGCATCTGCGTTTTGAAGAAATGGCCTTTACGCGCCTTCAGACGGCTTTCAATGACGTCGAAATCGCCTTTCAGGTAGATAAAAGAAAGGTTTGGATTACCGTCGCGCAGGATGTCGCGGTAGTGTTTTTTCAGCGCGGAACAGACGATCAGCGACACTTTGTTGGTACGCTGCATGGCAAACGCGGCGTCGTTCAGCGCCTGCAGCCACGGTTTACGGTCGTCGTCATTTAAGGGTTCGCCAGAGGCCATTTTCTCAATGTTGCTACGCGGATGGAGAAAATCGCCGTCAAGGAACGCGGCATGAAGTTGATGCGCCACTTCGCTTGCGACAGCGGATTTGCCGCTGCCCGATACGCCCATCAGAACGTAAACGTGGTGATCATGGTTAGTCGTGCTCAAAGTGGTGCCCTCACAGTACAAAGTTCAGGAATTGTTACGGGTAACTGTTATCGGTAACATTGTCCGACCGGACAAACCTGGACGCAATGTCCAAACGTGCCAGAAGTGAATAAGTGTGAGCTACTTCAAATTTGTTGGCTTAAATAGATCCGCCCGGTGACAAGGTGAAACCTAAATCTAACATTTTCGGCGTCACGCTTTCACCACGGATGCGAGCCAGCAGGCGCTCTGCGCCAATGCTGCCCATCCGTTCACGCGGCGTCAGGACGCTGGCCAGACGCGGTTCCATCACCTGTCCGATATCATGACCGTGGAACCCGGCAATCGCCATATCACGCGGGATTGAAAGCCCCAGGCGCTGGCATTCAAACGCCGCCCCGACCGCCAGGTCATCGTTGGTACAGAAGATCCCGTCAAGTTGCGGATATTCGCGGCGCGCCTGGCGGATCAGTTCGATCCCCGACGAGTAAGATGAAGACTGCTCAACCATCACACTGTAAGGCACCAGGCCTGCATCCCGCATCGCCTGCTCATACCCCTTCTGTTTGATGATAGTACGTTCGTCGAGACGCGCGCCAAGATAGGCGATATGACGATGCCCGCGGGCGATAATCGCGGCAGTCATCTGACGGGCTGCTTCAAAGTTGTCAAAGCCGACGGCGATGTCCAGACACGGCGACTGGCTGTCCATCAGTTCAACCACCGGGATACCTGCCACTTCTATCATTTTCAGGGTGCGCGGAGTATGGGTACGTTCGGTCAGAATCAGACCGTCGATATTCCAGGAAAGCATCGACTCCAGGCGCTCCTGTTCCATTTCCGGCTTATAGCCGTAGTGCGCGAGCATAGTCTGGTAGCCGTGGGCATCCGTCACCGCCTCAATCCCGCGCAGCACTTCTGCGAAGACCTGGTTGGTTAATGAAGGCAGCAACACGCCGATCGCCCGGCTGGTGGCGTTTGAAAGAATATCAGGGGCGCGATTGGGAATGTAACCCAGTTCATCAAGTGCAGCGGCGATCTTGCCGCGTAGCGCGACGGAGACCTGCTCCGGGTTACGCAAAAAGCGGCTGACCGTCATTTTGGTCACGCCTACGCGGTCGGCGACATCCTGAAGTACGGGTCTTTTCTTTTTCATCGTCCTGAAAGATATAAAAGGGATAGATTTTCCCAGTTTACCACGGACGTGAAGAATTAATGACACACGAAAAAAGCCGGATAGCGACGTTTTCACGTCGCATCCGGCCTGTAAGCCCTCGTCGGGCAGGGTGATGTCGATTTATACTGGCGGCAAGTCAAACAGCAGCACTTCACTATCGCTGTCGGCATGAATTGAGATCGCTTGTTCATCCCAAATCGCCAGACCGTCGCTGGTGGTCGCTTTGGTGCCGTTTATCGTCACCTCGCCTTTCACCACCTGGATCCAGACGCGGCGTTCTGCGGCAATCTGATGCACCGACTGCTCGTCTTTTACCAGCGCCCAGCGGTACAGTTCCATATCCTGATACACTTTCAGCGAACCGTCGCGGGCATCCGGCGACAGCACCAGTTGTTTCCCCTGCGTGGCATCGAAACGACGCTGTTCGTAACGCGGCGTTATGCCGGTTGTTTCCGGGATGATCCAGATCTGGTAAAGACGCAGACGATCCGTTTTGCTCGGGTTGTACTCAGAGTGACGTACCCCTGTTCCCGCGCTCATGATCTGGAATTCACCGGCTGGCACCTGCTCTTTGTTGCCCATGCTGTCCTGGTGTTCTACTGCGCCTTCCAGCACATAGGTCAGGATCTCCATGTCTTTATGCGGATGGGTACCGAACCCCTGTCCCGCATCAATCACGTCATCGTTAATCACCCGCAGCGCCGAAAAGCCCATAAAGTTCGGGTCATAATAGTCGGCAAACGAAAAGGTGTGCCAGGAATCCAGCCAGCCATGATTGGCGTGGCCGCGGTCATTTGCTTTGCGTAAGTAGATCATTGTGTTCACCCCCAGATGTTTTCGATGGAGTCAGTGTGGACCCAATCGCGCTGCGATCATAGAGGGTGAAAATTGACTCCTCTGTTCAAAAAATATGAACAAGCATAGAGGAGCCGTAAACCTTATCTGGCAAGGGTAATGGTGGCCGGAGACGCCTGCTCAAACGCCCGTTCCAGGAGTTCGAGATTCGTCAAAACCTCAGATTCCTTGACGTAATTTGGCGCCCCCTGGGTAATCGTTTTGAACAGCGCATCATAAACGCGACCATAGTCCCCCACCTCCGGCGTGACTTCTTCGCGCACCGTCACACCGTCATCATTGACGTACTCCAGCACGCCCAGCGACTCATCGGCTGCAAACCCTGGTTCACCCGGCATGATGTTGGCCTTCAGGCTGGTTTCCTGCTGGTCGATGCCGTATTTAATAAACGAGCCTTTGGTGCCATGAACGATAAATTTCGGGTAATCGATTTTCACCAGATGGCTGGTTTTAACGATCGCTTTCAGGTCGCCGTAAAACAGCTGCGCCTCAAAGGTATCGTCCGGGTTCGCTTTGTTGCGCAGACTACGGATGTCATACGCGGCGTGATCCGGACGCCCAAACAGCGAGATAATCTGGTCCATGGTATGCACGCCGAGACCGTAGAACGAGCCGTCCTGCGGCAAACCCGGTTTGGTTTCCGCCACCGGTCGGTAGTAGTCGAAATGACTTTCGATTTCGACAATCTCCCCCAGCTTGCCGCTTTCGATGACTTTTTTGGCGGTCAGGAAGCAGGCGTCAAAGCGGCGGTTCTGATACGGCGATACCGTCAGTCCTTTGCTTTTCGCCAGTTCAAACAGCACCCTGGCCTCTGCCAGGGTTGGGGTGAAGGGCTTTTCGACCAGCACGTTTTTCCCTGCTTCCAGCGCACGCTTCGCGTATTCAAAATGGCTGTCGGCATGGGTACAGACAATCACCAGTTTTACCTGCGGGTCATTTAACACTTCATCAAGATCGCTGGTGAAATGGATATGAGAATAGATCGGCGCCTGTTCTTCCGGCTTCGCGCGGCGGCGGTAAATATGGGCGACGTGCCAGGTGTCTTTACGGTTGAGTACATAAGGAAGATGATAACGGGTCGTGCTTTTCCCAAAGCCAATAAATGCGCAATGTAACGTCATGAAGGTGTCCTTTTTAAGGTGATTGACTACACCTTAGCGCAAACCAGGGAAAGACGACACGTCAGAGCCAGAAACCGTTGCCGGATGGCGCTGACGCTTATCCGGCCTACAAAAGCAAAACCAAAAAATCAGCCGCCGCCGTCGCCGTCAGTTTGTTCACGGCAAGCGCGCAGGGCCCGGAGCGTACTTAATGTACGTGAGGAGCACGAGCACTTCCCGGGGACAAAATGACAAGTAAGCCAGGCTGAAACAGACCCCAAAAAAAAGCCAGCAGAGGCTGGCTAAAGTAATACTGGAAGCAATGTGAGCAATGTCGTGCTTTCAGGTTCTCCGCAAGGGTCTCCCTGAACGCAAAGCAATAATAATCATTCTCATTCGCAGTTGTCCAACACTTTTTGCAAATAAATGCATTTGACTGCAATGTGAAAGTCAATGATGTTAAAAGGGACTTTACCCCCGCCGGAGAGACAAGAATGAGCGAAATAGTGATACGCCACGCTGAAACCAGAGATTATGACGCGATTCGTCAGATCCACGCCCAGCCTGAGGTGTATCGCAACACGCTACAGGTTCCGCATCCCTCGATGGAAATGTGGCAGGCGCGACTGGCCGACCAGCCGGGCATTAAACAGCTTGTCGCCTGCATTGACGAGCAGGTTGTCGGGCATTTGTGCATTGAGGTTACGCAGCGCCCCCGCCGCAGCCATGTCGCCGATTTTGGCATCTGCGTTGACGCCCGCTGGCAAAACCGCGGCGTTGCCAGCGCGTTGATTCGCACGATGATCGATATGTGCGATAACTGGCTGCGGGTAGATCGCATCGAACTGACGGTGTTTGTCGATAATGCGCCAGCGGTGGCGGTCTATAAAAAGCATGGCTTTGACATTGAAGGCACCGGCAAGCGCTACGCCCTGCGCGACGGCGAGTACGTGGACGCGTATTATATGGCAAGAATAAAGTGACACATCGCCCGGTGGCGCTACGCCTACCGGGACTGATAAGACTGAAACGCAGGCCGGGTAAGGCGGAGCCGCCACCCGGCAACACGTTAATACCCCGCCGTTAAATCATCCACCGAACGTGGGTCGGAAGCCCCATACAGCTCGCCATCAGGCCCAACCATGATGCTCTGGGTGCTGCCCATCGCCTCTTTCAGCACGACCTTTTGTCCTTTTTGCTCCAGCAGCTTCAACGTATCCGGGCTAAAGCCTTTCTCCACGCGCAGCTCATCCGGTAGCCACTGGTGATGGAAGCGCGGCGCGTTGGTTGCCTCTGCAACGTTCATCCCAAAATCAATGCTGTTGACCACCATCTGCAGCACCGTGGTGATAATACGGCTGCCGCCCGGGCTGCCCGTCACCAGCCAGGTTTTCCCGTCCTTCACCACGATGGTTGGCGACATCGACGACAACGGGCGCTTCTTCGGCCCGACGGCGTTGGCATCGCCGCCCACCAGTCCGTAGACGTTTGGCACGCCCGGTTTCGCGGAGAAGTCATCCATTTCGTTGTTCATCAGAATGCCGGTATTGCCTGCCACGATGCCAGTACCGAAGGTGGTATTCAGGGTATAGGTCACCGCCACTGCGTTGCCGTCTTTGTCCACCACCGAGAAGTGCGTGGTCTGATTGCTTTCATAAGGCGCGAGTTTGCCGGGGCGAATTTCGCTGGACGGTTTCGCTTTGTTGATATCAATCTTGTCGGCGATCGTTTTGGCATAGGCTTTGTTGGTCAGCGCCTGCCACGGCACTTTCACGAAGTCCGGGTCACCCAGATACTCCGAACGATCGGCATAAGCGTATTTTTCCGCTTCCGCCATAATTTGCATGGCGTCCGCGCTGCCAAAGCCATATTTCTTCATATCGACGTTTTCCAGGATGTTGAGGATTTGGACGATATGAATCCCGCCGGATGAAGGCGGCGGCATGGAGAAGACCTGATACCCGCGATAATCACCGCTAATTGGCGTACGCTCCACCGCTTTGTAGTTGGCTAAATCCTCTTTGGTGATAAGCCCGCCGTTCTTCTGCATCTCCTGGGCAATTTGATCGGCAATGGCGCCTTTATAGAACGCATCCGGACCGCTTTCGGCGATCATCTCCAGGCTTTTCGCCAGATTCTTCTGTACCAGCGTGTCGCCTTTCTTCAGCGGCTCGCCGTCCTTCCAGAAAATCGCTTTGCTGTTTTCATGATGGGGAATGACTTCACTGCCGTACGTTTTCAGATCCTCCGCCAGCGCGTCGTTAACCACAAAGCCGTCCTGCGCCAATGAAATAGCCGGACGCACCACTTTGTTCAGCGGCATCGTGCCGTATTTTTCCAGCGCCAGTGAAAACCCCGCCACGGTGCCTGGCGTCCCGGACGCGAGATGCGAAGTCAGCGATTTTTTACTGTCGGGGTTACCTTGATCGTCAAGGAACATATCGCGCGTAGCGTTAGCGGGCGCCATTTCGCGAAAATCGATGGCGGTGGTCGTACCCTCTTTCGTGCGCAGCAGCATAAAGCCGCCGCCGCCCAGGTTCCCCGCCTGCGGATGGGTCACCGCCAGCGCGTAGCCTACGGCGACAGCGGCATCGACGGCATTACCGCCCTGCTTGAGGATATCCACCCCCACCTTTGTCGCCATCGCATCCACCGAGGCCACCATGCCCTGCTTTGCGCGAACGGGATGGAATACATCCTCTTCCACGCCGTACGAGACCGGAGGCGGCGCTGGCGGCGCGGCTACCACACTAAAACAACTTCCTGAGAGCAGAGCAGCAATGGCTACCCGGCGCAAAAACGTCGGTTTCATCATCGTTATTCTCCAGAATTGAACGGGCAACGCCCCACTAAGCCTGGTGCATAACTCTGAAATAACCATCGTTTCGCCGGGAAAGGCGTAAACTTAAGAGATACCTCACACAGGAGGAATGACGATGAAACGACTCTTCATTTTGACAGCGCTACTGCCGTTTGCCTGTTTCGCACAGCCGATCAATACCATGAACAACCCGAACCAACCGGGTTATCAGATCCCCAGCCAGCAGCGGATGCAGACGCAAATGCAGTCGCAGCAGATCCAGCAGAAAGGGATGCTGAACCAACAGCTCAAAACCCAGACTCAACAACAACAGCAGCATCTGCAAACGCAGATAAACAGCAATCAGCAACGGATCCAGCAGGGCCAAATGCGTGAACAGCCGCTCCCCAACAGCGGCGGCGGGATGCTAAGCGGCGGCCAGAGCAGCAGTCAGAAGATGCTGCCCCAGCGGCAGAACGGCGATATGCTTAACCAGCAGAAGTAACGTCCGGACCGATAATATCAATGGCATCCGTACAGATGCAGTCCACGCCCCAGCGCAGCAACTCAGCGGCGCGCTGGGGTTTATTGACGGTGTACACCAGGATGCGCAGCCCGGCGTCTTTTAGACTGCTCACGCGCGCTTCATCGAGCAATTTATGATTGAGATGGATCGACACGCAGCCTAAGCGGGTGGTTAACTCGCGCCAGTCCTGGCGCCATTCGTCCAGCAACAGCCCGCGGGGCAGTTCCGGTGCCGCAACCTGCGCAGCCTCCAGCGCATCAATGTCAAACGATGAAAGCAATGGCGCGGTCATCCCCGCCCACAGCTCACGCGCGGCAAGGGCAATCACTTTTCCCGTCAGCGCCCCGGTGCCGGTGGTCGGTTTGATTTCGATATTGGCCATCATACCGTGTTGACGACAGCGGTCCGCCACATCCGCCAGCAGCGGCAGCGGTTCGCCTTTAAACTCCCCGCTGAACCAACTTCCCGCATCGACACGCAATAAATCCTGCCAGTTCAGCTCACCCGCCACGCCCCAGCCGTTGCTGGTTCGCTCGAGATTATCGTCGTGCAGCAGAAAGATTTCGCCATCTTTTGACAGCTTAGCGTCGAACTCAATCATGGTGTGTCCGAAACGGGCGCCCACGTCGATTGCTGCGAGGGTGTTTTCCGGCGCCAGTTTACCGCCGCCACGGTGGGCGACGATGCGGGGATACGGCCAGTTACTCATACACGTTGTCCTGTTTCACCGTCAAAAAGATGCAAATGATTTCCCGGTAGATGCAGCCACAGCGTGCTGCCTGCTTTCGGGCGTTGCTGATGGGTAAGGCGCACCACCAGCTTTTGCTCGCCCCAGCGTCCGTGGGCCAGATTGTCAGCCCCCAGCATCTCGAGGGTGTCCATCACCAGCGGCACGCCGCCTTCCGTCTGCGAGCTTAGCGCAATATGCTCCGGACGAATACCCAGCGTCATCTTACGCCCGGCATAACCACGGTAGTCTCCCCCAATCGGCAACGCCATGCCACTTTCCAGCTCAATATGCGTGCCCGACCTGGTGATGCGCCCGTCCAGCAGGTTCATTGCCGGACTGCCGATAAAGCTCGCCACAAAGCGGCTGGCGGGTTTTTCATACACCTCTACCGGCGTGCCAATCTGTTCGGCGATACCTCTGTTCATCACCATCACCCGCTGGGCAAGCGTCATCGCCTCAACCTGATCGTGGGTCACATACAGGGATGTCGTGTTCAGGCGACGATGCAGATGTTGCAGCTCGAGGCGCATCTGCACGCGCAGTTTGGCATCGAGGTTGGAGAGCGGCTCATCAAACAGAAACACCGCCGGATCGCGCACGATGGCACGCCCCATCGCCACGCGCTGGCGCTGGCCGCCGGAGAGTTCGCGCGGGCGGCGCTTAAGCAGGCCATCCAGTTCCAGAATGCGCGCCGCCTCTTTCACGCGTGCCTCAATATGGCTTTTACCCATCCCGCGAATTTTTAGCCCCCAGGCCATGTTCTCCTCCACGCTCATGTGCGGATAGAGAGCGTAGTTCTGGAACACCATCGCGATACCGCGATCTTTTGGCTCCATCTCGGTGACGCGCTGGCGGTCGATCCAGATATCCCCGGAGGACACGCGCTCCAGCCCCGCCACCATGCGCAGCAGTGTGGATTTTCCGCAGCCGGACGGCCCGACCATCACGATAAACTCCCCGTCCGCCACGTCGAGCGTGAGCGGCTGAATGACCTGGGTTTTGCCATCCCAGCTTTTGGTTACTGCCTGTAATTTTAAACCTGCCATCTTATTTCTCACTGTCCACTAAACCACGCACAAACGCACGCTGCATGGCTAAAACGATAACGACCGGGGGGATAAGGGTAAGCAGCATCGCCGCCATCACCTGATTCCAGAGGGTGGAGCCTTCGCCGGTGGCGATCATGCCTTTAATACCCGCCACGGTAGTGCCAAGATTAACGTCGGTGATAATCAGCAGCGGCCACAGGTACTGGTTCCAGCCGTAGATAAAGGTGATGACAAACAGCGCCGCGAGGTTGGTTTTTGACAGCGGCAGCACGATGTCGCGGAAAAAACGCATCGGCGACGCGCCGTCGATACGCGCGGCTTCAATTAATTCGTCCGGCAGGGTCATAAAGAACTGGCGGAACAGGAAAGTGGCCGTCGCCGAGGCCATCAGCGGCAACGTCAGACCTGCGTAACTGTCGAGCATCTTCAGGTTGGCGATTACCTCTACCGTGGGAAAGATACGCACTTCCACCGGCAGCATCAGGGTGATGAAAATCATCCAGAAGAACAGGTTACGCAGCGGAAAGCGGAACCAGACGATGGCGAAGGCCGAGAGCATCGACACGGTGATTTTGCCCACCGTAATACCGAATGCCATGATGAAGCTGTTGAGCATCATCAACCAGAACGGCGCGCTGTTGGCGCCCACGCCGTTGACCCAGATATTTTTCATGTTTTCAATCAAGTGTGATCCTGGGATCAGCGTCATCGGCGTGTCGAATACCGCCCGGTTATCCAGCGTCGCCGCGACAAACGCCACGTACAGTGGAAACAGGATGACGGCAATCCCCAGAACCAGCATGGTATGGCTGAAAATCTTCAGCCCGCGACGGTTCTCAATCATTGATAACGCACCTTACTTTCCACATAGCGAAACTGCACCACCGTGAGGATGATGACGAGGAACATCAGCACCACCGACTGCGCGGCGGAAGCTGACAGATCCAGCCCGGCGAAACCTTCGCGGTAAATTTTATAAATTAGCGTGGTGGTCGCCTGCACAGGCCCACCGGCGGTGGCGGCGTCGATCACCGGGAAGGTGTCGAAGAAGGCGTACACCAGGTTAACCACCAGCAGAAAGAAGCTCACCGGGGCAATCAGCGGCAACGACAGCCTGAAGAAGCGGCGCACCGGCCCCGCGCCGTCAATGGCGGCGGCTTCCACCAGCGAACGGGGAATCGACTGCAGCGCGGCGAAGAAGAACAGGAAGTTGTAACTAATTTGCTTCCAGACCGACGCAAACACCACCAGGAACATGGCCTGACCGCTATTCTGGGCGTGGTTCCAGTCATAACCGAATTCGGCCAAAAAATGCGTAATCAGCCCGCGCCCCGGGTTAAAGAGAAAGATCCACAGCACGGCGGCGACGGCGGGGGCGACGGCGTAAGGTAGCAGCATCAGCGTCTGGTACAGGCGGCTGCCGCGCACCACGTAGTCGACCAGCGCGGCGAAAAACAGCGAGGCCAAAAGGCCGCTGACGGTCACCAGCGCGCTGAATTTCACCGTCGTCCAGAAGGAATCGAGGTAGTAGCGGTCATGGAACAGTGCGACGAAGTTATCCAGCCCGACAAACTGGCTGGACAGCCCAAACGGATCGACGCTTTGCAGCGAATACCACAGCGCCTCGCCCGCAGGCCAGATAAAGAAAATAAGGGTAATTGCCAGCTGCGGCGCGACCAAAAGATAAGGCAGCCAGCGCGAGCGGAATACCGGACGAGAAGATGACATGAAAATTGGCTTTCCTGAACAGCGCCGGGCGGCGGCTTCGGCTTACCCGGCTTACACTCTTGTCGGCCCGGTAAGCTGAAGCCACCGGGCAACTCACATTACGATTTGGTCGACTGCTCGAAGCGGCGTAACAGTTGATTTCCGCGCTCTACCGCAGAATCCAGTGCCTGTTGCGGGGTTTTCTTGCCGGTCCATACGCTTTCCAGCTCTTCGTCCACAATGGTACGGATTTGCGGCATATTGCCCAGACGCAGGCCTTTGGTGAACGGTAACGGCGGCTTGTTCAGCATCTGACGCGTAGCGATATCCGCGCCCGGATTTTTGTCATAAAAACCCTGTTCGCGGGTCAGATCGTAGGCAGCTTTGGTGATCGGCAGATAGCCGGTTTTCTGATGCCATTCAGCAGCGTTTTCCGGTTTCGCCAGGAAGTCGAGGAACGTCGCCACGCCTTTGTAGGTCTCTTTGTCTTTCCCCTGCATCACCCACAGGCTCGCCCCGCCGATAATGGCGTTCTGCGGCGCGCCTTTTACGTCGGCATCGTACGGCATCATGCCCACGCCGTAGTTAAATTTGGCGTAGTGACGAATGTCTGCCAGCGAACCAGAGGAAGCGGTGGTAATGGCGCAGTCACCGTTGTAGAACTTCTCGGTGGATTCGTCTTTACGTCCGAAGTAGCTGAAATCGCCCTTCTTATTGAGTTCCTGCAACAGGGTGATGTGTTTCACCTGCTCCGGCTTGTTAAATTCCAGCACCGCGTCAGTACCGTCAAAGCCGTTGTTTTTGGTCGCCACCGGCAGACCATGCCAGGCGCTGAAGTTTTCGATCTGGATCCAGCCCTGCCAGCCGCTGGCGTAGCCGCACTTCATCCCTGCCGCTTTCAGCTTCGCAGTGTAGTCGGCCAGATCCTGCCAGGTTTTTGGTGGTTGTTCGGGGTCTAACCCGGCTTTTTGGAAGGCGTCTTTGTTGTAATACAACACCGGAGTGGAGCTGTTAAACGGCTGAGACAACAGGTGACCGGTTTTGGAATCGGTGTAGTAACCGGAGACGGTCGGCACGAACTGTGACTCATCAAAATGAATACCCGCGTCTTTGAACACCTCATAAACGGGCTTGATAGCCTTCGACGCCATCATCGTCGCCGTGCCTACTTCGTACACCTGAAGCAACGCCGGCGCGTTGCCGGTACGGAAGGCAGCGATGCCCGCGCTCAGACTCTGTTCGTAGTTGCCTTTGTACACCGGCACAATTTTGTAATCCGGATTGGCGGCATTAAAACGTTGCGCCAGAGAATCCACCTCTTTCCCCAGCTCGCCTTCCATAGAATGCCAGAACGGAATGGTGGTCACGGCCAAAGCATTTCCCACGAATGCCAGGCTTAACGCCACGCCTAACGCTGTATGTCGTAACGATGTCATTCGGTTATCTCTCTTGTTGTGCCGGATGCGCGATATCACGCGTTTTTTGTTCGCGAGTTAACATGCCATGCGCGAATGACAGAAAAATAACCGTTTATTTACAAAAAGATGACAGCCAGGCGTCAATGGGATGATGGAAATATGAAAAGTGTTATGAATAAAAGCCGGGGGCGGCTTCGCCTTACCCGGCCTGGGGAGTACGGTGTTGTCAGCCCGGATGCTGCACGCATACGGGCACGACAGGCGGTTACCCGCCGAGGTAAGCGCTGCGCACCGCCTCATTCGCCAACAGGGCGTCGCCCGTATCGGAGAGCACGACGTGACCGTTTTCCAACACGTATCCACGGTCAGCGAGCTTTAGCGCCTGGTTAGCGTTCTGTTCGACGAGGAAGATGGTCATTCCCTGCTCGCGCAGTTGCTCGATGGTGTCGAAAATCTGCTGGATGATAATAGGCGCAAGTCCCAGCGACGGTTCGTCCAGCAGCAGCAGGCGCGGCTGGCTCATCAACGCGCGGCCAATCGCCAGCATTTGCTGCTCGCCGCCAGACATGGTTCCCGCTCGCTGAATACGGCGTTCGTGCAGACGCGGAAACAGTTCATAGACCCCTTTGATGCGCTCCTGGAATTGGTCGCGCTCGGCAAAAAAACCGCCCATCGCCAGGTTCTCTTCTACCGTCATACGGGAAAAAACGCGGCGCCCTTCCGGGACAATCGCCACCGCTTCACGCATGATTTTGGCGGTTTGCCAGTCGGTAATGTCTTTGTCATCAAAAACAATCCGACCGCTGGTTGCGCGCGGGTCGCCGCACAGCGTACCGAGCAGCGTGGTTTTCCCTGCGCCGTTAGCGCCAATCAGAGTCACGATTTCCCCCTGATTGATATGCAAGCTCACCTCATGCAGCGCCTGGATTTTTCCGTAGTGGGCACTGACTTTGTCAAAGGACAACATGACTTTTTCCATCTTAGGCCTCACCAAGGTATGCGCGGATCACGTCCGGGTTATTACGAATCTGCTCCGGCGTCCCGTTCGCCAGCGGCGTGCCCTGATTCACCACGTAAATCCGGTCAGAAATCCCCATCACCAACTTCATATCGTGCTCAATCAGCAAGATGGTGGTGTTGTGATGATTGCGCAGCTCAGCGATCAGTTCGTCCAGCTCTTTCGTCTCTTTCGGGTTCAACCCCGCAGCCGGTTCGTCGAGCATCAGAATGTCCGGTTGGGTCACCATGCAACGCGCGATTTCCAGACGACGCTGATCGCCGTAAGCCAGGTTGCTGGCCTGTCGGTTGGCGTGCTCTAACAAACCGATACGCTCAAGCCAGGTGGCGGCGCGGTCCAGCGCTTCACTCTGGGCCCGGCGAAACGAGGGTGTCTTCAGCAGACCGGAAAACACGCCGGTTTTCAGCTGTTGGTGCTGCGCCACCAGCAGATTCTCGATCACCGTCATTTCACGAAACAGACGTACGTGCTGGAAAGTGCGAACTACGCCCATACGGGCAATCTGCTGGCCCGGCAGCCCTTCAAGGTGCTGATCGCGCAGCATGATCGTACCGCCGGTCGGTTTGTAAAACCCGGTCAGGCAGTTAAAGACCGTGGTTTTCCCGGCGCCGTTCGGCCCAATCAGCGAAACAATCTCCTGGGGATGCAGTTCCAGATCAACGTTGTTGACCGCCAAGAGACCACCGAAGCGCATCATCAGGCCGTTAACCGATAATAATGGCTGACTCATGCCTGCTCTCCTTTCGCTTCCCCGTTTTTCAGCTTCAACTGTGGACGGGTCATCGGCAGCAAGCCCTGCGGACGCCAGATCATCATCAGCACCATCAAACCACCCAGCATCAACATGCTGTATTCATTGAAATCACGCATCAGCTCGCGCGAAACCACCAGCAATACCGCCGCAAGGATCACCGCAAACTGCGAGCCCATCCCCCCCAATACCACAATTGCCAGCACAAATGCCGATTCGGCAAAAGTGAATGATTCCGGGCTGACAAAGCCCTGGCGCGCGGCGAAAAGCGTCCCGGCGAAACCGGCGAACGCGGCGCTGATGGTAAATGCGGTCAGTTTAATACGCGTCGGGCTCAGACCCAGCGAGCGGCAGGCGATCTCATCTTCACGCAAAGCTTCCCACGCGCGACCCAGCGGCATACGCAGCAGACGATTGATAACAAACAGGCTCAGCACCACCAGCAGTAACGCCACCAGATACAGGAAGATAACGCGATCGGACGGGTCATACTTCACACCGAAGAAATTGCTGAAGGTATCCCAGCCGCCTTCACGGGCGCTACGGC
Organism: Citrobacter sp. R4; assembly: GCF_026719175.1. Classification (NCBI taxonomy): domain Bacteria; kingdom Pseudomonadati; phylum Pseudomonadota; class Gammaproteobacteria; order Enterobacterales; family Enterobacteriaceae; genus Citrobacter; species Citrobacter sp. R4. The sequence continues at coordinate 111,274 of NZ_JAPPSU010000004.1, forward strand.
TGAACTCGAGACCAAACAGCGTCGGTTTCGGGATCTGGCTGATGCCGTTCGGTCCGCCGGTCACTTCGGTATTATTGAGTAACAGGATGCGGACGATTTCGCCAAACCCTAAGGTCACAATCGCCAGATAGTCGCCGCGCAGGCGCAGCACCGGAAAGCCGAGCAGGAAGCCGGCGGCAGCGGCCACCAGCCCCGCCAGCGGCAGGCAGGTCCAGAAACCGAGGCCGTAATAGTGGTTCAGCAACGCAAAGGTGTAAGCGCCAATTGCGTAGAAACCGCCGTAGCCCAGCACCAACAGTCCGGACAATCCCACCACTACGTTCAGTCCCAGACCGAGGATGATGTAAATCATCGTCAGGGTGGCGATATCCACCGTACCGCGCGACACCATAAACGGCCACGCGACGGCCACCACCAACAGCGCAATCAGAAACAGCTTCTGTTTAACCGTTGAGCCATCAATGGCCGGCAGAATGAACTTAGGCCCGGAAACGCTTTTCAGCCCTTTCTGGAACGCCGGACGCAGAAGCTGGAAGAAAAAAACCACTGCGGTGCCAATAAACACCCACTGCCAGCGGATGTCGGCAGCGATATCCACCACCAGCTTCGTGCCGTCAAGCTCCAGCTGAACGCCCATAAAGACGCCAGCCAGCACAAAGAACATGGCGGCAGAGAGCAGCGCCATTGCAAAATGCATCGGTTTCATACTTTCTCTACCTCCGGACGACCCAGAATACCGGTCGGCATCACCAGCAGCACCAGAATCAGCAGCGCGAACGACACCACGTCTTTATATTCCGTACTGAGATAAGCAGAAGAAAGCGCTTCGGCGACGCCGAGAATCAGGCCGCCAATCATCGCCCCCGGAATACTGCCGATCCCGCCAAGCACTGCGGCGGTGAAGGCTTTCATCCCGGCCATAAAACCGATGTAGGGGTTGATCACCCCGTAGAACTGACCGAGCAGAACACCCGCCACCGCCGCCATCGCCGCGCCGATCACGAAGGTCAACGCAATCACGCGGTCGGTATTGATCCCCAGCAGGCTGGCCATTTTCAGATCTTCGGCGCAGGCGCGGCAGGCACGTCCCATGCGGGAATAACGGATGAAAAGGGTCAATGCCAGCATGGCGAGGAAGGTGACGATCCAGATCACCAGTTGCATGGTGGTAATGCTGGCCGAAAAGTGTTCGCTGGCCCCCACAATCCACTGACCGTTAAACAGGCTTGGCAGCGCGACATCACGCGAGCCCTGGGTCAGGCTGACGTAGTTTTGCAGAAAGATGGACATCCCAATCGCGGAAATCAGCGCAATCAGGCGCTTGGAGTTGCGCACCGGCCGGTAGGCCACCCGCTCAATACTCCAGCCGTAGGCGCTGGCGATGACGATCGCCCCGACAAACCCGGCCGCCACCAGCAGCCAACTGGTATCAATACCCATCATCATTAGCGCGGCGATGATCATGAATGAGACATAGCTGCCGATCATGTAAACCTCGCCGTGGGCGAAGTTGATCATGCCAATAATGCCGTACACCATGGTGTAACCAATAGCGATCAGCGCGTAGGTACTTCCCAGCGTGACGCCGTTAAACATCTGCTGCAGAAAATAGAGGAACTGCTCGGACATAAGGTAACCTTTCTCAACCCGCCCGTTTTGCGCGGGCGGTGGGATAACTTGTCTTCAGGAATTACTTCGCGACGGTAGACGAACCGTCGGCGTGCCACTGAAAGACACCAAATTCAAATCCCTTCAGATCGCCTTTTTCATCCCATTTCAGCGGCCCAATCACGGTGTCAGCACCGTTCGCTTTTAAATCTTTCACCAGATCCAGCGGCGCTTTGCTGCCGGAACGGTCCATTGCGGTTGCCAGCGACTGCACCGCCGCATAGGTGATCCACACATAAGGACCGCTTGGATCTTTTTTGTCTGCCTTCAACGCATCGACAATCGCTTTGTTGGCTGGATCCTGGTCATAACGTTTCGGCATCGTCACCAGCATGCCTTCTGCGGCATCACCGGCGATGTTCGACAGCGACGCATTACCGACCCCTTCCGGCCCCATAAACTGGGTTTTCAGGCCAACCGAACGCGCCTGTCGCAGCATTTGTCCCATTTCCGGGTAGTACCCGCCGTAATAAACAAAGTCGATGTTCTCTTTTTGCAGACGGGCAAGCAGCGCGGAGAAATCTTTTTCGCCGGCGGTAATACCGTCGAAGAAGACAATATTGGCGTTCGCCGCTTTCAGGCCGTCCTGTACGGAGCGCGCCAGCCCTTCACCGTACTGCTGTTTGTCGTGAATGATGGCGATGCGCTGCGGCTTCACTTTCTCCAGAATGTATTTTGCCGCGGTCGGCCCTTGAGAGGAGTCCAGCCCGGCGGTACGCATGATGTGCGCATAACCGCGCTGGGTCAGCTCCGGATTCGTCGCCCCCGGGGAGATCATCAGGATGCCTTCATCCTCGTAAATATCCGATGCAGGTTGGGTAGAAGAAGAACACAGATGGCCAATCACGTACTGAATGCCGTCATTGACAATTTTGTTGGCGACCGCAACGGCCTGTTTCGGATCGCAGGCGTCGTCGTACTCTACGCCCACCAGTTTGTCGCCCTTGATACCGCCTTTGGCGTTGATGTCTTTAATGGCCTGACGCGCGCCGTTAAATTCCATATCGCCCCACTGGGCGACCGGCCCGGACATCGCGCCCACAACGGCAACCTTGATCTCATCTGCCATTGCCGCCTGCGACATCGCTAATGCAATGACGCCTGCGATAACTGTTTTCGCATTCCGTTTCATACTGAATCCCCATTCGTGACGAAGTGTACTTATTTTTTATTTGTATGCGTAAAAAGAAGACTGTGTTTTTTTTGTACTACACTGTTTTTTACCAGTCTGATTAATGGTTTAGCGCAGTGTTTTTGACAAAAACAGAGTAAAACCCCTATTTTTCAGTCTATTAAGAACAGATAATATTCTGCTTTTAACCATAGATAAACAAAAAAAAGCGCGTTTGTCAGCATAAAATAACGGGACAAAGAGCCGAATAAATCACTACCTTCCAGGGGAATATCCTGCCTGATTTTCATTCTCTGACGTTTCGCGCTAAGGTTGCGACTGACAAAAAACTAATCACCTGCCAAATGAATTAAAAAAGTGAAAGCATCCCGCTAAAAATTTTCGGTACACTGACGCTCTCTTTTGTGATTTGGACATGCTGTCGATGAAGCTGACCATCATTCGATTAGAACACTTTAGCGATCAGGATCTGATAGATCTGGGCAAAATCTGGCCGGAATATTCCGCCGCCTCGTTAAGCGTAGATGAAACGCACCGCATTTACGCCGCGCGTTTCAATGAGCGTCTGCTGGGCGCGGTACGCGTGACGCTAAGCGGAGCGCAGGGCGCGCTGGATTCCCTGCGGGTGCGTGAGATCACGCGTCGTCGCGGCGTAGGGCAGTATCTTGTGGAAGAAGTCATACGCGATAACCCTAACATCTCCTCCTGGTGGATGGCGGACGTCGGCGTGGAAGACCGCGGCGTGATGGCGGCGTTTATGCAGGCGTCGGGTTTTACCGCGCAGCAGGATGGCTGGGAGAAACGTTAAAAAGCCGGGTGGCGTCGCCATACCCGGCCTGCATATCGCTGTTCACTAAGGCCGGTTAAGCGTAAGCGTCATCCGGCATTGAGGTTTTCGGCGTTTTCCCGGACGTTCCATTCTGTAGAAAAACGACGGGAAAATTATTTGGCGTCGGTCGCCGTACCGTTAGCGTGCCAGTTAAAGACCCCGAACTCGAAACCCTTCAGATCGCCCTTCTCATCCCATGACAGCGGCCCCATAACGGTTTCGACGGTATTCCCTTTCAGGTATTTCGCGATTTCCGCCGGATCATCGGACTGGTTCAGGCCCGCCTGCAGAGACTGCAACGCGGCGTAGGTGGTCCACACAAACGCGCCGCTTGGATCCTGTTTCTTCGCTTTGATCGCGTCCACGATGGGTTTGTTCGCCGGAACCTGATCGTAGTTCTTCGGCTTGGTCACCAGCAGACCTTCCGCAGACTCACCGGCGATGTTAGACAGCGAGACGTTCGCCACCCCTTCCGGCCCCATAAACTGGGTTTTCAGACCGGCGGCACGCGCCTGGCGTAGGATCTGGCCCATTTCCGGGTGATAGCCCCCGTAATACACAAAATCGATATTCTCTTTCTTCAGACGCGCCACCAGCGTGGAGAAGTCTTTCTCTCCGGCGGTAATGCCGTCAAAGAACACCACGTTCGCGTTGCCTTTTTTCAGGCCATCCTGCACCGCGCGCGCCAGCCCTTCACCGTATTGCTGTTTGTCGTGGACGATGGCGATGCGCTGCGGCTTCACTTTTTCCAGAATGTATTTCGCGGCGGTCGGTCCCTGATCGGAATCCAGACCGGTGGTGCGCAGCACCAACTGATAGCCACGCGCGGTCAGCTCCGGCGCGGTGGCAGCCGGGGTGATCATCAGGATGCCTTCATCTTCGTAGATATCAGACGCGGGTTGAGTCGATGAGGAGCACAGGTGACCGATGACATATTTAATGCCGTCATTGATAACCTTGTTCGCCACCGCGACAGCCTGTTTCGGGTCACAGGCGTCGTCATACTTTACCGCAACCAGCTTATTTCCCTTGATGCCGCCCTTGGCATTGATATCGGCGATGGCCTGCTCCGCACCGGTAAATTCCTGGTCGCCGTACTGCGCGACCGGACCAGACATCGCGCCGACAACGGCGACTTTGATATCTTCCGCCAGCGCCGGGCTGCTCATCATTAAGGCAATACATCCTGCCAGTAACGTTTTACCCTTCATATTCATCCTGAAGCTCCCCATTATTGTGGTTTTTGCATTTGTTATGATGTTGTTTGTCAGCGCATTATTCTGTTATATGAAATAAGAAAAGCATATGATAGCTATCTTAAGGGCTGCCTTTCGCGCTTTTGCAGCACACTATGCTAAACATACCGTTATTTACTGGCGTTTGAAAAGACTAAATTACGGCGAATGTAACAAATGAGTGACAAAAAAAACCGCGTCCTTCCGGAAGACGCGGGGGAGTAAAATACCGGATTACCAGCCAGCCGGAAGGTAACCCAGCGCAGAAGCAATGGCATACACGGCGCTGCACAGGTAAAGCAATACGATGAATCCCTGAATAACAGGATGAGTAATCCATGCCGGGCAGGTCCAGCCAGGCGTTACATCGCCGCGCTGACGCGCGCCTTTCAACATGAGAATGGGCATAATCGACAGAATCACGCCGCTGAACACCCCGGCGAAATAGAGCGCATTTACAAACGACACCATACCGCTGTAGGCAAGGATAAACGGCGGCACGGCCACCACCACCAGCACCAGAAAGCGCTTCAACGGCTGCGCATCATCGCCCAGGCGAAACTGATCGAAAATATTGGTCAGAAAGCTGCCGCCCAGCCCCCAGTACGAAGTCAACATGGCGCACAGCGCAAACAGGTTCGCCGAGAAGAAAGCCCACTCTCCCAACGCGCGTCCCCATGAGATGGTCGCCACATCGGTAATGTTATCGAGGCCGTTTAACATGATGACCGACATCGGCACCAGCGCCAGCAGGCTGAAAGTAATCGCCATTCCGACCATAATCGCTTTTGGCAGTTTTTCCGGCTTATCGACAAAGCCGCGCGCCATTTCCGGCACGATGTACTGCGCGGAGAAGCAAAACGCTACCACGTTAAACACCGGCACCATGTACAGCCAGTTGCCGTCCAGCAGATAGCGTACCTGAGTAGTCTCTTTCAGCATCGTGGCGACGATCAGCACAGCGATCATGACGACCATCCCGATGCTGATAAATTTCTCCCCGCGACCAATTGCCTTCAGGCCAAGATAAAGCACGCCGGCCGCCGGAATAAAAAACAGCGCGCTGCCGAGCGCGGGCGAAATCCCCAATAACGAGTGCAACAGTTTGCCGCTACCGGTCATGTAGGCAATGAGCGCGCCGACGCTGTTGACGCAGACGGACATAAACATCATCAGCGCCCCAAACCGTCCGACGTAACGGTGCGACAAACCGCTGAGCTGTAGATGCTTGCGGGTGCGAAGGGTGGATTCTGCAACGTACAACATGGTAATGGTGGTCAGGCTGCCAACCAGCACCAGCCAGAACAACAGCGGCAGGAAACCCGCTTTGCTGGAGGCGTAAGCGATGGATAATACCCCTGCGCCGATGTTGGTGCCGACGATCATCGACACGCCCTCAACAAAGCTCAACGATTTAGCGGGTACAGCGGTACGCTCCCGACGCGTCAGCGCCGGAGAAAAGGTGGAGTTTTCAGACATAATATTTTCCGTTTTACTCCGGCGACGAGCGCCGCCGGAAAAAAGGTGATATCAGGGTGATTAACCACTCACGCTGAACGGGAACAACTCAGTTGTCGTAGAGGCTTCCCTGCCGCTGCCTGCCGGTCCGGGTGCGTCAGCCCCGTAGCGCGCGGGTCAGAATATCCAGCGCTTTAGAGAACTGCGCATCCGGGATCGTTAAGGGATAAAGAAAACGTATGACGTTGCCATATACGCCACAACTCAACAGCAGCAGGCCGTTTTCCTGCGCTTTGCGCTGGACCTCGCGGGTAAATTCGGCAGACGGTTCGCCGGTTTGCGGATCGTTAAATTCCACCGCTACCATCGAACCGAGTCCCCGAACGTCAACAATCGCCGGGCAGTGCTCGCGCGCCTGATTCAGCACTTCTTTCAGATGCTCACCCAGCTGGCTCGCCCGCTGGCACAATTGCTCTTCTTCAATGATGTCCAGCACCGCGTGCGCGGCGGCAACCGCCAGCGGATTACCGGCGTAGGTACCGCCCAGCCCACCGGGAGCAGGCGCATCCATCACCTCAGCACGCCCCACAACGCCAGAGAGCGGGAAGCCGCCCGCCAGGCTTTTCGCCATCGTCATCAGGTCGGGCTTCACGTCATAGTGCTGCATCGCAAAGACCTTGCCGGTACGGGCAAAGCCGGTCTGCACTTCATCCGCAATCAGCAGAATGCCGTGGGTATCGCAAATTTTACGCAACGCCTGCATAAAGGCCGCAGGCGCGACGTTAAAACCGCCCTCGCCCTGAATCGGCTCAATAACAATGGCAGCGACCTGATCCGCGGCGATATCGGCCTTAAAGAGGCGCTCCAGGCTTTTGATCGCGTCCTCGACGGTCACGCCATGAGCCGCGTTCGGGTACACAGCGTGATAGACCGAACCGGGGAAAGGCCCAAAACCTATTTTGTAAGGCGCCACTTTGCCGGTCAGCGCCATGGTCATGAAGGTACGTCCGTGAAACCCGCCGCCGAAGGTGATCAACCCCGGACGACCGGTATGGGCGCGGGCAATTTTGACCGCGTTTTCAACCGCTTCGGCGCCGGTGGTGAAAAACGCGGTTTTCGCCGGACCGTCGATCGGCGCAATGGCGTTGATGCGCTCCGCCAGCGTCACGTAGCTCTCGTAAGGCACAATCTGGTAGGCGGTATGGGTAAACGCCTGAAGCTGTTTTTCTACCGCCGCGACAATTTTCGGGTGGCGGTGGCCGGTGTTAAGGACGGCGATCCCGGCGGCAAAATCGATCACTTCTTTGCCTTCAATGTCCCAAATTGTGGCGTTTTCGGCCTTTTCGACAAAGTAGTCGCACATCACACCAACACCACGGGGAGTCGCCTGCTGGCGACGCTGATTCAGTTCTGAACTTTTCACCCTCGGATCTCCTGTTATGAATGTCACTTTATTGCAACAAATTCGAAACGATGACGTTTATTTACACAGGTGTTGGCCCTATAATCGAGTACCAATTCAGAATATCTGAGGGATCCAATTGCGGGCATTAGTGGGCGATCTCCTGTTGGTCAGACTCCAGCAGGAACAGGATGAATTCCTGCACAAACGGCTCTACAACGCGCTTCGCCGGGCGATTCTCGACGGTTCTTTACCGCCGCATAGCCGCTTGCCCGCATCGCGCGATCTCGCGGGCGAGCTTGGGATTTCCAGAAACACCATATTAACAACTTATGAACAATTGCTGGCGGAAGGATATGTGGTTTCCCGACGAGGAAGCGGGACATTCGTCGCACAAACCACCCCCGATACCTTTTTAACGGCGGCAGCCGGAGTGGAAAACAGTGAGACGGCCGCACAGGCATCCTCCGTTTCGCAGCGCGGCCATTTTTTGCTGCAGCACGTCAGCGCCAGCCCACGACAATGGGGAGCATTTATTCCCGGCGTTCCCGACGTCAATGCCTTTCCCCATCCACTTTTCAGTAAGTTACAGGCACGCATCAGCCGTCGACCGAAGCCGGAACGGCTGAGCTACAGCTGCAATGGCGGGACGCCGGAACTGCAACATGCGTTGGTGGATTATCTGCGCGTCGCCCGGGGTGTGCGCTGTCAGGCAGATCAAATACTTATCACGGAGGGGATCCACCAGGCTATCGACCTGGTGACGCGGATGCTGGCTGATACCGGCGACCTGGCGTGGGTGGAGGAACCCTCCTACTGGGGGATCCGCCATGTGCTGGCAATGAACGATCTACGCATTACGCCTGTCCCCGTTGATGCCAGCGGCCTCGCGCCGCCCGACAGGCCGGATGAAGCACCGCGTCTGATCTTCGTTACGCCCTCTCATCAGTACCCGCTGGGCGCGGTGATGAGTCTTGAGCGTCGTCAGCGGCTGCTGGCACTCGCCCGGCAGTACGGCAGTTGGATTGTGGAAGACGACTATGACAGCGAGTTTCGCTTTTCTGGACAACCGATCCCGGCGTTGCAGGGTCTGGTGCCGGATGCGCCAGTCGTTTATATCGGCACCTTCAGTAAAACGCTCTATCCGGGGCTTCGACTGGGTTATATGGTGCTGCCCCGCCCGCTGGCGCACGCCCTGAAAAGCGCCCATGCGGAGCTGTATCGCGGTGGGCATTCACTGATTCAGATGGCGCTGGCAGAGTTTATTAACGGCGGATATTATTCGGCGCACATCCGCCGTATGCGTTTGTTATACAGCCGCCGTCGCGCCTTTCTCACCGAGCTGATTGAACGTCACTGTGGGACGCGGGCGCTGTCGGATTTCAGCGATAATGCCGGACTGCATTTGATCCTCAACCTGCCGGATGAGGTGGATGATGTCGCCGTCGCGGCCAGCGCCAATGCGCAAAATATTCTGGTACGTCCGCTTTCGCGTTATTACCTGACCGCCCAGCGCAAGCAGGGGCTGCTGTTGGGGTTCGCCTGTCTGACGGAAGAACAGATGGTGCCAGCATTCGCCACGCTGCTGGACTGTTTGCGTGACAACTGCCCGCAGGTGCTGTTGATGAGCGCCTGAAAGCAAAACGCCCCAACCAATGTCGGGGCGTTTTTAGCTGCGCTTGCGGTGTTATGCTTCGATCGCGGCGCGCAGTTTTTTCATTGCGTTCTTTTCAAGCTGGCGGACACGTTCAGCAGACACGCCATAGCGGTCAGCCAGTTCCTGCAAGGTGGACTTGTTGTCTTCGTCCAGCCAGCGGGCGCGAATGATGTCCTGACTACGTTCGTCGAGACCTTCCATCGCGTGGGTCAGCTTATTGGCTGCCTGATCTTCCCAGTTATCCTCTTCAATGCCGTCGGCAAAGTTAGAGGTTTTATCCTGCAAATACAGGACCGGGGCCATCGGCTGGCTGTCGGACTCATCGTCCGAAGACATGTCAAAGGTCATGTCCTGCGCCGCCATGCGGGACTCCATCTCACGCACGTCTTTGCTGGACACGCCCAGCTCGCGCGCCACCATTTCAACTTCATCCTGGTTAAACCAGCCCAGGCGCTGCTTGGTTTTACGCAGGTTAAAGAACAGCTTACGCTGCGCTTTGGTGGTCGCGACTTTGACGATACGCCAGTTACGCAGAACGTATTCGTGGATCTCCGCTTTGATCCAGTGTACGGCGAAGGAGACCAGGCGCACACCCACTTCCGGGTTGAAACGGCGCACGGCTTTCATCAGGCCGATATTACCTTCCTGAATCAAATCCGCCTGCGGCAGGCCATAGCCCGCGTAGTTACGAGCAATATGAACAACAAAGCGCAGGTGAGACAGGATCAGCGTCTTAGCTGCTTCCAGATCGCCCTGGTAATGCAGCCTTTCAGCCAGTGCCCGCTCTTCGTCAGCCGATAACATCGGCCACGCGTTCGCAGCCCGGATGTAAGACTCCAGGTTACCAACAGGGGCTAAAGCTAAATTTTGCATTTCTTTGGTCATTCAAATCCTCTCAATTTTTTATCGTCTGGCACTACCTGAAAGTCATCAGCAACAACCGTGCCAGCGTTAATGAGCAACGAGATTATCATTCACTCTTTTATCAGACCGTGATTTTATCCACAAGTTCCATGCAACGTTGTGTATAAATTGCGCACAAAATGTGACATGAAGATGAAAGCGGGGAAGAGGACAACGGAGACTCTTTCCCTGCGAACGGAAATCCATTGCAGGGAAAGATTATACCACGATTTTATTAATCGGGAGTAAAGTGGCGTAAATGTTGAACCGTGGCAAGCCACGCCGCCACCCAGCCGATCATCGAGCAAACCAGCAGCAATAACAGGCATTCATCGAACGATAACCCATTGAGATCAAACTTCGTTCCGAAAACCTGCGCCACTTCTGTCACTGCCGAAGACAGCCGCATCACCAAAATTTCAGATAAAATCAGTGAAAGAAACGCGCCGGAAAAGCCGAGCAGCGCGCCGCCGTAAAGGAACGGACGGAGAATAAATCCATCCGTCGCGCCAATCAGTTTTTGCACGTTAATGGTATCGCGACGGGCAAAAATGCTCAGGCGTACGCTGTTGCCGATCACCAGGAACACCGCTGCCACCATCAGTACGCCGATCATGGCTGATACGCGGCCCACCAGACCGGTCAGCGCCGCCAGGCGGGCAAACCAGCTGTCGTCCATACGTACTTCATCGATGCCGTTAATCTGCGAGATACGATCGCGCAGGGTATTAAGCGAATCGGTGCCCTGGAAATCAAGCTTCGGCACCACCACGGCCACCGCCGGGAGCGGGTTCTCTTCCAGCATGTCCAGCGCGCCGCCAAAGCCGGACCAGTTACGGAACTCACCCAGCGCGTCTTCCCGCGACAGGTAATTCACCTTGTCCACGCCCTGCTCGGCCTGAAGCTGCGCCACCACCCCCGCCGCCGCATCGTCATCCAGCGTTTTTTGCAGATAAACAGTGATCTGTGGAGACGGATAATACTGCGTCGCCGCCTGGTTGACGTTCTTGTAGACCATATAGCAAACGCTCGGCAGCGTCAGAGAGATGGCAATGACCATCACCGTTAAAAAGGTCGCCAGCGGTTTGCTTTTCAGATCCTGTAACGCGCCCTGGAACGCGTAGCGTACCTGCTCATTGAAAACGTTGGTTTTCCGCGAGTTAGGTTTTGGCGACGGTTTCGCCCGCTTCGGGGTATTGCGGCCACCGTCGCCTGACGAACCGCCAGAGCGGCGCAGACGATCCAGACGCCCGCCGAACTGCCGGATATGATTCATCGCATCGCGCTTATTCATAAGCCACGCCTCCATGCAGGTGTCCATCGCTTAGCACCAGTTGGCGATAAGATCGGCGGGAAATCAGCCCGATGTCGTGGGTGGCCATCAGGACGGTGACCCCCACACGGTTAAATTCTTCGAACAAACGCAGGATCCCTTCCGACAACGCGTCATCCAGGTTACCGGTTGGTTCATCCGCCAACAGGACCGCCGGTTTATTGACCACCGCACGGGCGATACCCACACGCTGCTGTTCACCGCCGGAGAGTTGAATAGGGAAGTTTTTCGCTTTGTCCAGCAGCCCGACTTTATCCAGCGCCGCCGACACGCGGCGACGAATGTCGTCTCCGCTGGCACCAGCAATAATCAGTGGGATCGCCACATTGTCGTAAACGGTGCGGTCCATCAGCAGATGGTGATCCTGGAAAATCATGCCAATCTGCCGACGCAAAAACGGCACTTCACGATTCTTCAGACGGGTAATATCGTGTCCGCTGAAGATAATTTTCCCGGCGCTTGGCCGCTCAATCCCACAGATCAGCTTCAGCAGGGTACTTTTCCCCGCGCCTGAGTGGCCGGTCAGAAACGCCATCTCGCCCGGCTGCATGTGGAACGTGACGCCCTGCAGCGCTTGTCTCCCGCCGAGATAGGCCTTGCTGACATGTTCAAAGCGAATCATTGTTAATCCTCTCGGGCAAAAAGTGCCTCAATAAAATCGTCCGCCTTAAACGGACGCAAATCCTCGATACGTTCGCCCACACCAATGTAGCGGATAGGAATGCCAAACTGGTCGGCCACCGAGAAGATCACCCCGCCTTTCGCCGTGCCGTCCAGCTTGGTCAGGGTGATCCCGGTTAACCCCACGGCTTCATGGAACAGTTTGGCCTGGCTTACCGCATTCTGCCCGGTGCTGGCGTCGATAGTCAGCATAACCTCATGCGGCGCGTCCTCGTCCAGTTTCTTCATCACGCGAACGATTTTTTTCAACTCTTCCATCAGATGCGATTTGTTTTGCAGACGCCCCGCGGTGTCGGCGATCAACACATCAATGTTACGCGCCTTCGCCGCCTGAATAGCGTCAAAGATGACGGAAGCAGAGTCCGCGCCAGTATGCTGGGCAATCACCGGAATATTATTACGCTGGCCCCAGACCTGAAGCTGTTCCACCGCTGCGGCGCGGAATGTGTCGCCTGCCGCCAGCATCACCGATTTGCCCTGCTGCTCGAACTGACGCGCCAGCTTGCCGATGGTGGTGGTTTTACCGACGCCATTGACGCCCACCATCAAAATCACAAACGGCGTTTTGCCTTCCACGTTCAGCGGTTCATCGACCTTCGCCAGAATCTCGCCCATCTCATCTTTTAACAGACCGTACAGCGCTTCCGCATCACGCAGTTGCTTGCGGCTGGCGCCTTCGGTCAGGTTGGTGATGATTTTACGCGTCGTTTCCACGCCCACGTCGGCGATCAGCAATTGTTCTTCCAGCTCTTCAAACAAATCATCGTCGATTTTCTTCCCGCGGAACAGACTGATAAATCCGGAACCGAGGTTTTCTTTTGTTTTCAGAAGGCTGCGCTTAAGACGGGCAAAGAAACCCTCTTTGGTCGGTTTCTCCTGCTCCTGCGCAATCTCTTCAACCGGCGCGTCTTCTTCCGCTACCGGCACCACCAGCACCGCTTCTTCTGCGGCTTCTGCCGCCAGCGCCTGCGCTTCCCGCTCTTCATCGCTCAGCGGCGGCACGTTCTGCGCCTCTTCTTCTACCGCGTCAACGATCTCAACGGTTTCGGCTTCCGCCTGCCACTCTTCCGGAGAGATTTCTTCAGCGTTTACCTCTTCCGGCAGCGGCAGTTCTTCACGTGCGGCGACCGCAAGCGGTTCCACTTCCGGTTGTGGCTCGTCTGCCACGGCGGGCGGTTCAGGCTCAACCAACTGCGGCTTTTCGCTCTCCTGAACCTGTTCGGTGACCTCAACCACCTCTTGTGCAAAGTGGTCTGTCTCTTCTTTGCTGTGCGCAGGGGATTCTGCTTCTACGTCAGCTGCCGTTTCAACAGGCGTGTCTGCCTGTCGTTGTTCCTCGACAACCTGCTGTTCTTCGGTTTTTTGTTCTTGTTCCTGCTCTTTTTCACCAAAGCCCAGCCAGGAAAAGAAGCCACGTTTTTTCTGTTTTGCCATCTGCGGTTACACTCCTCGCGGCTCTATATACATGGAAGCTAAAAAAATGATGAAATAGTCTATCACTTAACTTAATTTACATCACCGCCTGGAAAGACCGAATTAGGGCGGTTTGAGCAGCAGAAATGAAAAAACCGAATCACTCTGGCAGTGGCCAGATCCGCATTATTGGCGGGCAATGGCGCGGCCGCAAACTTCCGGTACCGGACAGCCCCGGCCTGCGTCCCACCACCGATCGCGTGCGCGAGACGCTGTTTAACTGGCTGGCGCCGGTAATGGTCGACGCCCGTTGTCTCGACTGTTTCGCCGGAAGCGGCGCGCTGGGGCTGGAGGCGCTGTCGCGTTACGCGGCGTCTGCTACCCTGCTGGAAATGGATCGGGCCGTCGCGCAGCAGTTACAAAAGAATTTAGCGACGCTGAAGGCAGGCAACGCAAACGTCGTAAACACGAACACACTGGCATTTCTGGCGCAGACCGGTACGCCGCACAGCGTCGTGTTTGTCGACCCGCCGTTTCGCAAGGGTCTGCTGGAAGAGACCTTACGCCTGCTGGAAAATCACGGCTGGCTGACTGACGAGGCGTATATTTACGTGGAAAGCGAAGTGGAAAACGGTCTGCCGCCGGTGCCCAATAACTGGTCGCTGTATCGCGAGAAGGTTGCCGGACAGGTTGCCTATCGCTTGTATCAACGCGAAGCACAAGGAGAAAACGATGCTGATTAATATTGGACGTTTACTGATGCTCTGCGTCTGGGCTTTTTTACTCTGGAATCTGGTGCAACCGTTTCCGCGCCCGCTCAATATTTTTGTTAACGTCGCGCTGGTGTTTATGGCGCTGATGCACGGTATGCAACTGGCGCTACTGAAATCGACCCTGCCAAAAGACGGGCCGCAGATGAGCAATGGGGAAAAAGTGCGTATTTTCCTGTTCGGCGTGTTTGAACTGTTGGTATGGCAGAAGAAGTTTAACGTCAAAAAATGAGGCTGACAGCCGGATGGCATTTAATCCGGCCTGTGAACCACAAATTCGACAAACCGCGTTCCCTTAAAACTCAGCGTGCCTTTGTCGCCTACCGTCAGCGCGTGGTACTGCTGCGCGTCCAGGCGGAAGGTTTTTTCCTGTCCGCCGCGTAGCGGCTTAAAGCTCGCTTCGTATCGCATACTGGCGCCTGCGGGGGTGACCTGCTGCTGACGCGAGCGGCGGTCATTGAGCGGCTTTTCCCGCTTGTTGCTGACCATCATTGGCGCCTGTTGCAGGGGCGCAGCCTCGTTATCGGCTTTTTCCCGCCGCTGCTGCATAAAACGAAACGAGGCGGCAATGAGAATTAACACAATGATTAAAATAAAAAAGAGCGGTGGCTTACTCATACCCTTAACCCATCAGAAAATGCGGAAATCAGCATACCCTGACCGTTATAGTGTTGTCATCCGCCCTTACCCGCCTCTAAACTGAAGAGTAAGACCGTAAGCATACCGCTTACGAAAAAATAACGAATTCAAGGAACTAAGATGCTTTGGTCGTTTATCGCTGTCTGCCTTTCCGCATGGCTGTTTGTGGATGCTTCTTACCGTGGCCCCGCCTGGCAACGTTGGGTCTTTAAACCTGTCACGCTGCTTCTCCTGCTGCTGCTCGCCTGGCAAGCGCCGATGTTTGACGCTATCAGTTATCTGGTGCTGGCGGGTCTCTGTGCGTCGCTGTTAGGCGATGCGTTAACGCTCTTGCCACGTCAGCGTCTGCTGTACGCGATTGGCGCGTTTTTCCTTTCGCATCTGCTGTACACCATCTATTTCGCCAGCCAGATGACGCTTTCATTCTTCTGGCCATTGCCGTTAGCGCTCCTGGTACTGGGCGCGCTGCTCGTCGCGGTAATCTGGTCGCGTCTTGAGGAGCTGCGCTGGCCGGTATGCACCTTCGTCGCCATGACGCTGGTCATGGTCTGGCTGGCCGGTGAACTGTGGTTTTTCCGTCCCACCGCGCCCGCGCTGTCGGCGTTTATGGGGGCGGCGCTGCTGTTCATGGGTAACATTGTCTGGCTGGGCAGTCATTACCGCCGCCGCTTTCGTGCCGACAACGCTATCGCTGCGGCCTGCTACTTCGCCGGGCATTTCCTGATCGTCCGCTCACTTTATCTCTGATAGTGCTTGACTCTGGAGTCGACTCCAGAGTGTATCCTCCGGTTAATGAGAAAATTATCATCAACCGGAGGATGCCATGTCGACACCCGATACTGATGGCAAAAAAGCCCCACAATTTTCATCCTTCACACTCGCCCCGGCGCCGCAGAAAGCCGATGCCTGCTGCTGCGACGGCGCCTGCGACTCGCCGGAAACCGTCGCTGAAACGGTAAAAGGGGCCCGTTATAGCTGGAAAATCACCGGTATGGACTGCGCCGCCTGCGCCCGCAAAGTTGAGAACGCGGTGCGCCAGATAAGCGGCGTGAATCAGGTTCAGGTGCTGTTTGCTACCGAAAAGCTGGTGGTCGACAGCGACGGCGATCTGCGTTCACAAATCGCGCGGGCAGTGCAAAATGCGGGCTATACCCTGCAAGACGAGCAGGCCAACGCCGCCGCGCCCGAATCGCGCGTCAAAGAGAATCTGCCGCTACTGACCCTGATTGTGATGATGGCGGTCAGTTGGGGGCTGGAACAGTTCAACCCTCCGTTCGGACAACTGGCGTTTATCGCCACCACGCTGGTCGGGTTGTACCCCATCGCCCGCCAGGCGCTGCGCCTGATGAAATCCGGCAGTTGGTTTGCCATTGAAACGCTGATGAGTGTCGCCGCCATCGGCGCGCTGTTTATTGGCGCCACAGCGGAAGCGGCAATGGTGCTGCTGCTGTTCCTGATTGGCGAGCGGTTAGAGGGATGGGCCGCCAGTCGCGCCCGCAAAGGGGTCAGCGCGCTGATGGCGCTAAAACCAGAGGTGGCAATCCGCCTGCGCGACGGCGTGCGCGAAGAGGTCGCCATCAACACCTTGCAACCGGGCGATGTGATTGAAGTCGCCGCCGGAGGACGCCTGCCCGCCGACGGAAAACTGTTGTCTGCGTTCGCCAGCTTTGACGAAAGCGCCCTGACCGGCGAGTCGATCCCGGTTGAACGCGCCAGCGGCGACAAAGTCCCGGCGGGGGCGACCAGCGTGGATCGTCTTGTCACGCTGGAGGTACTGTCGGAAGCGGGTGCCAGCGCCATAGATCGCATCCTGAAGCTGATTGAAGAAGCGGAAGAACGGCGCGCGCCCATCGAACGCTTTATCGACCGCTTCAGCCGGATTTACACGCCCGCCATCATGGTCGTCGCCCTGCTGGTGACGCTCGTTCCGCCGCTGCTGTTTGCCGGTAGCTGGCAGGAGTGGATTTATAAGGGACTGACGCTGTTACTGATTGGCTGTCCGTGCGCGCTGGTGATTTCCACCCCGGCGGCGATTACCTCCGGGCTGGCGGCGGCGGCGCGTCGCGGGGCGCTGATCAAAGGCGGCGCGGCGCTGGAACAGCTAGGACGTGTCACGCAGGTCGCGTTTGATAAAACCGGGACGCTGACCGTAGGCAAGCCGCGCGTGACGGCAATTCATCCTGCCACGGGTATCAGCGAGACTGAGCTGCTGGCGCTGGCGGCAGCGGTGGAGCAAGGCGCGACGCACCCGCTGGCGCAGGCGATTGTACGTGAAGCGCAACAGCGGGCGCTTACCCTCCCCGCCGCCGACGGACAGCGCGCGCTGGTCGGTTCCGGCATTGAGGCTCGGGTCAACGGTGAGCGCGTCCTGATTAGCGCCGCCGGGAAACAGCCTGACGAGGCGTTTGCTGCGCGCATTAATCAGCTTGAACGTTCAGGTCAGACGGTCGTATTAGTGCGGCGAAATGACATCGTGCTCGGCGTTATCGCCCTCCAGGATACGCTACGGGACGATGCCCGTACCGCCATAAGCGCACTGAACGCGCTGGGGGTTAAAGGCGTCATCCTCACCGGCGACAACCCACGCGCGGCGGCGGCCATCGCGGAGACGTTGGGACTGGATTACAAAGCGGGACTCCTGCCGGAAGACAAAGTCCAGGCGGTCAGCGCGCTGAATCAGCAGTCGCCGCTGGCGATGGTGGGCGACGGCATTAACGACGCTCCCGCGATGAAAGCCGCCGCCATCGGGATTGCGATGGGCAGCGGTACCGATGTGGCGCTGGAAACAGCAGACGCTGCGCTAACCCACAATCGTCTGACCGGACTCGTGCAAATGGTGACGCTGGCGCGGGCGACGCACGCCAATATTCGCCAGAACATCGCCATTGCGCTGGGGCTGAAGGGGATCTTCCTCATCACCACCCTGCTCGGCATGACCGGGCTGTGGCTGGCGGTGCTGGCGGATACCGGCGCGACGGTACTGGTGACGGCTAACGCGCTGCGACTGTTGCGTCGTCGGTAAAAAAAGCCCGGTGGCGCTTACCGGCCCTACGCGTAGCATGACGCGTAGGCCGGATAGCGCCATCCGGCTTTGTGTCTTACTGCATTCCCAGAAGCCCCGGCAGCCACAGCGAGATGGCGGGGATATAGGTCACCATTGCCAGCACCACCAGCAGCAGACCGTAGAAGGGCAGCATCGCCCGCACCACGTGTTCAATTTTCTGCTTACTTACCGCGCTGGCCACAAACAGCACCGACCCGACCGGTGGGGTAATCAGTCCAATCCCCAGGTTCACCATCATAATCATCCCGAAATGCACCGGATCGATCCCTAACGCATTGGTCACCGGCAACAGCACCGGCGTCAGGATCAGGATGATCGGCGCCATATCCATCAGCGTGCCAATCAGCAGCAGCATGATGTTGAGATACATCAGGATCACGTACTTATTATCGGAAAGCGAGGTGAAGAATTCGGTGATACGCATCGGCAACTGCATATAGGTCATCACCGCGCCAAACGCCGCGGCGAAGCCGATCAAAATCATCACGATAGTGACCGTTTTCACCGTCCGGCACATCAGTTTGGGCAGTTCATTCCACTGATAGTCACGGTAAATAAACATGGTGACGAAAAAAGCCCACAGGCAGGCCACCGCCGCCGATTCGGTGGCGGTAAAAATTCCCGACAATATACCGCCCAGAATGATCACTACCGTCATCAACCCCCACAGCGCGTCAATGAAGATTTTCACCGCCTGGCGAAACGGGATCCGTTCACCTTTCGGGTAGCCACGCTTACGCGCAAAACAGAGGCACAGCCCCATCAGACACAGCCCGAGCAGCAGCCCCGGCAACACCCCCGCGATAAACAACGTGGCGATAGAGACCGTCCCGCCCGCCGCCAGCGAGTAGATCACCGAGTTATGGCTCGGTGGAATCAAAATCGCCTGCACTGAACCGCTCGCGGTGACCGCCGCCGCGTACTCGCGCGGATAGCCCTTTTTCTCCATCTCCGGGATCATCACGCTACCGATGGACGCCGTATCCGCCACCGACGAGCCGGAAATCGCGCCGAAAAAGGTCGAGGCGACAATGTTCACCAGCGACAATCCGCCGCGAATAAAGCCGACGAACAGATAGGCAAAGTTGACCAGCCGCCGGGCGATTCCCCCTTCCGCCATGATCGCCCCGGCAAGAATAAAAAACGGGATCGCCAGCAGGGTGAACTTGTTGACCCCGCTGGTGATTTGGATCATCAGCGCTTCCAGCGGTAAATCGATCCACAGCGCGCCCGCAACGGCGCTCAGGCCGACGGCAAAGGCCACTGGCATGCCCAGCGCCAGCAAAATGGCGAGGGTGAATAACAAGATAAAGGCGTCCATTGTTCACCCCTTAACCGTGGTTGCCGATCGTCACGACCGGACGGTGTTCCTGTGAGCCAAAGAACAGGCGCTCAAGGACGAAGAAAATCAGAATTGCCGAACCGATGGGCAGCGGCAGGTAGCTTTCACCCGACGTCAGTATTGGGAATTCCGCCACTGGCTGCTCCCACAGCTCGACGCACAGCAGATAGCTGTACCAGAACATGATCAGCGAAATCAGCAGCATCAACAGATCCACCACCCGTGCGCAGGCGGTTTTCAGCACCGGCGGCAGACGGTCGGTCAGCATGTTCACCGCGATGTGCGATCCGGCGCGGTAGCCCACCGCCGCGCCGATAAAGGTAAAGGTCACCATGCAAATAATGGCGATCGGTTCCGGCCATGACTCCCCGCGATTCAGCACATAGCGCGAGAAGATGCCGATGGGGATGACGGTGGTCATCACCAGCAGCGACACCCCCGCCACGGCCATCGCCAGCAGGTACAGGCGATCCATCCACTTCAGGTACAGTTCGGACATATTTCCTCCGCAACGGGGTGGGATCACTTCACAGCCGCGATAGCGTTCATCAGATCCTGATGTTTTTCGCCATATTGCGCGCGTACCGGCTCCGTGGCTTTCACAAACACCGCCTTGTCGATGTCATGGAACTGGACGCCGCCTGCCTTCATTTTTTCCAGCGCCTGCTGGTTATAGGCATCCCACAGCTTGCGCTGTTCAAACTGCGCTTCACGGGCGAGAGTGAGGAGTTTTTGCTGCTGGTCGGCGTTGAGCTTGTCCCATTTCACTTTCGAATAGAGCAGCATTTCTGGGGTGATAAAGTGCCCGCTGAGGGTGTAGTTTTTGGCGACCGGCAGGTAGTTATGGGCAATATAGGTGGGCGGATTGTTTTCCGCGCCGTCAATCACGCCGGTTTGCATGCCGCTATACACTTCGCTGACGCCCATCGCCACTGAGTTCGCCCCCATATCCTTCAATGTCGCCAGCGCGACCGGACTGCCCTGAACGCGGATCTTCATACCTTTCAAATCTTCCGGTTTCGCTACCGGATTTTTGGTGATCAAGTTGCGGGTACCGGAATCCATCCAGCCTAAAAAGACCAGCCGCGATTTCGGGTTAGCAGTGAGCTTGTCGCCGATCTGCTTCCCGATATCGCCGTCGATCACCTTGTGCATATGGTCTTCGTCGCGGAACACGTACGGTAGGGTAAAGACTTCGATATCGGGCAGAATTGCCGCAACCGGCGCCATCGAGACGCGAATCATATCGATCGCCCCCATTTGCGCCTGCTCAATCATCTGTTTTTCATCCCCGAGCACGCCACCCGGAAAAACTTTGATTTCCAGCTCGCCATTGGTTTGTTGTTTTAATTTCTCGCCCATCTGCTGCACCGCCACCACGTTCGGGTAGCCTTCGGGATGGACGTCGGCGGCTTTAATCGTTTGCGCAGAAACGGCGCAGGAAAAAGCAGACAGGCACAGCACGGCCAGTAACGGCTTGAGGGTCGTTTTCATTTCGTGAGCTCCAGGGTAGTGAGGTAAGCGTTAAAACAGTGTTTTAGTTTTGTACGCTTAAAAACTAGACTACGCCCTGAAAAGCGGAGGTGAAGCACCTCACAAAATTGTGAAGTTTTGAAACGATGGTTTAGAACTGTGATGTTTACATGATCTCGTTACGTTAAACGAGATGTAAACATCACAAGCTTTTATTCTTCAATATTATGATTTTTTAGGAATTCACGCCCTCTTTCAGATACGATGAAGGTCTGTCGAGAAGCTTCATAATCATTTATGACATCAACAAATCCTTCTTCTACTAAACGGTTCACGACTGTTGGTACATAACCGAATCCAGGTATATTTCGGGTCGACAGCACCCTATCCAGTACATACCAATTCCAGTCCCCCTCTTTCAGGGCCATAACTTTCAGAACGCCTAACTCAATTTTTGAAATCATTTATTAAAGCCTCCGGATGGAATAATTCTGCATCTGTGATTCTGTAATCTGCAAGGGTAGCCGCATGCGCATTATTCCAAAGTATATAACCGTCGAGCCCCTTAGGCTCTCCAGTCTCCCATCCTAAATTACAGTAACGCTGAAATTCTCGACATTCATGGGTGAAATAATTGAGGTCAACTTTCTCGGGTTTAATTTCACCTTTGTTTATCTTATATAACCGAGCAATCATTACATCATTAGCAGGATCATGTTGAAAACGAGAAATATGCTTTTCTACCGTAGCGATACCTGCGCTGTCAATGATGACGCCTTCAGTGGTCAGATACTCTATTGGTCCCCCGGCTAACTCGGGGTCAAAAGTGCGTCCTGTTACCGGACCCTTTGCCCCAGAATACTTCATTTTTTCAATTGCCGGAAACTTCATCCTCCCCATCATTAATCCAGCCATCAACGACGCGCCAGTAATCAATAAACCCTGGTTATCCATCAACTGGTTGTAGCCATCAGGCGCTTCTCCTCCCAGTTTTTTCGCTGTCTCTTCGAAGCCGTCGATATTCCCGTTATAAATCCCACCAGCAGCGAGAAGCCTACCGACAGACTTGCTATTCAACGTTGTTAACGCATTGACCGCCGTTTCATTTTTGACGGGTATAAACAAGCGGTTATAGTCAGCAGGGAACGCCAGATAGCCAAACTCCGTGTTAGCAATAAGATGTTTGCTGAGGATATATTCATAATTTACAACAATAGTTTCCGTATCTAAATTACCTGGCGAAAATAGATAATGGATACTTGATATGAAAACGCCTCGCAATTGAAGGTAATAATATTTCTCCCATCGGCCATAGGCATTGATGCGGTAGAAATAAAACTCCATATATAACTGTTCGTTATTATTAATCGCATTCGACAACAATGGTGTGCTTTTATCGATCAGTTTCTTGAAACTTAGCCCATGCTGTTGCGAACCATTACCGGTACTGGTAAGACTATTCGTGAGCGAAAAAACAAAAATTTCGTTCTCGTGACCGATTTGTCGACGGTTCCCAATTGAATCAGCGGTTCCACAACTGTCAGAAATAGCGCCTTGTTGTTCCCCTGCGATCGTCAGGTAAACAATATCACTCATTTCATCCCTTTATTACATGTTGAGGTAATACAACAGTGGCAACAATATCCCTGGAAATTAACTTTTACGCTGATAAAGAGATTCCGTATAGCGAAATAATAAATTTTTTCAATTTATCGGCAATAATAAGGATTATCTGACAGGATGAAATGCGTAATGTGAATAGAGTGGTTTAAATTATAGAAGGCGATTATTTTATCGGGACAGGTACAGCATGTCGCCGCTGCGGATAAAAGCCTTTGTCAGCGAGAGTAGCACGATCTGTTGAATACGGACGATGTGGAAGCACCGGAGCGTGCGCGCAATACGAAAGCATTTTTCGCGAAGCTCCCCCTTCGGGCCGTCCTGAAGGGGGTTCAAAACGCTCACGCGTTTTATCTGAGCCCGGCGCAGATTCAAAGCGGCAAATGATTTAGCCTTTACGCAGCAGATAACGATAGGGTAGCGCCTCGGTTTCCTGAGCCAGCAGTTCATGCTCCATAAAGGTACAGAAGCCGGGGATGTCGCGAGTGGTCGCCGGGTCGTCCGCCACTATCAGCAGCGTTTCGCCGCTCTGCATACCGCGGACGGTTTTACGTACCATCATCACCGGTTCCGGGCAGCGGAGCCCCTGGGCATCAAGAGTGTGGTCGGGAGAGGTAAACAGATCGCTCATGGTGGTCTCATATACATAAAAACCGCCGTAGTTTACGCCCTGTTGCGCGCTAAGCCAATCAGGTTAACGATTGCGTGAAAAACAACCATTGCAAAGTCCCGCTAAAGCAGTATCATGCGGCGGCTTTACCCGGTTTAAGACGCGTTATTGTCGCAGCCAGTTTACCTTAAGGGCAAAATGGCAAGGAAAATAGCGTGAAGCACGTATTGGGTTCCCTCACCCCAAAATTAAAAAGGTACAATATGACGTCGTTCTCTCAATCGCAGCGCGTAAAAGCGTTGTTCTGGCTATCGCTATTTCATCTGCTGGTGATCACCTCCAGTAATTATCTGGTTCAGCTTCCCATTACCATTTTTGGTTTTCATACCACATGGGGCGCATTCAGCTTTCCGTTTATCTTTCTCGCCACCGACCTGACCGTGCGTATTTTTGGCGCGCCGCTGGCCCGACGGATTATTTTTGCGGTGATGATCCCGGCGCTGCTGGTCTCTTATATTATCTCGTCGCTGTTTTACATGGGCGCCTGGCAAGGATTCGGCGCGCTGGCGCAGTTTAATTTGTTCGTCGCCCGTATCGCCGCCGCCAGCTTCATGGCTTACGCGCTGGGGCAGATCCTCGACGTGCATGTCTTTAACCGCCTGCGACAGAATCAGCGCTGGTGGCTGGCGCCAACCGCGTCCACGCTGTTTGGCAATATCAGTGATACCCTCGCGTTCTTCTTTATCGCGTTCTGGCGCAGCCCGGATGCGTTTATGGCCGAGCACTGGATGGAAATTGCCCTCGTCGACTACGGCTTCAAGGTGCTTATCAGCATGATTTTCTTCCTGCCGATGTACGGTGTGTTGCTGAATATGTTGCTGAAAAGACTGACAGATAAATCCGAAATCCCGGCAATGCAGACGAGTTAAAGGTTCGTTTTCCGAGTTGTGTTAAGATGAACCCATGAGCCGTTATGGCCGTTTATCGAAAGGAAGAAGTCAATGCGCAATCTGGTTAAATATGTCGGGATTGGCCTGCTGGTGATGGGGCTGGCGGCCTGTGATAATAGTGAGACGAAAGCGCCTGCAGACGGTGCGGCGGCAGAAAGCCAGGCCACCGGTCAGCCTATTACGCTGCTCGACGGTAAACTCAGTTTCTCCCTGCCCGCGGATATGACCGATCAAAGCGGTAAGCTGGGCACCCAGGCGAATAACATGCACGTTTACTCGGATTCAACCGGACAGAAAGCGGTGATTGTGATTGTTGGTGACAACACCAGCGAAGACCTGGCGGTGCTGGCGAAACGTCTGGAAGATCAACAGCGCGCCCGTGACCCGCAGTTGCAGGTGGTGACCAACAAATCCATCGAGCTGAAAGGCCACACGCTGCAGCAGTTAGACAGCATTATCTCCGCAAAAGGCCAGACGGCGTATTCCTCTGTCCTGTTGGGTAACGTCGATGACCAATTGCTGACTCTGCAAATCACACTGCCTGCGGACGATCAGCAGAAAGCACAAACCACAGCCGAGAACATCATCAATACGCTGGTTATCCAGTAACGTTCTACGCGGATGAAGCGGCCTCCTCAGACTCCTGCGGAGGCCGTTTTTTTAACCGCCACGTCAGCAACAGCGCAATGACCACCAGTCCCGCCGACGCAAGGTAGATCACCGGGACACCCGCCCAGCTCATCACCAGCCCCGCCAGCGGTCCCGTCACCCCAAGCGACAAATCCATAAAGACCGTATATGTCGCCAGCGCCGCCCCCTGATTCTGCTGCGGCACCGCCTTCACCGCCACCACGCCCAGCGCCGGGAACACCAGTGAGAAACCCATTCCCGCCAGCAGCACGCCGACTTTCGCCATCCACGGCATCATCGCCGCGCCGACCAGCAGCAGACCGACGATTTCGACGCTAAAGCAGATCATCGCCACGTTCAGCCCGCCCAGGCGGTTAATGCCGTTGGGAAACAGCAGCCGCGTCCCGACAAAAGCGCAGCTGAATAAGGTCAGCGCAAAGGCCGCGCCGTCCCAGCCTTTGGCGTCATAAAACAGAGTGATGAACGTGGCGATCACCCCGAATCCGGCGGATGCCAGCGCCAGCGCCATGCCGTACAGCCAGACGCGTCCCAGTACCGCGCGAAACGGCAGCGGTTTACCTTTGTTCGCTTTTACCGCCGGGCGCGGAATCGCCAGTAATACCGCCAGTAGCGCAACGCCCATGATGATCATCGCCAGTCCCTGCAGGCCGCCCCAGGCGTAAAACAGTACGCCAAGCGGCGCGCCCATCGCCATCGCGCCATACGTGACGATGCCGTTCCACGAAATAACCCGGCCAATATGCAGCGAACCGACAACGCCCACGCCCCACAGCGTCGATCCCGTACCGGCGAAGCTCTGCCCAATGCCCAGAATCACACGCCCCAGACACAGCAGCAGCAGACTGGCAACCGGCCACGGGCTGACGCTTGCGGCCAGAAAATAGCCCGCCCCGCTTAAAAAACAGCCGCACAGACCAAAAACGACGATTTTTTTCGGCCCGAGTAAATCGGCGTAGCGACCGGCATGAGGGCGGCTGAGCAAGGTAGCGAAATATTGCAGGCTGATAACCAGTCCCGCCCAGAACGCGCTAAATCCCATGACATCATGGACATAGCCGGGAAGTACCGCCAGCGGCAGGCCAATAGTGAGGTAGCTGGCAAAGTTAAACATGACAACAGAGACAATGCGCAGATTGAGGCGCAATCCAGTAAGCGCCGGGTCAGCGACAGGTTCGGGCATGGGGATCACCACGTTTTTACCACAGTGTTTCCCTTCTACCATGCAACGGCGGGAAAATCAGCATGAAGATTAGGATTATCGGCAGCAAGCCAGACGCTACACTTAATGAAAATCATAAACAGGACGTAACCATGACAACCCCCCAGCCCGACAAAACGGGTATGCATATTTTGCTCAAACTGGCTTCGCTGGTGGTGATCCTCGCCGGGATCCACGCTGCCGCCGATATTATTGTGCAACTGTTACTGGCGCTCTTTTTCGCTATCGTCCTTAACCCGCTGGTCACCTGGTTCGTGCGTCGCGGCATCAAACGACCCGTGGCGATTACCATTGTGGTGGTGGTGATGCTTATTGCCCTCACCGCGCTCATTGGCGTGCTCGCCGCGTCGATCAATGAATTTATCGCCATGCTGCCGAGCTACAATAAAGAGTTAACGCGCAAATTATTGTATCTGCAGGATATGATGCCTTTTCTCAATCTGCATATGTCGCCAGAGCGAATGCTACAGCGGATGGATTCGGAAAAACTCATGGCCTTCACGACCACCCTGATGACCGGGCTTTCCGGCGCGATGGCCAGCGTCGTGCTGCTGGTCATGACCGTGGTTTTTATGCTGTTTGAAGTCCGCCATGTACCTTACAAAATGCGTTTTGCCCTGAATAACCCTCAAATTCACATCGCGGGTCTGCACCGGGCATTGAAAGGAGTATCACACTATCTGGCGCTGAAAACGCTGCTTAGTCTGTGGACCGGGGTGATTATCTGGTTGGGTCTGGCGCTCATGGATATTCAGTTTGCATTGATGTGGGGCGTGCTGGCGTTTCTGCTGAACTACGTGCCCAATATTGGCTCGGTGATCTCCGCCGTTCCTCCTATGATTCAGGCACTGCTGTTTAATGGCCTCTATGAATGTTTCCTCGTCGGGGCGCTGTTTCTGGTGGTGCATATGGTGCTGGGCAACATGGTGGAGCCGCGCATGATGGGGCACCGTCTTGGCATGTCCACGCTGGTGGTATTTCTCTCATTGCTCATCTGGGGTTGGCTGCTCGGCCCGGTAGGTATGCTGCTCTCCGTACCGCTGACCAGCGTGTGTAAAATCTGGATGGAAACCACCAAAGGCGGCAGTAAACTGGCAATACTGCTTGGGCCGGGCCGTCCCAAAAATCGATTACCCGGCTAACGACGTTACCTACCAACCAGGGTAGTTTTATTCCCGGACGGGTGAACGTATTATAAGGCGCGCTTTTTGTTATCATCATGTTTCATTTAGCGCGCCGATGATCATAAAAAATAAAATAAATACTCTGCGTCAATGATTTTAAGGCAAGTCAATTCACTACGAAATTTCATTTAAGTAAGCGTTAATTGACTGATCTCATGCAGTACCGCAGGATATTTCCCGCCTGCATCGCATAATAATTACAGATTTTTCGTGACAATCCGCGAAAGTCATCATTTAAAATAAGCGGTATTATTGTTGCGTAAACCAATAAAGAAATGTGTTCGACG
This sequence comes from Citrobacter sp. R4, assembly GCF_026719175.1. NCBI lineage: Bacteria > Pseudomonadati > Pseudomonadota > Gammaproteobacteria > Enterobacterales > Enterobacteriaceae > Citrobacter > Citrobacter sp. R4. The sequence continues at coordinate 138,794 of NZ_JAPPSU010000004.1, forward strand.
TTAATATAAATAGTTATTTTGATAGGGAGTTTTCATGAAGAAATACATTAAGTGGTTTGCGGCGATTGCCGTTGTGGGCGCCCTGGCAGGCTGCGCGCGTACTGCGCCAATCGATCAGGTTCACTCAACCGTGAGCGCAGGCCACACGCAGGATCAGGTTAAAAATGCGATCCTGAAAGCGGGCATCCAGCGTAAATGGATCATGAACGAAGCGGGTCCGGGCGTGATCAAAGCGCGCCAGCAGTCTCGCGACCACGTGGCGGAAGTACGAATCACCTATACCGCGACCAGCTACGATATCAAATACGACAGCAGCCTCAATCTGCAGGCGTCTGGCGGCAAAATTCATAAAAACTACAACCGCTGGGTACGTAACCTGGATAAAGACATTCAGCTGAATCTGTCTGCCGGCGCGGGTCTGTAATTCAAAAAAATTCAATTCGGGCCGTTTTGGCCCGATAACCTTATCATTACCCTTTTAACAGGTTGTGCTCGCCATGTACGAACAGGACTCTCTCAGCGCACTGGATGCGATTACTGAAGCGCAGCGTATCGCCTTCGCCCCGATGCTATTTCAAACCGCGCTGTGTCTGCGAAATACTGGCGTGCTGGCCTGGCTTGATAGCCAGCGAAAAAATGGGGCGACCCTTGCCGAGATAACCGAAAATAGCCAGATAAATGAATATGCGGCCAGCGTACTGCTGGATATGGGATTAAGCGGACGTATTCTTACCTATAAAGAGGGACGGTATTATCTGGGAAAAATCGGACATTTCCTTTTGCACGACACCATGACCCGCGTAAATATGGATTTCACGCAGGACGTCTGTTATCAGGGGCTGTTCTTTTTAGAGAACGCACTGAAAGAGGGGAAACCGTCAGGATTAAAAGTATTTGGCGACTGGCCAACGATTTATCCGGCGTTATCCCAATTGCCGCCATCGGCGCGTGAAAGCTGGTTCGCCTTCGATCACTACTACTCAGACGGGGCATTTGACGCGGCGCTGCCGCTGATATTCGCCAGCCGTCCTGCAACCCTGTACGATGTAGGTGGAAATACGGGTAAATGGGCGATCCGCTGCTGCCGCTACGACGAAAATATCGCGGTAACCCTATTAGATTTGCCACAACAAATTGCACTTGCCCGCGAAAATATCGAAAATGCAGGATTATCTCATCGCATCGACTTTCATGCGGTAGATATGCTTGGCGATGCGCCTTTACCTACAGAGGCCGATATCTGGTGGATGAGTCAATTTCTGGACTGCTTCTCACCCGAACAAATTGTCGCCCTGCTCAGCAACGTTGCACGCGTCATGAAACCCGGTGCAAGGCTGTGCGTAATGGAGCTGTTCTGGGATGCACAGCGCTTTGAAGCCGCTTCATTCAGTCTGAATGCGTCTTCGCTCTATTTTACCTGCATGGCGAACGGCAACAGCCGCTTCTACAGCGCAGAAAAATTTTATGGCTATCTGGACATGGCAGGGTTCCAGGTAGAAGCACGCCACGACAATTTAGGCGTTGGGCATACCTTACTGATATGCCAAAAGAAAAAATAACAAAGTAGCGTCACCACGCTACAGGAATCACCGGTTTACCGCGGACGCGCGTTGATGAAATTCTCTTTAAACATGACCGACTGGCGGGCGATGGCGCCAGGGCTCAGCGAAGCTAATCAGTGGCTGCAATGGTCACGGCATTCGCACGCCATCGATCCGGGCGCGGCGCAAGGCAAGTTAAGCGAGCTGCCGATGATGACCGCTCGCCGCCTCAGCTCCGGCAGCAAACTCGCCGTAGAGTGCGGACTGACGATGCTGCGCCGTCACGCTATCGACGCGGTGCTGTATACCAGTCGTCACGGCGAACTGGAGCGCAATTATCGCATTCTGCACGCACTGGCGAACGAACAGGCGCTTTCACCGACCGACTTCGCCCTGTCGGTGCATAACTCCGCCGTCGGCAATCTGACTATCGCGGCCAAACAGCCTGTCGTCTCTTCCTCGCTCTCCGCGGGTCGTGACACTTTCCAGCAGGGTCTGTGTGAAGTGATTTGCCTTTTGCAGGCGGGTTACCAACGGATATTGCTGGTTGATTTCGACGGATTTCTCCCCGAATTTTACCATCCGCACCTGGCGGAAAACATGCCGACCTGGCCCTACGCGGTCGCGCTGGTATGCGAAGCAGGCGGTGACTGGCACTGCCAGACCCGTCCGGCCCTTGCGGACGCGGAGACAACACTTCCGCAAAGCCTGCTGTTTTTACAGCACTTTTTACAAGACGCCAACGCCTTTACGATCCCCGGAGAGCGCATGCAATGGCACTGGAGCCGCGCATGAACGGCGTTTTCACCTCTCTGAACCGGCTATGGCGCATCGCTATGACCGGCTTCTGCTTCGCCCTCTTTGGCCTCGGCGGCCTGCTGCTTTCTGTCGTCTGGTTTAACGTTCTGTTAGTTTTCGTGTGGGATAATTCCCGGCGTCGCCGCATTGCCAGGCGCAGCATTTCCGCCAGCTTCCGTCTCTTTTTAACGGTGACGCGGGTGCTTGGCGTGCTGGACTATCGCATGGAAGGGGTGGACATTTTGCGTCAGGAACGCGGATGTCTGGTGGTCGCTAATCACCCCACGCTCATTGATTACGTGCTGCTGGCCTCCGTGATGCCCGAAACGGACTGTCTGGTTAAAAGCGCGCTGCTGACGAACCCTTTCCTTAGCGGCGTCGTGCGTGCCGCCGACTATCTGGTTAACAGCCAGGCGGACGCGCTGTTGCCCGCCAGCCAGCAGCGGCTGGCGCAGGGCGACACCATTTTGATCTTCCCCGAAGGGACCCGCACAAAACCCGGTGAAACCATGACGCTACAGCGTGGTGCCGCCAATATCGCCGTGCGCTGTCACAGCGATTTACGGGTCGTGACGATCCACTGTAGCGAGCGGATGCTCGATAAAGAGAGTAAATGGTATCAGGTTCCGCCCTGCAAACCGCTGTTCACCATTGAGGTGCGAGAGCGCGTGAAGATCAACCAGTTTTATGACGCAGACTCACAAGAACCGGCGCTGGCGGCAAGACAGCTAAACCGGCATCTTTTACTTAAATTACAACCAGGTACGTTACCTCTCTCAGGAATTAATGATGCAAGCGCTTTATCCGGAAATTAAACATCTCATCATCACCACGCTGAATCTGGACGAGCTGTCGGCAGACGACATCGACACCGAGGCGGCGCTGTTTGGCGACGGCCTGGGGCTGGATTCAATCGATGCTCTGGAGCTGGGGCTGGCGGTTAAAAATCAGTACGGCGTGGTGCTCTCTGCGGAAAGTGAAGAAATGCGCCAGCACTTCTTCTCCGTCGCCACGCTGGCGTCCTTCATTCACGCGCAACGTGCCTGAGGAGAACCGTGATGACCGAACAACAAGCCATTTACGACGAAGTCTCCGCGCTGCTGGTCAAACTGTTTGAAATTGACCCGGAGGATATCAAGCCTGAGGCGCGACTGTACGAAGATCTGGAACTGGACAGTATCGACGCCGTCGACATGATTGTGCACCTGCAGAAAAAAACCGGTAAGAAAATCAAGCCGGAAGAATTCAAAGCGGTGCGCACCGTGCAGGATGTCGTTGACGCCGTAGAACGTCTGCTGAAAGAAGCGTAATCGCCATGTCGGGCGCACGCGCGCTGCCTGGCGTCAAGCTGCTGACGGGCATGTTATTGCTCGCCTGGCCGTTTCTTATCTGGTTTGGGCTGGCGCATAACAGCCTGCGTTGGTTACTTCCGCTGATGGCGCTGCTGCTGTTTCTGCGCTTTCGCCAGACCCGGCGACAGGCGGGTCCCCTGCGCGTAGTGACCCAGGTGGTTGCCGTGGCCGGGATCGCCCTGTGCGTCGGCAGCGCCCTGCTGAAAACCCATCAGCTGCTGCTTTTTTATCCGGTGGTGGTGAACAGCGTCATGCTCGCGGTGTTTGGCGGTTCGCTGTGGACGTCAATGCCGCTTGTCGAACGGCTGGCAAGACTGCGCGACCCGCAGTTGCCAGACGCTGCGGTACGCTATACCCGCCGGGTGACGCAAATCTGGTGCGTCTTTTTCATTCTTAACGGCAGCATCGCGCTCTTTACCGCGATTTATGGCGATATGACGCTATGGACGGCCTGGAACGGCATGATTGCCTATCTGCTGATGGGCGCGCTGATGGCGGGCGAATGGCTGGTTCGCCGTCAGATGATTAAACGAGATCCCCGATGAAGCAAACCCTGACGCTTGCCGAGTGGCTCACCGCGCCGCGTCCCGCACAAACGCCGATTGCCTGGCAGGACGACTTTACCTGGACGCTGGGCCATCTGCGCCACGACGTCGCCCACCTGATAGCGCAGTTGCGCCAACAGCCGGGCGCTCGCTGGGCGCTGTGCTTTGAAAACAGCTATCTGTTTATCGTCGCGTTACTCGCCACCCTGCATGCGGGCAAAACGCCGGTCATTCCCGGACATAGCCGCGTTTCATTGCTCGACGAGCAGCGTGCCTTGTTTGACGGCGTACTGAGCGACAAAACCCTTGGCTGGCAAGGCACGCTACGGGTTGTCAGCACCGCGAAAACCCTTCGCGACGAGGCTTTCACCTTCCCGCCCGTCCCTGAAGACGCTTACGTGGAACTGTTTACCTCTGGCTCTACCGGCCAGCCGAAACGCATCGTGAAGCCCATCGCTTGTCTTGACCGCGAAGCCGGACTGCTGGCGGCGCGTTTCGCTGAAAGGCTGGCGGGCTGTCGCATCGTGGCCTCCGTTGTGCCGCAGCATCTGTACGGCCTGACGTTCCGCATCTTCCTGCCGATGGCCCTTAGCCTGCCGCTACATGCGGCCATGCTCTGGTACGCCGAGCAGCTTGCGGCGCTGGACCATCAACATCGTTACGCGTTTATCAGCAGTCCGGCGTTTTTAAAGCGCCTCGATGCCCAGCTTACGCCGCCGCCGGTGTCGATGCTCCTCTCCGCGGGCGGCATGCTGCCCTGGCAGGACGTCACCCAAACTGCCGCCTGGCTCAACGTCTGGCCGGATGAAATTTACGGCAGTACCGAAACCGGCATCCTCGCCTGGCGCTACCGCCAGCAGGATGACGTCAGTTGGTTGCCCTTTCCTGGTATACGGTTTATGCCAGAAGCCGAAGGATATCGCGTATTTTCGCCGCTGATCGCCGACGATAAAGGATTAGCGCTCGACGACATTCTGCAGTTCGAGGCGAACGGGCAGTTCCGACTGATGGGACGCCGGGGCCGGGTGGTTAAAATCGAAGAAAAACGGATATCCCTCAGCGAAGTCGAACAACGCCTGCTGTCGCTGGAAGGCGTCCGCGAAGCCGCCGCATTGGCCCTGAACCGTGGCGGTCGCCAGGGCGTGGGCGTGCTACTGGTGCTGGAGGACGAGGCCCGCGCGCGCTGGCAGCGCAGCGGCAAAGCGCAGGAACTTAACTGGCGACGCGCCTTGCTGCCGTGGCTGGAGCCGGTTGCCGTCCCTCGTTACTGGCGGGTGATCGACGAGATCCCGGTCAACAGTATGAATAAGCGTGTCTATGCGCAACTACAGGAGTTATTTCATGAAACCCCATGAAATTGAGCGCCATCAGGCACAGCCGCACCAGATTGAGATCGTACTGCATCTCGACCCGTCCCTGTTCTGGTTTCGCGGTCATTTTGCCGTGCAGCCGCTGCTGCCCGGCGTGGCGCAGATGGACTGGGTGATGCACTACGCCACTACCCTGCTCGCCCCCGGCTGGCGCTTTCACAGCATACAAAACGTCAAATTCCAGGCGCCGCTGCTGCCTGACAGCACCGTCACGCTCACGTTGAACTGGCAGGAAGCGCGCCAGATCCTGGCGTTCAGCTATCAGCGTCACGATGGTGAAGCCCGTCATACCGCCAGCAGCGGGAAGATACGGTTATGTCGTTGACCTTCTCCCCGTGCGTACTGATCCCCTGCTATAACCACGGCGCGATGATGGCGCAGGTGCTGGCGCGCCTGGAACCGTTCGGCCTGCCCTGCATCGTCGTGGATGACGGTAGCGACATGGCTACCCGGCAGGAGCTGGAGCGGCTGGCGGCACAAACCACCAACCTGACCTTGCTTCGCCTGGCGGAAAATGCCGGCAAGGGCGCGGCGGTGATCCGCGGTTTGCAGGCGGCGGCGCAGGCAGGGTTTACCCACGCCGTGCAGGTAGACGCCGACGGCCAGCACGCCATAGAGGATATCCCCAAACTGCTCGAAAGGGCGCAGACGCACCCGGACGCGCTGATTTCCGGGCAGCCTGTCTATGATGACTCTGTTCCCCGTTCGCGCCTGTACGGACGCTGGGTGACCCACGTCTGGGTGTGGATAGAAACCCTGTCGCTGCAACTGAAAGACAGCATGTGCGGCTTTCGCGTTTATCCGATCGCGCCCACGCTGAAGCTGGCCCAGCGCGTGACGCTCGGTCAGCGGATGGACTTCGACACCGAAGTCATGGTGCGCCTCTACTGGCAGGGTAACACCAGCTATTTTGTGCCGACCCGGGTGACCTACCCGGCAGACGGCCTGTCGCACTTCGACGCGCTGAAAGACAACTGCCGCATTTCGCTGATGCACACCCGGCTGTTCTTCGGCATGCTGCCGCGCATACCGTCGCTGCTGTTTCGCCGCCCATCCTCGCACTGGGCGCGTCAGGACGAAGTGAAAGGACTTTGGGGCATGCGTCTGATGCTGCTGGTCTGGCGGTTGTTGGGACGCAGGGCGTTTTCACTGCTGCTGTACCCGGTGATCGGCGTGTACTGGCTGACCGCCTCCCGCGCCCGACGCGCATCGCAAGACTGGATCGCCCGCGTACGCGAGCAGCTGACCGCGCGCCAGCAACCGGTACCGCGCAATCTGAACAGCTACCAGCACTTCCTGCGCTTTGGTCATGCGATGCTCGACAAAATCGCCAGCTGGCGCGGTGAACTGCATTTTGGTCGCGACGTGGTGTTCGCCCCTGGCGCGGAGGCGGCGCTTAACGTTGACGACCCTCGCGGCAAGCTGCTGCTGGCGTCGCATCTTGGCGATGTCGAAGCCTGTCGGGCGCTGGCGCAGCGTCAGGGCAGCAAAACTATCAATGCGCTGGTGTTCAGCGATAACGCCCAGCGCTTTAAACAGATCATGCAGGAGATGGCGCCGCAGGCCGGGCTAAACCTGATGCCGGTGACCGACATCGGCCCGGACACCGCCATTGCGCTTAAAGAGAAGCTGGAACGCGGCGAATGGATTGCCATCGTTGGCGACCGCATCGCGGTGAACCCGCAACGCGGCGGCGACTGGCGCGTCTGTTGGAGTGAATTTATGGGGCAGCCCGCGCCGTTTCCGCAGGGGCCATTTATTCTGGCGTCAATACTCCGCTGCCCGGTCGATCTCATCTTTGCCCTGCGCGAACAGAATACGCTGCGCGTGTACTGTGAGCCGTTCGCCGATCCGCTGGTCCTGCCGCGTGGCGATCGCCAGCGCGCTTTGCAGCATGCCATCGACCGCTACGCCGAACGCCTTGAGCATTACGCGCGCCAGTCGCCGCTCGACTGGTTTAATTTTTACGATTTCTGGCATCTGCCGGATGCCAAAAACAAGGAGTAAAGGGTGCTTAACGATCCCCGTTTTACGGCTGAAGTCGAGCTGACGATTCCGTTTCACGACGTCGATATGATGGGCGTGGCGTGGCACGGCAACTATTTCCGCTACTTCGAAATCGCCCGAGAAGCGCTGCTCAACCAGTTTGACTATGGCTACCGCCAGATGAAAGCCTCCGGCTATCTGTGGCCGGTGGTCGATACCCGCGTGAAGTACCGCAATCCGCTGACCTTCGAGCAGCGCATTCGCGTGCGCGCGCGTCTGGAGGAATTCGAAAACCGACTGCGTATCGGCTATGAAATTTTTGACGCCGAAACCGGTAAGCGCGCCACCACCGGTTACACCATTCAGGTAGCGTTAGAAGAAAAAAGCCGTGAAATGTGCTTCGTCAGCCCGGATATCCTGTTTGAACGCATGGGGGTGACGCCATGAGATTTTTGCCCCTGCTGGCCTTGCTCGTCAGCCCGTTCGTCAGCGCCCTGACGCTTGATGATTTACAGCAGCGCTTTACCGGGCAGCCGGTCGTACGCGCCCATTTTGATCAGACCCGCACGATAAAAGATCTGCCGCAGCCGCTGCGATCCCAGGGCCAGATGTTGATCGCCCGCGACCAGGGGTTGCTGTGGGATCAAACCGCGCCGTTCCCGATGCAGCTTCTGCTTGACGACAAACGGATGGTGCAGACCATCAACGGTCAGCCGCCGCAGACCATCACCGCCGACAATAATCCGCAGATGTTCCAGTTCAACCATCTGCTGCGCGCGCTGTTCAGAGCCGACCGCAAGGTGCTGGAGCAAAACTTCCGCGTTGACTTTACCGATGCAGGCGAAGGCCGCTGGTCGCTGCGCCTCACCCCGATCACCACGCCGCTGGATAAAATTTTCGCCACAATCGATCTCGCCGGAAATGCGTATCTGGAGCGAATTACGCTAAACGACAAACAGGGCGACCGCACGGACATTACGCTCTCCCAACACCAACTGACGCCCACACAACTGACCGATGACGAACGCCAACGCTTTGCCGCCCAGTAAACGCCCCGCGCTGTTATGGGGTTTTGCCTGCCTGCTGATGCTGGGCGTCTTGCTCACGCTGCTGCCCCAGGCGCGGCTGAACAGCAGCGTGCTGGCGATGCTGCCGAAACAGGCGCTGGGGACGATTCCGCCGACCCTGAACGACGGCTTTCTGCAGCGTCTGGACCGCCAGTTGGTCTGGCTGGTCAGCCCCGGCAAACAGGCCGACCCGCAGGTGGCGCAGGCGTGGCTGACGCTGCTTAAACAATCGCAGGCGCTGGCGGAGGTGAAAGGCCCGATGGACGCCGACAGCCAGCAGGCGTGGGGCGCGTTCTTCTGGCAGCACCGCAACGGCCTTGTGGATCCCGACACCCGCGCGCGCCTGCAAAACGGCGGCGAGGCGCAGGCGCAGTGGATCCTGTCTCAACTCTATTCCGCATTTTCCGGCGTGAGCGGTAAAGAGCTGCAAAACGATCCGCTGATGTTGATGCGCGGTTCGCAGCTGGCGATGGCGAAAAACGGTCAACGCCTGCGGCTGATGGACGGCTGGCTGGTGGCGCAAGACGCGCAGGGGAATTACTGGTACCTGCTGCACGGTGAACTGGCTGGCTCCTCGTTTGACATGCAGCAGACGCACCGGCTGGTGACCACACTCAACGCGCTGGAAAACGACCTGAAAGCACGCTATCCGCAGGCGCAGCTGCTGTCGCGGGGAACCGCGTTCTACAGCGACTATGCCAGCCAACAGGCGAAGCAGGATGTTTCGACCCTCGGCGTGGCGACGGTGCTGGGCGTGCTGCTGCTGATTGTCGCGGTGTTCCGCTCCTTGCGTCCGCTGTTGCTGTGCGTGATCTCCATCAGCATCGGCGCGCTGACGGGCAGTGTGGTCACCCTGCTTCTCTTTGGCGAACTGCACCTGATGACGCTGGTGATGAGCATGAGCATCATCGGCATTTCCGCCGACTACACGCTCTATTATCTGACCGAACGTATGGTACATGGCGCAGACGCTACGCCGTGGCAAAGCCTCGGCAAAGTGCGCAACGCCCTGCTGCTGGCGCTGCTGACCACTGTGGCGGCGTATTTGATCATGATGCTCGCGCCGTTCCCCGGCATACGCCAGATGGCCGTCTTCGCCGCCGTGGGGCTTTCCGCCTCATGCCTGACGGTGATCTTCTGGCATCCGTGGCTGTGCCGCGGTTTGCCGGTGCGACCGGTACCGGCGATGGTACTGATGCTGCGCTGGCTTGCCGCCTGGCGCCGTAACAAGGCGCTTTCCGTGGGGTTCCCGCTGGCGCTCGCCGTCTTCTCGCTGGCCGGACTGGCAACCCTGCGCGTCGATGATGACATTTCGCAGTTGCAGGCGCTGCCGCAGACCCTTCTGGCGCAGGAAAAAGCGATTACCGCGCTGACAGGCCAGAGCGTCGACCAGAAGTGGTTTGTGGTTTACGGTGACTCCGCCCAGCAGACGCTGGAGCGGCTGGAAGCCTTCCTCCCCGCGCTGGAACAGGCTAAAAAAGAAGGACTGATTGACCACTACCGCAGCATTCCGCTCAATTCGCTGGCGCGCCAGCAGCAGGATCTCGACTTGCTGAAAAACGCCGCGCCTGCCGTTACCCGAAGCCTGAACCACGCCGGACTGGCGACGGTTACGCCGGACCTTAACGCCATGCCGGTGACGGTGGACGCCTGGCTTGCCAGTCCGGCAAGCGAAGGCTGGCGCCTTTTGTGGCTGACGCTGAAGGACGGCGAAAGCGGCGTGCTGGTGCCGGTTGAAGGGGTCAGACAGAGCGCAGCGCTGAACGCTCTTGGCGAGCGGTATTCCGGCGTGGCGTGGGTGGATCGGAAAAGCGCCTTTGATGCGCTGTTCGCGCTGTATCGCCACATACTGAGCGGTCTGCTGTTTGTCGCGCTGGCGGTAATCGCCTGCGGCGCGATAGCCCGGCTCGGCTGGCGAAAAGGACTTATCAGCCTGGTGCCCTCGGTACTCTCGCTCGGCTGCGCCCTGGCGGTGCTGTCGCTGAGCGGCTATGCGGTCAATCTGTTTTCCCTGCTGGCGCTGGTGCTGGTGCTGGGCATTGGCATTAACTACACCCTGTTTTTCAGTAATCCGCGCGGTACGCCGTTGACCTCGCTGCTGGCGATAACGCTGGCGATGCTAACCACGCTATTGACGCTTGGCATGCTGGTGTTTAGCGCCACCCAGGCAATAAGCAGTTTTGGCATTGTGCTGGTGAGCGGTATTTTCACCGCATTCCTGCTTTCGCCGCTGGCGATGCCGTCGAAAAGAGAGAAGAAAAAACGATGATAAAACGTATTTTTGCCATGTTGCTTGGCGTGCTCATTCTGACCGGCTGTAGCCACTCCCCCAGGGAGCAGGAAGGCCGTCCGCAGGCGTGGCTGGAACCCGGCGTGCGGGTCACGCTGCCTGCGCCGGGCATCTCTCCGGCGGTAAATTCCCAGCAGTTGCTTACCGGCAGCTTTGACGGCAAAACCCAGTCGCTGCTGGTGATGCTCAACGCCGACAATAAAAAAATTACCCTTGCAGGCTTGTCGTCCGTCGGCATTCGGCTGTTTCTGGTCACCTACGATGAAAAAGGACTGCATACCGAGCAGTCCATCGTGGTACCGCAATTGCCGCCAGCCAGCCAGGTGTTGGCGGACGTGATGCTGAGCCACTGGCCTGTCAGCGCCTGGCAGCCACAGTTACCGGAAGGCTGGACGTTAACAGACACTGGCGACAAGCGTGAACTGCGCAACGCGCGCGGCAGGCTGGTCACTGAAATCAGCTACCTGAACCGTAACGGGAAGCGCGAGCCGATCGGCATTGAACAGCACGTCTTTAAATACCACATCACCATTCAATATTTAGGTGGCTGAGATGATCTACATTTCCGCGGTCGGCACGATCAATGCGCTGGGCAACGATAACGACGCGATCGCCGCGAACCTGACACGCGGCGTGGCGCCCGGCATGCGGTCGCGCGCGGGCTGGCTGCAGGGTTATCCCGACGCGGTACTGGCAGGCGTCGACGGTGAACTGCCAGCGATTCCAAACGCGTTTCACGCCCACCGTTCGCGCAACAATCAACTGTTGCTGGCGGCGCTGGCGCAAATTCAACCGCAGGTGGACGACGCCATCGCGCGTTATGGCCGGGATCGGATTGCCGTGGTGCTCGGCACCAGCACCTCTGGGCTGGATGAAGGCGATGCTCACGTCAATCTGACGCTGAATGGCCAGCAAAGCACCGCATGGCAGTACCCGCAGCAGGAACTGGGTGACCCGTCGCGCTTTCTCAGTCACTGGCTGGCGCTGGACGGCCCGGCCTTTACCCTTTCTACGGCCTGTTCCTCCAGCGCCCGCGCCATCATCAGCGGGCGCCGGTTAATCGAGGCGGGCCTGGCGGACGTGGCGATTGTTGGCGGGGCGGATACGCTCAGCCGGATGCCGGTCAACGGCTTTCACAGCCTCGAGTCGCTCTCGCCGACGCGGTGCCAGCCGTTTGCCCGCGATCGCAGCGGTATCACCATCGGCGAAGGGGCGGCACTGATGCTGCTCACCCGCGAGCCGCAGTCCATCGCGCTGCTGGGCGTCGGCGAATCCAGCGACGCGCACCATATTTCCGCCCCACATCCGGAAGGCGAAGGGGCGATCCGCGCGATTCAGCAAGCGCTGAACGACGCGGGCATCGCTGCGGACCAGGTGGGCTATATCAATCTGCACGGCACCGCCACGCCGCTTAATGACAAAATTGAATCGAAAGTGGTAAACATGCTGTTTGGCGAACGCGTACCCTGCAGTTCCACAAAACACCTGACCGGGCATACGCTGGGGGCGGCGGGCATCACCGAGGCCGCCCTGAGTATGTTGATTTTGCAGCGCAACCTTCCGCTGCCCCCTCAGGACTTTAGCGCATCGCCGCACGACCCGGCGCTGCCAGTCTGCGGCATCATTACGCAGCCGCAGACGCTGGAGCGGCCGGTCATTCTTTCCAATTCCTTCGCCTTTGGCGGCAATAACGCCAGTATTCTGCTCGGGAGGATTTCATGAGCCCTTATTTATCGCCCGGCGAATACCTGCCGCACGACGCGCCGATGCTGCTGCTTGAGCAGGTCGATAGCGTGACCGACGAGACCGCCATCTGCCGCGTGACGGTTGCGCCCGACGGCGTGCTGGCGCCGTTTCTCGATCCAATGGGCTTTCTCCCCGGCTGGTACGCCCTGGAACTGATGGCGCAAACCGTCGGCGTGTGGTCTGGCTGGCATCGCTACCAGCAGGGACAGGGCGCGATTTCGTTGGGCATGGTGCTCGGCGCGCGGGAACTCATCTGCGCGGCGGGGAGGCTTCCCGCCGGTAAGACGTTGATCATTGACGTCAAATTGCTGATGCAGGACGAACGCTTCGGCAGCTTTGAGTGCGTTATCTCGGCGGATGACGAGACGCTGGCAACCGGGCGCGTCAACACCTTTCAGCCAACGGCTGATGAACTTAACACCCTATTTCAACAAGGAGCGTCTGTATGAGTCGTTCAGTTTTAGTGACCGGCGCCAGCAAAGGTATCGGTCGTGCTATCGCCCGGAAGCTGGCGGCAGACGGCTTTGTGGTCGGCGTGCATTATCACCGCGACGCGCAAGGCGCGCAGGCGACGCTGGAAGCGATCCTCGCCGTTGGCGGCGCGGGCCGTCTGCTCAGCTTTGACGTGGCTAACCGCGAGCAGTGCCGGGAGGTGCTGGAGCAGGATATCGCCGCCCACGGCCCCTGGTACGGCGTGGTGAGCAACGCAGGTATCACCCGTGACGCCGCGTTTCCGGCACTCAGCGATAACGACTGGGATGCGGTGATCCACACCAATCTCGACAGTTTTTATAACGTTATCCAGCCCTGCATCATGCCAATGATCGGCGCACGCCAGGGCGGACGCATCATCACCCTGTCGTCGGTATCCGGCGTGATGGGCAACCGCGGGCAGGTCAACTACAGCGCCGCCAAAGCGGGGATCATCGGCGCGACCAAAGCGCTGGCGATTGAGCTGGCGAAGCGCAAAATTACCGTCAACTGTATCGCGCCCGGGCTGATTGATACCGGGATGATCGACATGGAAGACGCCGCGCTGAAAGAGGCGATGGCGATGATCCCCATGAAACGCATGGGGCAGGCGGACGAAGTGGCCGGACTGGCCAGTTATTTAATGTCGGATATTGCGGGTTACGTCACCCGCCAGGTGATTTCCATCAATGGAGGGATGCTATGACACGTCGCGTGGTGATTACAGGGATGGGCGGCGTGACCGCTTTTGGTGAAAGCTGGCAGGCTGTCTCCGCGCGGCTACTGGCCTATGAAAACGCGGTGCGAAAAATGCCGGAATGGCAAGTGTATGACGGGCTGCATACGCTGCTGGGCGCGCCGATCGACGACTTCAGCCTGCCGGAGCACTATACCCGCAAGCGCATCCGCGCAATGGGCCGCGTGTCGCTGATGTCCACCCGCGCCAGCGAACTGGCGCTGGAGCAGGCCGGACTGATTGGCGATGAGGTATTAACCAACGGCCAGACCGGCATCGCCTACGGTTCATCCACCGGCAGCACCGGCCCGGTAAGCGAATTTGCCACCATGCTGACCGAAAAGCACACCAATAACATTACCGGCACCACCTACGTGCAGATGATGCCGCACACCACCGCGGTGAACACCGGACTGTTTTTCGGTCTGCGCGGGCGGGTGATCCCGACCTCCAGCGCCTGCACCTCCGGCAGTCAGGCCATCGGCTACGCCTGGGAGGCCATTCGCCACGGTTATCAGACAGTGATGGTTGCAGGCGGCGCGGAAGAACTCTGTCCGTCAGAAGCCGCGGTTTTCGATACCCTGTTCGCCACCAGCCAGCGCAACGACGCGCCAAAAACCACGCCTTCGCCATTCGATGAAGCGCGCGACGGACTGGTGATTGGCGAAGGCGCCGGGACGCTCATTCTTGAAGAACTGGAACACGCGAAAGCGCGCGGCGCAACGATCTACGGTGAAATTGTCGGCTTCGCCACCAACTGCGACGCGGCGCATATCACCCAGCCGCAACGGGAAACAATGCAAATCTGCATGGAACAGGCGTTAAACATGGCAGGCTTAAGCCCGCGGGACATGGGTTATATTTCCGCGCACGGCACGGCTACCGACCGTGGCGACATCGCGGAAAGCCAGGCAACGGCGGCGATCTACGGCGACAACGTGCCGGTCTCCTCGCTGAAAAGCTACTTCGGTCATACGCTCGGCGCCTGCGGCGCGCTGGAAGCCTGGATGAGTCTGCAAATGATGCGCGAGGGCTGGTTTGCGCCTACGCTAAATTTACGTCAACCGGACGCCAGCTGCGGCGCACTGGATTACATCATGGGTGAAGCCCGTAAGATTGACTGCGAATACTTACAGAGCAACAATTTTGCGTTTGGCGGCATCAATACCTCCATCATCATTAAACGTTGGTCGTGATATGTACCAGATTTTGCTGGGAAAAGTATCGACACTGAGCACAGGCGTTTTGCCGCCGGCGTTAACAGAGCAGGCGCCTCAGGGAGCGCGCCGCGCGCGCTGGCTGGCGGGTCGCGTACTGCTTTCCCATGCCCTTTCGCCGCTGCCGGAGATCGTCTACGGCGAACAGGGAAAGCCCGCCTTTGCCCCGCAACACGCGCTGTGGTTCAACCTGAGCCATAGCGGCGATGATATTGCGCTACTGCTGAGTGATGAAGGGGAAGTGGGATGCGACATCGAAGCCATCCGCCCGCGAACCAACTGGCGGGAACTGGCAAATGCGGTTTTCAGCGTCGGGGAGCACGCTGAAATTGAGGCAGAACACCCGGACCAGCAGTTGGCTGCTTTCTGGCGTATCTGGACGCGCAAAGAAGCGATGGTGAAACAGCGCGGCGGCAGCGCCTGGCAAATCGTTAGCGTCGACAGCACGCTGGCCTCCGCGCTTTCCGTCAGCCATTGCCAGATCAACAACTTAAGCCTCGCCGTCTGCACGCCGACGCCGTATACGCTGAGTGCGGCGTCGGTGCAATGGCTGGAGACGGTTTAGCGTAAGTTATCCGGGAAATTCGCCGGCAGCTCGCTCGCCGCACAGTCGATCACGCTGTCATTGTCAGCGCCGCAGTCACGGACAAAAGTGATGGTCGCAAACTCGTCAATCACTTCCGTTGGATACGCCGGGCCCGCTTCGCGATACGACTCCATCAGCGGGATATGCTCGTTCTGGAAGCAAACCGTTTTTTCGGGGTTATTCATTACCCAGCGCGGGAAGAAAATGGTGCCGTGGAACAGTTTGTCGCCGAGGTTGACGATCAGGCTGACGTCAGTCCCGGTCGGCTCGGTCCACGAAATTTTATAGATGCTTTCCCCCACACGCACAATGTAAGCCTTCTGATCTTTCACCCAACGGTTTGCGACGATACCGCTGTGGATCCGGTAGTCCAGGGTAGTGTCATTTTTGACGTAAATTTCGTAGTTCCAGCCATTATCGTAGGTATAAACCAGATGTTTGCCAACGAAACCGCTTAAATCTTGTTTGTCGAAAGTGCTCATAATCTTTCTCCTGTTGGTTGATGCGAAGATCATAACGCTTCAAAAAATCGATGAATAACGCTATGTTTGCATCACATTCATTCAATTTTTAGATGAGTTATGCACAAAACGACGCTGGAACAGTGGGCATTGTTAGAAAAGGTGGTGGAGGCAGGCAGCTTTGTCAAAGCGGCGGAAGTCACTCACCGCAGCCAGTCATCGGTGAGCTATAACCTCGCGCTGCTCCAGGAGCGCCTCGGGGTGACGCTGCTGGCGCCGGAAGGCCGCCGGGCGGTATTAACGCCAGCGGGTGAACTGCTGCTCAATCAGGTGAAGCCGTTACTGAAGGGGTTCACCTGGCTGGAAACCCGCGCCGCGACGTTACAAAACGGTATGCGCACGCGGCTGGATCTGGTGGTCGACAGCATTTTTCCTCGCCGCCGTCTGTTTGCCATTCTCAAACAGTTTCAACAGGCGTGGCCGCAAACCCAGGTACGCCTCACGGAAGTGCTGGAAAACAGCCCCGAACAGCAGGCGGCGTATGCCGATGCTGACGTCATGGTGCTCACCCGCCGACAGGATATCACCGGGCGCGGCGAGTGGCTGATGAACATTGATTTCATCGCTGTCGCCCATCGCGATCATCCGCTGTGCGCGCAGACGATACCGCTGGATGAAGACGCGCTGCGCGCCTGGCCGATTATTCGCATTGCCGACCGGGATAATCCGCAGCAGCCTGGCCGCGATGGCTGGACCTTTTCCACCGTCGACGCCGCCATTGACGCGGTGATGTATCAGGTCGGCTATGGCTGGCTACCGGAGGAACGGATTGAACCCTTGCTGGAACAGGGCGTACTGCGCAGGCTGCCCTTGACGCATGGCGCCCGTCGCGCCACGCCGCTGCATCTTATTGTCAAAAATACCCTCGCCCCGCTCGATGATCAGGTCAGCACTCTGCTGCGGTTATTAAGCGAGAGATAACATATGATTTTCGTATATTTCCCGCCTTTCACCGCCCTTCTATTGATCCAGAACACGTCAAAAGTATGATGATTCCTTAGAATCGTCATACTTCTTTAGTCGTACTCCTACAGCATTCAGGATCACTATTTTGTCCAGACTACGCCGCACACTCTTTGCGCTGCTGGCCTGTGCGTCCTTCTTCGCGCACGCCGCCGCGCCTGACGAAATCACTACCGCCTGGCCGGTCAACGTCGGGCCGCTTAACCCGCATCTCTATACCCCTAATCAGATGTTCGCCCAGAGCATGGTGTACGAGCCGCTGGTGAAATACCAGGCGGACGGATCGGTAAAACCGTGGCTGGCAAAAAGCTGGACCCACACGGCGGACGGGAAAACCTGGACCTTCACGCTGCGCGATGACGTGACGTTTTCCAATGGCGAACCGTTTGACGCCCCTGCCGCGGCGGAAAATTTCCGCGTGGTGCTCGACAACCGCCAGCGTCATGCCTGGCTTGAACTGGCCAACCAAATCGTCGACGTCAAAGCGCTGGGCAAAACCGAACTGCAAATTACCCTGAAGAGCGCCTATTACCCGTTCCTGCAAGAGCTGTCCCTGCCGCGCCCTTTCCGCTTTATCGCCCCGTCGCAGTTTAAAGACAATGAAACCCTGCGCGGCATTAAAGCGCCGATCGGCACCGGACCGTGGGTACTGAAAGAATCAAAGCTTAACCAGTACGACGTGCTGGTGCGTAACGAACGTTACTGGGGCGACAAGCCGCCGATCAGGCAAATCACCGTCAAGGTGATCCCTGATCCAACCACCCGCGCGGTGGCGTTTGAAACCGGCGAAGTTGACCTGCTGTACGGCAATGAAGGACTGTTGCCGCTCGACACCTTTGCCCGGTTCAGTCAGAACCCGGCGTACCGTACTCAGCTTTCACAGCCGATAGAGACGGTGATGCTGGCGCTGAATTCCGCCAAAGCGCCCACCAACGAGCTGGCAGTGCGTGAAGCGCTGAATTATGCGGTGAACAAAAAATCACTGATCGACAATGCCCTGTACGGCACCCAGCAGGTGGCCGACACGCTGTTCGCCCCGAGCGTGCCCTACGCCAATATCGGCCTGACGCCGCGCCAGTACGACCCGCAGCAGGCCAAAACGCTGCTGGAAAATGCGGGCTGGAAGCTCCCGGCGGGCAAAGACATCCGCGAAAAAATGGGTCAGCCGCTGCGCATTGAGCTGTCGTTTATCGGCACCGACGCGCTGAGCAAATCCATGGCGGAAATCATTCAGGCCGATATGCGCAAAATTGGCGTCGATATCGCTCTGATCGGCGAAGAAGAGAGCAGTATCTATGCCCGCCAGCGTGACGGTCGCTTTGGCATGATTTTCAATCGCACCTGGGGCGCGCCGTACGATCCGCACGCCTTTATGAGCTCAATGCGCGTCCCCTCCCACGCCGACTACCAGGCGCAGCAGGGACTGGCTGACAAGCCGATCATCGATAAAGAGATCGGCGAAGTGCTGGAAACCACCGACGAAACCACGCGTCAGGCGCTGTACAAAGACATTCTGACCCGTTTGCACAATGACGCGGTGTATCTGCCCATCAGCTACGTCTCCATGATGGTGGTGGCAAAACCTGAGCTGGGCGAAATCCCTTACGCGCCAATCGCGTCGGACATCCCGTTTGAACAGATAAAACCGGTGAACCCCTGATGTTGCGTTACATAGTGCGGCGCATTCTGCTGCTGATCCCGATGATTTTCGCCGCCTCGGTGATTATCTTTTTGATGTTGCGTCTGGGTACCGGCGACCCGGCAATGGACTACTTGCGCCTGTCGAATCTGCCGCCGACGCCGGAGATGGTCGCTTCGACGCGCGTAATGTTGGGGCTGGACCAGCCGCTTTTCGTGCAGTATGGCAACTGGCTGTGGAAGGCGCTGCATCTGGACTTCGGCATCTCGTTCGCCACTCAGCGCCCGGTGCTGGATGATATGTTGAACTTCCTGCCCGCGACCCTGCAACTGGCGGGCGCGGCGCTGATATTAATTCTGCTCACCTCTGTGCCGCTTGGTATCTGGGCGGCGCGCCACCGCGATCGCCTGCCGGATTTCATCGTGCGGCTGATCGCGTTCCTCGGCGTCTCAATGCCCAACTTCTGGCTCGCTTTCCTGCTGGTGATGTTCTTTTCCGTGTACCTGCAATGGCTACCCGCGATGGGCTACGGCGGCTGGCAGCACCTTCTTTTGCCTGCGCTGTCGATCGCCTTTATGTCGCTGGCGATCAACGCCCGTTTGCTGCGCGCCAGCATGCTGGAGGTTGCCGGGCAGCGCCACGTCACCTGGGCGCGACTGCGCGGTCTTAACGAGAAACAAACCGAACGTCGCCATATTCTGCGCAACGCCTCGCTGCCGGTCGTCACCGCGGTGGGGATGCACATCGGCGAGCTGATCGGCGGGACGATGATTATTGAAAACATCTTCGCCTGGCCCGGCGTCGGGCGCTACGCCGTATCGGCGATTTTTAACCGCGACTATCCGGTGATTCAGTGTTTTACGCTGATGATGGTGGTGGTGTTTGTGGTCTGTAACCTGATTGTAGATTTGCTGAACGCCGCGCTGGACCCGCGCATTCGCCGCCATGAAGGAGCGCATTCGTGAACTTTTTTCTCTCTGCTCGCTGGTCGGTACGTCTGGCGCTGGTCATTATCGCGTTGTTGGCGGTGGTTGCGATCACCAGTCAGTGGTGGTTGCCGTACGATCCGCAGGCGATCGATTTACCGTCGCGTCTGCTGGCCCCCGACAGCCAGCACTGGCTTGGCACCGACCATCTGGGGCGCGATATTTTTTCCCGCCTGCTGGCGGCGACAAAGGTGTCGCTGGGGTCAGTGATGGCCTGCCTGCTGCTGGTACTGGCGCTGGGGCTGGTCGTTGGCGGCAGCGCCGGACTGATGGGCGGTCGCGTCGATCAGATAACGATGCGCGTCGCGGATATGTTTATGACGTTCCCAACCTCGATCCTGTCGTTCTTCATGGTCGGTGTACTGGGAACCGGGCTGACTAACGTAATTATCGCCATCGCGCTGTCCCACTGGGCGTGGTATGCGCGAATGGTGCGCAGCCTGGTGATCTCCCTGCGCCAGCGCGAGTTCGTACTCGCTTCGCGCCTTTCCGGCGCCGGTCACGTGCGGGTGTTTATCGATCATCTGGCCGGTGCGGTAATCCCTTCCCTGCTGGTGCTGGCGACGCTGGATATCGGCCATATGATGCTGCACGTCGCCGGTATGTCATTCCTCGGCCTCGGCGTCACCGCGCCGACGGCGGAATGGGGAGTAATGATTAACGATGCGCGCCAGTATATCTGGACCCAGCCGCTGCAAATGTTCTGGCCGGGGCTGGCGCTGTTTGTCACCGTGATGGCCTTTAACATGGTGGGGGACGCCCTGCGCGATCACCTCGATCCTCATCTGATTACGGAGCATGCCCACTGATGCCGCAACAGATTGCATTACAGACTCTTGCCCTGGAGGCGGACCGTCCGCTGGTACACGGCGTCTCATTAACGCTGAAACGCGGACGGGTGCTGGCGCTGGTGGGCGGCAGCGGCAGCGGTAAGTCGCTGACCTGCGCGGCGGCGCTCGGTATCCTGCCCGCAGGCGTTCGCCAGACGGCAGGCGTCCTCCTTGCCGACGGCAGGCCGGTATCGCCCGGCACGCTGCGCGGCATCAAAATCGCCACTATTATGCAAAACCCGCGCAGCGCCTTTAATCCGCTTCATACCATGGCGACACACGCGCGGGAGACCTGCCTGGCGCTGGGGAAATCCGCCGACGACGCCACGCTTATCGCGGCGCTGGATGCTGTCGGGTTGGACAACGCGGAGCGTGTGCTGAAGCTGTACCCGTTTGAGATGAGCGGCGGCATGTTGCAACGTATGATGATTGCTATGGCGGTGCTGTGCGACGCGCCGTTTATCATCGCCGACGAACCGACGACCGATCTTGACGTGGTCGCCCAGGCGCGCATCCTCGAGCTGCTGGAACGCATTATGGCTGAGCGCGCGCCAGGTATGCTGCTGGTGACGCACGACATGGGCGTGGTGGCGCGGCTGGCCGACGACGTAGCGGTGATGGATAACGGCAGGATCGTCGAACAGGGCGAGGTGGAAACGCTGTTCCATGCGCCGCAGCACAGCGTAACCCGCAGTCTGGTGTCGGCGCATCTGGCCCTGTACGGAATGGAGTTAGCCTCATGACCTTACTCAGCGTCTCTGCCCTGTCACATCAGTATGCGCACGCGAACCTCGGCGGCAAACATCCGCATCAGGCGGTACTGAACGATATCTCACTGAACCTGCAAAGCGGCGAAACCGTGGCGCTGTTAGGCCGTAGCGGCTGCGGGAAAAGCACCCTCGCGCGTCTGCTCGTCGGGCTGGAGTCACCGACGCAGGGGAGCGTAAGCTGGCGCGGCGAACCGCTGGCGACACTGAACCGGGCGAAACAGAAAGCCTTTCGCCGGGATATTCAGATGGTGTTCCAGGACGCTATCAGCGCCGTTAATCCGCGCAAAACCGTCTGCGAGATCCTCCGTGAGCCGATGCGTCATTTGCTCTCGCTGTCGAAAGCCGACCAACTGGCGCGGGTGCGCGAGATGCTGAACGCGGTCGATCTCGATGTTTCGCTGCTGAACAAACGCCCGCCGCAGTTGAGCGGCGGCCAGCTGCAGCGCGTCTGCCTGGCGCGAGCGCTGGTGGTAGAGCCGAAACTGTTGATTCTGGACGAGGCGGTATCGAACCTCGATCTGGTGTTGCAGGCCGGGGTGATCCGTCTGCTCAAAAAATTGCAGCAACAGTTTGGCACCGCCTGTCTGTTTATCACCCACGATCTGCGGCTGGTCGAGCGTTTCTGCCAGCGGGTGATGGTGATGGACGACGGGCGAATCGTGGAAACGCAGACCGTTGGCGAGACGTTAACATTTTCCTCTGAGGCGGGACGTGTGTTACAAAACGCGGTACTTCCCGCTTTTCCCGTGCGCCGTCGCGCCGTAGCCTGAGGTTTATAACAGATGCAACGAGTCACCATTACCCTCGATGACGATCTCCTTGAGACGCTGGACAGCCTGAGTCAGCGCCGGGGCTATCACAACCGTTCCGAAGCGATCCGCGATATCCTGCGCGGCGCGCTGGCGCAGGAAACCACGCAGGAACACGGCACCCAGGGCTTCGCGGTGCTTTCCTATGTGTACGAACATGAAAAACGCGACTTAGCCAGCCGGATTGTTTCCACGCAGCACCATCACCACGACCTTTCCGTTGCCACCCTGCATGTGCATATCAATCATGACGATTGCCTGGAGATCGCGGTGTTGAAAGGCGACATGGGCGACGTGCAGCATTTCGCCGACGATGTCATCGCCCAGCGCGGCGTGCGCCACGGCCATTTGCAGTGCCTGCCAAAAGAAGAATAACGTCGCCGCATCCGGCAAAAGATCGAGTGCGCTGCGCTTCTCCGGCCTGGCGCAGTTCGCAACCGCAGGCCGGCTCAGGCATTAAGCCTGTTTCAAACGTTCACTAAGGGTATCGATAATCCAGGTATTGACGGACACCTGTTCTTCCGCCGCTGCGGAACTTAAGCGTTCGCCAAAAGATTCCGGATAGCGAAGCGTAAACGTTTTCATTTTTTCCGCATGTGCATAAGGTTCGATTCCCGCTTCCCGGCAATCCGCAAGATATTCGTTTAAAGAGATTTCGCCCTCTTCCTGTAAACCCTGAATGCTGTCTGAGACAAAATCGCAATGACCCGATAACCCAAGGAATTTTCCGCGAAACGCGTTTAGTTCAGGCACATAATGAATCACGGCAGGATGCCCCGCGATTTCCATTGCGTTTGGCGTTTTAGGTTTGATCATGGTTTAACCCCTATGCTTATTAGCCAGTCGCGCACACTCTCCACTGCGCCTTTATCTGTATCCGGTGAAGGATGCGGTCGGTGAAAACAAGCAATACTATTGTTTAATAAGAATTTGCATCGGGAGCCGCGTCCTTCTTTAATTTCACCGCCTAACGCTTTGACCAGAGACTCTATGTCTAACCACTTTATTGCTTGTGGTACAGGCGTTTTAAAGAGTTGCTCCAGCGTATTCCTTTGCTTTTTCCGCAAGGATAACACCTGCTGCCTCATAACATTCCCTTTTTGACTTCATCCTTTGACGTCAATTTTATGACAGCATAAAGTGAAGTCAAGCCTCCGCTACCGGGTGCGCTGCGCTTCTCCGGCCTGGCGCAGTTCGCGACCGCAGGCCGGATTACGCCATCGTGCCGATCGTTTTCCGGAAGCGGAACAAGGCGATCAGGAAGAAGGCGCTGCCAATAGCCAGCAGGGTGAGGAACTGCGGCCACACGATGCCAAACCCCGCGCCGCGATAGAGAATCGCCTGCGCCAGCGAGACAAAATGAGTGGTTGGCATGGTCAGCATGATGTCCTGGACCGCCTCCGGCATACTTTCGCGCGGCGTCGAACCGCCGGAAAGCATCTGTAACGGCAACAGCACCAGAATCATTAGCAGGCCCAGTTGCGGCATGGAACGCGCCAGCGTGCCCATAAAGATACCAATGGAAGTGGTGGCGAACAGGCTCAGCGCTACGCCCAGCATAAACAACGGGATCGAACCTTCGATCGGCACGCCGAGCACGCCTTTCACCATCAGCAGCAGCGACAGGCCAGAAACCACCAGCACCACCAGCCCCATCGACCAGACCTTCGCCATCATGATCTCAAACGGCGTAATCGGCATCACCAGCAGGTGTTCAATGGTGCCGTGTTCACGTTCACGGATCAGCGCCGAGCCGGTCAACACAATCGCCAGCATGGTGATGTTGTTAATAATCGCCATTACGCCGCCAAACCACGCCGGGTCAAGGTTCGGGTTAAAACGCATTCGCGTCTCCAGTGAGACCGGCGGCTCGCTGTTGTCGCGATAACGGGCGACAAAACTGTTCACCTCGCCGTTAATGATATTCTGAATATAGCTGTTGCCGGTAAACGCCTGGCTCATCCGCGTGGCGTCAACGTTGACCTGAATATCCGGTTGCCGTCCGGCCAGCACGTCGCGCTGAAAATTGGGCGGAATGTTCACCGCAAAGGTGTAGCGACCCGCGTCCAGCCCGGCGTCCATTTCGTCAGCGGTGATCATTTCCGGCGGTAAAAACCACGGGCGATAAAAGCTGTTCACGATGCGATTCGACAACGGCGATTGATCCATGTCGGCAATCGCAATCGGCGCCAGATGCAGCGAACCGGGCAGCACGGTGGCGGAGGAGTATACCGAGACGGTAAACGCGAAAACGATCAGCGTCAGCATCGCTTTATCACCCAGAAGGCTGCGTAACTCTTTAATGCCCAAATTGAAAATATTGCGTAACCGGCGCATTACCCCTCCTGTTTTTTCAGCAGCAGAATGCTCAGTCCCAACACCAGCGGAATGGCGACCAGCAGCGGCAGGAACTGCGGCCAGAGATCGGCAAGATCCAGCGCTTTCGAAAATGTTCCGCGGGCGATCGTCAGAAAATGGCTGGTCGGGTAGATCTCGCCAATCCACCGGCCTGGACCTTCCAGCGAAGCCACCGGATCGATCATTCCTGAAAACTGGGTGGCCGGGATCAGCGTGATAATGGACGTACCGAAAATTGCCGCAATCTGGCTTTTCATGAACGTAGAAATCAGCAGCCCCATGCCGGTGGCGATGGTGACATATAGCAGCGCCGCGAGGCTGAGCGTCAGAAAACTGCCCTTATGCGGAACGCCAAACACGAACACCGACAGCGCGCAGAGCAGCAGAAAATTGAGCATCCCCAGCGCGATATACGGCAGCTGTTTGCCGAGCAGAAATTCGCTGCGGGTGGTCGGCGTTACGTACAGGTTGATGATTGACCCGAGCTCTTTTTCCCGTACCACGCTCAGCGCGCTGAGCATGGAAGGGATCATCATTAATAGCAACGGGATCACCGCCGGAACAATAGCGGGCAGACTTTTCACGTCCGGGTTATAGCGATAGCGGGTTTCGATGGTCAGTAAACCGGACTGCGTTACGGGCGTTGGCTGGCGGCCCGCCACCTCCTGCAGCCAGCTTTGGTGCATCGCCTGTACATAACCTTTCACCGTCTCGGCGCGGCTCGGCATCGCGCCATCAACCCATACGCCAATGTCCACCGGCGTGCCGCGGGCAATGTCGCGGCCAAAATCAGGCGGAATTTCAATCGCTACCGCCACTTCACCCGCGCGCATTCGCCGGTCGAGATCGTCATAACTGGTAAGCGGTGGTTGTTCAATAAAATAACGGGAACCGGACAGGTTGAGCGTCCACGCCTGGCTGCTGACTGTCTGGTCGCGGTCGAGCACCGCAAAGCGCAGGTTTTCAACGTCCATGCTGATGCCGTAGCCCATGATCAGCATCAGGATCACCGTCCCCATCAGCGCCAGCGTTGAACGAACCGGATCGCGACGCAGCTCCAGCGCTTCGCGACGGCTATAGCTGAACAGACGGCGCAGGCTGAAGCCCTGGCGCGGCGGTTTTTCCTGCTCATGCGTCGTCTTCAGCGGCAACGACGCGTCCGGCGTCGGGGCCGGACCCGACGCTTCCGCCAGCCAGGCAATAAACGCGTCTTCCAGCGTGGCGGCGCCGCGCCGTTCTACCAGTTCCCGCGGAGTGCCGCTGGCCAGCACTTTCCCGGCGTGCATCAGCGACATGCGGTCGCAACGCTCCGCCTCGTTCATAAAGTGGGTGGAGATAAAAATGGTCACTTTGTCGCGGCGGGATAAATCGACCATCAGTTGCCAGAACATATCCCTGGCGACCGGATCGACGCCGGAAGTCGGTTCGTCAAGGATCAGCATTTCCGGGCGATGGATCACCGCCACGGCCAGCGACAGGCGTTGACGAATGCCGAGCGGGAGCGATGTCGGCAGGATGTCTTCCACTTCGGTGAGCATAAAGCGTTTGCTCATCTCATTGACCCGCGCCGGGATCTCCGCTTGCGGTATATGAAAAAGGCGGGCGTGCAGCTCCAGATTTTGCCGCACCGTCAACTCGCTGTAGAGTGAAAAGGCTTGCGACATATAGCCGACGCGGCGGCGAGTTTCGATATCCTTCGGATCGACCGGTTGACCAAACAGCCACGCTTCGCCTTCGCTTGCGGGCAGCAGCCCGGTCAGCATTTTCATGGTGGTGGATTTCCCGCAGCCGTTCGAACCGAGAAAGCCAAAAATCTCGCCGCGCGGAATGCGGAAGTTAACGTGATCGACAGCGACGAAATTGCCAAAGCGCATAGTCAACGCTTTCGCCTCTATCGCAATTTCCGCCTGTTCCGCGTCATACGGCGGGATAGTCACCGGTTTGTGGGCCTGCCGCTGCGCCTCGGGTAAAAGGGCGATAAACGCCTGCTCCAGCGAGTCGCTGGCGGTTTGCTCGCGCAACGCCTGCGCGCTGCCGGTTGCCAACACCTCACCCGCGTTCATTGCCACCAGCCAGTCAAAACGTTCTGCCTCTTCCATATAGGCGGTCGCGACCAGCACGCTCATGTTGGTCTGACGCTGGCGAATGCTGTCGATAAGGTCCCAGAACTGCGCGCGGGAAAGCGGATCAACGCCGGTGGTCGGCTCGTCGAGAATCAATAACTGCGGGTCGTGGATCAGGGCGCAGCACAGTCCCAGCTTTTGCTTCATGCCGCCCGACAGTTTTCCGGCGGGACGGTCGCGAAACGGCGCCAGCCCTGTGCTGTTCAACAGTTCATTGATACGCGCTTCGCGCTCGGCTTTGCTATGCCCAAACAGGCGGGCAAAAAAGTCGACATTTTCATACACCGACAGCGTGTGGTAGAGGTTTTTTCCCAGCCCCTGCGGCATCCAGGCGATGCGCGGACACACCTCGCGGCGGTGCTTCGGGTCACGCATATCGCCGCCAAGCACCCTCACGTTTCCCTGTTCGATCGCCCGCGCGCCGGAAATCAGCGACAGCAGGCTTGATTTTCCCACCCCGTCCGGGCCAATCAGCCCCACCATGCAGCGGGCGGGAATGTCCAGCGTGATGTTGTTCAGCGCGACCGTAGCCCCGTAATGCTGACTCACGCCGTCAAGGTGCGCCACGGGAGGTACGGAAACCTGCGCCAGATGCGTCATTGCGGCAGCCTCACTGCCAGCGACTCAGGCCACGGGAGTTTTTCATCCAGCCTCACCCACGCCATTCCCGGTAGCCCGGTTTTCACATATTCCAGATGCTGTTCGAGCAGTTCCGGTGGGATACGCGCCTTGACGCGAAACATCAGCTTCAGTCGCTCATCGCTCGTCTCAACGGTCTTCGGAGTGAACTGGGCGACGCTGGCGACAAAGCTAATGATGGCGGGAATACGCAGCGTCGGCGCGGCATCCAGCACCAGTCGCGCTTCGCCGCCAATCTTCAGCAGTCCGGCCTGTTCGGTAGGCAGGAAAAAGGTCATATAGACATCGCTGAGATCGACCATATTCAGCACCCGACCTCCCGCCGCCAGTACTTCGCCCGGTTCCGCCACCCGGTACTGCACCCGACCATCGCGCGGCGCTTTCAGTTCACTGTCCTCAATGTCGGCGACGATGCGACGTTCGGTGGCCTGCGCGGCTTCCACGCGGGTTTGCGCCTGAATGATGCTGGTACGCGCGGCCTCGATCGCCGCGTTAGCGGCAGAGACCTGCGCTTTTGCCGACTCCAGCGCCGCGCGGGCGCTTTCGGCGGCGGCGCGATCGTCATCCAGTTGCTGCGCCGACACCGCGCCACGCTGGGAAAGCGAGCGTGAGCGAAGGTGACGATTAGAGACCGAAGCCAGCTCGGCTTCACGCTGTTTCACCACCGACTGCGCGGCGCGGGTTTCGCTCTGGCGCTGCTCAAGAAGCGCCCGCGCGGCGGCAACGGCGCTTTCCGCTTCTTTAATTTGCGCGATGGCTTCCAGCCGTTGCTCCTGCAACACGCGGGTATCCATCTTCGCCAGCACCTCGCCCTGGCGAACAAACTGCCCCTCTTTCACCAGAATAGCGTCAATGCGTCCGGCGATTTTGGTGGCGATATCCACTTCCGTCGCCTCGATCCTGCCGTTACTGGCGGCAAAGCCCTCCGGCACGCCAGCGGGGCGCAGCATCCACCACGCCGCCGCCGCGACCACCGCCAGCACGCCTGCCACCCACCACGCCAAATGACGTTTACTCTTGTCCATAATCGACCCGCCATAATCCCTGTCAGCAAACCATGCGTGTTACAACACCCACCGAACGCGCGTTCAGCGGGATCTTCCTTCCGGGATAAGAAGGAAAGCGAGAAAGTAGCCGTGCGGCATCCGGGCGTCAGCGCGACGCGTGCCGTGAAGGAAAGTGAATGATGGAGAAGTGCGAAAAACGGGTAGTAATGTTGTCATCATCAGCGATCCTGGCCGTAAATGAAACACGCATACTCATAACTACTATCAATAGGATACTAACACCTGCGATTAATAAGTCTATTCAGTAATTCTTGTCAATGACGCCCGTAACGGAATTCACTTATCGCCCTGTATTGTCCCGGACTGAACGAAGGCCGTACTCTGGCGGCACCGCAGGGCGCTGGCATGGACGATGTGATCGCGTTCCATTTCGGATTTCATTCTGCATTTCACCCCCTTTCACTTTGCAAATTTCGCTATTTCGGCGGCCAGCCAGAATGTGAAGAACATCACCTGAACAGCTCTCACCCGTCTCACCCATTTAAAAAATAATAGATTATTTTCAAAGCGTTATAAAAATTCACTGCGTTCTGCAAGGTTATGGCACGCCCTCTGCAATATCACCGGTGTAATCAACACTGGAGATAGTTAAATGACGTACAAAATTTTACTCCCACAGGAAATCATGGCAGAAGGGAGAGAATATCTGGAAAGCCGCGGTTATGAGCTGATTACCGGCTCAGGCATGGAAGAAGAGGACATTATCCGCGATATCCCGGATTGCGACGGTATTATCGTTCGCCTGTCCAAAATGTCCGATCGCGTCTTTGAAGCGGCTAAAAAGCTGAAGGTGGTCGCACGTCACGGCGCGGGTTACGACACTGTCGATCTTGAATCAGCCAAACGCCACGGCGTGGTGGTTCTTAACGCGCCTATCGCCAACAGCATGTCGGTTGCCGAACTGACGATTTTCTACATGTTGCACTGCTCGCGTAACTTTAAGCTGGTCGAAGAAAAGATGCTTGAAGATTACTACTGGGCCAAACTGCGTACCCCCAAAGTGGAGCTGGATGGCAAAACGCTCGGCCTGATTGGGGTGGGGAATATCGGCTCCCGCGTGGCCCTGAAAGCCCTGCACGGCTTCAACATGAAAGTCATTGCGTACGATCCGTATAAAACCCAGCAGCAAGTGCCGCAGAGCGTCCAGATGACGGATGACTTTGAACGCATCTTTAAAGAGAGCGACTTTGTTTCGCTGCATTGTCCGACCACCGCCGAAACCACCGATTTTGTCGGTGAAAAACAGTTCTCCCTGATGAAACCTTCGGCCTATTTCATCAACACCGCGCGCGGCAAGCTGGTGGATGAAAAAGCGCTTTATCACGCGCTCACCAGTAACACCATCGCGGGCGCAGGCATCGATGTGCTGAAAAAAGAGCCGTTCGACGCCAACGATCCCATTTTTTCACTGAGCAATATCGTGATTGGGCCGCATATCGGCGCCGCCACGATCGAAGCGACCGATCGCGCTTCACTGCATTCCGCCATCGGGATTGATGAAGTCCTGTCCGGTAAAAAACCGTCCTGGCCGGTTCCGGGTTTTTAAGGAGAAAAACATGTCTATTGGCAACCGTATTTTTTTACAACGCCCGCAAGGCAATCCTGAACTGCTCAAAGCGTATGAACAGCTTCCGGCGGCAAATATTGCCGACACCATGAACCGTATCGCGGTACTCGGCAACGGCATAAAGCGTATTTCCGCGCCGAAGAAGCCGATTATGGCAGGGTTTGCTATCACCGTGAAAGCGCGCGCCGGGGATAACCTGATGCTGCATGCGGCGCTGGATATGGCGACGGAAAACGACGTGATTGTGGTCTCTAATGAAGGCGACCGCTCCCGCGCGCTGATGGGGGAGATCATGGTGGCCTACGCGCACTGCTGCAAAAAAATCGCCGGAATTGTGCTCGACGGCCCCATCCGTGATATCGACGCGCTTTCCGTCCTCGACTTCCCGCTCTTTGCTACCGGCGCAAACCCGGCAGGCCCCTTTAAGGAAGGGCCGGGCGAAGTGAATACGCCGATCGCCGTCGGCGGTGTGGCGGTGAATCCGGGCGACCTGATTGTCGGCGACGCCGATGGCGTCATCGTGGTGCCGCTTGGCGACGCCGAAGCGCTGCTGGCGAAAGCAAAAGAGTATTCAAAATTTGACGCAAGTAAGGTCGAAGCGGCTAAAAACGGCGCCGCGAACCGTCAGTGGGTTAAGAAGACGCTTGAAGACAAAGGCGTTGAGTTCATCGACGACACTTACCGTTAATACGAATAAATAATAAAACGCCGCGACGTCTGATGAGCCGCGGCTTTAAAGCAAAGGTAATTAACATGCTTTATTTAAAACTCTTACCCATTATTTTTTTCCCGGTCTTGTTCTGGATAATACCTAATCCTGAAGGCGTTTCCGCCGCCACCTGGCATATGGTGGGGATTTATCTGGCAATGCTGTGCGGCCTGGTGCTGCGCCCGTTTACCGATGCGGTGATCATGCTGATTATTCTGGGATTCGCGTCTCTGGTGCTCGATCCCGGTCCGCTGTTTGCCGGATTCGGCAGTCCGATGGTCTGGTTTATTATCAGCGCCTTTATCATCTGCAAAGCGTTTGTGATCACCGGCCTCGGCAAGCGCATCGCCTATATGCTGCTTAAGCGTTACGGGAAGAATACCCTGACGCTCGGCTATTTGATGATGGTAACCGATACCGTTCTCGCGCCCGCTACCGGCTCTAACATGTCCCGTTCCGGCGGCATCACCTACCCCATTTTCCGCAACATTGCCGAAGCGCTGGGCTCAAAGCCGGATGAGGGCAGCCGCAAAATCGGCGCTTATCTGACTATCCTGATGTATGTCGTCTCAATGGGCACCTCCAGCCTGTTTCTGACCGGGATGGCCACCAACTCAATTACCGTGTCGCTGGCGAACGAAATTATGAAGGTCAACCTGGAATGGATGACCTGGTTTAAGGCCGCCATCGTGCCCGCCGGACTGGTTCTGCTGCTGTCGCCATGGATCCTGTATAAAATCTACGCGCCAGAGTTAAAAACAATCGCCAACGTGAACGACATCGCTGAAAAAGGCCTGCGTGAGCTGGGGCCGGTGAAGCGGGAAGAAAAACTGCTGATCGTCTTTTTCATCCTCGGCGTACTGGGCTGGATGACGGGCTCGCTCACCGGCATCGCCTTTATACCTGTGGGACTGGCTTTCCTTGCCTGTCTGCTGCTGTTTGGCGTTTTAAGCTGGAACGATGTGGTCAGTGAGAAATCCGCCTGGCAAACCTTTGTCTGGTACGGCGCGTTCTATGGCTGCGCGGTGGCGCTGTCAAAGGGCGGTTTTTATGTCTTCCTCGTCGACGTCATCAAAAACTATCTTGATTTGTCGCACCTGAGCGAATTCAGCGCCATCGCGGTGCTGGTGTTTATCAGCCTCGCGGTACGTTACTTCTTCGTCTCTAACAGCGCTTTTGTCGTCTCGTTCTACCCGGTGCTGTTTACTCTTGGCATGACCACCCAAGCGCACCCGATGTATGTGGCGCTGTCTTTAGCGTTTTCAGCAGGTTATGGCGCATTGTTGACTCACTACGGCAACGGCGCGGGGGTTTTTACCTTCTCCAGCGGCTATGTCCCGCAAAAAACCTTCTGGCTGTTAGGTACCATTATGGTGGTGATTAACGTTCTGGTTTACTTCCTGATCGGCATTCCTTACTGGAAATTCATCGGTATTTAAAGGAGATAGCAATGAAACTGGATATTCTGATCAAAAATGGCCTGATTGCCGATGTCGAAAGCAATGAATACCTGAATCGCAGCATCGGGATTATTGGCAACCGCATTGTCGATCTGGATAACGTCGACGCCACCCAGGCGGAAACGGTGATCGATGCCGCTGGCTGTCTCGTCCTGCCGGGTCTGATCGACTTTCATGCCCATGTGTTTCATGGCGGTACGGCAATCAGCGTAAACCCGGATATTATCTGCCTGCCGAATGGCGTCACCAGCGTGGTGGATGCGGGTAGCAGCGGGTGGGTGAACTACGCGTTGTTTCGTCACAGCGTGATCGCATCTTCAATGGTAAAGATAAAAAGCTATCTCAACGTGGTGAACGTCGGGCTTTCCACGCTCGGGGGCGGGCCAACCGGTTATCTGGAAAATACCAATCCCGCGAATTACAACGTGGAACGCATTGCCCGGACGCTGGCGGAAAACAGCGACAATATCCTTGGTCTGAAGCTGCGTTACAGCCAGGATATTGCGAAGGGAAAAGCGTACTCCAGCGATCCTTTCCTTACCACCGTCGCGCTGGCGCGTGAGCTGAACACTTCCCTCTGCGTTCATGTTACAGATGCCCTGCTGCCCGCCGATGAGCTGATAGGTCATTTTCAGGCAAACGATATATACGCCCACTGCTTCCACGGTACGGGTCACTCGATACTGAACGCGCAGGGCGAAGTTTACCCGGCGGTGAAACAGGCCAAAAAGCGGGGCGTGATTTTCGACTGCTCCAACGGGGTGGCGCATTTTGACTTCAACGTGGCCAGCAATGCGATGGAGCAAGGTTTTTACCCGGATATCATCAGCACTGACCTGACGCAAAGAAATAGCCTGCGGACGGATAAGGTGTACAGCCTGCTGCACGTAATGTCGAAATATCTCAACATGGGCATGTCATTTTTTGACGTCCTGCGCGCAGTCACCACCACGCCAGCCCGCCTGATGAAAATGGAAGGAGACATCGGCACGTTAAAGCCAGGCGCGTTTGCCGATATTTCCCTTGTGAAGCTACGCAAGGAGCGGATCGTCTTTGAAGATACCCGCGGCGTAAAAATAGAGGGCGATCGGTATATCGATAACTGCGCCACACTCTGCAACGGTCAGATTGTTTATCGTCGTCTTCATTTCTGAGCATTGCCTGTTGAACCTTACACAATGGTTTGTGTAAGGTTCTTTTTATAAATCAGGACGCCAGCCGTAAGTGATGAATAAATGAAGAATAATGAGATTGTTATCTTTTCTGTTTCCAGCACCATCACTCAGCGCATCGCCAATGTGTTAATAGAACGCA
Organism: Citrobacter sp. R4; assembly: GCF_026719175.1. NCBI lineage: Bacteria > Pseudomonadati > Pseudomonadota > Gammaproteobacteria > Enterobacterales > Enterobacteriaceae > Citrobacter > Citrobacter sp. R4. The sequence goes on from NZ_JAPPSU010000004.1 coordinate 172,254, forward strand.
AACTGGATATTCCCGTATACGAATTTCATTATTCTGACGTGCTGGAAAAAGCGGATGAGATGATTCGCGCCGGCACAAAAATTATTATCAGCCGCGGTGGCACCGCCGCCCTGTTACGCAGCAATATGACCATTCCGGTTATCGAGATCGCCCATGATTTTCACGGCGTTTATCGCATCCTGCAGGAAGCCAAACACAAGTCGCAGAAAATCGCCGCTATTGGTTTTCCTCAGTTTTGTAATGCGCTGCGCCATTATCAAAATATGACCAACGAAGAGTTCAAGATCTGCCAGGTCTATAACCATTATGATATTGAAAACGTGGTTAAAAATCTGGCCGAAAATGACTATCAGCTGGTGATTGGCGGCCTGACAGTGGCTGAAATGGCGAAAAAGTACGGCTTAAATGCGGTCATGGGCGATACCGATAATATCTCCATCGAACAAGCCATTAACGAAGCCTGGAGTCTGCTGAAATATATCAATCAGGAAAACACAAAACTGTTAATGAGCCAGTCGGCGCTGAATCAGTCGCGTGAAGGCATTATGTGTATCGACCAGATGGGGGAAGTCATTAGCGTTAATGCCACCGGTATGACCCTGTTTCAGTGCCATCCGGGCGATAAACTCTTCAAAAAAGAGGCGTTTAAAGATCTGTACGGTAGCATTATTAATGAAATAAGCCTGAAGGAACAGCCGACGGAAATTAACGGAAATCTGGTCTACGTCTCGATCAAACATTTTGCCAACCGTCGACACTCGTTTTCGATTATCACCGGTTTAAGCCAGGATAATGCGCTCTGGCATTCCGTGGCGAATAAAAAAAGCAAACTGCGCGGCTTTACCACATCGTATCACTTTGACGATATTATCGGCCAGTCGCGGCAAATCCTTGACGTCATTGCGAAAGCAAAGCTGTGCGCCCAACATGATTTACCGGTCAATATCACCGGTGCTACCGGGACGGGGAAAGAGCTTTTCGCCCAGAGCATCCATAACCATAGCGCACGCAGCCATTGTCCTTTTATCGCCATCAATTGCGCGGCCATCCCGGAAAGCCTGCTGGAAAGCGAACTGTTTGGCTATGCCGATGGCGCATTTACCAACGCCCGTAAAGGCGGCAAACCCGGCATTTTCGAAATGGCGAAAGACGGCACGGTGTTCATTGATGAAATCAGCGAAGCGCCGTTATCGGTGCAGGTAAAATTGCTGCGCGTATTACAGGAAAAACAGTTTTCCCGGATCGGCGGCGACTCGTTGATTACCGCCAACTTCCGCCTTATTACCGCCAGTAATAAACCGCTGAAGGCGCAGGTCGACGCGGGTGAATTTCGTCAGGATCTCTGGTACCGCATCAACATTCTCGAACTGGCGTTGCCCGCGCTCCACGAGCGCCCCGGCGACGTCATGCTGATCGTGCAGCACCTGCTGGCGCAGCAAGGCAAAACGCTGATATTTACCCCGGAAGCCCAGGCGTTTTTAAACGCGTATACCTGGCCGGGCAACATTCGTGAGCTGCAGGCGGTGGTTTATCGGCTCGTTGTGTTATTACAAACGGATGTGGTGAGCAAAGCGGATCTTCAGCAGTTGTGCCAGATGTCCTCCGTTTCGCCGGAGGAGGTTTCGCGCCTCCCCACAAGCGAAATGACGGTGGACGCTACCAACCTGCTTAAGAAACAGGAAAAACAGCTCATTACCCGCGTCATTGAAACCACGGCAGGCGACCGTACCAAAGCCGCGACAATGCTCGGAATAAGCCCCACCACATTGTGGCGTAAGCTTAAAGAACATCGCATCAGCGTTTAGCGTCCTCATGAGACGTTAAATCCTGCGCGCAGGCCCAGGCGCTCGACCACGCCCACTGGAAGTTGTAGCCGCCCAGCCAGCCGGTCACGTCCATCACTTCACCAATGAAGTAGAGCCCCGGTACGTTACGGGCTTCCATCGTTCGCGATGACAGTTCGTTGGTATCGACGCCGCCCAGCGTCACTTCCGCCGTGCGGTAACCTTCAGTGCCATTTGGCTGTATACGCCACGCGGTGAGGGTGTCGACCAGCGTCTGCTGCTCACGCGCGTTAAGCTGCTTAAGCGAAACGTCGGGGATTTGCCCAAGCTGCTGCAAACATTCCACCAGCCGCTTCGGCAGAAGCATCGCCAGCGTATTTTTCAGGCTTTGATTGGGGTGTGCGCTGCGCTGCTCGTTTAAGAAAGTGTCGGGATCGGCATCCGGCAGCAAATTAATGGTAACAAATTCGCCAGGTTGCCAGAAGCTGGATATCTGTAAAACAGCCGGGCCTGACAGACCGCGATGAGTGAACAGCAGATTTTCGCGAAAGACGGTGCCGTCCTCGGCGGTAATGACTGACGGCACAGAAACGCCGGAAAGCACCTGAAGCTGCTCCAGCAGGGGTTTATGCAGGGTGAAAGGCACCAGACCTGCACGCGTCGGCAACACCTTCAGGCCAAACTGTTCGGCAATTTTATAACCGAACGGCGTGGCGCCCAGTCCCGGCATCGACAGCCCGCCAGAGGCGATCACCAGTTTTTTTGCGCCAACGTTCATACCATTCAGCGCCAGCGTATAACCGTCGTTGTCCCGCGTAACGCTCAGCACTTCGCTGCGTAACCGCAGGGTAACATTGCCTTTTTCACATTCGGCCACCAGCATGTCGACGATTTGCTGCGCGGAGTCATCACAAAAAAGCTGTCCGAGCGTTTTTTCGTGCCATGCGATGCCGTACTTGCCGACCAGATCGATGAAATCCCACTGGGTATAGCGCGCCAGCGCCGATTTGCAAAAATGCGGGTTTTCGCTCAAATAGGCCGCAGGCTCAACATAAAGGTTAGTAAAGTTGCAGCGCCCGCCGCCGGACATGAGGATCTTGCGACCCGGTTTCTTACCGTTATCGATAAGCAGCACCCGGCGCCCCGCCTGTCCTGCCTGCGCCGCACAAAACATACCTGCCGCGCCAGCGCCTATAATAACGGCATCAAACCTTTCCACTTTGCGTTCCTCTCTCAAAACCGGGCGTGAATTGTAAAGTTATCTAAGTGGTCGCACCAGCGCCAAAATCCTCAGTAAGGAGTATTTGTCTGAAATCTATAAGATAATTCTTTAGAGGCAGCTCAGGATGCCGACGTTAAATCAAAAAAAGTCTATATTTCACTTTGCCCGCGCCGCCAAAGTCACTGATAATGCGCCGCGTTCATGTCCTCAAGATGGCGTAACGTCCTATGCTACATTTGTTTGCTGGCCTGGATTTACATACCGGGCTTTTATTGTTACTTGCTCTGGCTTTTGTGCTGTTCTACGAAGCGATCAATGGCTTCCATGATACAGCCAACGCAGTCGCAACCGTTATCTACACCCGCGCGATGCGTTCGCAGCTGGCGGTGGTGATGGCTGCGCTGTTCAACTTCTTAGGTGTGCTGCTGGGCGGACTCAGCGTAGCCTATGCCATCGTGCATATGCTGCCGACGGACCTGCTACTCAACATGGGCTCCACGCATGGACTTGCGATGGTCTTCTCCATGCTGCTTGCGGCGATCATCTGGAACCTCGGTACCTGGTACTTTGGCTTGCCTGCATCCAGTTCCCACACGCTGATTGGCGCGATTATCGGTATCGGTTTAACCAATGCCCTGATGACCGGCACGTCAGTTGTCGACGCGCTCAACATCCCGAAAGTTATCGGCATTTTTGCTTCGCTTATCGTCTCGCCGATCGTCGGTCTGGTGGTCGCGGGCGGCCTGATTTTCATTCTGCGTCGTTACTGGAGCGGCACCAAAAAGCGCGCCCGTATCCACTTGACGCCAGCGGAACGTGAAAAGAAAGACGGTAAGAAAAAGCCGCCGTTCTGGACCCGTATCGCCCTGATTCTTTCCGCTATCGGCGTGGCGTTCTCTCACGGCGCGAACGATGGTCAGAAAGGCATTGGTCTGGTGATGCTGGTTCTGATTGGCGTCGCTCCGGCGGGTTTCGTGGTGAATATGAACGCCTCAGGTTATGAAATTACCCGTACCCGCGATGCGATCAATAACGTCGAAACTTACTTCCAGCAGCACCCTGACCTGCTGAAAAAAGTGACAGGCGTCGACCAGTTGATTCCTTCCCCGGAACCGGTCGCCACCCAGCCAACGGAATTCCACTGCCACCCGGCAAACACCATCAACGCGCTTGAGCGTGCGAAGGCCATGCTGGCGAACAACGTGGAAAGCTATGACAAACTGAGCGTTGAGCAACGTAGCCAGCTGCGTCGCATCATGCTGTGCATCTCCGACACCACTGATAAGGTGACGAAGCTGCCAGGCGTGAGCACAGACGACCAGCGTCTGCTGAAAAAACTGAAAACCGATATGCTGAGCACCATTGAGTATGCGCCTGTCTGGATCATCATGGCGGTCGCGCTGGCGCTGGGTATTGGTACCATGATCGGCTGGCGCCGTGTGGCGACCACTATCGGTGAAAAGATTGGCAAGAAAGGCATGACCTATGCACAGGGGATGTCCGCGCAGATGACGGCGGCTGTCTCTATCGGTCTGGCCAGCTACACCGGTATGCCGGTTTCCACCACCCACGTACTCTCCTCCTCTGTGGCGGGGACGATGGTGGTTGACGGCGGCGGTTTGCAGCGTAAAACGGTAACCAGCATTCTGATGGCGTGGGTCTTCACGCTGCCAGCCGCGATCCTGCTTTCCGGTACGCTGTACTGGATCTCGCTGAAGCTGATTTAAACATCACTGTGCCGGAGGGCGGCAATGCCTTATCCGGCCTACAGATAAACGAAGCACTCTGGCCCGGTAAGCGAAGCGCTTTCAGGTAAGGGGATGCGAAATAAACCGTATCGGGCGGGTCAGGAAACTGGCCCGCTTTTTTTTGCTCAGTGCCAAATCATCAACGCGATAAGGCTGATGACCACCAGGCCGCACAGCGCGCTGGTCAGAATAAACTGACCGCGCACCCGCTCACAGCGGCGAATGAATTCATCATCATGGTGATCGCGGTAACGCTGGGCGTAGATATACCACACCAGCCGCACCTGCTTGTTGGGCTGGCCGTGCGAGGTAAAAAAGCCGCCCCCATCCACATACTGGTAAAGCAAAGGATCGCAACCACGAAGTACCACTAACAGTGCGCGTAACGATGAGAAATAGCGCGCCATATTAACAATGCATACGACACATAACGCCCAGAACAATGCGACGGTGCTTATCATACGACCTCCCCGGCGACCCGCCCACGGAGATCCTCTCCGGGACTACCGCTCCCCAAACTTGCCAGACAGTTCAATGAAAGAGTACGACGAAACCGCCCACGATGGTGCATAAAATCCGAGCGGCTTTATTAATAGTGTAGGAGATCAGTTAATTTTTTTGCCAGAAGGTTAATCACTATCAATGCAATTAACGCAAAAATTTGTTTAACTAACTGGTAAGCAAGGCGGATTGACGGATTATCCTGGTCGCTATACTGTAAGGATCGTCTCAACAATTCATCGCGGCTGAGCTGGCCCCGCGTAGACAAAATCGCATAGTTCGCAGGACGCGGGTGACGCGACGGCACAAGAAACGCCAGCTGGCTGGTCATCGACAACTTTATGGAAGGAGTAATACTATGGCTTACAAACACATTCTCATCGCAGTTGATCTTTCTCCGGAAAGTAAAGTGCTGGTAGAAAAAGCGGTCTCTATGGCGCGCCCGTACAACGCAAAAGTTTCCCTGATCCACGTAGATGTAAACTACTCTGACCTTTATACCGGCCTGATTGACGTTAATCTGGGCGATATGCAAAAGCGCATTTCTGAAGAAACTCACCATGCGCTGACCGAGCTTTCCACCAACGCAGGCTACCCTATCACCGAAACCCTGAGCGGTAGCGGCGACCTGGGCCAGGTGCTGGTCGACGCGATTAAGAAATACGACATGGACCTGGTGGTATGTGGTCATCATCAGGACTTCTGGAGCAAGCTGATGTCTTCAGCGCGCCAGTTGATCAACACCGTTCACGTTGACATGCTGATCGTTCCTCTGCGCGACGAAGAAGAGTAAGTTTTCCCTGCCAGATCCCACGCCCGCTTTTGCGGGCGTTTTTATTTCTCCCTCAGGACATCATTCCAGCCTACAAAACATAATTAGTGTGATCGGCTAATTAGATCGAAATCTATCTGTATAATAATCTACTCATTCGGTTAATGACCGCAGTCTATAACAGAGTCATACATTTTCGGCGCGTTTTGTTTTACGCGTCATACTTTTTGGGATGGCATCGAAAGGCGAAAAAATATGAACACATCTGCACCGACGGGGTTGCTACAACAACCCCGCCCCTTCTTCATGATCTTTTTTGTCGAATTATGGGAACGATTCGGCTATTACGGCGTTCAGGGCATCCTGGCCGTTTTCTTCGTCAAACAGCTTGGCTTCTCGCAGGAACAGGCCTTTATCACCTTTGGCGCCTTCGCTGCGCTGGTCTACGGCCTGATCTCCATTGGCGGTTACGTGGGCGATCACCTGCTTGGCACTAAGCGAACGCTGGTGCTGGGGGCGATTGTACTGGCAATCGGCTACTTCATGACCGGGATGTCGTTACTGAAGCCCGACCTGATATTTATCGCACTCGGAACCATCGCTGTCGGCAACGGCTTATTTAAAGCCAACCCGGCGAGCCTGCTTTCGAAATGTTATCCCCCGAAAGATCCGCGTCTGGATGGCGCTTTCACCCTGTTTTACATGTCGATCAACATCGGTTCGCTGCTGTCGCTTTCCCTGGCGCCCGTGATTGCGGAAAAGTTTGGCTATGCCGTCACCTATAACCTGTGCGGCGCGGGGCTGATTGTCGCGCTGCTGGTCTATTTCGCCTGCCGGGGGATGGTAAAGAATATTGGCTCCGAGCCGGACCATCGGCCGCTCAGTATGCGGAATCTGCTGTCTGTGCTGATTGGCACAGTGGCGATGATTTTCCTCTGCGCCTGGTTGATGCATAACGTACAGGTCGCCAACCTGGTGCTGATCGTTCTGTCCATCGCGGTGACGATTATCTTTTTCCGCCAAGCGTTTAAGCTGGATAAAACCGGGCGCAACAAAATGTTCGTGGCGTTTATCCTGATGCTTGAAGCGGTGCTGTTTTACATTCTTTACGCACAGATGCCAACCTCGCTGAACTTTTTCGCCATTAATAACGTCCACCATGAGATCCTCGGCTTCACCATTAACCCGGTGAGTTTCCAGGCGCTGAACCCGTTCTGGGTAGTCGTCGCCAGCCCGGTACTGGCGGCGATCTACACCCGTCTGGGCAGCAAAGGCAAAGACCTGACGATGCCAATGAAATTTACCCTCGGGATGTTTTTATGCTCGCTGGGCTTTTTAACCGCCGCCGCCGCAGGCATGTGGTTTGCCGACGCGCAGGGGCTGACGTCGCCGTGGTTTATCGTACTGGTGTATTTGTTCCAGAGTCTGGGCGAACTGCTGATCAGCGCGTTGGGGCTGGCGATGGTCGCGGCGCTGGTGCCGCAGCACCTGATGGGCTTTATTCTGGGGATGTGGTTCCTGACGCAGGCCGCGGCGTTTCTGCTGGGCGGCTACGTGGCCACCTTTACCGCCGTGCCGGAAAATATCACCGACCCGCTACTGACGCTGCCCATTTATACCGGGGTATTCAGTAAAATCGGACTGGTGACGCTGGGCGTAACGGTGGTGATGGCGCTGATGGTGCCGTGGCTGAACCGGATGATCAATACGCCGGACAGCGAGAAGTAACCGTACTGCTTGTGCCGGAGGGCAGTCTCGCCTTCCGCACCGGACTCCAGGCCCGATAGCGCAACGCCATCGGGCCATTCATCCGATTTACCCTTTACGCGCGTCGATCCACGCCTGCACTTCGACGACAAATGTATCCGGGGCTTTACGGTACATTTTACGCGCCAAATCGAGAATGGTATGTTGGCCCAATGCCTCTTCCATTCGATGCTGCGCCATATCCATCACTGAACGCACGCCACAAATGCCTTCACAGGCCCACGTCGGCGGTTGCTCGTCAAATACTGCCAGACGTTGGCGGATCTCGCGACATTCGAAAATACGCTTGTCGCCATCTATGGCATTAACCACATCCAGCACGGTAATGTGTTCGGCGGGTCTGGCAAGCTGAAAACCGCCCCCCTTTCCTTCTATGCTGCGCACCAGTCCCGCCTTCGACAGTCGGGTAAAGATTTTAGCCAGGTAGTCATACGGCACACTTTGTAACTCAGCTATTTCGCGCACGCTCATATCGCGGGCATCGCCTTTGCTGTCCACCATACACATCAAGCTGTGGATGCCATACTCAACCCCGGAACTGTAGAATGCCATGCCTTTATCTCAGCCAAATTAATTCTGAGTTATTGTAGCTTTTTCGCCCTTATCATTCCACTCCCTCCCTTTAAATCAGCGATGATAGCAAAAATAACTAGCTATTAATCAAGATGATAATAGCTAAATATTGACCGTCATGATTTTTCGCGTTGCTTTTTAAAACTACGACTAATAAAATCCGAGTAAACAAATCAGTGTTAACGGAGCAGGTAAGCAATGCGTAAACAAATTTTGATCGTTGGTGCGGGTTTCGCCGGAATGTGGGCAGCCCTGAGCGCCGCTCGTCTGGTGGATAAAAATGACAGCCAGTCTATTGATATTACGGTGATTGCCCCGCAGCCTGAGCTTCGTGTGCGTCCCCGCTTCTATGAAAATGCCGTAGAAACATTGGTTGCCCCTTTACAGCCATTGTTCGACGTTACGGGCGTAAATTTCCTGCGCGGAACGGTCACTCAAATTCTGCCCGCCTCAAAGGAGGTCAGTTGGACTGACACCAGCGGTGAATCACACTTACATCACTATGACCGTCTGATTCTCGCCAGCGGAAGCCACGTCAACCGTTCACACGTGCCGGGCGCACAAACTTATACGTTCGATCTGGACCAACTGGAGAGCGCCGCGGTCCTGGAGCGGCACCTGAACGAACTGCCGCGCCAGGTGGAAAGTGACGCGCGTAATACCGTTGTCGTTTGCGGGGGCGGTTTTACCGGTATCGAGATGGCGCTGGAACTACCGGGACGGCTGCGTGAGATCCTCGGCGCGAATGCTAAGACCAGAGTAGTCGTAGTTGAACGTGGACCGACGCCCGGCTCACGCTACAGCGAAGCCCTGCGAAACACTATCATCGAAGCTTCCGCTGAGCTTGGCGTGGAATGGCTGGTGAATAGTGAGATTGAAAAAGTCGATGCCGGCGGCGTAACGCTGAGAGATGGACGCACCATCCCTTCACAAACGGTAATCTGGACGGCTGGCGTACAGGCAAACGCCCTGACAGCGCAAATTGATGCGCCGCGCGATCGCCAGGGCCGTCTGCACGTTAACAGCAAACTTCAGGTGCCTGGACACGAGCATATTTTCGCCACTGGCGATGTGGCCTACGCAGCCACCGATGATAAAGGCAATCACGCCCTCATGACCTGCCAGCACGCGATTTTGCTGGGCAAATTTGCGGGTAATAACGCCGCAGCCGATTTGCTCGGCATCGAAGCGCTACCGTATCGCCAGGAAATGTATGTCACCTGTCTGGATCTCGGCGCCTGGGGTGCTGTCTATACCGAAGGATGGGACCAGCAGGTGAAACTGACGCGCGCAGAGGCGAAAAAAGTGAAGCAGTCGATCACCCGCGAATTAATTTACCCGCCGGTAGCAGAAAAAGAAGCCGCGTTTAAAATGGCGGATCCGTACGCACCATTTGTGTAAGCAGAAGCGCCATCCGGGGCTTCGTCACGCGTCCAACGGCGTCCCGGGATAAATATCAAACCGATGCCCTTTGGTCACCACCGCGTTGGGCGTGGCGATATTCGCCAGAGGCGGCGCATAATCCGGGCGCTTGACCACCACACGTTTCGTGGCGAGCTGGCGCGCCGGTTCCAGCAGACCGTCGGCGTCTAAATCCGGCCCCACCAGCGACTGAAACACCCGCATCTCTTTTTTCACCAGCGCGCTTTTCTGCTTATGAGGAAACATCGGGTCGAGATAGACCACTTGCGGACGCGGCGTGATGTCCGTCAGCGCCGACAGGCTGGAGGCGTGGATCAACTGTAAGCGTTCCTGTAACCAGCCGCCAATCTCCGGATCGGCATAGGCGCGCGTCAGGCCATCGTCGAGTAAGGCCGCCACCACCGGGTTACGCTCCAGCATCCGCACGCGGCAGCCCACCGAGGCCAGCACAAACGCATCGCGTCCTAACCCCGCCGTGGCGTCAACAACGTCGGGCAGATAGTCGCCTTTAATGCCGACCGCTTTCGCTACCGCTTCGCCGCGACCGCCGCCAAACTTACGCCGATGCGCCATCGCCCCGCCAACAAAATCAACGAAGATACCGCCCAGTTTGGGTTCGTCGCGCTTACGCAGTTCCAGATGCGCGGCAGTCATCACCAGCGCCATCAGGTTGTCTTCATCGTGCTCCAGTCCCCAGCGGGACGCCAGAACAGATAAGGCGCCGTCTCCGGCGCCTGTTTCATTAACTAAGCAGATTTTCACGTCGGGATTAGCCTTTTATCCCATAATGTTCCAGCATTGCGTCCAGCTGCGGCTCGCGGCCACGGAAGCGTTTGAACAGTTCCATCGGCTCTTCAGAACCGCCACGGGTCAGGATGTTATCAAGGAACGACTGTCCGGTTTCGCGGTTGAAAATCCCCTCTTCTTCAAAGCGGGAGTAGGCATCTGCCGCCAGCACGTCTGCCCACAGGTAGCTGTAATACCCCGCCGCATACCCGCCGGCGAAGATGTGGCTAAACGCGTGCGGGAAGCGGCCCCAGTGCGGTGATGGCACCACGGCCACCTGCTTTTTGATCTCTGCCAGCGTTTCAAGGATCTTTGCCCCCTGCTGCGGGTCAAATTCCGCATGCAGGCGGAAGTCGAACAGGCCGAACTCCAGCTGGCGCAGGATGAACAGCGCCGCCTGATAATTCTTCGCCGCCAGCATTTTATCCAGCAGTGCTTTCGGCAGCGGCTCGCCGGTCTCAAAGTGACCGGAGATGAACGCCAGCGCGTCCGGCTCCCAGCACCAGTTTTCCATAAACTGGCTTGGCAGCTCGACCGCATCCCACGGTACGCCGCTAATCCCCGAAACTCCGGCAGTTTCAATACGGGTCAGCATGTGATGCAGGCCGTGACCGAACTCATGGAACAGGGTAATCACTTCATCATGGGTAAACAGCGCAGGTTTGCCGTTCACCGGACGGTTGAAGTTACAGGTCAGATAGGCGACCGGTTTTTGCAGGGAACCATCCGCTTTACGCATCTGGCCGACGCAGTCGTCCATCCACGCCCCGCCGCGTTTGTTTTCGCGGGCGTACAGGTCGAGGTAGAAGCTGCCGCGCAGCACGTTTTTCTCATCATACAGCTCGAAGAAACGCACATCCGGATGCCAGGTGTCCACGTCGTTGCGCTCTTTAGCGGTGATGCCGTAAATGCGTTTCACCACTTCAAACAGGCCATTAACGGCTTTGTTTTCCGGGAAGTAAGGACGCAGTTGCTCGTCGCTGATGCTGTACAGATGCTGTTTTTGCTTCTCGCTGTAGTACGCGATGTCCCACGGCTGCAGTTCATCAACGCCAAACTCCGCTTTGGCAAAGGCGCGCAGTTGCGCCAGCTCTTTTTCGCCCTGTGGACGGGCGCGTTTCGCCAGATCCGTCAGGAAGTCGAGCACCTGCTGTGGGTTTTCTGCCATTTTAGTGGCGAGAGATTTATCCGCGTAGCTGTCAAAGCCAAGCAGTTGTGCCAGTTCGTGACGCAGGGCGAGGATTTCCGCCATCACCGGGCTGTTGTCCCACTTTCCGGCGTTTGGCCCCTGATCAGAAGCGCGGGTGCTGTAGGCGCGGTACATCTCTTCACGCAGCGTCTGGTTGTCGCAGTAGGTCATCACCGGCAAATAGCTCGGAATATCCAGCGTCAGCAGGTAACCGTCCTGCTCTTTCGCTTCGGCCTGGGCTTTCGCCGCCGCCAGCGCGCTTTCCGGCATACCCGCCAGCTCCGCTTCATCGGTAATTAGCTTCGTCCAGCCCATGGTGGCGTCGAGGACATTGTTGCTGTACTGGTTGCCCAGTTCGGACAGACGGGTGGCGATTTCACCGTAGCGTTGTTGTTTATCTTTCGGCAAGCCGATGCCGGACAGCTCGAAATCACGCAGGGCGTTATCTACCGCTTTTTTCTGCGCGGTGTTCAGAGTGGCGTAATGATCGCCGTCGCGCAGGTCGCGGTACGCTTTGTACAGTCCTTCATGTTGCCCTACCCAGGTGCTGTATTCAGACAGCAGCGGCAGCGTTTGTTCGTAGGCTTCGCGCAGTTCCGGGCTGTTTTTCACCGAGTTCAGGTGGCTGACCGGCGAAAAAATGCGACCCAGCACATCATCAACTTCGGCAAGCGGCTGACACAGATTTTCCCAGGTGTACGGCGCGCCCTGCGCGACCACACGTTCCACATTTTCACGGCAGTCGTTCAGCGCTTTGGTGACGGCGGGAACAACATGCTCAGGCTGAATCTGGGAAAACGGCGGTAGCTCGAAGGGCGTCAGTAAAGGATTAGTCATAAACGCTGTCCTGTTTGAAAGAAGTGTATGAAGCGCGCATCCGGCGCTGTGCAATATCCCTGTACAATGGGGATAAGTGTAGAGGATTTCAATACCGGGCGTTGCGCTTTCGCGGCAGGGGGAACTTTTCTGTATACTGTGGCGATACGCTCTATTTTTGCCCGATGGCGCGCAGCTTTTGGGTCTACGTTTATTATCTGGAATACTTTCATCCATGCTCAGTTATCGCCATAGCTACCACGCAGGCAACCACGCCGACGTCCTTAAACACACCGTTCAGAGCCTGATCATTGAATCGCTGAAAGAGAAGGAAAAACCGTTTCTTTATCTGGACACCCATGCCGGGGCAGGTCGCTATCAGCTGAGCAGTGAACATGCCGAGCGCACCGGGGAATACCTGGAAGGCATCGCCCGCATCTGGCAGCAGGACGACCTGCCCGCCGAGCTGGAGCCGTACATTAACGTAGTGAGCCACTTCAACCGCAGCGGTCAGTTGCGTTATTACCCTGGCTCGCCGTTGATCGCCCGTCAGCTGCTGCGCGAGCAGGACAGCCTACAGTTGACTGAGCTGCACCCGAGCGATTTTCCGCTGCTGCGCGGCGAATTTCAGAAAGACAGCCGCGCCCGTGTGGCGCGCGCCGACGGCTATCAGCAGTTGAAGTCTAAGCTGCCTCCGGCTTCCCGCCGCGGCCTGATTCTTATTGACCCGCCTTATGAAATCAAAAGTGACTACCAGGCCGTGGTCAGCGGCATCAGCGAAGGCTATAAACGGTTCGCCACCGGCACTTACGCCCTGTGGTATCCGGTGGTGCTCCGCCAGCAAGTCAAACGCATGATCCACGACCTGGAAGCCACTGGCATCCGAAGGATCCTGCAAATTGAACTGGCCGTGCGCCCGGACAGCGACCAGCGCGGCATGACCGCCTCCGGAATGATTGTGATCAACCCGCCGTGGAAGCTGGAAGCGCAAATGAACAACGTGCTGCCATGGCTGCACAGCAAACTGGTTCCCGCCGGAACCGGACATACATCGGTGAACTGGATCGTGCCGGAGTAATCGCAGCCATTGGTGGAACCAATTGATTTCAGGTATACAATCGCGGCAATCTGAACGGAAGGATAAGACCTATGAGCAAACATTATGACTACATCGCTATCGGCGGTGGCAGCGGCGGTATCGCCTCGATTAACCGTGCAGCGATGTACGGCCAGAAGTGTGCGCTGATTGAAGCCAAAGAGCTGGGCGGCACCTGCGTCAACGTCGGCTGCGTGCCGAAAAAAGTGATGTGGCATGCTGCGCAGATTCGCGAAGCGATCCATCTGTACGGCCCGGACTACGGTTTTGATACCACCATCAATAATTTCAATTGGGACACGCTGATTGCCAGCCGTACCGCCTATATTGACCGTATTCACACCTCGTACGATAACGTGCTGGGTAAAAATAATGTTGATGTGATCAAGGGCTTTGCCCGCTTTGTCGATGCAAAAACCATCGAAGTTAACGGCGAAACCCTGACCGCCGACCATATTCTGATCGCCACGGGCGGCCGCCCAAGCCATCCGGATATTCCTGGCGTGGAATACGGCATCGACTCTGACGGTTTCTTTGAACTTCCCGCGCTGCCGGAACGCGTGGCGGTAGTTGGCGCAGGCTATATCGCCGTCGAGCTGGCGGGCGTGATCAATGGTCTGGGAGCGCAAACGCACCTGTTCGTTCGTAAACACGCGCCGTTGCGCAGCTTTGACCCGATGATCACCGAGACGCTGGTCGAGGTGATGAACGCTGAAGGCCCGACGCTGCACACCCAGGCCATTCCGAAAGCGGTGGTAAAAAACGCCGACGGCAGCCTGACGCTGGAACTGCAAGACGGTCGCCGCGAAACGGTTGACTGTCTGATCTGGGCGATTGGCCGCGAACCGGCGACAGATGATTTTAATCTGGCGGCAACGGGCGTGAAAACGAATGAAAAAGGCTACATCATCGTTGATAAATACCAGAACACGAACGTGGAAGGGATTTACGCGGTAGGCGACAACACCGGCGCGGTCGAACTGACGCCGGTCGCGGTGGCGGCGGGTCGTCGTCTTTCTGAACGCCTGTTTAACAACAAGCCGGACGAGCATCTGGACTACAGCAACATCCCAACCGTGGTCTTCAGTCATCCACCGATTGGCACCGTTGGCTTAACCGAGCCGCAGGCGCGCGAGCAGTACGGCGATGACCAGGTGAAAGTCTACAAATCATCGTTTACCGCCATGTATACCGCCGTTACCTCTCACCGCCAGCCGTGCCGCATGAAGCTGGTATGCGTCGGTCAGGAAGAGAAGATTGTCGGTATTCACGGTATTGGCTTCGGCATGGATGAAATGCTGCAGGGCTTCGCGGTTGCGCTGAAAATGGGCGCCACCAAGAAAGACTTCGACAACACCGTAGCGATTCACCCAACCGCCGCGGAAGAATTTGTGACGATGCGTTAAATATGATCAAGGCCGGATAGCGGTTTCACGTTACCCGGCCTGATTTTTATCACTTGCCCTGCATATACGGCGTATACACCCCGGTCTGGCTTTCGAGGAAGGCGACGATATCATCGATATCTTCCTGCGGGATCTCTTTCCCGACCTGGTAACGCAGCATCAGCTTCACCGCGCCGTCCAGGGTCGGCACATCGCCCCGGTGGAAATAGGGCGCGGTTAACGCAACGTTACGCAGACCCGGCACCTTCTGGCGCAGTTTATCGCGCAACTCATTGGTAACGTTCATACGCCCAATATCCGCTGCGGTCATTTCACCAAAGTTAAAGTCCCGCTTTAAACCCAACGGCTCAAACGACCGACCGCCGAGAATCACGCCGCCATGACAGGTCGCGCACTTGTTATCCTTGAACAGCTGATAACCGTGCTTCTGCTGTGCCGTCAGCGCGTTTTCGTCGCCGCGTAGCCACTTATCAAACGCGGAGTCTGGGGTGATCAGCGTTTTCTCGAATTCGGCAATCGCGTCGGTGATTGTCTCTCCGCTGAACCCCTGCGGGTAAACCGCCTGGAACTGCTGCTTCAGCACAGGATCCTTGTCGAGCTTACTGATGATCTCATCCCAGGATTTCGAGGCCATCTCGATTGGGTTCAGCGGCGGTCCACCGGCCTGCGCCTGTAACGTTGGCGCGCGTCCGTCCCAGAACTGCTCAACGTTAAAGACGGAGTTAAACACCGTCGGCGCATTGATTGGCCCTACCGCGCCGCCCACGCCGATCGACGTTTTACGACCATCCACTCCGCCCGCGTTCAGCGCATGGCAATGGGCGCAGGAAATCGTGCTGTCGCCGGATAAACGCGGATCGTGATACAGCGTGAAACCCAGCGCCACTTTTTGCGCATCGGTCGGTAAGACTTTTGGAATCGGCTGCACCGGCTCATTGCGATGCTGCGCGGCGGTGTCATGGCTGGCGTAATACTGCTCACGCTGCTTCGCGATCCAGTCCAGAATCGTCTTCCGTTCCTCATCGCTCACCTTCCCCGCCCAGTGCAGCGCGGTATAGCGCGTCGGTGGCATGGTTTCGTATTGCATCACCCACTCGATTTTATTCAGATCGCTCTGGGAAACAGGCTCGTTGGCCACCAGCGCGGCGCGAACGGCCTCCAGATTGAAAGATTTATAGCCAAGCTGAATATCGTAATTCATCAGTTGCCTGGCGATGGGGAAAGAAGAATAAAAAGGAAGTTCAGCGGAGGGGGTATGGCAATAATCGCATCCCTTCTCTCTTAAAAACCCCAACACCTGGTTATTTTCCTTCAGCGCAGAGGCCTGAACGGATGCAGTCTGGCTACGCTGCTTTTCGTGGTACCAGACGTAAGCGGATAAGCCGAAATAACATAGAACGATGCCAGCGATGGCTATCGCGGTAAGACGGGTAATGATTTTCATTATTTTACCCTCACGGTAGTGAGTTAGTGGGTCCCAGAAAGATAAAATGACGTGTCTTGTAAAGACCCAGTCATAATAAAAAAGACGCTGAAGCGGGGATTGATAAGTATCAAGCAATAACATGGGCGGTAACTATCGTTGAGATAGCTTATCCCTATTATTTAACGGGTTTTTTATTTTTTGCTATTTATACTTCGTTGCAATCGAATGTTCCGAAAATAGCGACGGTCGACACAACATCATTTTTCAGAATAGCGCTGTCTTTCAAACAGATAAATTATTTATATGATAAAAGAGGAAATATCGAAACGTGATCGACCGCACACTTTGCACCGCACAGACCGAAGCGAATGTCTACGCTTAAAAAACAGCCGGGCAACACCCGTATCATTTACGACGCAATCCGGAGGTCCTTCTCATTATGATCAACCAGAACCTACAACACGTCCCGTCAGAGGAACTCACGATCGATGTCGATCTGATGTACGAAACGGATCCGTGCGAGTTAAAGCTGGATGAGATGATCGAGGCAGAACCGGAACCTGAGATGATTGAGGGGCTCCCCGCCTCTGACGCCCTGACGCCAGCCGATCGTTATCTTGAACTGTTTGAGCATGTGCAGTCCGTAAAGCTGTTTCCCGACAGCAAAACGTTCCCGGACTGCGCGCCGAAAATGGATCCGCTCGATATTCTGATCCGCTACCGTAAAGTCAGACGTCATCGGGATTTCGATTTGCGACAGTTTGTCGAAAACCACTTCTGGTTGCCGGAAGTGTACGACAGCCAATATGTCTCAGACCCTGAAAATACGCTTAAAGAACACATTGACCGTCTGTGGCCGGTGCTTACCCGCGAACCGCAGGATCATATCCCGTGGTCCTCGCTGCTGGCGTTGCCGCAGTCTTATATCGTGCCAGGCGGCCGATTTAGTGAAACCTACTACTGGGATTCCTACTTCACCATGCTGGGCCTGGCGGAAAGCGGCCGGGAAGATCTGCTGAAATGCATGGCGGATAATTTTGCGTGGATGATCGAGAAATACGGTCACATTCCTAACGGTAACCGCACCTATTATCTGAGCCGCTCGCAGCCGCCGGTCTTCGCCCTGATGGTCGAATTGTTCGAAGAGGATGGCGTACGCGGCGCGCGGCGTTATCTCGATCATTTGAAAATGGAGTACGCCTTCTGGATGGACGGGGCGGAGTCGCTGGTGCTTAACCAGGCCTATCGTCACGTGGTTCGCATGCCGGACGGTTCGCTGCTCAACCGTTACTGGGACGATCGTGACACGCCGCGCGACGAGTCGTGGCTGGAAGATGTGGAAACCGCCAAGCACTCCGGGCGTCCGCCAAATGAGGTCTATCGCGACCTGCGTGCGGGCGCGGCCTCTGGCTGGGACTACTCTTCCCGCTGGCTGCGCGACGCCACGCGTCTGGCGAGCATTCGCACAACGCAGTTTATCCCGATCGATCTCAACGCCTTCCTGTTTAAGCTGGAAAGCGCTATCGCCAATATTTCGGCGCTGAAAGGAGAACGCGAGGTGGAAGCGGAATTTCGCCAGAAGGCCAGCGACCGACGGGCGGCAGTAAACCGCTATCTGTGGGATGAAGAAAACGGCTGCTATCGCGACTATGACTGGCGACGCGGAGAGATGGCGCTGTTTTCCGCCGCCAGCATCGTGCCGCTGTATGTCGGCATGGCGACGCACGAACAGGCCGATCGCCTCGGCGACGCGGTACGTAACCGCCTGCTGACGCCTGGCGGGATCCTCGCCACCGAGTATGAAACCGGCGAGCAGTGGGATAAACCCAACGGTTGGGCGCCGCTCCAGTGGATGGCGATTCAGGGCTTCAAAATGTACGGCGACGACGCGCTTGGCGATGAGATAGCGCATAGCTGGTTGCAAACGGTGAATCTTTTTTATCAACAGCACCACAAGCTGATCGAGAAGTATCACATCGCTGGCGGCACCCCGCGTGAAGGGGGTGGTGGTGAATATCCGTTGCAGGACGGCTTCGGCTGGACGAACGGCGTGGTGCGTCGGCTGATTGGCTTGTACGGCGAACCTTAAAGCGAGTACCGGATGGCGGCGCGAAGCGCCTTCTCCGGCCTACCGCATTACCTGATGGCGTCATAAATGGCGCGTTGGATCCTGTGCCACTTTTTATTATCCGCGCTGGGGTCGGCGCGCAAGCGCCGTTCCGCCTGCTCCATATCATACTGCTGGCGCTTCACCACCGCAGGCACGGTGCAAAATCGTTGCAGGTAGGCTTTGTGCTCACTGGTCATCGTCGCGCCGCCTGACATGGCGTGACCCAGCGTGTTGATGAACCGTCGACAGGGCTTGTTTTCGTCCATCTGGGAGGGATAGCGCAGCAGCAGCTGTAAAACGTCGTCGTGTCCGCGGGCAAACGCCGTCTCCGTCCAGGCAATCTGCCAGTTCATTCCGCCTTGTAAAAAAAGGCTGGTGACCCGCACATCGTTACGATCGATGGCCGCCCGAAGTGAAAACGCATCCCAGGTAATCCCCATCTGGCTGACCGTCTCCCGTGCAGAGGGCATTTCACGCTTGGGTTCGCTCTGCACGATAGCCACGCTTGGGGCTGGCGCTGGCGGCTGGGAGCTGACCAGCCACGCGCCGCCGCCGAGCATGGCGAAGACCATCACGCCGACGGCGCCCCACAGCACGCCGGAAATCAGCTGCTCGCGTTCTTCCGCCGTGCGCTGCGGCCGCTTGCGCGGTGGATCAATGGATTCGCCGATCTCCTGCGCGTCACCGCCTGCCTGATGGTCTTTATGCCGCGCATCGTCCCAGTATTGCGCCAGTTTTCCTTCTTCCACGATCATGAACGCCGTCGGGTTTACCCGCCCTCGTCCCTGTTCGTAAGCCCGCTGTACGGGGCGGACAATATGCTGAAACTGGCAGGCCAGTAGCGTTAGTTGCGCCGATGATAAGGGAACGCCGGCCAGTACGCTGTTACGCGCCTGCCGGCAGTCATCAAGAAACATGCGTAGTGTGAGGCGCGGTTCTACAAACAGCGTCAACACGGATGCATCGTTAAAGATCCCGGCATAATGGCGGCTAAAGGTTTTCTTATCGACCACCATTAGCGCCAGTTCGCTAAAGCGCATTCCGCTCAGCGGATCCTGCTTTTCACCCTGCTTAATCCAGCGTCTGAGCTTATCGGCGCCGAAGCTCTGTCTGAGATAGTTGTTGAGCTGACTCTTGTCCGGCCACATTTGCGCAATCAGGGCGATTAACGTCAGTTCAATCGCGCGCAGCTGGCGCTCGGCGCGCATCTGCTGGCTTGCATCGGTTTGCTCTATGTCTGTCTTGTAGTTCAGCAACGGCTGATGCTGGCGCAGTCGTTCAAGGGCATTCACTACCCGCAGGGCGGCAATAAGCTGATTCTCGTTGACCTCTTGTCCACTGTCGTATTGCGGCACGCACTGCTGAAGGTGGCGCAGTTGCAGCGTCAACTGGCTCAGTTGCGCATCGTTAAGATGCAGCCGCCGGGCGACCGCGCTCCAGCCCCCCAGATTCAGTCGGGCCTGATCCAGTTGTTCAAGAAACCAGCGCGGATCTTTGCCTTCAGAAGCATGTACCCCCAACAACAGCAGGATTTCAACGGAAGCCTGGCGGATGATTCCCAGGCAGTGTTCAAACGTCGTGCGTGTGGTCTGTAAAACGCTAATCGTCATTCTCTTCCTTCACCAGAAAGTCCACCCCACCGGGAATAAATTTTGCTTTAGTACATTGTTTTAATTATTACTTTTTATAGATATAACATGTTTAATCATTAATACAGTGACCGCTGTGTGAACATCGAGAAATTTTCAGGAGTGTGCCCCGTGCCCGTGTTAACGACCGACCGCCTGACCTGTCGCCCCATCGTCTCCCACGACTGGCCCTTTTTTCTCGCGCTCCAGCGACACCCGTCGGTGATGCGTTACGTTGCTGACGCGCGCAGCGAAAAACAGATCCGTGACGCCTTTGACGCCCGCCTGCCGGCATGGCAGCCTGGCGCAGCGCACTGGCTGTGCCTTGTGGTGTGCGACACGGCGACGCAGACGCCGCTGGGCGTGACGGGGTATATTCAGCATGATGAAGGAAACGCGGAAGTGGGGTTCCTGCTGGCAGCGGAGGCGCAGGGGAAAGGGTATGGCATGGAGTCCCTGCGCGCAGTCTGCGACTACGCCTTCACAACGGGCGGCTTACGCCGCCTGACGGCCTGCGTCACAGAAGGAAACCAGGCCTCGCGGCGCTTGCTGGAAAAAACAGGATTTGTACTGGAAGGCACGCTACGGGAAAGCTACTGGCTCGAACAGCGCTGGCAAAATGACTGGCTGTTCGGTCTACTGAAGCGGGACTATTTCGCGACCAGCACATCTCTGGCCACGAAATAAAAAGCGATTGCCTTATGGCTGAAACAACAGCATGGCCGCCTGCGTACGGTTTTTCACGTCGAGGCGGCGATAAAGCGTTTCAAGATGCGCTTTAACCGTTCCGGTACTGATATTTAACGCACGGCCAATTTCTTTATTTGATTCGCCCGCCGCAAGCATTGTTAAAATTTCTCGCTGTCGGCTACTTAATGCGTTTATATCACGATATTCAGGTGATGAAGTTGTTAACAATTCACTGGGTAAAAATAACATTCCCATCGCGACGCTATTTAAGGCAAGGGCGAATTTTTCGGCGACAGAATCACGCGGCACAATCGCCAGCACGTTATATTGCACCATTTCCTGAAGCCACTTTTTGCTGCAGTCTGTCACCGAAATCAAGGTCCTCACCTGCGGAAACCGCTGGACCAGAGTCTGTAATAACCAGCGGCAAAACTCGCCGTCAAGGTCGCCGTCCAGCATCAGCAGGGCGTCCGGGGTGTTTTCCAGCGTTTGCCAGAGTTCATCCGCCTGACTGACGCCCTGAATACTTACTCCTGGAATTCGCTGTTCTAAACTGATTTTCATTCCATGAATAAATATTGACTGCCTGTCAAACATGATGATGTTCATTACTCTCTCTCCACCGTTTTCCAAAATCGCATTAAGGAGTGAAAGGGTATTACCCGGGGGGTAAAATAAGAATTCGCCTTTTGGCGGGGGCCATTCTACCGATATCACGCACGGAGAGAAGAAAAAAAGACGAATAGTTACAGCTCAGCCCCATAAATTACACATTTGACGAAAATACCGACGTTAAATTAAGGATATCCTTATAAATTCGTGGTGAGGTAATGATTTATAATATTATTTATCAAAATATTATCGAAAGCGCGCAGAAAGGGAAAGAAGTGAAAAACCCGCAATATGTAACATAATAAAAATTCGCATTTTAGGTTAATTCAGCGGACTTTCGCCCGCTGAACCGCGGTTATAAAAACATACCGCCTGACACCTCAATACGCTGTGCGGTCATCCAGGCCAGATCGTCACTGAGCAACGCGGCAATAGCGTCACCGATGTCATCGGGTAGCCCTGCGCGACCAAGCGTCGTTTGCGACGCGATCCACGCGTTCAGCGCCTGATTGTCCCGCACACGACCGCCGCCGAAATCCGTTTCAATTGCGCCGGGCGCGATAACATTAACGGAAATGCCCCGTTCGCCAAGTTCTTTCGCCTGATAGCGCGTCAGGACTTCCATTGCCCCTTTCATCGCAGCGTAGGCCGCGTAACCCGGCAGGGCAAAACGCGCCAGCCCGGTTGACACATTGAGAATGCGTCCGCCATTTTTCAGCAGCGGCAACAGATGCTGAGTCAGGAAAAAGGGGCCTTTAAAATGAATGCGCATCAGTTCGTCAAACATCGCTTCGGTCGTGTCGACATAAGGTGCATACACGCCAATACCGGCATTGTTCACTAAATAATCAAATGTCTCGCGATGCCAGTGTTGTTGAAGCTGTTCTTTTACCGTTTGCGCAAAGTCGGAAAAGCCGGATGTATCGGCGACGTTTAGCTGAATTGCCGCCGCTTTTCTGCCTTTTCCTTCAATTTCGGCGACAACATCCAGCGCCGCCTGCTGCTGGCTGTTGTAGGTAATGAGGATATCCGTTCCTTTGTCCGCCAGCTTAAGCGCGGCGTTTTTACCCAGTCCACGGCTTGCGCCAGTCACCAATGCGATACGTTGCGTCATAAGAAACCTCATTTCTGCGCTTGTGAAGATTGAGACAAAGCTTATTAGGTGATAGAAAAACAATAAATGTCGCGAATTGCGCATGACTGTTTCATCCAGAACAACAATAGGTCAATCGAATGGATAAAATTCATGCAATGCAGTTATTCCTTCGCGTCGCGGAGCTGGAAAGCTTTTCGCGTGCCGCCGATACCCTGGGCCTACCTAAAGGTAGCGTATCGCGCCAGATCCAGGCACTGGAAAACCATCTCGGCACCCAGTTGCTGCACCGCACCACGCGTCGGGTTCAACTGACCCAGGACGGCATGGTCTACTACGAGCGAGCAAAAGATGTGCTGAGTAACCTCGATGAGCTGGACGGGTTGTTTCAACACGACCCGACCAGCATCAGCGGCAAGCTGCGGATCGATATGCCGGTAGGCGTCGCCAGGAATCTGGTGATCCCGCGCCTGCCCGCCTTTTTACAGCAGTATCCCGGCATTGAGCTGGAGCTGAGCAGCAGCGATCGGCTGGTGGATCTGGTCCGCGAGGGGTTTGACTGCGTAGTGCGCGTCGGCACGCTTAAGGATTCCGGTTTGATCGCTCGTCCTCTCGGTAAGCTGACGGTGATCAACTGCGCCAGTCCGCAGTATCTGGAGCGTTTTGGTTACCCGGAAAGCGCCGACGATCTCGCCTCACATGCCGTGGTGCATTATTCGCTGAATCTCGGGACGCGCCCGCCCGGCTTTGAGATCGCCAGCGCCGGCGGCACACACTGGATAAAAACCGGCGGCACGCTGACGGTAAACAGCACCGAAACTTATCACGCCGCCTGTCTGGCGGGTCTGGGCATCATACAGGTGCCGCGGGTCGGCGTGCGGGAGGCATTACGCAGCGGCAGCCTGATCGAAATCCTGCCCCAGTACCGCGCCGCGCCGATGCCGGTGTCGCTACTTTATCCCCATCGGCGGAATCTTTCGCGGCGGGTCCATTTGTTTATGGAATGGTTATCCGGCGTTATGCGGGACTACGTGGACTGAGAAGCTATACTCTGTGCAGACATGAACAAAAGAAGGACGACCGACCTGATGACGCAGGATAACGACGTAAAACGCCCCACTCAGGAACTTGAACACCAGCCGATCCCAAAGGTCGACACGACTGAAGCCATTGAGACCCCGAAGCAGGAAAGCAGCAACCCGACGCTGAAAAAGTTGACCACCACGGTGGAACAGATCCAGCGCATTCCGATGATTGCGCATCTGATCCGCGCGACTGAGCGCTTTAACGACCGCCTGGGCAATCAGTTTGGCGCGGCCATCACCTACTTCTCGTTTCTGTCGATGATTCCGCTTCTGATGGTGTCGTTTGCCGCCGCCGGTTTTATCCTCGTCTCCCATCCCACGCTGTTGCAGGATATCTTTAATAAGATTCTGATGAACGTCAGCGACCCGACGCTGGCCGCCACGCTGAAAAGCACCATCAATACCGCGGTGCAGCAGCGTACCACCGTTGGCCTGGTGGGTCTGGCGGTGGCGCTCTATTCGGGGGTGAACTGGATGGGTAACCTGCGTGAGGCGATACGCGCGCAGTCGCGTGACGTGTGGGAACGCACGCCGCAGGATCAGGAAAAAATCTGGATAAAGTACCTGCGCGATTTTATCTCGCTGATCGGGCTGTTGGTCGCGCTGATTATTACGTTGTCGATAACTTCGGTTGCGGGTTCGGCGCAACAAATGATTATTTCGGCGCTGTATCTGGACAACATTGAATGGCTGAAACCGGCCTGGCGTCTGATTGGCCTGACGATCTCTATCTTCGCCAACTACCTGTTGTTCTTCTGGATTTTCTGGCGTCTGCCGCGCCATCGTCCGCGCAAAAAAGCGCTAATTCGCGGAACGTTTATTGCGGCGATTGGCTTTGAGGTGATCAAAATCATCATGACCTATACCCTGCCCGCGCTGGTGAAATCGCCGTCCGGCGCCGCATTTGGCTCGGTGCTGGGGCTGATGGCGTTCTTTTACTTTTTCGCCCGCCTGACGCTGTTTTGCGCCGCGTGGATCGCCACCGCCGAATACAAAGACGACCCGCGTATGCCGGGCAAAAGCCACCGCTAGAGGCGGTATCGACGTGCCGGATAGCGACTCGCTCATCCGGCCAGCTAAGGCCGACCAGGCATGGACTTCCGCCAGCACTCATTGATTCAGCATATAAATCCAGGCCGTAACTTTTATTTAACCGAAAACCAGTTTCATCCACTAAGTTTACAATTATGTGAAGCATTTCATGGACGTGAAATCTCAGGCGTAAAAATTATCCGCTTTTTGCCCATTTTTTAGCCATTCCACTACGTTGTTACAGATTGAAATGTCGCTTTTGCTGTGCGTAATATGGCCTTTCGTTCGCCAAAAAATAAGAAAATTGTATGCAAGCAACAGCCACCACACTCGACAATGAACAGGAACACACGCCGGTCAACTCGCGTAATAAAGTCGTCGTCGCCTCACTCATTGGCACCGCCATTGAGTTCTTCGACTTCTACATTTACGCCACCGCTGCGGTGATTGTTTTCCCACATATCTTCTTCCCGCAGGGCGACCCGACAGCCGCCACGCTGCAGTCGCTCGCCACCTTCGCCATCGCCTTTGTCGCGCGTCCCATCGGCTCCGCGCTGTTTGGTCACTTTGGCGATCGGGTGGGGCGTAAAGTGACGCTGGTGGCGTCGCTGCTAACCATGGGGATTTCAACGGTTATCATCGGCCTGCTGCCAGGCTATGCCACCATTGGTATCTTCGCGCCGCTGCTGCTGGCGCTGGCGCGTTTTGGTCAGGGTCTGGGACTCGGCGGCGAATGGGGCGGCGCAGCGCTGCTGGCCACCGAAAACGCGCCGCCGCGCAAGCGCGCGTTGTACGGTTCGTTTCCGCAGTTGGGCGCGCCGATTGGCTTCTTTTTTGCCAACGGCACTTTCCTGCTGCTCTCCTGGCTGCTGACCGACGAGCAGTTTATGACCTGGGGCTGGCGCGTGCCGTTTATCTTCTCGGCAGTGCTGGTGATCATCGGCCTGTATGTTCGCGTGTCGCTGCATGAAACGCCGGTCTTCGCCAAAGTCGCCGCAGCGAAAAAACAGGTCAAGATCCCGCTCGGCACGCTGTTGACTAAACATGTGCGCGTGACAATCCTCGGCACCTTTATCATGCTGGCGACCTACACGCTGTTTTATATTATGACTGTTTATTCAATGACCTACAGTACCGCAGCCGCTCCCGTTGGGCTGGGCATGCCGCGTAATGAGGTGCTGTGGATGCTGATGATGGCGGTCATTGGTTTCGGCGTAATGGTCCCCATTGCAGGTCTGCTCGCGGATGCGTTTGGGCGTCGTAAGAGCATGGTGATTATTACCAGCCTGATCATCCTTTTTGCCCTGTTCGCGTTTAAACCGTTGCTCGGTTCCGGAAACCCGGTGCTGGTGTTTGCTTTTCTGCTGTTGGGGCTAAGCCTGATGGGGCTGACCTTTGGCCCGATGGGTGCGCTGCTGCCGGAGCTGTTCCCCACGGAAGTACGCTACACCGGCGCGTCGTTCTCCTATAACGTGTCGTCGATTCTTGGCGCGTCGGTGGCGCCGTATATCGCCGCATGGTTGCAGTCAAACTATGGGCTGGCCGCCGTGGGTCTTTATCTGGCATCAATGGCCGCGCTGACGCTGATTGCGCTGCTGTTAACGCACGAGACGCGTCATCAGTCGCTGTGAGTCATTGGCCGGATGCCGGCATCGCCTTATCCGGTCACCCTCTTGTGTGCCTTCCCGACAGCCCGGCAAGCATAGCGCCGCCGGGCAACGCGGCGAAGGACATTATTTCTTCATCTGGGTCAAAATCGTTCGGCACTGATTCGCCTCGCCTTCAGAGGGCGAAATCAGCGCTAACAGCGCAGCGGCTGGGGTGACCAAAGTCGCCAGCGCAGCGGCGACGGCCCCACGCGCGATCAGCGGCCCCGCCTTCACCCCGGCCTGCGGATTTTTGAAGGTGCCGCGCACGTACAGCGGCGAGCGCAGAGTAATAATGCGGATCCCTTTACTTTCCGGATCAATGGTTAAATCGAGTTGCTCAGACGCGAAGCTCGCCGTTCCGGTAATGTTGATCAGCGCATTCTCGGTATCAAAAGCGAAAATCTGCGGGCGCGCCACGCCGTTAACGATATCCAGATTGGCTGCCGCGCAGTTCACCCGTACCTCATCGTCGCCAAAAATCTGCCCGACAATGTAGTTACCGACGTTCAGCCCGACGATCTCCATCAGGTTGCGGCTGATTAAACCGTCGTTCATCAACAGTTTCAGGTTGCCATTGCTGTTGCCAAGCAGCGCCGCTACGGAGTTCCCGGTGCCGCGAAACTCGGCGTCACCGTTCATCTCACCCAGCGTCTTCTGCATCAGTTCAACATCCGGCATCAGCTCTTTCAGTTTCAGACGGCGCGCCTGAATATCCGCCCGTCCGTGCATAGGCTTTTTATCACCTTCCAGATGGATGTTGGCGTTGATGCTGCCGCCTGCCAGGCCAAACTTCAGCGGCTGCAGACGCAGATCGGCATTTTTCAGGATGATATGGGTAGAGAGATCGCTAATCGGCAGGCTGCTACCGTGCTCAATGCGCCGTCCTTTGAAGCGCACGTCGGCGTCCATGACGTCCCACTTATCGGTTTCAAAACGGTCATAGGGCAGCACTTTGTCCGCAGGCTGGACGCTTTTTTCACCCTTTTTCTGTTCTGAACTCCGGGTCTGTTCGGCTCCTTTGCCGGAATCGACGCCAATCAGCGGGCCTAAATCCGCCAGACGCAGTTGGCGAGACTCCAGATCTCCTTCCAGCTTCGGACGCGGTTTACCGGTGGTATAGGTGAGCGAGCCGTGAATGTCGCTGTCGCCAATCTGTCCGTTGAAGCCGCGGTAGTCATAGACCGAGGATTTTTCGCTGTCGATTTTCGCCACCAGCCGGCCATCGGTTTCAAACGGCGGCGTATCCGGCAAGAGGACGCCGGTCAGGTCATACAGTTCCGCCAGCGAATCGCCGGAAAACGTAAGCTGTAAATCGACGCCGCCCATTTTCATCGGGTCGTTCACCACTCCGACAAACGCCACGCGGGTATTTCCGGAACGAAAATCAGCCTGCACCGGGAATGGCGCATCAGCGCTACGCAGCGCCAGCATACCGCCAATTTTCCCCGTCCCGCTGAGCGGTTCGCCGTTATAACGCCCTTTCGCCTTCAGGGCGAAAACGTAATCCTCAACGTTGGCGTTTTCATTTTTACCTTTGCTTCCCGTCACTTCGCTAAACGGCAGCGGCTTACCCAGCGGATCGACAAGGATCTCAATATCCGCCTTGCTGACGTTGTCATCAATGGCGATCCGCCCCTGATCGAAAAGGATGTTGTCAAGGCGGAAAGACCAGGCAGACGGCTTCGCGTTGGGATCTTTTTGTTCATCCCCGGCGAGATCAAACGTCCAGTTATTGTTTTTCTCCGTCAGACGAATCAGCCGCGCGTCGGGCTTCACCAGCTTGATCCACGGCAGCCACACGGTTTTCGTGAGCAATGCCAGCGGGGCAATCGTCGCTTCAACACGAGGCAGATGCACCATCGTCACTTCGGGGATATCCGGCGGGTTGCCAAGGATAATATCCTCGGCGTGGATGTGCGGCCACGGCACCCAGCTTCGCCAGCCGGTTTCCTGTTTCTGACGCTCCCACACCACGCCTAAATCGCCGCGAATGGCGAACGGACGGTTCAGTTCCGCAGAGACTTTCTGGTTGATGGTCGGTTTGAGTCGGTTCCAGTCAAATGTCGCGACCAGGACGATGAGCACGACGATCAACAACAAGAAAGTCCCTGTTACAGCGGCGGTAATTTTGCCTGCTCTGGTCATGTTCTGCTTCCTCACTTCTTCCCTTGCCTGTCCTAAAGATAGTCCAGCCAGGCGGATTTACCGGAAACAGCCTGATTTAATGCGACAAATTCACCTCATCCAGACAGGCAAAAGGTCGCGGACGAGAGAGGAAATAGCCCTGAGCGGCATACGCGGGCGAGCGCTGTACGTCTCGCCACTCTTCCTGCGTCTCGACACCTTCTACGATAACGCCACGGCAGTAGCGGTTCATCAGCTGTAGCAGTTGGGTGAAGAGGTTACGCCCTTCTGACGTCTGACGAAGCAACACAAACAGCTCGCGGGCTATCTTAATAAAATCGTAGCGCACTTCGCTGAGGGCGGAAAAGTTAGCCATCCCGGTGCCGAAGTCATCCAGCCACAGCGGTCCTGCCTCGCACATCGAGGCAAACGAGGCCTCTTTCGGCAGACGGATGTGTTCCACCAGCTCAAAGCGCAGCCAGGGCATACGCTCGATATTCTGCAGGATCTGCGGATACTCGCGCAGAGCGATTAAGGTCGGGCCATCAACGTTGACGGACGCCAGAAGCGCGTGACGCTGGAAAAAGTCTGCCTTTTGTTCAAGTAAGCAGAGCTGCTCTTTTATCACCTCAATACGCTGGCGTACCGCCACTTCGGCAAAATAACGGTCGGGCGCAATGCGTTGCGCGGGATTATCCGGATGTGTGACCACCGTCAGAAGCTCCACCGCCAACAGACGCCCGTTGGTCTGATAGATAGGCTGAAAAGTGTAAGCGCGCTCACACTGCAGCCAGTAGCGACGCTCCTGCAAGCATTCAGGGCTCGCTGCGGACGTGCTTAGCTGCTGGATAATCTGGTTTATCATCGCCGATGTCCCGTGATTAAGTGTGTGGCTGCCCGGACTCGTCAAGGGTTATCGGCCTTCGCGCGAAGAACTTTATGCTGCGTCACACGCAAAAACGACAACAGTCAGGAAAAAACAACGCAGAATACGGACTGGCTCAAAAAAATAATGGAACGTTGTTTTAATATGATTGACCACCAAACAGCCACAGCGCACACTAACGTTAATTTTTCCAGGTAGGTTCACGACTATGTCCAAAAAGATTGCCGTGATTGGCGAATGCATGATCGAACTGTCACAGAAAGGCGCTGACGTTCAGCGCGGCTTCGGTGGCGATACGTTGAATACTTCCGTTTATATTGCCCGCCAGGTTGACGCTGCGGCGCTTTCCGTTCACTACGTCACGGCGCTGGGCACGGACAGTTTCAGCCAGCAGATGCTGGACGCATGGCACGGTGAAAACGTCGATACCTCGCTGACCCAGCGTATGGAAAACCGTCTGCCGGGGCTGTACTACATTGAGACCGACAGCAGTGGCGAACGCACGTTTTACTACTGGCGCAACGAGGCCGCGGCGAAATTCTGGCTCGAGAGCGAGCAGTCTGCGACGATCTGTGAAGAACTGGCGACGTTTGATTATCTCTACCTGAGCGGCATTAGCCTGGCGATCCTCAGCCCGGGCAGCCGTGAAAAGCTGTTGTCCCTGCTGCGCGAGTGCCGCGCTAACGGCGGCAAAGTCATTTTCGACAACAACTACCGTCCGCGTCTGTGGGCAAGCAAAGAAGAAACGCAGCAGGTGTATCAGCAGATGCTCGACTGCACCAATATCGCCTTCCTGACGCTGGATGACGAAGACGCGCTGTGGGGCGTCAAACCCGTAGAAGAAGTGATTGCGCGGACGCACGCCGCGGGCGTAGAGGAAGTGGTGGTGAAACGCGGGGCAGATTCCTGCCTGGTGTCTGTTGCGGGACAAGATCTGATTGACGTCCCGGCGGTAAAACTGCCGAAAGAGAACGTCATTGATACCACCGCCGCAGGGGACTCGTTCAGCGCAGGATATCTGGCCATTCGCCTGACCGGTGGCGATACCGTAGCGGCTGCGAAGCGCGGACACCTGACCGCCAGCACGGTAATACAGCATCGCGGGGCGATTATCCCGCTCGACGCAATGCCACAGTAAGCCATTCACCGTTGCCCGGTAGCATTACGCTTACCGGGCCAACAGAATTGCAGGTTACTGCGCGGCCGGAATATCCGTGACTTCCGGATGCGCATCATCCGTTTCAACCGTCGCTGCCGCCGCGCTCACCGGGGCCATAATCTGATCCCACGTGGCCTGCAGTTCCTTCATGTTAAATTCCGGTTCTCCCTTCGGCTGCAGCAGAATCAAAGCCATCTCCTGGGACAGTTGCTGACGCAGGCTTTGGTTCATCATCTCCACGGTCAGACCATTAAGAAAGTCCTGACGCAGACGCTGATACTGCTCCGGCGCGATATCAACCACCTGATTTTGCAGCGAACGCAAGCGCTGGCTGATTAAAATGTCAGTATCGGTGCGGGCATAGGTGGCAAAGAGCTTTTGTAGCTCCAGATTCTTCTGCGCCACCAGCGCGTTGAACTCGTCTTCCGGCAAACCGTTATCGCGCACTTTCGCCAGTTCGCGCGCCACGGTGCCTAAATTGGCGTTGAGCTTATCGTTCGGCGATTCAATATTGATGGCGCACTGAGCGCGCAGAAACAGCACGCGGCAGTCAAAACCGAGGCCGATATCTTTAGCATTGTTCTTACTCAGCGCCTGCTGTACGTGCCAGAACAGCGCCTCACGCGCCAGATCCGCGCGCCAGTAGCGCAGCAGCGCGGATGACTCGCGAATCGGCTGCCACGGCGTATCCCACATGACTGACAAACGATCCTGGCGCACGGCGTCGGTCATGATGCTCACCGCCTCAGCGCGCAGCGGCGACAGCGTCGGCACTGGCGCAGGCGTTTCGCGTTTGCCCTTCAGTTCGCCAAACGTTTTGTTGATTTGCTCAGCTACCGTCCGCGCGTCGACGTTACCGACAATAATCAGCGTCATCGCGTCCGGGGTATACCATTTCTGGTAAAAATCGTGAATTTTCGCCGCATCGATCGGCTTCTTCAGCGGTTCAGCGGGATCGTGGCCCAACAGCGCGGAGCCTTTCAGCCGGTAGCGCCACCAGCCCTCTTTGGTATCGACCGGCAGCGTAGTGACCATATCTTCGCTATTGATCGCATGGTTCACCGTTTCCGGGGTGATCGCCAGTTTACCCATCGTATTCGCCAGATAGGTCAGCGACTCTTTCAGCAGATCGTTACGGTTGTTGGGCAGACTGAGATTGTATTGCGTGGAGTCATAGGAGACGGTAACGGGCGGCATCGGACGCTTGGGGTCGAAACCCTGTTGCCAAAGCGAACGCGCCTGGGTGGCGTCCAGTCCGCCGCTCTGGGTTAACGCAATACGAGGAATAATATGACTGAAACCGCTCTGTTGCGTACTTTCGGTGAGCGAACCGGTATTTACCAGCAGGCGGACCTCAATGCGGTCGCTGGGGCGCTGCGGGGTGGCTAACACTTGCCACTGTAATCCATTCGCCAGCGTCCCCTGTTGCCATGCTGGGTCAGGCTGGAGCGCATCTGCCTGCACATAGCCGGCAGTGGCCATCATCAGCAAACCGCCCGCTATAAGTCGAATTTTTGTGCCCTGCATGTGAACCCCTGATCAACAATCCTGGTAATAAAAAGACAGTCCTGCGAAGGCCAGTCTGAATATGACGTAAAAACACTTCGTGTTAGACCGCAAGAACATGGAAATGTCACGGCAGAAGTGAAATAAACCCAATGCCTTCATGTTGAAGGATTAAGGTGCAGGGGTCAATTATGCGCAGGAGCCCGCAGCCCCACAAGGGACTGCGGTCATAAGTCGTGAGATTATGAGGATATTTCGTTCGTTTTGCCGTCCGGCGCACGATTATTCAGGACATCGTCGAGCTTTTGGGAATCCAACTCTTTCACCCATTTCGCCACCACGACCGTCGCCACGCCATTGCCAACCAGGTTAGTCAGCGCACGGGCTTCCGACATAAAGCGGTCGATACCGAGGATAAGCGCCAGGCCCGCCACCGGCAGATGGCCTACCGCAGAGATGGTCGCCGCCAGCACGATGAAGCCGCTTCCGGTTACCCCCGCCGCGCCTTTAGAGGAGAGCAGCAGCACGACCAGCAACGTGATCTGATGGAAGATATCCATATGGCTGTTGGTCGCCTGGGCGATAAACACCGCCGCCATCGTCAGGTATATCGACGTCCCGTCAAGGTTGAAGGAATACCCGGTGGGGATAACCAGCCCAACCACCGACTTGCGGCAGCCCAGCTTCTCCATCTTATCGAGCATACGCGGCAGCGCGGACTCAGAAGAGGAGGTACCCAGCACGATCAGCAGCTCTTCGCGGATATAGCGGATAAACTTGAAAATGCTGAAGCCCGTCGCCCGCGCGATAGAACCCAGTACCAGCACCACAAACAGGATACAGGTGATGTAGAAGCAGATAATAAGCTGCCCCAGTTGCACCAGCGTCCCGACGCCATATTTACCGATGGTGAAGGCCATTGCGCCGAACGCGCCGATAGGCGCCAGGCGCATGATCATATTGATAATGCCGAAAATGACCTGCGAGAAACTTTCAATGACGTTGAAAATCAGCTGGCCTTTGCTGCCCAGGCGATGCAGGGCAAAGCCAAACAGCACCGCAAACAGCAGCACCTGCAGGATGTTACCACTGGCAAACGCGCCAATGACGCTGCCCGGAATCACATCCATCAGGAAGGCGACAATGCCCTGATCTTTCGCCTGCTCGGCGTAAACCGCCACCGCCTGCGCATCGAGAGTCGCGGGATCAACGTTCATCCCGGCCCCTGGCTGCACGACGTTAACGATAATCAGACCAATGATCAGCGCAATCGTACTGACGATCTCAAAGTAAAGCAGCGCTACCGCACCGGTGCGGCCAACGGCCTTCATGCTTTCCATGCCTGCAATGCCGGTCACGACAGTACAGAAGATGACAGGAGCGATGATCATCTTTATCAGCTTGACGAACGCGTCGCCAAGCGGCTTCATTTGTGCGCCTAATTCAGGGTAGTAATGGCCAAGGAGAATACCAATGGCAATTGCTGTCAGGACCTGAAAATAAAGGCTTTTGAACAGAGAGGTTTTCATAGGGTGTCCTTGAAGTAAAAACCACAGGTCTTGTAAGGTTATGATTAACCTGCGGCCTTAAAATAACACCCGGACAACACGACAGAAATGCACCTGGATCATAATTGAAACAAAAATGTTAAAAACTTTGAACTGGCTCGCATAAGCCGGGCCTTTTTAAAGTTTTGTAATTACGTCACTTGTGCGTGAGATACTGTTCCTGGAAGGTTTCAGCCGTCACGGCATGGGCAAAAAGATAGCCCTGAGCGATATCCACACCGGCTTGCGCCAGCCAGTCGCGCTGCGCCTCGTTCTCAACGCCCTCGGCGATCGTTTGCAGATTCAGGCTGCGCGCCAGCTGAATAATCGCCGTGATCATGCTGTTATCTTCCGGCAGACCGTCGACAAACATTTTGTCGATTTTCAGTACGTCTACCGGCAGCGACTTCATATGCTGAAGCTGACGCAACCCCGCGTAACCCATACCAAAATCATCCAGCGCAATGCGCACGCCAGCGTTTCGCAATGGTCGTAATATCGCCACCGCGGCGTGCGGGTCGTCGATACGGCGGCTTTCGGTCACTTCCAGAATCAGCGTACCCGGCTGGATGCGATAACGGGCCAGCAGCTCAAGCATGTCCGACACCATGGTCGGGTGCATCAGTTGCAGCGCCGACAGGTTGACCGACAGCGGCATGGCCATTCCGCGTTCCTGCCAGGCGGCAAGCAGACGGCAAGACTCCTCCAGCACCCAGCGCCCCACGGTGACCATCAGGCCGCAGGACTCGATGCGCTCAATCAGCCCTTCCGGTAACGCCCAGCTTCCGTCCGGTTGCTGCAAACGCAATAGCGCTTCCGCGCTCACCACCTTGCCGCTGGCGATCGCCACCTGCGGCTGTAGCCAGAGCGCAAACTGGTGGTTTTCCATCGCGGTAAGAATGTCGCTCTCTTCGGTCAGCCTTTTTTGCGCCTGCGCCATTTGTTCAGGGTCGAAGAACTGAATCTGGTTTTTGCCTTTCCGACGGGCGGTAAACGCCGCCGAAACGGCACGAACGTAGAGCTGCTCGGCGCTGAGGTCGCCATAAAACATCGCCACGCCAATGCTGCAACTCGGGCGTAGCTGGATCCCCTGGACCGGTAACCGCTCATTAATAATAGTGAGCACTTGCTGACCTAACGTGATGGCGTGCCACGGCTCTTTCACGCCGTGAGCGACAATCGCAAAGTCGTAGCCGCTGATCTGGGCCAGCACCATTCGCGGGGAAATCACCGATTTCAGTTTTTCCACCAGCGTGAGCAGCAGGATTTCCCGCTGCGCCTCTTTCAGCACGCCTGCGGTATCACGCAGCGTTTCGCAGGTGACGATCATCAACGCGGTGGTCTGCTGTCGCGCCACCACTTGCTCCAGCAACCCCATCAGAAAGGCTTTGTTGGGCAGCTCGGAAACCGGAAAACGCATCGCGTTCCCCGTCAACTCTTCGCTGTGGCGTTTAAGCATCTGTTGATTAAGGTTATAACTGCGCACCAGCATCCCGATCTCATCGTCATGGTGCAGACGCGGCAGCGCCAGCTGATGCCCGATAAGATCCTGTTGCGGAATATCGTTCAGCTCGCGGGCGATTTTGCGCAACGGGTGCAGAATCAGGCGGTTTACGCACCAGCTAATCGCCACGGTCAGCATGAGTGACAAAAGTAAGTAAATAGTCACTAACGTGGAGAGGGTGCTCATGACGAACTTATACATACGGAACGAATCCGCCTGTAGAACCAGATAGGCCAGCGGCTGTGGGTTCGCCGGACGCTCGAGCGAATAGACGGGCAGGGAAATTTGCACCGGTAATTCAAAAAGTCGGGTGACCATGACCGGCACCGGGCGTTCAGGAATGAAGCTCATGCGCAGCGCCTGAAACTGATTTGGCAGCACGACATCGGCGCGCTGAACCACCCCAGCCGGTTTTATGCTGGCGAGAATCGCCTCCGCGCCGGGGAGATCCGCTTTTAATATGGCGGCAGACAAGGGTTCACGAACGGAGCGGGCGATACTTTCCAGTTGCGTAGCCGTGTTATAGCGGTTCTGCTGGACCAGATGGAATAGCAAAACGGTGCAAAAAATAAAAACGAACACCATGACAACGGCCGCGACCATTGCCATCTGCTTAATTGTTAACGAGCGACTCACGCGCAATATTGTCTCCCCCGGATATCCCAAATTGCCGCCCGAGTATACCCGATTGCAGCGGCATTAAGAGAGGCCGTATCTGAAAAGGACTTTTCTGAGTTCAGGTCGTCGGATGGCGGCGTTGTCTTATCTGGCTTTCACGCCAGCGCAGCGCCATCCGACCCTGGCGATTACCAGTCGGCGTAAGGCACCAGCGGCTGCGGCGGTAAATCCATATCGCCCTGCCAGCCTGCGGCGGAATAACGCACGTAAAGAAGGAAATGGCTTGGGGTGTAATCTTTCGCCTGCTGGATATCGATAGCGGTGCCGACAAACCAGTTGGAGGTGACCCGCCGCTCCACCAGCGCCCGGGCGGTATAACCAAAGCCCTGGCTGCTGCCGCCATCATTGGTCTGATCGCGCGCCGCCTCCTGGTAATCCGCCGGAATGAGGTTCGTCAACGGATAACGCGGCATCGTTTTCGTGCGTGAATGCGACCACGACACGGAACCGCCCAGCTCCCAGGACCAGTTTTCCGTACGCTGACGCCACATTACCGGCACCGCAAACGACACATATTCCTGCGGACTGTAGTAACCACCGTGACCGAGCGAATAGCCGCTGAGGTCTTTGTCGTAGTGCCAGATCATATTGTTCAGACCGACAGTGACGCGGCGGTTATTCTCGTTAATCACCTTGTAGTAGTACCCGGTCATCCAGCGCACGCGCCAGTTGTCCGCCACGTTTTTGCCGGTTAACTGGTCGCCGCTGAGCGAAGCCCAGACGCCATTCGCTTCCCCTTTATCGTAACTGAGGCTGATGCCGCCGCCGTCGGCGCGTACGCCGCCCCATTTTTTACCGGTGTTAATCGCATCGCTGTCGCCGTTATGGCTCTGCGCGTCTTTCTGGCCGCCAAACGCCAGCAGCGAACTGGAAATGGGACGACGATGCGCGTTAAGCGTATACCCTAACGGCCCGATATCGCTGCTGTAGCTGACGCCGCCAACCACATCAACCACGTTGAAGCCCATTGGCGTGGTGCCGATGTCCCAGCGCCAGGTGTCGTTTGCCCAGCCCACCGCCACGCTCGCCCCGGCGTCCGACTGGCTGCGACTGCCGCTACAGTCTTCCAGCGTACAGGTGCCCCAGTTGTTGTCATAACGCCCGTCGGCATCGGTTGCGAAGCTGCCGACATTCATATTGACCAGGTCGGTGCGGAAGAACATACGCCCATCGGACCAGGGCGCATCAACGTGCAGCATGGTGGTGTGCGCTTTCAGATCGGAATAACCGCCGGTACCGCTCGATCCCCAGTAATCGTGTTCGAGGGTTACGTTCAAATCTTGCTGGCGATACAGATCCGCCGCGTCGCTGCGCACGCCGCGCTTCAGCCAGTCGTCTGTTTCATCGTTGCGGGTCAGACGGGTAAAAGTGTCGTCATCCTGCGGACGCGTCGGGGTGACGTCAGAGGCGACCATGGCATCTTTATACGTTTCCAGCGCTTGCTGCGGCTCGCCGCTCTGGGCCTGAAACCTGGCGGCATCACGTAGCACCATCGCGCTTTCCATCGACGGCGGCTGCGATTTCGCCTGCGGAATCAGGCTATCGAATGTTTGTCTGGCCGCCACGGTATCGCCCAGTTGCATCTGCGCCAGCGCCACCCGACGTTGCATATTCATTGAAGACCCGTTGGTCGTCGGCAGTGCCGCCAGTCGCGCCCGCGCGGCCGCGTTGTCGCCCTGAGCGATGTCGATCTCCGCCAGCCCAAGCAGCGCGTCAGTGTTGTCCGGTTCGCGCGCCAGCACGCCGCTGTAATATCCGCGCGCGGCCGTAGCGTCCCGGCGCTGCTGGGCCCAGTCGGCGAGGGTTAAGTCGATACGGGTAGAAGCAGGCTGCTGACGTAGCAGCGCTTCGGCTTCACGCTCCTTGCCGCTTTCGCGCAGACGGTTAGCGGTTTCCAATACCTGGTTGCTTTGCAGCCTGTCGGCCAGTTCCTGAATATTTGGGTTCCACTGGCTGCGCGGCAGCGCGTTGATATGCGCCAGCGCCGCGCGGTCCCGATCGGCGCCGGACAGGTACAGCCCGTAAGCATAGACCTGCTCGGGATCGCCAGGTTTCTGACGCGCCAGCGCGTGCATCTGCGCATCGGCCTGGCTACGCTGACCGGCCTGCCACAGATCGCGCGACAGACGGTAGGTTATCCAGACGCTGCCCGGATCCAGTGCCAGACGACGCCGGTGCAGCTCCGCCGCCTGCGCCCAGTTGCCCTGGCTCTCCAGCGTTTCAGCCTGTTGCGCCAGACGATCGTTTTCCAGCCCGCGTTCAATGTCATCAATACTGCGGCGCTGGCTGGCGGAAAGCGTGGCGATAAAAGCGCTGGCTCGCTCCGGCGACTGCTCGCGATAGAGGTTCGCCAGGCCGCGCACGGCGTTGGTGTTGCCGCTGTCCATACGCAGCGTCTGCTGATAGTAACGCTCGGCAGCCGGGTAGTTTTTACGTGCCATTGCCGCGTCGCCCAACCCCAGCACCGCATAGCTATCGCTATTGTCGATGCGTCTTGCCTGTTGATAAAACCGTTCGGCCTGGTCGATATCATTCGCCTTCAGCGCGGCGTCGCCCTGCTGGATCGCCAGCCAGTAGCTGTTCACCTTCAGCAGGCTTTCCCATTTGTCGCGGCTCGGGCTTTGCGGATCCATCGCCAGCGCTTTTTTAAACTGCGCCACCGCGCTGGCGCGATCGCCGCGCTGTGAATACGCCTGACCCAGCGCGCCAACGGCTTCGCTGTCGTTTTGATTCGCTTTCACCGCCTGCTGCAGCCCGGCAACCGCTTTGCCGCCCTGCCCGGCCTCTACCGCCGCCAGCCCCTGCGCACGGGCGCGGAACGTCGGATCGGCAAGCTGCTGTTGCTGTTCGTTCAGCTTACTGCGCGCCGCCGTCACGCTGTCCCCTTCACTAAACACGGTGAGGTACTTTTGCAACGCTTTTACGCTGGCGTCGCTGACCGGCAAATCTTTTATCTGGGCGTACCAGAGCGTTGCCGCCGCGTTGCGTCCGGCGCTGGATTTCGCCATTTGTTCCAGCACGACAAAACCTTCAGCCGGACGGTCGTTATCGAACAGCAGTTGCGCCAGGGTATTCTGCAACCCGGTATTGCCGGGGCTTCGGGCGTTGATCGCCTTAAGCTGGTTGATCGCCTGACCGCGTCTGGCAGGCACTCTCGCCACCGTACTCCAGTACTCCACCTCCAGCTCGCCTTCCGGCGGCGCGCCTTTGAATAACTTATCGTAAGCGGCGATGGCCTCTTCCGCATGTCCGGTCGTCGCCTGTAACCGCGCTTCCTGCAGCGCCTGGCGGCCATCCGGCGTCGCCAGCAGTTGGGTAGTGCGCGACGATTTATACGCCGCCGAATTGGGCGCGATCTCTGCAAGCCTGTCGAGCTGCTTTTGAGCGCCGTCGTTGTCGCCCTGACGCAGCATATAGCGGAAGCGGGCAGCGATAACGTCAGGGTTATTCGGGTCGATCAGCTCCAGCCGGTAGAGCGACTGACGCACCAGGTCTTCGCGGTGCGTGGCCTCGCCCAGCCGAACCTGGTCGAGTAACAATTGTTGCGCCGACGGCGCGGCTTCCGCGAAGGGCATCAGCGCAATACCGAGCGATACCCCAAGAAAACTTAGTGTGAACTTGCGCATTCCTGGCCCCAGTCAGGTAGTAACTCACCTTTGGCGGTGAAGCGATAACGATGCTGGTCCCACCCTTGTCCGAAGAGGGTCAGCACGTAGCTGTAATAGGCATCGCTGCCAGGAAAGTGGTCTGCAACGCGCTGTCGCTGCACCGCTTGTGCGTCGCGGTTTTGCAGGAAAGGCAGTAAAGAAGCGGAAAAGCCTACCGGGCCGTTGCCCTGCGCCTTGCCGCTGGCGACATCCACTTTCTCCGGCGGAACGCCGTTTTGGGTTGTCAGGGTAGCCATCGGTTTGAATTTAGTGAGCAGCCGTGCTTTCTGCGGGTCGCCGTCATGCATCATCCCGGCCCACAGATAGACGCGAATGGCGTCGTAGCTGCTGACCAGCGTTTTTTCTGGTTTTAACTGCCAGCCTTTGTTTTTCTCGTAACGCACCCAGTCCGGCGAAAAGCCTTTCGGCGCGGTTTCTAACAGCAGCCGCTGATTCGTCTCCCGCAGGGTGGTCCACGGCGCGCCGAAACGGGTAAAGTACTGCGCCAGCTGCGGCGGCAGATAACTCGGGTTGAAGCGCCAGCGGGTTTCTTCGGCAAAACCGATTTTACCCGGCAGCAACATCGACCCCAGCCCTGGCACCGTCACCACTTCTTCAGTGGCAATCCGCTTCAGCAGCGCTTTACCGATATCGGTGTATCGCGGCTCCTGCCATAAACGCCCGGCTTCCAGCAGCGACCAGGCGATCCAGATATCGCCGTCAGAAGCGGAATTGCTGTCCAGCACTTCCCAGGTCGCTGGATCTTTTTGTCCCCACAGCCAGGCGGGCAGATGCGCTTTCAGCGAGCCTTGCGCCAGGTTGTTTTCGGTCCATGCCAAAAGCGTATCAAACGCCGGACGATCGTTAGCCGCGAGGGCAAAGAACATGGCGTAGCTTTGCCCTTCCGAGGTGGTGATTTTCCGCGCGTCGCTCGGATCAATCACCCGGCCCTCCTTGCTGATGTAATCCTTTTTGAACTGATCCCAGGCGGGCCAATGACAGGCCGCCTGAACGCTCAGGGCGGCCAACATCAGGACAACAGCGATTCCACTACGCAGCGCGTTCATCATGCGTTACTCATGGTCTGGATCAAGACGGCGGCGGCTAATGATGCGCAGCAGGCGCCACAACACCCATGCCAGCAATACCACGCTGATGGCCGCCAACACCGCTAACAGCACCGGATGATTTCCCAGCGCATACCACAGACGTTCAAACCACGGCAGATGTCCGACGTAATAAACATCACCCACCCGCAAGCTGTTGACGCCCGACTCGCGAATGACGGACACCGAACCAAACATCGCCGCACGTTTGCCGCTGTCGTTAATCGCTTCGTTCAGCAGTTCATAACCGCGCGGGCTGTCCGCCAGCAGGGCGATAACGCTGCGCTGATCGTTAAACGGCGACTGGAAGCCCACCACGGCGGCCATTGGGCCGCTCGACGTGACAGTGGCCTGCGCATCCGCTTTGCGGTCGGCCTCATCCGGCATGATCCCCGGGAAGGCGCTCTGGCGAAGCGGCGTTTTCACCCAGCTCTGCGCCGCCTGCACCAGCAGGTCAATACGCTTCTCATTCTTTAACTTGTCCGGAATCGTGCCAATAATCAGGATATCGGCATCTTTCCCCTGAATCTGGCTGCCGTCTTGAGTGATGGTCAGGTTGATGGCCGGGAAGCCGGTTTGCGCGCCAATCGTGCCCGTCGCCTCCAGCAGTGTTTCCATCTGCGCTTCATTCGGCGTTTTCGGCATCACGGCGATGGTGTCAGAAAGATCGGCCATTCGGCTGAACGGGAAACCCGCATTCGCAAAGGCGCGTAGATCCGGCATCGCAATAAAGTGATAGTACTTCGAGAAGTCGATGGTCGAGTCGTCGCCGATCACCACATGGTTCGGCACCGGCTGGAAGGTAATACAGTTATCCACCGTACCGCCAGGCATTGGGTTCATGTACTCAAAGTCAAAACGCAACTGGTTCACCGCCCCCAGCTTCAGCGCCGGGATCGAGACGTCGGTTTTACCATCCAGCAGCCCTTGCAGCACCGGCAGACGCAGCAGCAGACGGTTGTTCTTTTCGTTGCTGGTGAGGCTAAAGGCTTGCAGGAACTGGTTATTCAGGCTGATATCCATGCGCGAACTGTCTTTGGTCGGCGGCGTGGTGTAACGGTAGTTGAGGTTCATATCAATACCGGTACTGCGCAGCAGATACAGGTCCGGCGGCAGGTTAAGGGAAACGTTGATGGCGGCGGGCTCGATGCCGCTGGACTGCAACTGCTGCTCATAGGTTTTCAGCTCGCCAAAGGTCACCGGACGATCGGTCCGCACCCAGTTCGGCGCATCGTACGGTTTACGCGCCAGCAGCGGTTTTACCTCGTTCACTTCGACACTGCTGCCGCGGAACAGAATGTTGCCCTGCGCAATACCTTTCGCCGCCTGCAACAGATCGTTTTCATCACGCCCCATCACCACCAGAAGTTTTACGTAGGGATTCTCCGGATGGTCGATCATCGCGATCGTCGGCGCTTTCACCGGCGGCTGCTCGCGCAGGAAGTCGGGACGGCTGTCGTTAGTGGCGAACACAATCGCATTCCGATCCGGCAGTTGATTATACAGCACCGGGAAGTGCTGCCCGCGCCAGCCTGAGCGGGAACCAAACCATGACGAGACGATAGAGGCGGCCTGCTGCAGTTTAAGATCGGGCGCGCCGGCGAAGATCATCGGCAGCGTCATCGCGCGGTTGTCGCGCGGATCAAAGAACGGAACCGGGAAGTGCGAGAGATCGTTTTTCACTTCCAGCGTCTGGTAGGTGAGATCGAGTACGCTGCTGCGACCTACATCCAGCCACAGCGTACTGCTGGACGGGTTTTCACATACCTGCTGGTAATGGCCGACAAACTCCAGCCGTACGCGGTTGAAATCGGTGATAAACAGCGGGTTGATGGGGATCTGCGCCAGCGTCTTTTTGCCAAGCTGTTCCTGGGTGACGGGTAGCACGCCCATGAGCTCATCATTCAGATAGACCTTGAGCTGGGACTGAACGGGCAGTAGCGATGGCGACGGCGTGTATTCCAGATTCAGCATCGCCTTCGTGACCACTTCATCACTGCGCATGCCAAATTCAATGCTGCCGTTCGGGTTAACGCCGCGCAGCACCATACTGCCCGGCGGCGGCGCGATTTGCGCAAACGTCAGTTTCACATCACGCGAAGGACCATTTTGCGCGACGATCGGCGCATCCGCTCCCGGCACGCCCGGCATCACCTGGCCCACCGGCTGATTGTCGTCCGCCTGAACGGGAATGGCCGGGGCCGCGGTTGGCTCAGCCGCTGTCTGCGGTTGTATTGCTGGCGCCGCATTCGACATGAAACTGGGGATAGCGCTCATCCCCATTGCCATCGCACAAATCCAGGAAAGTTTTCTTTTCATCGCGTTATCATCATTGTTGAGCCATAACCTGAGCCGGTGGTTGCACCGCCATATCATCCTGCACCGGACGGCGCGGAATGAACGACACAATCCAGGCAACCAGAGACGTCAGAGACCGGAAAATTACTTTGACCGACGCTGGGGCAAATTCCGCAAGATGGCGATAGCCGCGGAACCCCAGTTTCAGAATATCGAGCAGGCTTTCCAGCGGTTTGTCTTCCGGATAGCTGTCCTGCCAGAGCGCCCATGTATCCGCACGGGCAAACGTACATTGCACAAAATCGATATGCTGTTTAGTGGTCAGCGGCATCAGTTGTAACCCCACCTGTTCACCCCATACGCGCGCCACCTGGGTGGGAAAGACATACTCCTGCTGTCCACGCTTAAGCAGTAAATTCACCTTTTGCCCTTCCAGCACCTGCGCCTGACCGTTGATTTTGATCCCCAGGCCGCCGTCGGAGAAGTCATGCACGGTACACGAGAACAAATGACCGTCTTCGCGAGCAATCGCCGCTGGCATTGAGATCTCCACGCGGTGAGAACGGCGTACCTGTTTACTTTCCACCGACACCGCCACCGCGCCGCCGAGGATAATCAGGTTATAGAATACCCACACCATACTGACGATGACGGTGAGCATTTCACTTTCCGGCCCGTAGAAATAACGCCAGATGCCTACCGCCACGCCGACCAGGTTAAGCAGCACCAGGAAGATATACGGACGGGAGATCACCCAGTCGACATACTCTTCTTCCACCAGCCCGCCTTTCGCGGTGACGTTAAATTTGCCCTTATACGGATTAATCAGCGCCACCAGCGTCGGCGGCGCGATGTACCAGGCCAGCACCGTTTCGTAGATCTCACTCCAGAAGGAGTGGCGGTATTTTCCCTGAATCTTCGAGTTGGTCAGGCTGGCGTGAATCATATGCGGCAGTACGAACAGCGCAATCATCAGCGCGGGCGCGTAGATGATATAGGCATGCAGCAACAAGAACGCCAGTGGCGCGGTCAGGAAGATGAGCCGTGGGATCCCCGACAGGAAGTGGAACATCGCATTGACGTAGCATAACCGCTGGGCGAATTTCAGCCCTTTCCCGGTAAGCGGGTTGTCGAGGCGGAAAATTTGCACCATCCCGCGCGCCCAGCGGATACGCTGGCCGATATGGGCGGACAAACTTTCGGTCGCCAGCCCCGCCGCCTGCGGAATACGCATGTAAGCCGAGGTGTAACCGCGACGGTGCAGACGCAGCGAGGTGTGCGCATCTTCGGTGACGGTTTCGACGGCAATACCGCCTATTTCATCCAGCGGCTTACGGCGAATCACCGCGCAGGAGCCGCAGAAAAAGGTGGCGTCCCACATGTCGTTGCCGTCCTGCACCAGCCCATAGAACAGCGTGCCTTCGTTGGGGGTTTTGCGGAAGCGGCCAAGGTTACGTTCGAACGGGTCCGGCGAGAAAAAGTGGTGCGGCGTCTGCATCATCGCCAGTTTTTTATCTTTCAGGAACCAGCCCATGGTCATTTGCAGGAACGAGCGCGTCGGCACGTGGTCGCAGTCGAAGATCGACACGAATTCGCCTTTGGCGTACTTCAGCGCATTGTTGATGTTCCCGGCCTTGGCGTGCTCATGGGTGGTGCGGGCGATATAGTGGACCCCGACATTCTGGGCAAACTGGCGAAACTCTTCCCGCCCGCCGTCGTCGAGAATCCAGATGTTGAGCTTATCTTTCGGCCAGTCGATGCCCAGCGACGCGTAGATGGTGTTTTTCACTACGTGCAGCTCTTCGTTGTAGGTCGGAACGAAAATATCCACCGACGGCCACTGCGACATATCCTTGGGCAACGGCACCGGCTGACGGTTGAGCGGCCAGACCACCTGGAAGTAGCCCAGCACCAGCACAATCCACGCGTAGGTTTCGGCAAACAGCAGGATCAGACCACAAACCAGGCTTACCGGATCGTCCCAGTTCAGGGTGGACGTGTAGCGCCACCAGATATAGCGACATGACACGGTCAGCGACAACACTAT
Organism: Citrobacter sp. R4; assembly: GCF_026719175.1. Classification (NCBI taxonomy): domain Bacteria; kingdom Pseudomonadati; phylum Pseudomonadota; class Gammaproteobacteria; order Enterobacterales; family Enterobacteriaceae; genus Citrobacter; species Citrobacter sp. R4. The sequence continues at coordinate 217,163 of NZ_JAPPSU010000004.1, forward strand.
CAGCATCAGCGCCGAGAAACGCCCCGGCATCCGCCGTACAATCAGCGCAACGCCCCATAGCAGCATCAGGAAGATAAACTGCGCCAGCGGGTTGAACGGCTGCGTCACGCAGATCAGCGCCAGTATCAGCGAGAAAGTGACAATAATCCCAATGATTAAACGGCGCGCGCCAGCGCTCAGATGCCCCAGTTCCTTTTGCTTATCAAGATGGGTTGTGTTTTGCGTGACCCGTTCAGGCAGTTTATCCAGCCACTGATGGTAACGGCCCCGGACGCCTTCCAGGCGGGAAAAGGTCTGCCAGCGCGGTTGGGCCGTTTGTCGACGCGAGGCGGTCGCCATCAGCCAGAGCGTTTGAATAACGTAGCGGGCGGGATCTAACGGGCGCGGACGAGCGGCGTTGATATGCGGATAAAGCGCCTTGTGCGCAGCGCGGATCCGCTGCCAGCGCGGATGCTCCAGCGGGATGAACACCCATGCCAGAACGGCCCAAAAACAGCCCAGGGCCGCGCTAAACGCTGGCGCGCCATGACGACGGTAGCCCTGATAGCGCTCGCTCAGGCGCGCGCTGACCGGCGGGATAAGCAACCACCGGGACAGGATACTCATGTTGCGCTCCCGGCGGCGTCTTTGCGGCCTGAATAATGCAATAAACACCAGTTCGCCAGCGTTAACACTTCTTCGGCGGCCAGCGAATCGCTGCGGTATTCTCCCAGTGGCTGTTTCGCCGCCATGCATTCGGCCAAGGCTTCATCGCGATGAATAACCATCGGCAACAGCCGACGCTGGCTTTGGAGCCAGACCAGGTAAAGATCGTCCTGCATCTGGCTGCCAATGCGTAAATCGTTAATCAAAATATGCGAACCGGCGGGCAGCGCCTGCTGATGCAGGCGAATATGGCAATTGGCATCGGCTTTGACGACCGCCAGCGTATGATCGCAGGCGTTGACCAGTTGGCGAGTGAGCGGCGCGGCGCCGGTGGGCAAATCGAGTAAAATCCAGGAATACCTGCCGCTCTCTTTTAGCCGTTGGAGGCCAGGGACAATCTCGCCGAGCCGTTCCTGCCATTGATCGGGGTAGTCACGTTCCTGCGCCGTGAGCTGGCCAAACGGCAGCAAATCGAGCTGCGAGGTATAGCGCATTCCGCCTTCGCGCCAGTCACGCCCGTCCAGCAGCGCTCTGGCCCAGCCGTCGCGATGCACAAAGTCGACATTAAATGACAGGCGTAGCAAATTATCGGGGCAGGCATCCACCACCAGGACGTTTTCACCTAACAGTTGTAATGCCCAGGCCAGCGCCGCAGTGATAGACGTCGTGCCTACGCCACCACGGATGCCCTGAAGTCCCAGAATAGCCATCCACGACTCCCTTATTCTTGTTGCGCAAATTCAGCCAGCAGCGGCCAGCGTTTAATCGCAGCGGCAAGCTGTTCACGTTGGGATATATCGGTGTAATCGAATTCAGGCAATGAAAAAGCCTGGCTCAGGGCCAGGAAATCGTTTTGAAAGGTATAGCCTAAAGCTGAATCAGGCAGCGTATCGGGTTCGTTGTCAGACATATTTTTTTATCCCTTTGAATATACTCGCCATGCTTCAGACATTTTTTCTGTTTGCATTCAGCCCCCTTCCCAACGAAAATTGATGGCGTCAGAATCCGCGCATTTTCTGATTTTTCATCACTCAAAGAATACGAGTCATGGAATCGGAAAGGCCGACGTAAAGAGGCTTCCTGCCAGCCAAATTGATTCACATGCTAAATCTGATACGTTTTAATTTCAATGTTAGGTTTATTTCTGCGCTTTCGCTAGTAAACTGATAAGCAGACAAATAGCGACCCGAGGAACGCTGTGGACCCAGTATTTTCAATAGGTATCTCATCATTATGGGATGAACTTCGCCATATGCCAACTGGCGGTGTCTGGTGGGTTAACACTGATCGCAGTGAAGATGCTATCAGCCTGGCGAATCAAACGATTGCTTTTCAAACCGGGACTGCAAAAGTCGCGGCGATGAGTATGGGCAGCGATCCAGGGAAAGTTTTCAAATTAGACGAAACGCAAGGTCCGGAAAAAATTCAGTTATTTTCGATGCCAGATTCAGAGAAGGGACTATACTTTATGTCCCGCGATATACTCTGCTCAGTTGATCCTACCCATTACTTATTCATCCTTATATGCGCAAATAATGCGTGGCAAAATATTCCAGCGGAACGATTGCGTCAGTGGCTGGATAAAATGAATAAATGGACACGTCTTCATCGTTGTTCTGTTCTGGTGCTTAACCCTGGGAATAATAATGACAAACAGTTCTCGTTGTTAATGGGGGAATATCGCTCGCTGTCTGGTCTTGCCAGCTTGCGTTTTCAGGGCGACCAGCACCTGCTGGATATCGCCTTCTGGTGCAACGAGAAAGGGGTCAGCGCCCGCCAGCAGTTGACCATTCGCCATCGCCAGGGTCGCTGGGAACTGGCGCAAGAGGCCGAAGCCGATATCCAGCCCCGCAGCGACGAAAAGCGGATCCTCAGTAATGTGACCGTACTCGAAGGTGCGCCGCCCCTGTCGGAGCACTGGAAATTATTCGACAGTAATGAAGCATTATTCAATGAGGCCCGTACCGCCCAGGCGGCGACATTGGTCTTTTCTCTCCAGCAAAATCGTCAGATTGAACCGCTGGCGCGCAGCATCCACACCCTGCGCCGCCAGCGCGGCAGCGCGCTAAAAATTCTTGTGCGGGAAAATATCGCCAGCCTGCGCGCCACCGACGAACGTCTGCTGCTGGGCTGCGGCGCCAATATGGTGATCCCGTGGAACGCCCCGCTTTCCCGCTGCCTGACGTTGATTGAAAGCGTGCAGGGCCAACAGTTCAGCCGTTATGTGCCGGAAGATATCACCACCCTGCTGTCGATGACCCAGCCGATGAAGCTGCGCGGCTTTCAGAAGTGGGATGTCTTCTGTGACGCGGTGAATAATATGATGAGCAATACCCTGCTCCCCGCCGACGGCAAAGGGGTGATGGTGGCGCTGCGTCCAGTGCCAGGTATTCGCGTGGAACAGGCGTTAACGCTTTGCCGCCCACACCGTACCGGCGATATTGTGACCATTGGCGGCAACCGACTGGTGCTGTTTTTGTCGTTCTGCCGGGTCAACGATCTCGACACCGCCCTGAATCACATCTTTCCGCTGCCGACCGGCGATCTGTTCTCTAACCGCATGGTGTGGTTCGAGGACAATCAGATCAGCGCCGAACTGGTGCAAATGCGTCTGCTGTCGCCGGAGCTGTGGGGTCAGCCGCTGCCGCTCACCCAGGAGGTCAAACCCGTACTGAACGCTGAACACGATGGTAAGGTCTGGCGTCGAATTCCTCAGCCGCTGCGCTTACTGGACGATGAAATGGAGCGTTCATCATGATGACCATCAGCGATATTCTGCAAATCATCATCGTCTGCGCGCTGATTTTTTTTCCACTGGGCTATCTGGCGCGTCATTCTCTGCGCCGTCTCAGCAACACTGCCCGTCTGCTATTTGCTAAACCTCGTTATGTCAAACCGGCCGGAACATTGCGCCGCACGGTAATTCCCAGAGCGACCAAAAAATGACTCAACATACTCAACATGCCTCGCCGCCTTCGCCTCTCTGGCAATACTGGCGCGGACTTTCGGGCTGGAATTTCTATTTTCTGGTGAAATTTGGTCTGCTCTGGGCAGGCTATCTTAACTTCCACGCCCTGATGAACCTGGTGTTCATGGCGTTCCTGCTGATGCCGATTCCGCGCTACAGTCTGCATCGCCTTCGCCACTGGATCGCCATTCCGATAGGTTTTGCCCTGTTCTGGCACGATACCTGGCTGCCAGGGCCAGAGAGTATAATGAGCCAGGGCTCCCAAGTCGCGGCGTTCAGCACTGATTATATGCTCGATCTGGTCACCCGCTTCATTAACTGGCAAATGATCGGCGCGGTTTTCGTGCTGCTCGTGGCGTGGCTGTTTTTGGCGCAGTGGGTTCGCGTCACCGTTTTTGTGGTGGCCATAATGGTCTGGCTAAACGTTCTGACGCTGGCGGGGCCGAGTTTTTCACTGTGGCCTGCCGGTCAGCCGACCAACACCGTCACGACCACCGGCGGTACCGCGGCGGCCACGATCGCCACCGCTGAAGGCGCGCCGGTTGTCGGTGATATCCCGGCGCAAACCGCGCCACCGACGTCCGCCAACCTCAACGCCTGGCTGAACACCTTTTACAACGCGGAAGCAAAACGTAAAACGCCCTTCCCGGCGGCGCTGCCGGAAGATGCCCAGCCGTTTGAACTACTGGTGATCAACATCTGCTCGCTTTCGTGGTCCGATATCGAAGCGGCGGGGCTGATGTCGCATCCGCTGTGGTCGCATTTTGATATTCAGTTTAAGCACTTTAACTCGGCGACCTCTTACAGCGGTCCGGCGGCGATTCGCCTGCTGCGCGCCAGTTGCGGTCAGCCGTCACATACTAATCTGTATCAACCAGCCGGCAATGAATGCTATCTGTTTGATAATCTGTCGAAACTGGGCTTCGCCCAGCATCTGATGATGGGACACAACGGTGAGTTCGGCGGCTTCCTGAAAGAAGTGCGCGAAAACGGCGGTATGCAGGCTGAGCTGATGGATCAGAGTGGTTTACCGGTGCCGCTGTTGGGCTTTGACGGCTCGCCAGTCTATGACGATACGGCAGTGCTTAACCGCTGGCTTGAAACCACCGAAAAGGACAAAGATTCGCGCAGCGCAACCTTCTATAACACCCTGCCGCTGCACGATGGCAACCACTATCCAGGCGTGAGCAAAACGGCGGATTACAAAGCGCGTGCGCAGAAATTCTTCGATGAACTGGATGCGTTCTTTACGCAGCTCGAGAAGTCTGGCCGTAAAGTCATGGTGGTGGTGGTGCCGGAACATGGCGGGGCGCTGAAAGGCGACAGAATGCAGGTCTCCGGTCTGCGCGATATCCCCAGCCCGTCGATCACCAACGTCCCCGCCGGGGTGAAATTCTTCGGCATGAAAGCGCCGCATCAGGGCGCGCCGATTGAAATTACCCAACCGAGCAGCTATCTGGCCATCTCAGAACTGGTGGTGCGCGTGCTCGACGGCAAGATCTTCTCCGAAGATCCGGTTGACTGGACGAAGCTCACCAGTAATCTGCCGCAAACCGCGGCGGTCTCGGAAAACGCCAACGCGGTGGTGATTCAGTACCAGGATAAACCCTACGTGCGCCTGAACGGCGGCGACTGGGTGCCGTATCCGCAGTAAACGAAAAAGGCCGCAAGGATATCCCTGCGGCCCGGTTCGGGCGCATGTTGCCACTGCGGCAGGCAGGCGCCCGTCAGGGGATTAAGCCCCCGCAACGTTGCGCCTCACCGGGTTGCCCCGGCTTGCTGCGGATTCTACGGCAAGCGGTTTGCCTACACATCCGCCCGTGTTTTACTCTGCGTGGCGTCTCGCAAATCCTCAATCGGCTGGCAGTGTCTCCTGCGCTTCTGTAGAATTGCGTCCCCTTGCGGCCATGACGCCGTGAAGGCTATTTCTGGCAGGGGACTTCATGCAGCACGACACATCACTTTCTCATCTTAACGGCTCAGGCGAACAGGTTTCGCGCAGACTTCCTTTTACCCGCTACGACTTTGGTTGGGTATTGCTGTGCATTGGTATGGCGATTGGCGCGGGTACGGTGCTGATGCCGGTGCAGATTGGACTTAAAGGGATTTGGGTATTTATCACCGCGTCGCTTATCGCTTATCCGGCGACCTGGATCGTACAGGACGTGTATCTCAAAACGCTTTCGCAAAGCGAAACCTGCCATGACTACACCGACGTCATCAGTCATTATCTCGGCAAAAACTGGGGCGTTTTTCTCGGGGTGATCTATTTTTTGATGATCATCCACGGCATCTTTATTTATTCGCTTTCCGTGGTATTCGACAGCGCGTCTTATCTGCGTACCTTTGGCCTGACCCAGACCGACCTCTCCCAGTCGCTGCTTTTTAAAGCGGCCATTTTCGCGGCGCTGGTCGCTATCGCCTCGGGCGGCGAGAAACTGCTGTTCAAAATTTCCGGGCCGATGGTGGTGGTAAAAGTGGGGATCATCGTGGTGTTTGGCCTGGCGATGATTCCACACTGGAATTTCGCCAATATCACCGCCTTTCCCCAGGCTTCGGTGTTTTTTCGTGACGTCTTGCTTACTATTCCGTTCTGCTTCTTTTCGGCGGTGTTTATTCAGGTGCTGAATCCGATGAACATCGCCTATCGCAAGCGTGAGGCCGACAGGGTGCTGGCAACCCGGATGGCAATTCGCACCCACCGCATCAGCTATATCACGCTGATTGCGGTGATTCTGTTTTTCTCTTTCTCGTTTACCTTTTCCATCAGCCATGAAGAAGCGGTGTCGGCATTCGAGCAAAACATCTCCGCCCTGGCGCTGGCGGCTCAGGTTATTCCCGGTCCGGTGATCCATATCACCTCGACGGTACTGAATATCTTCGCCGTCCTGACCGCGTTTTTTGGTATTTATCTCGGTTTCCACGAGGCAATGAAAGGGATTGTGCTGAATCTGCTGGGTCGTATCGTCAACGTGGAGCGCATTCCTTCGCGCATGATCACGCTTGGGATCTGTGCGTTTATCGTGACGACGCTGGTGATTTGGGTCTCATTTCGCGTGTCGGTGCTGGTGTTCTTCCAGCTCGGCAGCCCGCTATACGGCATTGTCTCCTGCCTGATCCCTTGCTTCCTGATATACAAGGTCGCGCAACTGGAAAAACTGCGTGGCCTGAAAACCTGGCTGATACTGCTGTACGGCGTACTGCTGTGCCTGTCGCCGCTGCTGAAATTGATTGAGTAACAGAGAAAAGGCCGGATCAGGCGCAAGCGCCATCCGGCCTTGCGGGAAGGTTACGTCACCGGCTTCTGCCCATTCTCGTCCTGATCGACAGCAAAACAGGCGACCAGTTGACCGTTGTACTCCTTCAACTGCGGCTGCAACTGGGTGCAAGGGCCGAAGCGACGGCGGCAGCGCGCATTGAACGCGCAGCCGGGCGGTGGATTCAGCGGGCTGGGCAACTCGCCGGTCAGTTTGATACGTTCGCGACGCTCGTCCGGATTCAGACGCGGCGTGGCGGAGAGCAGCGCCTGCGTATACGGATGGCGCGGGTTGTTGAAAATTTGCTCCTTCGTCCCTTTCTCGACGCAACGGCCCAGATACATCACCATCACTTCATCGGCAATGTGCTCAACCACCGACAGGTCGTGGGAGATAAAGACGTAGGACAGCCCCAGATCCTGCTGCAAATCCATCATCAGGTTCAGCACTTGCGCACGGACAGAAACGTCAAGCGCAGAGACCGGTTCGTCGGCAATCACCACGTCCGGGTCCAGCATCAAACCACGGGCAATGGCGATACGCTGACGCTGGCCGCCGGAAAACATATGCGGATAGCGATCGTAGTGTTCGGTTTTTAACCCCACTTTCGCCATCATTGCCAGCGCTTTTTCGCGACGCTGCGCTTTGCTGAGCGACGTATTGATAAGCAGCGGCTCCTCCAGAATCTGCCCCACTTTCTTACGCGGATTCAGTGAACCATACGGGTTCTGGAACACAATCTGGATTTTCTGCCGACGCAGCTTCTGCGCCTGCGGGTCGTGCTTGAGCAGATCCTGCCCCTGATAGTACAGCTCGCCGCCGGTCGGCGTTTCGATCATCGTCAGCAGACGACCGAGCGTCGATTTCCCGCAGCCGGACTCGCCCACCACCGCCAGCGTTTTACCGCGCTCAAGGGTGAACGACACGCCGTCCAGCGCTTTCACCAGCCGTTCAGGAGAGAAGATCCCCTTCTTCACTGGATAATGTTTTTTCAGGTCGATGGCCCGCAACAGCGGCTGTTGCAAGGTGGCCTCGTGCGTACTCATAGTGTGGGCCTCCCGGCATCATCGAGTGGGTAGTGGCATTTTGACTGACGTCCGCCGTCCAGTTGGTTCAGCGCAGGTTCTTCTGCGCGGCAGCGATCGGTGGCATAGGGGCAGCGCGGATTGAGCAGACAGCCCGTGGGACGGTCGTATTTCCCTGGCACCACACCCGGCAAAGACGCCAGCCGCGCTTTGTCCTGAGCGAACTCCGGCAGCGCGCGAAGCAGCGCCTGGGTGTACGGATGACGCGGCGCGCGAAAGATATCGTGCGCATCGCCCGTTTCCACGACCTGACCGGCGTACATCACGATGATTTTATGCGCCGCTTCCGCCACCAGCGCCAGATCGTGCGTAATCAGCACCAGCGCCATGTTCTCTTTCTGTTGAAGTTCCAACAGCAGCTCGATGATTTGCGCCTGGATAGTCACGTCCAGCGCCGTCGTCGGTTCGTCGGCAATCAGCAGTTTTGGCCGACAGGCAATGGCCATCGCGATCATCACGCGCTGGCTCATCCCGCCGGAAAGCTGATGCGGATACACGTCCAGACGCGACGCCGGGTCCGGTATCCCCACCTGGGTCAGCAGGTCGATGGCCCGCTGACGGCGGGTTTTCTTGTTGCCGCCCTGATGTACCTTGATGGCTTCCATGATCTGGAAACCGACGGTGTAGCAGGGGTTCAGGCTGGTCATCGGGTCCTGGAAAATCATCGCCACTTCGGCGCCCACCAGGTTGCGCCGCTCTTTCTCAGAGATGCGTTTCAGATCCTGATCGTTAAACACCAGGTTTTCGGCGTTTACCCGCCCGGGATAGTCAATCAGCCCCATTATCGCCAGTGAACTGACGGACTTACCGGAACCTGACTCGCCAACGATACCGACCACTTCGCCCTGATTCACGCTGTAACTAATCCGGTCTACGGCGCGGAATTCGCTGCCTTCGTCGCCGAAGTGCACCGATAATTTATCTACATTTAATAACGCCATCTCGAACCTCTTACTGCTTCAGCTTGGGATCGAGCGCATCACGCAGACCGTCACCCATCAGGTTAAATGCCAGCACCGTCAGCAGGATCGCCAGACCCGGGAAGGTCACGACCCACCAGGCGCTTTGCGCAAACTGCAACACGTCGGAGAGCATGGTGCCCCACTCCGGCGTTGGCGGTTGCGCACCCATGCCGAGGAAGCCGAGTGCGGCCATATCGAGAATGGCGTTAGAGAAACCGAGCGACGCCTGAACGATCAGCGGCGCGAGGCAGTTCGGGAAGATATTGATGAACATCTGACGCATCGCGCCAGCGCCCGCCACGCGGGAAGCCGTCACGTAGTCGCGGTTCACCTCTACCAGCACCGCCGCGCGGGTAAGCCGGACATAGTGCGGCAGGGCGACAAAGGTCAGCGCCAGCGCGGCGTTACCGATTGACGGCCCAAAGACCGCTACCAGCACCAGCGCCAGCAGCAGGCTCGGCAGCGCCAGCATGATGTCGACCACGCGCATGATGACGTTATCAACAATGCCGCCAAAGTAACCGGCAATCAGCCCGAGCACGATGCCCATCACCAGCGACAGCACCACCACCAGGCAGCCGACCAGCAACGACAGGCGCGCGCCATACATCAGTCGCGACAGCACGTCGCGACCCACATCGTCGGTACCCAGCAGGTGCGCCAGACTCCCGCCTTCCTGCCAGGCCGGCGGCGCGAGCAGCGCATCGCGAAACTGTTCCGCCGGGTTATAGGGCGCAAGAACGTTGGCGAATACCGCAATCAGGATCATGATGACGACATACGCCAGGCCAACAACCGCGCCTTTGTTGCGTTTGAAATAGTGCCAGAACTCCTGTAGCGGGGTCATCGGCACCGGTGCGGCAATAACTTTATTTTCAGTAACCTGTGACATGATGGCCCCTTACTTCTTATGACGAATACGCGGGTTCACCACGCCGTACAGCAGGTCAACCAGCAGGTTGACGAGGATAATCATCGTCGCCACCAGCAGCACCCCGCCCTGTACCACCGGGTAATCGCGTCGTTGCAGCGCATCAATCAACCAGCGTCCGAGGCCAGGCCACGAGAAGATGGTTTCGGTCAGAATGGCGCCCGCCAGCAGCGTGCCCACCTGCAGGCCAATCACGGTGACCACCGGCAGCATGGCGTTGCGCAACGCGTGAATAATAATGACCCGCATGCGGGTCAGCCCTTTGGCGCGGGCGGTACGAATGTAGTCTTCACCCAGCACTTCCAGCATCGACGAGCGGGTCATACGCACGATGACCGCCAGCGGAATCGTGCCGAGGACCATTGCGGGCAGAATCATGTGCGCAACCGCATCAATAAAGTTGCCCTCTTCGCCCCAGATGGCGGTGTCGATCAGCATAAAACCGGTCAGCGGATTGGTATCGTCAAGAAACACCATGTCGCTGACACGCCCGGAAACCGGCGTCAGGTTCCAGTGTACGGAGACCAGCATGATCAGCATCATCCCCCACCAGAAGATCGGCATGGAATAACCGGTCAGCGCCAGGCCAACAGCGGTGTGATCGAAAATGGACCCGCGCTTGACGGCGGCCAGCACACCGACCGGAATGCCCACCGCGGTGGCGAAAATCATGGCGCAGACGCCAAGTTCTAGCGTCGCTTTAAAGCGCGGCACGAACTCGTCCCACACCGGCAAACGGCTTTTCAGCGAGATGCCTAAATCACCCTGCATGACTCCCCAGATATAATGGAGGTACTGCTGCCACATCGGTTTATCGAGACCGAGTTCAGCCAACAGTTGAGCATGACGCTCAGGGGAGATACCACGCTCACCCGCCATGATCATCACCGGATCGCCGGGGATCATATGGACAAACGCGAAGGTGAGAAGGGTGATACCGATAAACGTAGGGATGACGAGTCCCAAACGTCGGAGAATGAACTGCAACATAACCCGGATTCTCTCTCAGGACGCACGGCGTGGAACCGTGAGTCTGTATTGCTCACAAATCTTATCCCTTCCCGCTTACAGAGAAGGAATAAAGCACTGCTGCCGGGTGGCGCTACGCCTGCCCGATCTTCGGGGGCGTAGCGCTTACCTGACGATAGCGTTTAATTATTCGACAGAGACGTTATCGAAGTGGTGTTTGCCTAACGGATCCACCACATAGCCTTTGACTTCTTTACGCACCGGCTCATATACGGTGGAGTGAGCGATGATCAGGGCCGGTGCCTGCTCGTTCATTACCACCTGAGCTTGTTTGTATAGTTCAATACGCTTGTTGTGATCATCGGTGGCGCGCGCCGGCTGAATCAGATCTTCAAACGGCTTGTAGCACCAGCGAGAGTAGTTGGAACCGTCTTTCGCCGCCGCGCAGCTGAACAGCGTCGCGAAGAAGTTGTCCGGATCCCCGTTATCGCCGGTCCAGCCCATCATGACCGCCTGATGCTCACCCGCTTTGGCGCGTTTCAGGTACTCACCCCACTCGTAGGTGACAATTTTGGCCTGCACGCCGATCTTCGCCCAGTCCGCCTGAATCATCTCCGCCATACGGCGCGCGTTCGGGTTGTAAGGACGCTGTACCGGCATTGCCCACAGTTCGACGGTGAAACCTTTGTCCTGCCCTGCTTCTTTCAGCAACGCTTTCGCTTTCTCAGGGTCGTAGGTGTAGTCTTTGATATCGTCGTTATAACCCCACATGGTTGGCGGGATCAGGTTCTTGGCCGCGACGCCCGCGCCCTGGTAAACGGCTTTGATGATCGCTTCTTTGTTCACCGCGTAGGTCAGCGCCTGACGCACTTTGACGTCATCAAACGGTTTCTTCTCGGTGTTGAACGAGAGGTAACCCACGTTCAGACCCGCCTGCTCCATCAGGTTGATGTTTTTATCCTGCTTCATGCGCGCGATGTCTGCCGGGTTCGGATACGGCATCACCTGGCATTCGTTCTTCTGCAGTTTGGCATAGCGCACAGAGGCGTCAGGCGTGATGGAGAAGACCAGGCGGTCAATTTGCGGCTTGGTGCCCCAATAGCCGTCAAAGGCTTTATAGAGGATACGGGAGTCTTTCTGGTACTGCTGCAACTGGAACGGACCGGTGCCGATAGGGTTCAGATCCACTTTTTCCGGCGTACCGGCTTTCAGCATGTTGTCCGCATATTCTTTAGAAAGAATAGAGGCAAAATCCATCGCGAGGTCGGCGAGGAACGGCGCTTCCGGACGCGTCAGCACAAACTGGACGGTCATATCGTCCACTTTTTTCACTTCGCTGATCAGATCGGGCAGGCCCATCCCTTCGAAATATTCATAGCTGCCGCCGGACACTTTATGGTACGGGTTTTGCGCGTTTTTCTGACGATCGAAGGAGAAGACCACGTCGTCGGCGTTCATGTCGCGCGTCGGTTTGAATTCTTTGCCGGATTGCCACTTCACGCCAGAACGGAGGTGGAAGGTGTAGGTTTTCCCGTCTTCACTGATTTCCCATTTTTCCGCGAGGCCTGGGATCACTTCGGTAGTGCCGGTTTTAAATTCCACCAGACGGTTATAGATTGGTACTGAACTGGCATCATAGGTTGTGCCAGAGGTAAAGAGTTGCGGGTTGAACCCTTCAGGAGAACCTTCTGAACAATAGACCAGGGTTTTAGCCTGTACGCTTGCTGCGACGGTCATAGCCACCAGGCTCAGACCAAGCTTCAGCATCCCTGACTTCTTCAAGGAAATACTCATTCTTCTGCTCCAAATGTGATGTTGTTGTTTTACCCTTTGCAGTGGGTTAGCGCCGCCTGGCCTTTTTTATTTTTGACCGGCCGGGTCGGCGTGATGAGGTGGGGATTCCATTCACTTAAACGACTGAGTTGCAGCGCGGATTCTCCATGAAATGCCCCTCATGCCCTACAATCTGTCAACAGAATGTGAAAACGTCAATACAGCTAACCGCGTTTTACGACAACGGTGAGAATTGACAAACAAAGATTAAAAAAACTCCAGAGGGGTATTTTCAGCAGAGAAATTTATGCTACGCGCGTAATGCCAGAATATAAATCTTAATATTTCGCAACATTTGGTGATTAAGTTTTGTGCAGATTATGAAAAATTTCTGACGAAATGCTGTATATCTGAGCGATTAATGCCATGAACGTTAAAACGCACAGCGGAAAATGCTGGGGTCAGCCATAAGTAACGCAAAAAAAGATTGATGCAAAGATAAAAAAAGACAATGGAATATGTCACATAATCGTTAACGGATAGTGAGAAGTAAGGCGCAATTTTTGTAGCAAAAATGAAGATGGCAGAGTTTCGAATTGGGTCGGTGATCGCTCGGGTCGAACCTCTTCCCCCGGAGGTTCTCATCCTCATTGGCTTCAAATGCAAAAAGCCCTGCTCGTTGAGCAGGGCTTTAAATTTGGTCGGTGATAGAGGATTCGAACCTCCGACCCCTTCGTCCCGAACGAAGTGCGCTACCAGGCTGCGCCAATCACCGAATGCGGGGCGCATCTTACTGCTCAGGCGCGCCCCCGTCAATCCCTTAGTCGCAAAATGCCATTTAATCGGCGAGAAAGTCGTCAGGCCGCTTATTGTGCGGCAACTTTCTTCCCGTCAGGGACATGGCACCAGTTGTTATACTCGTTAATCCCGCCGTTGGGCGAGGTGTAACCGAGACAACCCATAATCGTGTCGTACAGCTCAACGTGACGACGCGGCACCTTCATTTCCGCCTCTTTCTTCAGATGCGCGAATGCCTGCGCGTTGGCCGGATTCTCGAGATATTTGTCCGACATCCAGACCATCATCGGTACGCGGAACTGCTCCGGCGGCGCCAGCTTACGCGGCGTGCCGTGCAAATGCTCGCGCTCGTTAATCGATTCGCCGTGATCCGCCGCGTAGAACACAATCGCTTTCTTATCGCGCACCTGATCAATCACCCTATCGATAAAGTGGTCCACATAGGTTATGGAGTTATCGTAAGAGTTAATCATCAGGTCCTTCGGACACTTACGGTCGATGGCATAACATTCCGGCTTCCACTGGGCGAACTCGCGCGGGTAGCGCTGAGTGTAGTTATAGTGGGAACCTTTGGTATGCAACACAATCAGATGTTTGCCCTGCGGGTTATTCTCCAGGGACCGCGAAACTTCGTTCACCAGCAGCATATCATCCACCGCTTTGCCCCGGTTGCGCGGCTCCGCAGCGATCTGCTCGCGATAGGCGATGTTGTCGGCCATCGTGTTACTGTAGAACCACATCTCGCTCTGCATCGCGTACAGATCGGCGCTAAAACCTAACTGTTTAAGCACTGCAAATACGTTTTGCTCTTTCAGCGTGCGCTGTGGATTATCCTCCGCCCCGCCCTGACGCACGAACATGCAGCGCAGCGACAGCTTGGTGGCGGTATCGCAGGAGTAGCCGCGGTACATTGCCAGATTCTTCTCTTTCGCAAGCTTCGGCGTGGTATCACGTTCATAGCCCAGCATGCCCATGTGATCCCAACGCGTGGTTTCGCCAATGATGAAAATCACGTAGGTGTCATCAAGATTCTGGGTTGGCGTATACGTGAATTTTTTCGCCGGATTGATAAGCGATTTGTTATCTGACGATTCATCAACCTGCGCCCAGGCGTACAGGCCCAGTGCGGACAGCCAGTTTGTTGGCAGATACGAGTTCGCCAGCACCCCGCCGTAGCTTGGCATGTCGACGCCAGCGATGCGATCGGCGCGCTTCTGGTGCAGCTCCAGCAGGCGAATCGGCGCCCACACCAGAAAAGCCGCCATCAGAACGGTGAGCGCGCTGCGCCAGCGTACTTTTGGCGTACAAAGCTGACGCAAAAAGGTGTCCGTCGAGCGGTTAAACCAGATCAACACCAGCGGGATGAGGCTTACGCCAGCCACCCAAAGAATAAACGTCCAGCCAACAACCTCTTTTGACAGGTCGATATCGGTGGTCATGACTGAAGCCACAATACCGTAACCAATCATGACATTCATAAAGGTCATGTAATAGCTTGCGCCAGCGGAGATCAGCACCAGTAGCGAAGCCAGAACGCGCCAGGCCGTACGGCCTAACAGGGAAAAGAGACGTAAAAAGAAGAAGGTAGCCAGCACCGTGCCAGCCAATTCAACAACCGCGGCGATTCCATTCCATACGGTAAAATCCTGCGCATAACCGTCAAACCGACGGAAATAAACCGCGCCATTCATAAACAGACCGATATAGACGGCAAGCAAAATGCTCAGCTTTTGCTGCGTCATCGACGTAATGTATTTCATGCAAGCAAGCCCTGGAAATCGAGGGGTAAACACAGCCTGCGCTTCGGCTAACCCAGCCGGGCAGGACAAATTGCGAAGGTAGTCAGACAGGAAAGATCTACACGCGCGGCTAAGTAGACCACAAGGAAGGGAAAAAGTGGCAGCAGATAATGTGATCGAAGCAGATTTTTACAAATATTCAAGTTTGAAAACGGATTTTTCACGCGACTGCTAATAACAAAAAGACCAGCCACGCGGCTGGTCCTGTCATTGTTTATTTTATTCAGGCATGCGCCATATTCATTACATCGCGTTTTGGCTGGCGAATGGTGGTAGACAGCGCCAGCGAGAGAATCAGCAGGGCGAAAATCACGCAGAAGGTGACGTAGAAGCCACCGAACAGCGAGGCGATGATCGAACCGCAGATGCTGCCGATGCCAAAGCCGAGGTAAATCACGCCATAGTTTTTCGCCAGATTATTCAGGCCGAAGAATTCGCTCACCAGCGACGGGAAGACAGTGATGGTGCCGCCAAAGTTAAAGGCGACGCAGGCAATAGCGGCAAAGAAGGTTATCGCGTTCAGCGGCGCAAACAGCAGAGCGGCCATCCCCACCAGCGACACCACCTGGCCAATCGTAATAACGCGAATGCGGGCAATTTTGTCCGACAGGATCCCCAGCACCAGACGACCAGACAGGTTTGCGATAGAAATAACCGTCACCGCATTGGCCGCAGACGCGACGTCCATATGCGCCAGGCCCTGCGCAATATCTTTCGCCACGCCGATCACGTACAAACCGCTCATACACGCCGTCAGGAACATGACCGCCAGCATCCAGTACTGCGGTTTACGCATCGATTGCGCCAGCGTGTAATCATTTTCCACAACGCCATTCCTGGTTTTGACCTCCTGGTTCGGCGCATCTTTCATCAGCGTGGCGCCAAAGACAATCATTACCAGCACAATCGCACCCCAAATTACGAAGGTTTTTTCCAGACCGACGGTCGCCAGCAGTTGACTGTCGATGAATTTAAAACCCAGGCTGCCCAGACCATAGGAGCCAATGGCGAAAGCGGAGATCAGCCCCTTGCGCTCCGGGAACCACTTCACACAGTTGGACAGGGTTAACAGGTAGCCTGCGCCATCCGCCAGTCCCACCAGCACCCCAGCGCTCAGCCACAGCATCATCAGATTCGAAGAATGTGCGGTCAGGAAGAAGCCCAGCCCAAGCAAAATGCCTGACGCCATCGTCACCCGTTTAACGCCAAATCGCTCCTGTAACTTTCCGGCAACGGAAGATGAGATCGCCAGCCCCAGGCTTAGCAGGCCAAAAGAGAAGGCGACCTGGCTGACGGGTTCATCCAGTTTTTCGGACAGTACGCCGTTAAACAGGCTCCAGGTGTAAACAGAACCCAGGGCAAACTGCGTAATAATGGTGCCGATAAGGGTCAACCAACGGGTGCGCTGATACGTTGAAGTTTTCATGGCAGTATTCCTGCATAAACAAAAGGGGAAATTCACTGCCGACAACCATAACGAAATGCATTTTATGCGGGGAAAAAACGGCATGAAGTGCCGTCAGAACGGAATGAAATGCCTGGAATCTGGAATGAATGACGAGACATATATTCAGCAAGCTGATTTTTATATTGTAAGTTAGTACCCACTACCATTACATGCCATGTTATGGCTAAGGTGTAGTTGTAAATTCAAGGTTAAAATCTGGCGCTGACTCCCATCGTATACAGGTAATCGGTGGTGTTGGGCGTATTTTCCGCCTGAGTGAGCGCTGCGTAAGCGGCCATGTGCGGATTAAGCAGCATATCCGCCCCCACGGTCACATCCAGCCAGCTGTTGTCTTGTGAGGTAGCCGCCATGCGGCTTAGCCCGGACTGCGCTTTCCAGATGCTATCGCCATATTGCTGGTTATAGCTGACCTGCGCCCACGGTCTGATCTCGCCAAATTGCGAATTCACCCGCCAGCCCAGCGTACTCACGCTGGCATGCCATAACGGATCGGCGGACAAATTCATCACGCTGTCGCCAAATTCGTTATATATCGATGTAGTAGTACCGTCGTAATGGAGCGCGGCGACCGGCCCGGTCATCACCGTCTCTGAAACCGGGAAATTCCAGCCCATGCTCATGCCACTGGTCGCCTCATGGGGCGACGCATCCGCAAAGTTAACGCTCAAGCCCGGCACGTTTTGCGAGGATTTGATCCGTTCCGCCAGGATGTCGTCATAACGCGGTTGGTGATCGCTGTCCCAGGTATAGCGTTCAGTCGTATGTCCGGATGGCGCTTCGGCGATATATTCTTGTTGCCACGCACTGGCGGTATTGATGTATAGCGAACAGGCCACCACGCTCGCCAGCAGAACGATTTCCCGGCGACCACCGTCTTTTTTTGTCATCATCAATGCGACTCCAGAGGAGAGCCGAAATCGGCGATATTATTGTCATTGTGAGAAGGATGACAGGCTAAAAGCCCTGTATTAAATATTGTCTTTTTCGCAGACGCGTCAAGGCGCGCAGAACGAAATTTTTAAGGCAATTCAGAGAGCGAGGGAAAGTATGGAACGATGCGGCTGGGTCAGCCAGGACCCGCTTTATATTGCCTACCATGACAAAGAATGGGGCGTCCCCGAAACCGACGGTAAAAAACTGTTTGAAATGATCTGCCT
Source organism: Citrobacter sp. R4 (assembly GCF_026719175.1). Lineage (NCBI taxonomy): Bacteria > Pseudomonadati > Pseudomonadota > Gammaproteobacteria > Enterobacterales > Enterobacteriaceae > Citrobacter > Citrobacter sp. R4. The sequence goes on from NZ_JAPPSU010000004.1 coordinate 234,975, forward strand.
TGAAGGCCAGCAGGCCGGCCTGTCGTGGATTACGGTGCTGAAAAAACGCGAGAACTATCGCGCCAATTTCCACCAGTTCGATCCCGTTCGCGTGGCGGCGATGCAGGAAGAGGATGTCGAACGGCTGCTGCTCGACCCGGGCATCATCCGTCATCGCGGAAAAATTCAGGCCATCATTGGCAATGCCCGCGCCTGGCTTGCGATGGAGCAAAACGGCGAACCATTTGCGCAGTTCGTCTGGTCATTTGTCGACCATCAACCACAGGTGACGCAGGCCGCCACGCTGAGCGAGATCCCAACCTCTACGCCCGCCTCCGACGCGCTGTCAAAAGCGTTGAAAAAACGGGGCTTCAAATTCGTCGGTACGACCATTTGCTATTCCTTTATGCAGGCGTGCGGACTGGTCAATGACCATATCACCGGCTGTTTTTGCCACCCGGGAGAAAAATATGATTCGCGAATCCCGTAGCGCCGACAGGACGTCGATTCTGGCTCTGTGGCTGGAAAGCACGATCTTTGCCCATCCGTTTATTGCTGAACACTACTGGCGCGAGAGCGAAACGATCGTGCGCGACGTGTATCTGCCCGCCGCCAGAACCTGGGTGTGGGAGGATAACGACGTTCTGAAAGGGTTCGTTAGCGTACTGGAAGATCGTTTTTTAGGCGCGCTGTTTGTCACGCCTGACGCACTGCGCAGTGGGATCGGCAAAGCGCTGGTGCGGTATGTGCAACAGCGCTTTACGCAGCTGAGTCTTGAGGTATATCAAAAAAACCAGAACGCGGTGAACTTCTACCATGCGATGGGCTTTCGTATTGAAGATAGCGCATGGCAGGAGGATACCCAGCATCCCACCTGGATTATGAGCTGGCAGGCGGATCAAACGCCGTAAGCGTCAGCGCGGGGCCGCAATATTTCTCCAGCCACGCCAGCGCGGTGTTCCCCGCGCAGCCGTTGCCCAGTCGGGAACTGGGCAAATCTTTGGTCAGCACGTTCACCGCGCCGTTTTTGCAGATGCCTCCGGCGGCAGGATCCAGATCCGGCCATGCTCCTTCGTGAATGCAGATCACGCCCGGCTTAATGCCAGCGCTCACCACGGCCCCTGCGAGAATCTGCCCGCGATCATTCCACACCCGCACCGTATCGCCGTCACGGATGCCGCGCGCCAGCGCGTCGTCGGGATGAATTGTAACCGGTTCACGATCCGCCACCGCATAGCGTTCACGCAGTTCGCTGTAATTAAGCTGGCTGTGCAGACGATGGGCCGGATGCGCCGACAGCACCTGAAGCTGGCCTTTCTGCGCATTGCCGTGCCACTCGTCCGGCGTCAGCCACATCGGGTGCCCGGGACAATCCGCATAGCCGTAACCGGCAATGCGCCGGGAATAGATTTCGATTTTGCCGCTGTCGGTTTTTAACGGATGCGCAGCCGGGTCACGACGGAAATCAGCAAAACGCACAAACCGCGCGTTGTCCGGGTTTTCCGGCATTTCTATCAGCTGGTTGGCTTCCCAGAAAGTCGCAAACGGCGGCAATGTTACCTGCTGGCTGGCCCCACGCTGGGCAGCGATGTTGTAGAATGTCTCCAGCCATTCCCGTTCGCTTTTCCCTTCGGTAAAACGTTGTCCGCCGCCGCGCTCCCAGCGCTCGCTCAGTTCGGCAAACACGTCAAAATCATTGCGCGCTTCATACTGCGGCGGCACAACTTGTTTCATCGGCACCAGATGTTGGTTGCTGTAATCGCCAGTCATGGTGAGATCGTTGCGCTCAAAGGAGGTGGTGGCGGGCAGTACAATGTCGGCGTGTTTAGCGGCTGCGGTCCAGAAGCATTCGGAAATCACCACCAGCTCCGGCTTCTGCCAGGCACGAATCAGTCGGTTGGTGTCCTGATGATGGGTAAAGTTGGCGCCACCCGCCCACCAGACGAAACGGATATCCGGAAAGTGACGATCCATGCCGTTATGCTGATAAGACGCGCCGGGGTTTTCCAGCGCGTCGACAATGCGCGCAACCGGGATTTTATCCACCGCATCAGTGCCGCCAGGCAAGCTCCCCTGCATTGAGGCCAGCACGGCGGAGCGGCGCGTCGGATTTCCACCGTTGGCGAAGTGATAAGAGAGACCAAAACCGCCCCCCGGGGTACCGATTTGCCCAAGCATTGCCGCAAGAGTGACAATCATCCAGTGCTTTTGCTCGCCGAACTGCTGACGCTGCATTCCCCAACCGGCCATCAGCATAGTGATGTTATTGTGAAAAATCGCCGCCAGTTCGCGGATTTTTTCTGCCGGAATGCCGCAAATGTCGGCCGCCCACTCAGCGGTTTTGGCTATGCCGTCGCGCTGTCCGGTGAGGTATTCAGCAAATAGTGAGTAGCCCGTGGTGTAGCGCGCCAGAAATGTCTGATCATGCCAGCCGTTTTCCACCAGCGTGTGGGCAATACCGAGCATTAGCGCCACGTCAGTGCCCATGTGCGGCGCGATCCATTCCATGTTATCGCCAAAAAAATCGACGGTTTCCGATCGCATAGGATCAATGCAGATCACCCGTTTGCCGCTGCGCCGCAGCGCATCAAAGTAAGCGATTCCCTTTTCATCCGAAGCGTTCCAGGCAATTTTTAGCGTATTCAGGGGATTGGCGCTCCAGAGTACAACCACATCGCTGTGTTCCAGCACAACGGGCCAACTGGTCTGCTGCTGATAAACCTCGCTGCCGCCTACCACATACGGCATGATGGCCTGCGCCGCGCCGGTGGAATAATCCCCCAGATGCCCGGTGTATCCCCCTGCCAACGCCATATAACGCTGCAACAGCGTGGCGGCTTTGTGCAGCACGCCGTTGGAGCGCCAGCCGTAGGAACCGGCAAAAATAGAGGACGGGCCATAGGTATCGCGAATACGTTTGTGCTGCTTATGGATAAGCGCCAGGGCGTCGTCCCAGCTCACCCGCACAAATTCATCCTGTCCCCGCACGCCCTGTGGCCTTTCCGGCGAGGCAAGAAAACCTTTACGCACCATGGGATAACGCACCCGGGTTTTGCTGTGTACCTGATCGCGAACTGCGCTTTGCAGCGAATTGGGATGCTCCGTGGGCAGCGCGCCGCGGGAAGAAATGACTGTCTCTCCGTCTGTTTCCACGAGGACAGGCCCCCAGTGGGCCGCGGTTAACACCGGTTTGTGCGTTGGCAAAATGGCGCTCCTGAAGAGGGGTAGATGTATTTCTCTGTTCAATGTTACTTACAAATTTCAGAGAGATCCCTGGAATTTTCTTCAACTTCACACGTCATAATCTACCGCCACGCTTGCCGTGGTAAAAATAAGAAAGACATTAAGGAATTAAGATGAAGAAACGTGTTTTAGTCATTGCCGCTATCGTGAGCGGCGCGCTGGCGGTATCTGGCTGCACAACCAACCCCTACACCGGTGAACGCGAAGCGGGTAAATCCGGCGTCGGCGCCGGGATTGGCTCGCTGGTTGGCGCGGGCATTGGGGCGCTGTCATCCTCGAAGAAAGATCGCGGCAAAGGCGCGCTGATAGGCGCAGCAGCCGGCGCGGCGCTGGGCGGCGGCGTGGGTTATTACATGGACGTGCAGGAAGCGAAGCTGCGTGAAAAAATGCAGGGAACCGGCGTGAGCGTCACGCGCAGCGGCGACAACATCATTCTGAATATGCCGAACAACGTCACCTTTGACAGCAGCAGCGCCACGCTGAAGCCAGCGGGAGCGAACACGCTAACGGGTGTTGCGATGGTACTGAAGGAATACCCGAAAACCGCCGTCAACGTCATTGGCTATACCGACAGCACAGGCGGCCACGATCTGAATATGCGTCTGTCGCAACAGCGTGCCGATAGCGTTGCCAGCTCGCTGATCGCTCAGGGCGTAGACGCTAACCGTATCCGCACCAGCGGTATGGGTCCGGCGAACCCGATCGCCAGCAACAGCACCGCGGAAGGCAAAGCCCAGAACCGCCGCGTCGAAATCACCTTAAGCCCTATTCAGTAATTCTTGTGCCGGATGGCGGCCTGAACGCCTTCCGGCCCGGAAAATCGATTCCCCTACCCGCCAGGCGTAGCGCCACCGGGTATTTTCGCGCTAAGGTATGCTCATCTAAAGTAAGGAAATCAGCGATGAGCAAATCAGGGCGCCCCACCATCAGCGACGTGGCGAAAGCGGCAAAAACCGGTAAAACCAGTATTTCACGCTATCTGAACGGCGAAAAGCATCTGCTTTCAGAGGCATTGCTGGCGCGTATTGAAAAAGCCATTGCTGATCTCGACTATCGCCCAAGCCTGATGGCGCGCAGCCTGAAGCGAGGCCGCACCCGTCTCATCGGCCTGATTATCGCCGATATCACCAACCCTTACTCCGTTAACGTGCTCAGCGGTATAGAAGCCGCCTGCCGCGAGAAGGGTTTTACCCCACTGGTCTGTAACACCAACAACGAAGTGGATCAGGAGTTGCACTACCTTGATCTCCTGCGCAGCTATCAGGTCGAAGGGATTGTGGTGAACGCTGTCGGTATGCGCGAGGATGGCTTAAACCGTCTGCAACAATCCGCGCTGCCAATGGTGCTGATCGACCGGAAAATTCCTGACTTCGCCTGCGACGTGGTGGGACTGGATAACACGCAGGCCGCAACCACCGCCACTGAGCATTTGATCGAGCAAGGCTTTGAGGCGCTACTGTTTCTTAGCGAGCCGTTAGGGACCGTCAATACCCGCCGCGAACGCCTCAACGCTTTTCGCGCCACGCTGGCGCGCTACCCTGGCGTGGTCGCAGAGAACGCCGAAGTCCCGCTGGCGGAAAACGCGCAGTTAGATAACACCTTGCGTCAATTTCACCAGCAGCACCGTGGCATGCGTAAGGCGGTTATTTCGGCTAACGGCGCGCTGACGTTGCAGGTCGCCCGTTCGCTGAAGCGCATTGGCCTCAACTGGGGCAGCGACATCGGCCTGCTGGGCTTTGACGAGCTGGAATGGGCAGAGCTGGCGGGTGTTGGCATCACCACGTTAAAACAACCCACCTGGCAGATTGGCTACGCCGCGGTAGAGCAGGTAGTCCGCCGCATAGAAGGCGGCAGCGAGGCTATCCATGAGCAGGTTTTTTCCGGCGAGCTGATCGTCCGCGGTTCTACCGCCCGTTAATCTCCCTTCGTGATGGCGATCATAATTTCGACACACTACACTTTTCTTTGGAACCGGTTCCATCTAGCGTAATAAAAAGCACGCCAGATCGGGGGTCCTCATGCAAAGAAAAATTATGGTGGTCACCGCCGCGTATGGTTATGACACCGTACGCGATGCGGGCGGACAAATCGCGATGCTGCCGGTGATCGCCAACGCCGGCGCCGACGGCGTTGAGATACGCCGCGAGATGTTTACCGACGCGGAACTGAACGCCCTGCCGGCGCTGGCCTCAGCCATCGAAAGCGTCGGGCTGCAGGCCTGCTACTCCGTGCCGCAACCGCTGTTCGTCACCGACGCCAGCCTCAACCCGCAGTTACCCGCGCTGCTTCAGGAAGCGCAAACGCTGCGTGCGCTGTGGCTGAAAGTTTCACTCGGCCATTTTCAGCATACTGATTCGTTTGACACGCTGCGCGACTGGCTCACAAGCAGCGGCATGGCGCTGGTGGTGGAAAACGACCAGACCGCCTGCGGTCGTCTTGAATCAATGCGGCGCTTTAACGCCGCCTGCCAGCAGCAGGCGCTTGCGGTGCAGTTGACGTTTGATATGGGCAACTGGCTGTGGGTAGGCGACTCGCCGGAAGAGGCCGCTAATGCACTGGCGTCCTCTGTTGGATACGTCCACGTTAAGGCAGCGACACGGCACCACGACAGCTACCGCACTATCCCGCCGGATCGGGCCGACCCGCGCTGGCTGGCGCTTCTCTCAGCGCTGCCTGCACACGTACCGCGCGGTATCGAGTTTCCGCTGGAAGGGGCCGATCTGACCGCCGTCACCCGCCGCTACGTCGACGTTTTACGCAAGGAGTAACCCATGAAAAATGCACTGGATGTCATCACCCTTGGCGAAGCGATGGCGATGTTTGTCGCGACAGAAACCGGGGATCTGGCGGACGTCGATCGCTTTATCAAGCGCGTTGCCGGCGCCGAACTGAATGTTGCGACCGGACTGGCCAGGCTCGGCCTGAAGGTCGGCTGGGTAAGCCGGGTAGGAAACGACAGTTTCGGGCGCTTTGTGCTTAACACCCTGCAAAAAGAGGGGATTGACGCCTGTGGCGTAACCGTTGACAACGGTTACGCTACGGGCTTTCAGCTGAAATCGAAAGTTGAAAATGGAACCGATCCCATTGTGGAGTATTTTCGTAAAGGCTCTGCGGCCAGCCGTCTTTCACTGGAAGATTTTGACGCAGAATACTTCTCCCGCGCCCGTCATTTGCACCTGAGCGGCGTGGCGGCAGCGCTGTCCAGCAGTTCATATGAATTACTGGCGCATACCGCACGCACCTTTAAGGCTCAGGGAAAGCGTATATCTTTCGACCCCAACCTGCGCCCAACGTTGTGGAAAAGCGAAGAAGAAATGGTCGAGAAGCTCAACCGTCTCGCCTTTCAGGCCGACTGGGTGCTGCCGGGCTTGAAGGAAGGAATGATATTAACCGGCCAGCAGACGCCGGAAGGGATTGCGGATTTCTACCTGCGTCACGGCGTGAAGGCCGTGGTGCTGAAAACGGGCGCAGACGGCGCCTGGTATAAAACCCACGACGGTGAAAAAGGCAGCGTTGCGCCGGTCAAGGTGGACAACGTTGTAGACACCGTCGGTGCCGGAGATGGTTTCGCCGTCGGTGTTATCAGCGCCCTGCTGGAAGGCCGCACGCTGGCTCAGGCAGTCGCCCGCGGCAATAAAATTGGCGCGCTCGCGATTCAGGTACAGGGCGACAGCGAAGGTTTACCCACACGTGAAACGTTAGGCGAATAACGTCACGTCATGATAACGGCCCCCTGTACCCTACAGACAGCGGCGGCATAAACAACAGAGGTTGACTATGGCAAGCTCAACAAATGCAGCAAAACGCTGGTGGTACATCATGCCAATCGTGTTTATCACGTACAGCCTGGCGTATCTTGACCGCGCAAACTTCAGCTTCGCTTCCGCAGCGGGCATTAACGAGGATCTCGGGATTACCAAAGGGATCTCATCGCTGCTCGGCGCGCTGTTCTTCCTGGGCTATTTTTTCTTCCAAATCCCCGGCGCGGTGTACGCCGAGCGCCGCAGCGTGCGCAAGCTGATCTTCGTCTGTCTGATCTTATGGGGCGGCTGCGCGTCGTTGACCGGCGTGGTCAGCAACATTCCCGCGCTGGCCGCGATCCGCTTTATCCTTGGCGTGGTCGAAGCCGCAGTTATGCCCGCCATGCTGATTTACATCAGCAACTGGTTTACTCGTTCGGAGCGTTCCCGCGCCAACACGTTCCTGATCCTCGGCAATCCGGTGACTGTGTTGTGGATGTCGGTGGTCTCTGGTTATCTGATCCAGGCGCTCGGCTGGCGCGAGATGTTTATCATCGAAGGCGTTCCCGCCATTCTGTGGGCATTCTGCTGGTGGGCGCTGGTTCGCGACAAACCGGCGCAGGTCGGCTGGCTGTCCGATGCGGAAAAAACAGCGCTGCAAACCCAACTCGAACAGGAGCAACAGGGCATCAAGGCCGTCCGTAACTACGGCGAGGCGTTTCGCTCCCGTAACGTTATCCTGCTTTGCCTGCAATATTTTACCTGGAGCATCGGCGTGTACGGCTTCGTGCTGTGGCTGCCATCCATTATTCGCGACGGTGGCGCGAACCTCGGCATGGTCGAAGTCGGTTGGCTTTCCTCCGTGCCGTACCTGGCAGCAACGGTCGCGATGATTCTGGCCTCCTGGGCATCGGATAAATTGCAGAACCGCAAACTGTTCGTCTGGCCGCTGCTGCTGATTGCCGCTTTCGCCTTCATCGGCTCCTGGGCGGTCGGCGCGAATAATTTCTGGGCCTCGTACATCCTGCTGGTGATTGCCGGGGCGGCGATGTATGCCCCGTACGGGCCTTTCTTCGCCATCATTCCCGAAATGCTGCCGCGTAACGTCGCTGGCGGCGCGATGGCGCTCATCAACAGTATGGGCGCGCTGGGTTCGTTCTTAGGCTCATGGTTCGTCGGCTACCTGAACGGCGTCACCGGCAGCCCGTCCGCCTCGTACATTTTTATGGGGGTGGCGCTTTTCGCCTCCGTATGGCTAACTCTGATTGTCAGACCCGCGAATAATCAGCAGTTACCGACTGGCGCACGCCACGCGTAAAATCACATTCATGGAGAGTCGTATGAAGCCGTCCATTATTCTCTATAAAGCGTTACCCGACGATTTACTGCACCGCCTGGAAGAACATGTCACCGTTACCCAGGTGCCGAATCTGCGCCCGGAGACGGTTGAACAGTACGCCCAGGCGTTTGCCAACGCGGAAGGTCTGCTCGGCTCCAGTCAAACCGTCGACAGCGCGCTGCTGGAGAAGATGCCGAGGTTGCGTGCCGCCTCAACCATTTCCGTTGGTTACGACAATTTTGACGTGGAGGCGCTGAACGCGCGTAACGTGCTGCTGATGCACACGCCGACCGTACTGACGGAGACCGTGGCCGACACGATCATGGCGCTGGTGCTGGCGACCGCCCGCCGGGTGGTGGACGTCGCCGAACGCGTTAAAGCGGGCCAATGGACCAAAAGTATTGGCCCTGACTGGTTTGGCACTGATGTACACCATAAAACGCTGGGGATCGTCGGTATGGGACGTATTGGTCTCGCGCTGGCGCAGCGTGCGCATTTTGGCTTCAGTATGCCGGTTCTTTACAACGCCCGCCGCCGCCATCCCGAAGCGGAAGAACGTTTCAACGCGCGTTACTGCGATCTTGATACGCTAGTGCAGGAAGCAGATTTTGTCTGTCTGATCCTGCCGCTGACCGACGAAACGCATCATCTGTTTGGCGCGGAACAGTTCGCCCATATGAAGCGTTCGGCTATTTTCATTAATGCCGGGCGCGGTCCGGTGGTCGACGAAAAGGCGCTGGTGACCGCCCTGCAAAACGGTGAGATTCAGGCCGCCGGTCTGGATGTGTTTGAACAGGAGCCGCTGCCGGTTGACTCTCCATTGCTGTCAATGCACAACGTCGTGGCGGTACCGCATATCGGCTCGGCAACGCATGAAACCCGCTACAACATGGCGGCCTGCGCGGTGGATAATTTGCTTGACGCACTGCAAGGAAAGGTCAGGAAGAACTGCGTGAATCCGCAGGTGGCGGGGTAATGGATACCCCTGCCGGAGGGCGGCGTCGCCTCGTCCGGCAGGGGTGTGAACTGGCCCGACCGGCCACTTCGCCCTCGGGCTTTTAACGGTTACTGAACGGCATTCACCGCCGCACTCCAGGCCTGGTTAAAAGCCTGGTGCTGCGAAGCCAGCGGTCCAATCAATGTATTGTACTGGCTTGCCTGCTGCGAAGTCGGGAACTGAATACCATTCGCCACGAAGCTCACCTGGGTGTCCTGCTGCGCGATAAAATCGCCCACCTGCACCAGTTGCTGGGTAAAGATTTGCGCGGCCGGGATCAGCGGCTGTAACGCCTCGGCTGGAGTAGTTACCACTTTTTTATACGCCTGATCGAACACCGGCTTCAGATCGTCGCCCTGTTTCAGCGCGCCATGCGCCGCATCGGCCTGCAGCTTCGCGTTCTGTAGCTGTTGGCCCAATACGCCCAGCGAACCGTTTAAGTCGCGCAGAGGCCCGCGTTGCGTGACATAATCCTGCGGCACACGGATGGCGTTTACGCTATCAACGACCGGGCGCAGACCGGCGTCCATCGCCTGATTCACCTGCTGCGAATAGCCGTACAAAATCGCGTAATCAGATACAAACGGACCGAATGTTTTTTTCTGATCGGCAGTCAGTGTCGGTAAGCGCTCACCGCTACGCATCACCGTATTCTGCAGAAAATCGATAAACGCTTTACGCTGATCGCCTTCTTTATCAAAACACCCACTCAGGCTAACTACCATTAATAACGCCGCAAGAGGCGCAAACCAGCGAGAGCAGGACTTACCTGTCGCCATTTTTATACTCCTTTCACCCAAAAATGCGCACAACGCAATACGCGTGCCTAACGCTCACAAGGATAGTCCAGGTCAGCTTCGCAGGATACCCCTTCTGCATAATCTTGTGGCGGAATTTATATCACCAGACATCCTTCCCTGACTTGTTACTTTATTGTTAATTACATCACAATTACCGCGGTCAGAAGAATGGCGCGGTACAGAAATAGCACTATGATTTATCAGCGCTTTTACTCCGTTTACCGACAATATCCGGCTAATTCGACCGATTATCGCACGTTAACCACGGCGGAACGATTGCCCAGGCGTCACTTCAATGTTTTGATTAAACGAACGATTAACGAATAAATGTTCGATAATCGCACATTCAATTTCAACGCCTGCGGTGGAGAATATAAAAAAGCCTCTGTCCCCCCGCCTTGCTTTTGCAGGAATAACCGCATGACAAACAGAACGACTGATATTCAAGCGTTTATTAACGAGCATCCTTTCTCGAAATACCAGTGGATGATTCTCGTGCTGTGCTTTGTGACCGTCGCGATGGACGGATTCGACACCGCCATTATTGGCTTCATTGCCTCCGATCTGGTTTCCGAATGGGGCGTGGAAAAATCCGCGCTCGGGCCAGTCATGAGCGCTGCGCTGGTCGGCCTCGCCGTCGGGGCGCTGACTGCAGGTCCGATGGCGGACCGGATTGGCCGCAAAAAGGTGCTGATCATGTCGATCATCGTCTTCGGCGGCTTCAGCCTGCTGACCGCCTTTGCCAGTTCGCTCAATCAGTTGACCGCGCTGCGTTTTTTAACCGGGCTGGGGCTGGGGGCGGCGATGCCGAATGCCGCCACCTTAATGAGCGAATATGCCCCGGAGCGCCGCCGCGCGCTGCTGGTGAACCTGATGTTTGTCGGCTTTCCGATCGGCTCATCAATGGGTGGCTTTATCTCTGCGTGGTTAATACCACACTACGGCTGGCAGAGCGTACTGATCCTCGGCGGCGTGATGCCGCTGGCGCTGGCGGTAATACTGGTGTTTCTGCTGCCGGAATCGGCCCGTTATCTGGTGGTTAAAAACAGATCCCAACAGCAAATTGGCGCGATTCTGCGCCGCATCGCCCCCGTTCCCGACGCCACCCATTTTGTGTTGCATGAAACCGGCCAGGTAAAAGAGAAATCGGCGCTGGGCGTGATCTTCTCACCGCGCTATGCGCTCGGGACAGTCATGCTCTGTCTGACCTACTTTATGGGTCTGCTGATTTTTTATCTGTTGACCAGTTGGCTGCCGCTGCTGATCCGCGAAACGGGCGCGACCCTGAGCCAGGCGTCGATTATTACCGCCCTCTTCCCATTGGGCGGCGGTATTGGCGTTCTGGTGCTCGGCGCGTTAATGGATAAGTTCAACCCGAACAAAGTGGTGGCGGTGGGCTGGCTGCTGACCGGGGTGTTCGTCTGCCTGGTCGGGTTCTCTACCAGCAGTCTGGTATTGATGGGCGTGATGGTCTTTATCGCCGGGACGATAATGAATGGTGCGCAATCGTCCATGCCCGCGCTGGCCGCCGGGTTTTATCCGACTCAGGGGCGCGCCACCGGCGTGGCATGGATGCTGGGTCTGGGACGCTTCGGCGGCATTCTTGGCGCGTTTAGCGGCGCGTTCCTGATGCAGGCGCAATTGGCTTTTGAAACCATTTTCACCTTCCTGGCGATCCCTGCGCTGGTTTCCGCCTTCGCCCTGATGGTGAAATATTGGGTGGGTAATCGCCAGCTCTCCACCTCGCCGGGGACGGCAAAAGAACCGGGCAACGCCACGCAAAAAGCCTGATGTTTTCCCGACAGGTGCGCGCCTGTCGGGAAGCGTCATATTTTTGCAATCTTTACAATACGTCCTTTACCGTAGCGTAATCCGCTCATTATCAGATACTTAGCAGGCTACAAAATAATCCTGCGCGGCGCTGAAACGTGTCTTTTCATCCACTAAAAACTGTGACGGCCCACAAACTTTCTCTTTTACGACTATTCTTAACTGGCTTCGATGAAATTCACGATCCCGCTGTGTGATTTACAGGAGTTCTAAATGGAATATAAAGATCCGATGTTTGAGCTGCTGAGCAGCCTGGAACAAATTGTTTTTAAAGATGAATTGCCGAGAACGACCCTGACGCAAAAATCCGCCTCCCTCACTGACATTGAACAGTGCAGACGGGGCAGCGGACTTAAAATTGACGATTTCGCCAGAGCGTTAGGCGTGTCTGTCGCCATGGTTCAGGAATGGGAATCGAAACGCGTGAAGCCTTCGAGTACCGAATTGAAGCTGATGCGCCTGATACAAGCTAACCCGGCGCTCAGTAAGCAGTTGATGGAATGACCTGTCTCTTAGGATGAACGGTCCTGTTTCAGGACCGTTTTTCGACCATAAAGCAGAAAGAAGTAAAATAAAAGTTGCATCACCCGGCGTTACATGAGTTAATGCGTTCAACGGTTTGACGTACAGACCATTAAAGCAGTTTAGTAAGGCAGTCCCCTTCAAGAGTTATCGTTGATACCCCTCGTAGTGCGCATTTCCTTTAACGCTTAAAAAATCTGTAAAGCACGCCATATCGCCGAAAGGCACACTTATTTTTTAAAAGGTAATACACTATGTCCGGTAAAATGACTGGTATCGTAAAATGGTTCAACGCTGACAAAGGCTTCGGCTTCATCACTCCTGACGATGGCTCTAAAGACGTGTTCGTACACTTCTCTGCTATCCAGAACGATGGCTACAAATCTCTGGATGAAGGTCAGAAAGTTTCCTTCACCATCGAAAGCGGCGCTAAAGGCCCGGCAGCTGGCAACGTAACCAGCCTGTAAGCTTTAAAAGCTCAGTATTCAGAATCCCTGCCAGACGGCGGGGATTTTTTTTATCTCCGTCCTGCCCTCCTGTCTTTGCATTACTTTACCTCGTCTGGCTTTGACCTTCCCCTTAGGGAAAGCTTTATAGTGATATCCTTTCTTTTCACATGGAATTGATACAATGTCTATACGTCCTCTGCTGTTGACGCTGGGCCTGTTCGCCAGCGGCACTGTTTTCGCTGCTTCTCCTCAAGCCGCTTTCCTGGCGGAACATGGGCTTGCCGGTAAAACCGTCGAACAGATGGTCGATGCGCTTGACCAGACGCCGCAGGCGCGCCCGCTCCCCCTGTCTGCCTCCATTACCAGTACGGCGCTGAAACTCTCTTCCGGCGAGCAGTCGTATACACTGCCGTTGGGCGAAAAGTTTTATCTTTCCTTTGCGCCCTACCAGCGCCAGACCCATCCCTGCTTTAACCACAGCCTCTCCGGCTGCCAGGGGGAAATGCCTGACACCACATTTAACGTCAAAATCACGGACAGCAAAGGCGATGTGCTAATTGAGAAACCGATGAAAAGCCATCAGAACGGCTTTATCGGCGTGTGGCTGCCGCGCAATATGGAAGGGATAATCGAGGTGAGCTACAACGGGAAAATGGCGTCTCATGCTTTTGCGACACGAGAAGACAGCCAGACCTGTCTGACGGAATTGCAGTTACAATAAACGCATAATGATAATGCCCGATAGCGCTATGCCGATCGGGCGAAAAACACAGTAACGCAAAGAGTAAAAGGGTGCATTGAGAATGCTTCACACCAGAAGAATGGCGGGGACAACGCCCCGCCAGATGCTCTTACTGTTTCACTTCACAGGCTAAAAACGCCGCCAGTTCATTATTTCCCTGTCTGATATGTAATTCGCATAATGAATCACGAACCATCCAGGTAAATAATAAAATAGTGAGACATATCACTATTAAACTGCACAATATACATCTTTGCGGCATCATCAGCCTCCGGTGTTGATTTTCAACAGGTAAGAGGCTACTCTTATGGTGTTGAAGCATAGAGGCGGCCTCACTTTGATTTATTGTCAGGTGGGGCTTTTCTCTGTCTGCCATCTGGTGAATACCTGAGACAGCCAGTCTCAAGCACCCGTCTGCATTCTACTGCAAATATCGTGTTTGCCTTCGTTAATAAATTCCTAAAGTATTTTCTTCCGCTCAATGAATTATACATTGTCATTTAGCAGAATATTATTAGCGATTCTATTAATCATTTTTTGACAATAAAAAAGCCCGCGCAATGGCAGGCTTTTTATTATTAACGATTCGCTTATTGCAGCAGCGAAATATCCGCGACTTGCAGGAACAGCTCACGGAGTTTAGACAGCAGCGTCAGACGGTTGATACGCACCTCTTTGTCTTCCGCATTGACCATCACATTCTCAAAGAACTCATCCACCGGTTGACGCAGGGAAGCCAGCTCAATCAGCGCGTCCTGGTAGCGACCTTCGGCAAAGTATGGCTGCAGCTTGTCACGCAGTACCACCAGGTCTCTGGCCAGTGCCATTTCCGCCGCCTCTTTCAGTACGGATGCGTGAACAATGTCATTCAGCGTTTCATCAGACTTCGCCAGAATATTGGAGACACGCTTGTTTGCTGCCGCCAGCGCCGACGCGGCTTCCAGCGTACGGAAGTGTGAGACGGCCTTCATACGCGCGTCAAAGTCTGCCGGACGCGTCGGACGACGCGCCAGTACCGCCTGAATGGTGTCAACGCTATAACCTTCATCCTGGTACCAGGCGCGGAAACGACCGAGCATAAAGTCGATCACATCGTCCACGACGTTCGCGTTGGTCAGCTTGTCGCCATACAAACGCGCCGCTTCTTCGGTCAGTGTCTGTAGATCCAGATTCAGGTTTTTCTCGACGATGATGCGCAGTACGCCCAGCGCGGCTCGACGCAGCGCGAACGGATCTTTATCTCCTTTCGGATGCTGACCAATGCCAAAGATACCCGCCAGAGTGTCCATTTTGTCCGCAATCGCCAGCGCGCAGGCTACCAGATTAGACGGCAGCGCGTCGCCCGCAAAGCGCGGCTGATACTGCTCGTTCAGCGCGACAGCCACATCTTCTGCTTCGCCGTCGTGGCGAGCATAGTGCATGCCCATGACGCCCTGAGTGTCAGTGAACTCAAAGACCATATTGGTCATCAGGTCGCATTTTGACAGCAGGCCCGCCCGGGTCGCGTGATTCACGTCTGCGCCAATCTGACCGGCAATCCAGCCAGCCAGCGCCTGAATGCGATCGGTTTTGTCACGCAGCGTACCCAGTTGCTGCTGAAACAACACGGTTTGCAGACGCGGCAGATGATCTTCCAGACGTTTTTTACGGTCGGTATTGAAGAAGAACTCCGCATCCGCCAGACGCGGGCGAACCACCTTCTCATTACCGGAGATGATCTGCTGAGGATCTTTGGATTCGATGTTGGCGACGAAGATAAAGTTCGGCAGCAGTTTGCCGTCATTCGCGTAAACCGGGAAGTATTTCTGGTCGCCTTTCATGGTGTAAACCAGCGCTTCAGACGGCACCGCAAGGAATTTCTCTTCGAACTTCGCGGTCAGCACCACCGGCCATTCCACCAGCGAGGTGACTTCTTCCAGCAGGCTTTCGCTCAGGTCGGCGTTACCGCCAATGTTGCGCGCCGCCTCAATGGCGTCAGCTTTGATTTTCGCTTTACGCGCTTCATAGTCGGCCATGACTTTACCGCGCTCCAGCAAAATTTGCGGATACTGATCGGCATTGTCGATGGTGAATTCTGGCTCGCCCATAAAGCGATGACCGCGAATCACGCGATCGGACTGGATACCCAGAATCGTTGCCGGCAGCACCTTGTCGCCCAACAACAGCGTTACCGTATGAACCGGACGCACGAAATGGACGTCAGACGCGCCCCAACGCATCAGTTTCGGAATCGGCAACTTCGTCAAAGACGTGGCGATCATGTTCGGCAGCAATACTTCGGCGCGCTCGCCTTTCACATGAGCGCGATACAGCAGCCATTCGCCTTTGTCCGTGGTCAGACGCTCGGCCTGGTCGACGGTGATACCGCAGCCGCGCGCCCAGCCTTCAGCCGCTTTGCTCGGATTGCCTTCTGCATCGAAAGCCTGCGCAATCGCCGGACCGCGTTTTTCCACTTCGCGATCGGGTTGGGACTCCGCAAGGTTCGCCACTTTCAGCGCCAGACGGCGCGGCGCGGCAAACCATTCAACGTTGCCGTGTGCGAGGCCAGCGTTATCCAGCTCCGCAGTGACGTTCGCAGCAAAGGACTCAGCCAGGCTGCGCAGGGCTTTTGGTGGCAGCTCTTCAGTGCCAATTTCCACTAGAAAAGTTTTCTCAGACATGGCCGCCTCTTAGTTGTCTTTATTGCACATCGGGAAGCCGAGGGCTTCACGGGAAGCGTAGTAAGCTTCTGCCACTGCTTTGGTCAGGGTGCGAATGCGCAGAATGTAGCGCTGACGCTCGGTGACGGAGATGGCTTTACGCGCATCCAGCAGGTTGAAGCTATGGGCGGCCTTCAGAATACGCTCGTAAGCGGGTAGCGGCAGCGGGTTTTCCAGCGCCAGCAGCTGCTGCGCTTCTTTCTCGTACTGCTCGAAGCAGGTAAAGAGAAAATCCACATCCGCGTATTCGAAGTTATAGGTGGATTGCTCCACTTCGTTTTGATGGAACACGTCGCCGTAGGTGGTTTTACCCAACGGGCCGTCGCTCCAGACCAGGTCATAAACGCTGTCTACGCCCTGAATGTACATCGCCAGACGTTCCAGGCCGTAGGTGATCTCACCGGTAACCGGCTTACACTCCAGGCCGCCAACCTGCTGGAAGTAAGTGAACTGCGTCACTTCCATACCGTTCAGCCACACTTCCCAGCCAAGACCCCAGGCGCCCAGCGTCGGGTTTTCCCAGTTATCTTCAACGAAACGGATATCGTGGATGGTCGGGTCCATACCCAGTTCTTTCAGCGAGCCAAGATACAGTTCCTGAATGTTGTCCGGAGACGGCTTAATCACCACCTGGAACTGGTAATAGTGCTGTAAACGGTTCGGGTTTTCGCCATAACGACCATCGGTCGGACGACGAGAAGGCTGCACATAAGCAGTCGCCATCGGTTCTGGCCCCAGCGCGCGCAGGCAGGTCATGGGATGAGAAGTTCCCGCGCCGACTTCCATGTCCAATGGTTGAACAATGGTACAGCCCTGGCGAGCCCAGTAATCCTGTAAGGTCAGGATCAAGCCCTGGAAGGTCCTGGTATCAAACTTTTGCATATTATTTCGTGCTGGATACGTGTGGATTTAAAGGAAGGGTCCAGTATACCCGCTGACTGCAAGATATACAGTACGTAACGGGAAAAAGGCAGGGCTTAGCGCATGGAAAGATGTAAAAACTGCCCATCCGCATCAAAAGAGCAGACAAAACTCTCTTTACGGAAGGTATAACCGCGCATCTCATAGCTTGCCTGAAACTGTTCGAAGCCGGTGACATCAATTTCTTTCGTGTCCGTGTTGTAACGTCGGGCCGCCTGATCTTTGCAGAGCGCTTCCATATCCAGCGAGCGCGTTGGGCTCATTTTAGCCTGCTGCGCCTTTTGCGGCGGTGGCGGCGTCACGGCGCAGCCCGTCAGCATGACGAAGACAACGGCTGAAAAGAGTGGCTTTATCATCATTTTATTACCGCCTGGTGGATGAGAACGTTTTATTATTATTACGGTGCAGGGCAAACATATTTTTGCGAACCCTATCGGGCCATCACAAGCTTTAGCGTAAAAACTCAGATTTTTCCAACAAGACAGGCTGATGAAATGTGAGTCAGACCTTTTTTAACATCGAAACAGAGGAACTGATGCAGCCCAAAATTTTCTGGATTGACAACCTGCGAGGGATCGCCTGTTTGATGGTGGTGATGATCCATACCACGACCTGGTACATCACCAACGCCCACAGCGTCAGCCCCGCGAACTGGGATCTCGCGAATATCCTGAATTCCGCTTCCCGCGTCAGCGTACCGCTGTTTTTTATGATTTCAGGTTACCTCTTTTTTGGCGAACGCAGCGCACAAAAGCGCCATTTCGTGCGCATCGCCCTGTGCCTTTTGTTCTACAGCGGCGTCGCGTTGGCATACATCACGCTGTTTACCTCTATTAACGCTGAGCTTTCTCTCAAAAATCTGCTGCAAAAACCGGTGTTCTATCATCTGTGGTTTTTCTTTGCGATCGCCGTGATCTACCTGGTTTCACCGCTGATCCAGGTAAAAAACGTCAGCGGCAAGATGCTGCTGGTGCTGATGGTCGTGACAGGGATTGTCGCCAACCCCAATACCGTACCGCAAAAAATCGGCGGGGTTGAATGGTTGCCCATCAATTTGTATATCAACGGCGACACCTTCTATTACATCCTCTATGGCATGTTGGGACGTGCGATCGGCATGATGGAGACACAAAAACGGGCGCTAAGTTGGCTAAGCGCCGTGGTATTTATTGTCGCCGTCGGGGTTATTTCTCGTGGCACGCTGCACGAGCTACAGTGGCGCGGTAATTTCGCTGATACCTGGTATCTTTATTGTGGGCCAATGGTGTTTATCTGCGCCATCGCGCTACTGACGCTGGTTAAAAACACGCTGAATGGCGGAACGCTTCCGGGGCTTGGGCTGATCTCCCGCCATTCGCTGGGCATTTACGGGTTCCATGCGTTGATCATTCACGCGTTGCGCACCAGCGGCCTGGAGATCAAACGCTGGCCGCCGCTGGACATGCTGTGGATTTTTAGCGCAACGCTTTGCGTCAGTTTACTGCTGTCAATGCTGTTGCAGCGGGTCGATACCCGCCGACTGGTTAGCTGAAACAAAACGCCCGGTCTGTGCTGACCGGGCGTAGAGAGTAAGTATTAACGACTTCAGGCAAGACGGCGTTTCAATCGCCGCAATAATAAACAGGTCAGGCACCACAATAATAAAATCATTATTTTACTAATCTGACGCACGTATGAGACGAACAAACCCCAGAAGACTGACAAAGAGAGCAATGGGGTGAATCACTTTCTCCACTGTCGTGAGCGGCGCATTCATAATTCCGACGCAAAATAAACCCATCGTAATTAATGCCACCAGTTTGCAGACGACAATAAAGCGTTCGTCAAGTTGACCACGCGTCATTTCTCGTAGATAAACCCATGTGACAAACCATGCGGTCATCAGCACCCCGAGAAAATAGCCTTTTCCACTGAGTAACGGGCATGCTCGCCATAGGCCAATAACGTAAGTCAACGTGCCTGAAATACATAACAGCCATGCAATCAACGTTGCGCCTTTCACTGGGATCTCCTTATCCAACGCGTGTTATGCAGATTAGGGATAACCCGACAGGAACAACAATTAAAAAAGACTTAAGTGAAAGAATTTAAGAATAAATTCATATAAATAATTTATAGATAAATCATTTCTATACGCAGAATAAATCCCTCCTGTATACAGGAGGGAGTGCGATCAGGACATCAGGGGATGTAACTGTTGATAAAGACGGCGGAACGTTTCGCGTCGCTGCTGATAAAGCGTATGACGCTGTGCGTCAGGCAGATGCGTTTGTTCCAGCGGCAGCTCCGGCAGCAGCTCAGATAACGGCGTCTCCGGATTGACGGCGATCTGCGCCAGACGGGCTGCGCCAAGCGCTGGCCCGACATCGCCCCCCGTGCGGTAATCCAACTGCAATCCGCTGATATCTGCCAGCATTTGTCGCCACCAGGCGCTACGCGCGCCGCCGCCGATAAGCGTAATGCCTTGCGGCTTCACGCCGCAGGCATGCACGACATCCATCCCGTCGGCCAGCGCATAACCTACCCCTTCCAGCACCGCGCGCGCCAGTTCAGCCGGACCGTGCTGGTGCGTCAGACCAAAGAAAACCCCCTTCGCCTGTGGATTGTTATGCGGCGTCCGCTCGCCGGAAAGATACGGTAAAAACCAGACGGGATCGGCGCTGTCATCCGCTTTCTGGGCCGCCGCCAACAGTGCAGGGACGGTTTCCAGCCCGGTGAGTTTTGCCGCCCAATCAAGGCAGGACGCCGCGCTCAGCATCACCGACATCAAATGCCAGCGGCCCGGCAACGCGTGACAGAAGCTGTGCACGGCACTTTCCGGCTTGCTAAGAAATCCTTCGCTGACAGCAAAATAAACCCCGGAGGTACCCAGCGACAGCATGGCCTGATTGGCATCAATCATCCCGACGCCCACAGCCCCCGCCGCATTGTCTCCGCCACCCGCGACAACCGATACCGACGGCATTCCCCACGCCATCGCGATCTCTGGTAGCAGCGTTCCGCTGATGTCGCTGCCTTCAAACAGCGTGGGCATATGGTCACGGCTCAGGCCGCAGGCATTCAGCATCACGTCGCTCCAGTCGCGCTTTTCAACATCCAGCCACATTGTTCCCGCCGCATCCGACATATCGCTGGCAAACTCGCCCGTCATACGTAAACGCAGATAATCCTTCGGCAGCAGCACTTTCGCCACCTGGCGGAAAATATCCGGCTCATGGCGCTTCACCCAGAGCAGCTTCGGCGCGGTAAAGCCGGGCATCATCAGGTTGCCGGTGATTTCACGCGACTGCGGAACCTGCGTCTCCAGTAGCGCGCATTCTTCGCCGCAGCGCCCGTCGTTCCATAAAATGGCGGGACGCAAAACGCGCTGTCGGGCGTCAAGTAACGTCGCGCCGTGCATTTGTCCGGCAATCCCCAACGCTTTAACATTGCGCAACGAATGTTGCTTGCCGAGCGCCTTTATGGCGCGGTCGGTCGCCAGCCACCACTGCTCGGGGTCCTGCTCAGACCAAAGCGGGTGGGGACGAGAGACGGTGAGCTTTTCCGTTTGCGATGCCACAACCTCGCCCTGCTCGTTGAGCAAAATAGCCTTCACGCCCGAGGTGCCAAGATCGATCCCGATATACATGTTGTGGGTTCCTTCAATGAAAAGGCCCGGCAGCGCGAAGCTCACCGGGCCTACAACAACCGTAGGCCGGGCAAACAGAGCGCCGCCCGGCAAAAACGCTTATTTGTCGAACAGATAATAGTTCACCAGGTTTTCCAACTGCTCCTGATGTCCACTCTGATGAACCGGCGCCAGGTTATGCTGTTCAGCATACTGCGCCAGTTCGCTTAACGACATCTGGCCTTTGAGGATCTGCTGACCCAGTTCGCTGTTCCAGCCTGCATAACGCTTCGCCACGCGTTTATCCAGCTCGCCATCTTCGATCATGCGCGCAGCGATTTTCAGCGACAGCGCCATGGTGTCCATCGCGCCGATATGACCGTAGAACAGATCGTATTTGTCGGTGCTCTGACGACGGACCTTGGCGTCAAAGTTCAGGCCCCCAGTGGTGAAGCCGCCCGCTTTCAGGATTTCATACATGACCAGCGCATTTTCCTCAACGCTGTTCGGGAACTGGTCGGTATCCCAGCCCAACTGCGCGTCGCCGCGGTTAGCATCAACAGATCCGAACAGGCCTAGCGCGATCGCGGTTGCAATTTCATGATGGAAAGAGTGGCCTGCCAGCGTGGCGTGGTTCGCTTCAATATTCAGTTTGATCTCTTTTTCCAGACCGAACTGCTTCAGGAAGCCATAGACGGTCGCCGCGTCGTAATCATACTGATGCTTGGTGGGCTCCTGCGGTTTCGGCTCGATCAGCAGCGTTCCCTGGAAGCCAATTTTGTGTTTGTGCTCAACGACCATCTGCATGAAGCGGCCAATTTGTTCGCGTTCCTGACGCAGGTCGGTGTTCAGCAAGGTTTCATAGCCTTCACGACCGCCCCACAGCACGTAGTTTTCGCCGCCCAGCTTATGAGTGGCTTCCATCGCCGTCACCACCTGCGTGGCCGCCCAGCTGAAGACCTCCGGGTCCGGGTTGGTCGCTGCGCCTGCGCCGTAACGTGGGTTGGTGAAGCAGTTTGCGGTGCCCCACAGCAGCTTCACGCCGCTTTCTTCTTGTTTCGCGGCCAGCACATCAACCATGTGGGCGAAGTTGTTTTTATACTCTTTCAGCGACGCGCCTTCCGGAGAAACGTCGACATCGTGGAAGCAGTAGAACGGAACATTCAGCTTGTGAAAAAACTCAAACGCGACATCTGCTTTACGTTCTGCCAGCGCCAGCGCTTCACCCGGTTGCTGCCACGGACGGTTGAACGCGCCGACGCCGAACATATCCGCCCCGTTCCAGCAGAAGGTATGCCAGTAGCAGGCAGCAAAGCGCAGATGATCTTCCATCCGTTTGCCCAGCACGACTTCATCAGGATTGTAATGACGAAACGCTAAAGGATTCGTGGATTTGGCGCCTTCGAAACGCACACGATCGAGTTGGTCAAAATAAGCCTGCATAATAAGCTCCGTAATCAGGTAATACAGCGAGTAATTGCGATGACTTAATACTGGAATTTCCCGATTTAGAGCTCAATTACGTTATTTCACACCGCCATTAAGAGAATACCCAAATGTGCGCTGGCTCCCAAAAAAAGGCGCAAAACCGCAGAAATGAGGGGGGATAAAAAGCGATCCAGCTCGAAGGTTGAGAAATAAACAAAAAACCGTAACCGCCAGATAAGAAATGAGAATTGCCTTCCTCGTTTCGCTATGGTCAATTTCGCATGGCGCCACGCCAGTGATAGTATCGACCAGCCCATGTTCACATTGTTCAGGATATGTTCTTATGTTTGATAAACGTCACCGTATTACCCTGTTATTTAATGCGAATAAAGCCTATGACCGCCAGGTTGTAGAGGGTGTCGGTGAATATTTACAAGCGTCGCAGTCTGAATGGGATATATTCATAGAAGAAGATTTTCGCGCCCGCATTGATAACATCAAAGAATGGCTAGGCGATGGCGTGATTGCCGACTACGACGATGCGGAAATCGCGCGTTTGCTGGTCGACGTTGACGTTCCCATCGTCGGCGTAGGCGGCTCCTATCACCTCGCGGAAAATTACCCGCCGGTACATTACATCGCCACCGATAACCATGCTCTGGTCGAGAGCGCCTTCCTGCATCTGAAAGAGAAAGGCATCAACCGTTTCGCCTTTTACGGACTGCCGCCGTCCAGTGGGAAACGCTGGGCCGTGGAGCGCGAGCACGCTTTCCGCCAACTGGTGGCGGAAGAAAAATACCGGGGCGTAGTATACCAGGGGCTGGAAACCGCGCCGGAGCTGTGGCAGCACGCGCAGAATCGACTGGCGGACTGGCTGCAAACCCTGCCGCCGCAAACCGGTATTATCGCGGTGACCGACGCCCGCGCCCGCCATGTCCTGCAGGTGTGTGAGCATCTTCATATTCCGGTGCCAGAAAAGCTGTGCGTAATTGGGATTGATAACGAGGAGCTGACCCGCTATCTGTCCCGCGTGGCGCTGTCATCGGTGGCGCAAGGGGCGCGGCAGATGGGCTATCAGGCCGCAAAGCTGCTGCACCGTCTGCTCGCGAATGAGGAAATGCCGCTCCAGCGGATTCTGGTACCGCCGGTTCGTGTGGTCGAACGACGCTCTACGGACTACCGTTCCCTTACCGACCCTGCGGTGATTCAGGCTATGCATTTTATCCGTAATCACGCCTGCAAAGGCATTAAGGTAGAGCAGGTCCTGGATGCCGTCGGCATTTCCCGTTCAAATCTCGAAAAACGTTTTAAAGAGGAGGTCGGCGAAACGATTCACGCCGTGATCCATGCAGAAAAGCTGGAGAAAGCCCGGAGCCTGCTGATCTCCACCACCTTGTCGATTAACGAAATCTCCCAAATGTGTGGATACCCTTCGCTACAATATTTCTATTCCGTGTTCAAAAAAGAATATGGTACGACGCCAAAAGAGTACCGCGATGTGAACAGTGAAGTATTGATGTGAGGAGAGGCGCGTGTGAGATCAGGCATCGCCAGGAGGGCGAAAAAAAACCGGTGGCGCTGTGCTTACCGGGCCTGCAGGACGCTGCAGGCCGGATAAGGCGAAGCCGCCATCCGGCGTTTTGCTTACATATGCGCAGCGATTAAGCGCTGGTTATCCTGATACATCGCGAACAGATAATTGTTATAACTCTGTCCCTTCGTCGAATAGCCCTTCAGCTTATGAATCATCGCAGTCGCCGTGACTTCCTGATCCGCTTTACGCAGCTGCGCGCGCGACTTGCGGAATGAGGCGTAAGCCGGGTGCGTGTTCAGGTTGGTGACGTACGCGCTCACGGACTCCTTTACCGAGTCGAACTGCGAGTAGCCTTTCACCTTGCCAGGCGCATTGGTGCAACGCCCTTTCGCGCATTTCATACCGAACAGGTTATTGTTGGTACGCGCAAGTTTAGAGGTTCCCCAGCCGCTTTCTGCCGCCGCCATCGTCGCCACCATACTGGTCGGGATGATGTCCACGCGTTCCAGCAGCGTATTCCACGGAATGTGGCGCGTGTTGCCGGACCATTTCACCTTGTAGCGCTTCGCGATATCTTTCAAACGCGTACGCTCAGACGGCGACCAGCGGTTCTGGTACTGTTTTGAAATCAGCCAGTTACGCTCTGCGGTGATCGCCGCATTTTGGCTGGTAATATAAGGCATAACCGTCCGGAGAAACGCTTTTTTTCGCGGTGTTCCGGAAGGGTATTTTCGCAAATCAGGAAGTGAACGACTCTTTGCACTATTGCGAGAATACTCTTGTTTACTGCTTACCTTTTTATCACTGACTGTTGTTATGTGGGACTTTTGACTCGATGTTGTCGTGTGCGTCTTTGCCAGCACCCCACCCGAAAATACGAAGGTGAGTAACATAAGAATCATTGCCCCATATCGTCGCATGGGCGTCAATATCATTAGGTCTCCTGGTCGGATTGAATCATTCCAACACCTTATCTTATTCATAATTTTGAGAGCTGAATCTCAAATCATATCAAAAATAACGATCAAGAGCATCTCAAGAAATAGTCTAAATCCGAAATCATGTCACGCATAAACCATCCCGCACCGAAGTCATTCGAGAAAAATGTGAGGGTTATCGCAAATTAAGGCCATTTTTTGCCGGCGATCGCTCATCCGCGCGCCTCATCCTGACCGAATACCACGAGGGGATGAGTTTTCCCTACGGGTTCTCAGGCAAACTGGTCAAAATCGCCGCAATAAGGACCGCACTATGAAACTTGCCGCCGTTGCTCTGGCGCTGCTGCCGGGGATCGCCGTTGCCTCATCGTGGACGGCTCAGGGCTTTCCGGCATTTACTGCCGGGGGATCGGGGACATTTTCCAGCCACGCAACGCTCACGAAGGGTACCCGCCCTTTGACGCTCAATTTTGACCAACAGTGCTGGCAGCCAGCGAATGCTATAAAACTCAATCAGATGCTGTCGCTGAAGCCCTGCGAAGGCGCGCCGCCGCAGTGGCGGCTGTTCAGAGACGGCGATTACACACTGGAAATCGACACGCGCTCAGGGACACCGACGTTAATGATTACGCTCCAGCGCGATGCGGAACCGGTCGCTAGCGTGATTCGCCAGTGTCCGAAATGGGACGGATCCCCGCTGACGTTTGATGTGGCGCCGACTTTTCCTGAAGGGTCGGTAGTCCGCGATTTCTACAGTCAGCAGACTGCAATGGTCAAAAACGGCAAAATCACCCTGCAACCCGCGCCGGACAGCAACGGTCTGTTGTTGCTTGAGCGGGCAGAAACCGACGCGCCAGCCCCGTTCGACTGGCACAACGCTACCGTTTATTTTGTGCTGACCGATCGCTTTGAAAACGGCGATCCCGGTAACGACCAAAGTTATGGTCGTCACAAAGACGGCATGGAAGAGATCGGCACCTTTCACGGCGGTGACTTACGCGGCCTGACCCGCAAGCTGGACTACCTGCAACAGTTGGGCGTCAATGCGCTGTGGATCAGCGCGCCGTTTGAGCAAATCCACGGCTGGGTTGGCGGCGGGACGAAAGGCGATTTCCCGCATTATGCCTACCACGGCTATTACACCCAGGACTGGACCCGTCTCGACGCTAATATGGGCAACGAAGACGACCTGCGCGCACTGGTTGACGGCGCCCACCAGCGGGGGATCCGCATTCTTTTTGACGTGGTGATGAACCATACGGGCTATGCAACCTTGGCCGACATGCAAGAATTCGGCTTCGGCGCGCTTTATCTTTCCGACGAAGAACGGCAAAAGATCCTCGGCGAACGCTGGACCGACTGGAAACCTGCCGCCGGGCAGAACTGGCACAGTTTTAACGATTACATTAACTTCAGCGACAAAGCAGCATGGGAAAAATGGTGGGGCAAAGGGTGGATACGCACCGATATCGGCGAGTACGACAGCCCAGGCTTTGACGATCTCACAATGTCGCTGGCCTTCTTGCCGGATCTGAAAACCGAATCCACACACCCTTCCGGTCTGCCGGTGT
This sequence comes from Citrobacter sp. R4, assembly GCF_026719175.1. Classification (NCBI taxonomy): domain Bacteria; kingdom Pseudomonadati; phylum Pseudomonadota; class Gammaproteobacteria; order Enterobacterales; family Enterobacteriaceae; genus Citrobacter; species Citrobacter sp. R4. Next base: position 261,314 of record NZ_JAPPSU010000004.1, read on the forward strand.
TTTATCGACATAAAACGGATACCCATGCTAAAGCCATTGACGGGTTTACGCCGCGGGACTATCTGACCCACTGGCTGAGCCGCTGGGTCCGCGACTTCGGGATTGATGGATTCCGCGTGGATACGGCCAAACATGTCGAGCTTCCGGCGTGGCAACAGTTAAAAACGCAGGCCAGCGCCGCGCTGGTCGAATGGAAAAAAGCCAACCCGGACAAGGCGCTTGATGACAAGCCTTTCTGGATGACCGGTGAGGCCTGGGGACACGGGGTGATGCAAAGCGACTACTATCGCCACGGCTTTGACGCAATGATTAACTTTGATTACCAGGAGCAGGCGGCGAAAGCGATTGATTGCCTGGCGGCTATCGATCCCACCTGGCAGCAAATGGCGGAAAAGTTGCAGAGTTTCAACGTGCTGACTTATCTGTCGTCCCACGATACTCGCCTGTTCCGCGAAGGCGGCAGCAACGCGGCGGAGTTGCTGCTCCTGACGCCGGGCGCGGTACAAATCTTTTATGGCGATGAGTCGGCGCGGCCCTTTGGTCCGACCGGTTCAGATCCGCTACAGGGCACTCGGTCACAGATGAACTGGCAGGATGTCAGCGGGAAATCTGCTGCTAACATCGCGCACTGGCAGCGGCTCGGTCAGTTCAGGGCCAGGCATCCGGCAGTCGGCACGGGTAAGCAAACTACGCTCACCCTGACGCAGGGATACGGCTTCGTGCGCCAGGCCGGAGACGACAAAGTGATGGTTGTCTGGGCCGGACAGCGCTAAGCGGAAGCGGCGTCTGGTTCCATAGCGCGCCCGACGCCGCAACAGGAAATACCATGGTGATCAGGATATCCAGCATAAAACGTCAAGACCCCATGACAGACCCGATTTGCACCCTGCCAGTGCTGGCGTTAAGGTAAGCCACTTTGATTCAGCGTTTGACAGACCATCCGTTATGACATTTTCACTTTTTGGCGACAAATTCACCCGTCATTCAGGCATTACCCGCCTGATGGAAGACCTCAACGACGGTTTACGCACCCCCGGCGCTATCATGCTGGGTGGCGGTAATCCGGCACAAATCCCGGCGATGCAGGATTATTTCCATTCGTTGCTTGCCGGAATGCTGGAAAACGGCAAAGCCACTGATGCGCTTTGCAATTATGACGGTCCACAGGGAAAAACCGAGCTGCTCAGCGCGCTCGCTTCGCTACTCCGTGAGAATCTGGGTTGGGATATCGAACCACAGAATATTGCGCTAACAAATGGCAGTCAAAGCGCGTTTTTCTACTTGTTTAACCTGTTTGCCGGTCGCCGCGCTGATGGCAGCACAAAAAAGGTGCTGTTCCCCCTCGCGCCGGAATACATCGGCTACGCGGATTCAGGGCTGGAAGAAGATCTGTTTGTCTCTGCACGGCCCAATATTGAGCTGCTACCGGAAGGGCAGTTCAAGTATCACGTTGACTTTGAGCATCTGCACATTGGTGAAGATACGGGGATGATTTGCGTCTCACGCCCGACAAACCCTACGGGGAACGTGATTACCGATGAAGAACTGATGAAGCTCGACTCGCTTGCTAACCAGCACGGCATTCCGCTGGTGATCGATAATGCCTACGGCGTCCCGTTCCCGGGCATTATCTTCAGCGAAGCGCGTCCGCTGTGGAACCCAAACATTGTGCTGTGTATGAGCCTCTCCAAGCTGGGTCTGCCTGGCTCGCGCTGCGGCATCATCATCGCCAATGAAAAAATCATCACGGCGATCGCCAATATGAACGGCATTATCAGTCTTGCCCCGGGCGGCATCGGGCCGGCGATAATGAACGAAATGATCAAACGTAACGATCTGTTGCGTTTGTCGGAAACGGTAATTAAACCGTTCTATTATCAGCGCGTTCAGCAAACTCTCGCGATCATTCGCCGCTATTTGCCGGAAAATCGTTGCCTGATCCACAAACCGGAAGGGGCGATTTTCCTCTGGCTGTGGTTTCAGGATTTGCCCATCACCACCGAGCTGCTGTACCAGCGTCTTAAAGCGCGCGGCGTGCTCATGGTGCCGGGGCACTATTTCTTCCCCGGTCTGGATAAACCCTGGCCGCACACGCATCAATGCATGCGTATGAACTACGTGCCGGACCCAGAAAAGATTGAAGCTGGCGTGAAGATACTGGCGGAAGAAGTTGAACGCGCCTGGGCGGAAAATCAATAGCCTGGCGAAACGGTCCGGCTAACGCAAGCCGGGCCATCCTTTTTACAGCGGTTGCGTATGCAAACGCTGGCGCTGAATATCTGCCGCATTCACACACTGTAATGCTCCCGTTGGGCAAGCCGCGACGCAGGCCGGTCCCGTCTCGCGGTGCCAGCAGAGATCGCATTTGATCGCCTGAACCCGTGAAGTCTGAACGGTGATATTCATGGCGCCAAACGGACAGGCCAACATACAGCTTTTACAGCCGATACACCGTTCCTGCTCCACAAAAACGTGCCCACGATCGCGGCGAATCGCGTTTGTTGGACAAACGTTGGCGCATGGCGCATCTTCACACTGATGGCAGGCGACTGCGGTGGTAAACGTGTTCTCTTTAATGACCTGAATACGTGAAACAAACTGTCCTGCCGATACCGCCGCACAGTCCTGATTTTCCTGATGCGAGACCACGCATGCGACTTCGCAGGTACGACAGCCAATACATTTCATCGCATCCGCCATAATAAACCGGTTCATAGCTCACTCCGATCGCCCAAAAATGACAGAGTGCCAGAGAGCATAGCGTTGTCGCTTTGATCGCACAGGGGATACGGTGAAATTTTGTCAGATGCCCGAGGCGTTCTGGGATTTTGCCAAAGATTGCTCACCGTTCCGGTATAAAAAAAACCCTGGACGACAACGCCCAGGGGGAATAATCCGCAGGCGACATCACGCTACGGAATAAACTGACACCAGATTGAGAGGCATCTAAATTTGATAATCGGCCTCATCGACGACGCTATAGAGCGCCTGGATATTATCCAGTGCCAGTATGTATCCGCTTCCTTTTACGCTAACGATAGAATGCTGCGGCAGGCCAAGCATATTTAATTTGTTATTTAAATTTTTCACCATCGTTGACAGACGTTGTGTGGAAGCGCTTAATTCATTTTTTTCCCAGATGTTGACGAGTAATTCATCTTTTGACACATAATGGGTGCGGGCGTTAAGTAAAAGGTAAACAAACAGACGCAGCATGGTATGATTAAAAAAAACGCCGCCGAAAGTAATCACGCTGTCCATTTTATTTACCGGCAGCCTGAAGATTCTTGACTCGCTTATATCAAAAAAAATTTCACGACCAATCATAAATCCATGTAACTGGTATTCCATTTTGCAGCACTCACGTTTAATTCACTATCGAAAGATAAACATGATTAAGTCCTTGTAGTTAATGTCTATCGCAAGTTTAAAAAAAATAGCATTAATTTCAATAGATCCCCGCGGAGGTATTTTCCGTATTCCCACGGGAAAGATGCAGATTTTCCGTCTGCAATAAACGATAACTCAACATAATGTTACACCATAGGGCAAAATTTCAGATAATCCCCCTAAAGAGGGGTGTCTGCTCAACCCTGCAAGTTAATCATACATATTTAACGCAAATTGCAAATTTTTCTTCTATGGAAGCGGTAAAGCAGGCTCATGAATTAACATGTTCTTTGCAGTAACGTCGTTTCCAGACGGCAGGGGTCAGACCAGTATGCTTACGGAAAATTTGTCGGAAATAGCCCACGTCGCTAAAGCCGCATTGTTCAGCAACCTCTTTTAAGGATCGCGCATCGCTGATCAATAATTTCTCCGCCGCCCGCACGCGCTGACGATGAATCGCCTCGGTCAGCGTTAAATGAAAAACGCGCCGGTAAACTCGCCCCAGATAATCCGCATTACAGTGTAGTTCTCGCGCCATAATAGCGGTGGAAAGAGGACGATGATATTGCGTGCGGATCAACTGTTGCGCTTTCCATGCCAGCGAAACGCCCGCCTCCTGCGTATTATCAGTAGGTCGGGAAGGCTGAGCCATTTGCTGTAATATCAGCAACACAATAAATTCCAGCGCCGGACTGCGTTGCATTTTTTCCTGCTCTATCATGAACTGGCGAAAAAGCGCGATCAGCGCCTGCGGATCCGCCACGCGCGTGTGCTGCGGCACTGAAAGGTGCGTCAGCCATCTCGGATCGTTGTCCGGCGCTTTTACCTCGAAATGCAGCCAATAAAAACGCAGATCAGCGGGAAAATCTTCTACCCCAACATGGCGACGCTGGGGCCAGAGCAGCAAACTTTCTCCCGCTTCCACGCAAAATCGGTTTTCTTCTTCCTGAATGGTCAGCAGACCTTTTTCAACGAAAATAATTTCCCACGACGACAATGTCCTCGCCGGGTGACGTCCGATCCCCCGGGAAAGAAATAATCCGCCGTTTTGAACTTTGATCGGAAGCGTCATGGATAATTCGAGCATAGATATGGAAATTCCCGCTTTAAATGAAGCTAATAATATCTTTACCTATTGATTATTATCTAAAAATAAGCCAATCACCGGATCTGCCTCACACTTTTACACAGAGGTCGGAATCGTCACCTTTTTTTACTCTTTCGTTGCCTTGTTGCATCGCCGCTTCCAGGCAGAATTAATCAGGTCATCAGTCATAAAAAAATAATCACTGACCGAAACCTCATTTAGCGAGGAATAACTATGACCTCTACACCGATTACCCGCGATCAACTCGCACAAGGCCGCGTCGACGATGCGCTCTCGGTGCGTGAAAAAATAGGCTACGGCCTGGGAGATGCAGGCGGCACCGTTATTACCTGCCTGATCATGAACTTTCTCACCTTTTTCTATACCGATGTGTTTGGATTAACGCCCGCGTTAGTCGGCACGCTGTTTATTGCCCTGCGCGTATTTGATGCCGTTTCCGACCCCATCATGGGGGTGATTGCCGACCGCACGCAAAGCCGGTGGGGGCGCTTTCGTCCCTGGCAGCTGTGGGTGGCCATTCCCATTGGCGTCATCGGCGTGCTGACCTTTACCGTGCCGGACGCCAGTATGGGGGTCAAAATCGCCTGGGCGTTTGGCACCTATCTGCTGCTTTCCGTTGGTTATACCGCGATCAACGTGCCCTATTGCGCGCTGATCAACACCATGACCACCCGGCACAATGAGGTGATTTCCTGTCAGTCCTGGCGCTTTGTGCTTTGCGGCGTGGCGGGCTTTCTGGTCTCTGTTGGTTTGCCGTGGATGGTCGATATCTTTGGCAAAGGTAACGCCGCCCAGGGCTACCAGTTGGGCGTCGGCGTGCTCTGTGCGGTCGCGGTCATCATGTTTCTGTGCTGTTTCTTCTGGGTACGCGAGCGCGTGCCGATTGAGATGATGGGAAAATTTACGCTGCGCGAGCACCTTGCCGGGCTGCGTAAAAACGATCAGTTGCTGCTGATGCTGGTGATGTCGTTCCTGCTGATCAACGTCTTCAACATTCGCGGCGGCGGGTACATGTATTTCATCACCTATGTGCTGGAAGGCAGCACCGCTTATACCTCACTGTTTTTTACAATGGTGACCTTCGCTTCGATTATCGGCTCGGTGCTCGTCAGCCCGCTGACACGACGCGTGGACACCGTCAAACTTTACTCCGCCACCAACCTGGTACTGGCGGCGCTGGCGGTGCTGATGTGGTTATTACCCACCGGTCCGGCCTGGCAGACATTGTGGCTGGGGGTGATCCTCGGTAACGGTATTATTCTTGGCTTCACGTTGCCGCTGCACTTTTCGCTGATGGCGTTCGCCGATGACTACGGCGAGTGGAAAACCGGCGTGCGTTCGTCCGGCATGAACTTCGCCTTTAACCTGTTTTTCATCAAGCTGGCCTGGGCTTCCAGCGCCGGGATCATCAGCCTGCTGTTCATTCTTGTCGCCTACCAGCCGGGGGCGGAAAACCAGACGGCGCAGTCGCTTGGCGGCATTACCGCGATGGAAACCCTGCTTCCCGCCCTGTTCCATCTGCTGCTGGCGCTGTCGATCCGCTATTGCAAACTCAATAACCCCATGATGACGCGAATCGCCAGCGACCTGCGTCAGCGTCATGTTCATTTATAAGGAGCACACCATGAACGTACCGGAAGTCGACCTGCACATGCTGAAGGTCAGCGATCCGTTCCTCGGACAATATCAACGCCTGGTTCGCGACGTCGTGATCCCTTATCAATGGGACGCGCTGAACGACCGTATTCCGGAGGCCGATCCCAGCCATGCGATCGAAAACTTCCGCATCGCGGCGGGACAGCAGTCCGGGGAATTTTATGGCATGGTTTTTCAGGACAGCGATGTCGCCAAGTGGCTGGAGGCCGTGGCCTGGTCCCTGTGCCAGAAGCCAGACCCGGCACTGGAAAAGACCGCCGATGAGGTGATTGAGCTGGTCGCCGCCGCCCAGTGTGACGACGGCTATCTCAATACGTATTTTACCGTCAAAGCTCCGCAAGAGCGCTGGACCAACCTAGCGGAGTGCCATGAGCTTTACTGCGCCGGACACATGATTGAGGCGGGCGTGGCCTTCTACCAGGCCACCGGCAAACGCCGCCTGCTGGAGGTCGTTTGCCGTCTGGCGGACCATATCGACAGCGTATTCGGCCCCGGCGAACATCAGTTGCACGGCTATCCGGGCCATCCGGAGATCGAGCTGGCGCTGATGCGGCTGTATGAAGCGACGGGGTGTTCGCGCTATCTGGCGCTGGTGAATTACTTTGTTGAACAACGTGGAACGCAGCCGCACTTTTACGATCTGGAGTACGAAAAGCGTGGGCAAACATCTTACTGGCATACCTACGGCCCGGCGTGGATGGTGAAAGATAAAGCCTACAGCCAGGCGCACCAGCCGCTTTCAGAGCAGCAAACGGCGACGGGCCATGCGGTGCGTTTTGTGTATCTGATGACCGGAGTGGCGCATCTGGCGCGGCTTAGCCAGGATGAACGCAAGCGTCAGGACTGTCTGCGCTTATGGCGGAACATGGCGCAACGCCAACTGTATATCACCGGCGGGATCGGTTCGCAGAGTAGCGGCGAAGCCTTCAGCAGCGACTACGATCTGCCGAACGATACCGTGTATGCGGAAAGCTGCGCCTCAATCGGCCTGATGATGTTCGCCCGGCGGATGATTGAGCTGGAAGCAGACAGCCAGTACGCCGACGTCATGGAACGCGCGTTATATAACACCGTCCTTGGCGGAATGGCGCTCGACGGAAAGCACTTTTTCTACGTTAACCCACTGGAAGTGCATCCGCAGTCATTAAAATTTAATCATATCTATGACCACGTGAAGCCCGTGCGCCAGCGCTGGTTTGGCTGCGCCTGCTGCCCGCCGAACATCGCCAGGGTTCTGACTTCGCTGGGTCATTACATCTATACGCCGCGTCCGGAAGCGCTGTATATCAACCTCTACGTGGGTAACAGTATTGAACTGCAAACGGAAAACGGTTCTCTCAGGCTGCGTATTGACGGCAACTATCCGTGGCAGGAGCACGTCAGTATTACCATCGACTCGCCACAAGCTGTGCGGCATACGCTGGCGCTGCGCCTGCCGGACTGGTGTTCAGATGCCCGCGTAACGCTTAACGGCGACGAAGTCAGCCAGGATATCCGCAAAGGCTATCTGCACATCACCCGTGACTGGCAGGAAGGCGACACCATCGGGCTGACGCTACCGATGCCGGTGCGCCGGGTGTATGGCAACCCGCGGGTACGCCACGTCGCGGGTAAAGTCGCCCTTCAGCGCGGACCGCTGGTGTATTGCCTTGAACAAGCCGACAACGGCGAGGAGCTGCATAATCTGTGGTTACCAAAAGAGAGCGATCTGCGGATCTTTGAGGGTAAAGGCCTTTTTGCCCATAAGATGCTGATCCAGGCGGAAGGGTTAAAACAGAGCGCCCGCGACGCCGCGCAAAGCGCACTCTGGCACTACGATCGCGCTCCCGGCGCCTGGCAGCCGCACACGCTGACCTTTATTCCGTGGTTCAGTTGGGCCAATCGGGGCGAAGGCGAAATGCGGATCTGGGTTAACGAACGATGAGGGAGCCGCGCTAAATTACTGGATGGCGGCTTGCGCCTTATTTATTCTACGGTACCACTGTGCCAGGCCACCATCCACGGAAGCGACGTTTGCCAGACAAGCACATTTAAAGGAATAATGCGGCGACCATCTTCTGGCAAACACACTAAGGAGCATCATGAGCAGCACGGACGATACATCTTCAACCCGCTTCAAACGCATCAAAGCCTCGGCCATCTACCGGTTATTGTTGATAGGCCTCGGTATTCCCATGATGCTTTTCAGCTTCATTTGCGGCGTGCTGAGCCTTTTCGGCTTTAACATGGTGAAATGGAACGACCAACCGGTACAGGGTTTACTGGCGATCCCCACCGCATTGTTTAGCGGTTTGTTTATCACCGTCCTGTTCACCGTTTTCGTTGGATCGATTGCTTGCCTGGGATTATGGATTTACAGCCGTTTCCGCCCTCTACAGGTTAAGGTGCTGGACTGAAATATGGTGCAGCGGACATACTTCCGCTGCCCTAAAAGGATAACAAAGCACCCTTCACACCAAATATCTCATGCCACATTAGTCGTTTAACTTTACTCAATACGTGACGGAAATCATTTTCGTGGCGTTTTTTTTTGCGCAAAATGCTTCTTGTTCATCAAACCTGTCTGCTTAATGACTGCTAGCTTTTCAGTTTACTGATGTTTAATAGCCAGCTGATGCCAACTTAATGTTTTCGAGTTATGTTACTGTATTATAAGGAAAGTTATGTCTGTTGAATTTATAGAAAAGTTAAACCTGCTGGCCTTTAAAATAAAACAGCAATCTGGAGCTATTGAGACGGAAGAAGCCACAAAAAATGCGTTTGTCATGCCTTTCATTAACAACGTGTTAGGTTATGATGTCTTTGACCCCACTGAAGTTATCCCAGAATTTGTTTGCGATATCGGCACCAAAAAAGGTGAAAAAATTGACTATGCCATACTAAAGAATGGCGAAATACAAATGCTGATAGAATGTAAAAAAATTGGCGAACCACTGAATATCAATCATGCCTCTCAGCTTTTCCGATATTTTCATGTCACTAATGCAAGAATATCTATTTTGACCAATGGTCAAGAATATAAATTTTTTACAGATTTAGACGCCACAAATAAAATGGATGAAAAGCCATTTCTTGAGATCAATCTTCTTGATTTGGATGAAATGCTTGTTCCGGAGATAAAAAAACTAACGAAGTCTGCATTTGACTTAGAATCCATTATCAATGCCGCCGGAGAATTAAAGTACGTCAGCTTAATAAAAAAATTGCTTCATTCACAATTGACAAATCCAGAAGACGATTTTGTTAAGTTCTTTGCATCGAGGATTCATGATGGAATGATTACTCAGAAGGTTAAAGATACATTTACTGTTCTAACCAGAAAAGCAGCCAGTCAATATATCAATGCGCAAATAAATGAACGACTTAAATCAGCAATGGATGGTAATATCAACCCGCAGTTGGAAATACCTGAAGAAACGGACCAACATACTGTCATAAAAGACGATAATGATATTTCAACAACGATAGACGAACTTGAAGGTTTTCATATCGTTAAGGCAATCGCTCGCACAGTTATTGATGCTCCACGAATTGTACACCGCGATACCAAAAGCTATTTTGGTATTCTAATCGACGATAATAATCGAAAGCCGTTGTGTCGACTGCATTTTAACCGAACCCAAAAATATATAGGTTTATTCGATCTGGAAAAAAATGAAACACGCTATCCTATTGAAAGTTTAGATGATATTTATACCTTCAGTGAAGCGTTAAAAGCAACAGCCGCTTTATACCATTAACTCATCATATGGATAGCGGAAAACTCTTAGCGGACCTACAGGACGCGTAGGCCCGCCAAGAGTAGCCGATACTGGTAACGCAGCCAGTTAAAACAGTCCCAGCGGTTTGTCGGAATAGCTCACCAGCAGACACTTGGTCTGCTGGTAATGTTCCAGCATCATTTTATGGGTTTCACGGCCGATGCCCGACTGCTTATAGCCGCCAAATGCCGCATGCGCAGGATAAGCGTGATAGCAGTTAGTCCAGACACGTCCGGCCTGAATTCCGCGCCCCATTTTATAAGCCAGATTGCCGTTACGGCTCCAGACCCCCGCGCCCAGGCCATATTGCGTATCGTTGGCGAGTTCCAGCGCGTCCTCCATCGTTTTAAAGGTGGTGACCGCCAGTACCGGACCGAAGATTTCTTCCTGGAAGACGCGCATATTATTTTTGCCGAACAGGATGGTCGGTTCGAGGTAATAACCATCTTTCAGTTCGCCTTCCAGTTGCTTACGCCGCCCACCGGTAAGGATATCCGCGCCTTCTTTTTTACCGATATCAATATAATTAAGGATGGTTTCCAACTGACCGTGGGAAACCTGCGCCCCCATTTGCGTCACGCTGTCGAGGGGATTTCCACTGCGGATGCTTTCCACTCGACGAATGGCGCGCTCCATAAAGCGTTCGTAAATCGACTCCTGCACCAGCGCGCGGCTCGGGCAGGTACAGACCTCGCCCTGGTTAAAGGCAAACAGCGCGAACCCTTCCAGCGCCTTGTCAAAGAACGCATCTTCTTCGTCCATCACATCGGCAAAAAAGATGTTTGGCGATTTGCCGCCCAGTTCCAGCGTTACCGGGATGATGTTTTGCGTGGCGTACTGCATGATCTGCTGTCCGACTTCCGTCGAACCGGTGAACGCAACTTTGGCGATGCGTTTCGAGGTCGCCAGATATTCGCCAATCTCGCCCCCCGCGCCGTTCACGACGTTAACCACGCCCGGCGGCAGCAGGTCGCCAATCACCTCCATTAATAGCAGAACGGACAGCGGCGTCAGGCGCGCGGGTTTGAGCACTACGCAGTTCCCCGCCGCCAGCGCTGGCGCCATCTTCCAGCTCGCCATCAGCAGTGGGAAGTTCCACGGGATAATCTGCCCCACCACGCCGAGCGGCTCGTGGAAATGATAGGCTACGGTATCGCTGTCCACTTCACTGATCCCGCCCTCCTGGGCGCGTATGCAGGAAGCAAAATAACGAAAATGGTCGATGGCCAGCGGCACGTCAGCCGCGCTGGTTTCACGGATGGGCTTACCGTTATCCCAGGTTTCCGCCGTGGCGAGCCGTTCCAGATTTTGCTCCATACGGTCGGCTATTTTAAACAGAATGGCGGCTCGGTCCTGAACGGAGGTTTGCGCCCATTTATCTTTCACCTTGTGGGCCGCATCAAGCGCCAGATCAATATCGCGTTTGCCGGATGAGGCGACTTCACACAATAGCTGCCCGGTAACCGGCGTCAGGTTCTGGTAATATTCGCCGTCAGCCGGAGGAACCCAGTCACCGCCAATAAAATTGTCATAACGGGCTTTTAGCTTCAGCGGAAAACCGTACTCGCCGGGCTGAATACGTGTTGAAGGGGGGTTATTCGTCATGATCGTCTCCTTGCCGCAGGTGTATAACAAGGGTAGACGCCGCTGGCGATTTTCTCGCCAATCGTTGGCGGCTTTACGAGCTATATCACGGATTACCTTACTTTACGTTTCGTTTTTGCCGCTGAGCCATACTTATAAGCTCTGGGTCTTATAAGGATACGTGCAATGCAGCTATTTATCGGCTTCGACGTGGGCGGTACCCATATTAAACATGGCGTCATTGATGAAAACGGCAACGAACTGACGTCGGATGAATTCGACACGCCGGACGATAAAAATGCCTTTAAACAGCAGTGGAAAGCGGTCGTGGAGGCGTATCAGAAAGCACATGATATCGCCGCGATCGGCGTGAGCTTTCCTGGTCATATCAACACCCACACGGGCCAGGCGGCAAAGGCCGGCGCACTCGATTATCTCGATAACGAGAATCTCTGCGAACTGTTCGCCCAACTGACGGACCTGCCCGTCACGGCGGAAAACGACGCTAACTGCGCGGCGCTGGGCGAACGCTGGCGCGGCGCGGGTCGGGACTATGAGAGCTTTGTCTGCATCACCATTGGTACCGGCATCGGCGGCGGGATCGTGGTGGAAGGCGACATTTATCGCGGTTCGCACTACCGGGCGGGCGAATTTGGCGTGATCCCCGTAGGCGATAACGGTGAATGCATGCATGAAGTCGCCTCCGCGAGCGGTCTGATGAAGGCGTGCCGCCGGGCGCTGGCGGTCCCCGAAGATGAAATGCCCGACGGCGAAGCGCTGTTCGAGCGCATGGAGAGCGACGTTCACCTGCGCGAAGCGATTGAACAATGGGCGCATTTCCTTGCGCGCGGAGTGTATAGCGTGATTTCAATGTTCGATCCGCAGGCAGTACTGATTGGCGGCGGCATCAGCGAGCAGGAAAAGATCTATAAATTACTGGATAAATATTTGCAGCGATTCGAGGAGTGGGAAGCGCTGAAAGTACCGATTTTACCCTGCGAGTTGGGTAATCAGGCGGGACGACTCGGCGCGGTATGGCTGGCAAAGCAGAAACTGAGCCGCGGTTAACTTGCCGGATGGCGGCTACGCTTTATCGGATCAGGCTGAACCGTACAGATCTGTAAAGCGTAGCGCCATCCGGTCGGCGTTTTACATCGCAGCGTGGAAGATCGCCACGATCTGCTCGTGTGTCGCCTGGATCGGGTTAGTCAGCCCGCAGGCATCTTTCAGCGCATTGGTCGCCAGCAGCGGAATATCCTCCTCCTTCACGCCGAGATCGCGCAGCCCTGCCGGAATATTCACCTGCTGCGCCAGCGTGCGTATGGCGTCGATACAGGCCGCGGCGCCTTCGGCGTCGTTCAACCCTTCCACATTGACGCCCATCGCCGCTGCGCAGTCACGCAGACGCGCCGCCGCGACCGGGCTGTTAAACACCTGAACGTGCGGCAACAGCACCGCATTGCACACGCCGTGCGGCAGGTTGTAGAAACCGCCGAGCTGGTGCGCCATCGCGTGAACATAACCCAGCGAGGCGTTATTAAAGGCCATTCCCGCCAGGAACTGCGCGTAAGCCATCGCTTCCCGCGCCTGCGCATTGCTGCCGTCTTCCACCGCGACGGTCAGGTTTTCGCTAATCATGGTCACGGCTTTCAGCGCGCAGGCATCGGTGATTGGCGTCGCCGCGATGGAAACGTACGCTTCAATGGCGTGGGTTAACGCGTCCATACCCGTTGCGGCGGTCAGCGACTTCGGCATTCCCATCATCAACGTTGAGTCGTTGACGGAAAGCAGCGGCGTAACGTGTTTATCGACGATCGCCATTTTAATGTGGCGTTCAGCATCGGTAATAATGCAAAAACGGGTCATTTCCGACGCCGTGCCTGCAGTGGTATTAATGGCAATCATCGGCAACTGCGGTTTAGCAGAACGATCAACCCCTTCATAATCGCGAATATCGCCGCCGTTTGCCGCCACCAGCGCAATGCCTTTCGCACAGTCATGGGGTGAGCCGCCGCCCAGCGAAATCACGCTGTCGCAGTTATTCTCCTGCAGCAGTTTCAGCCCTTCAGCCACGTTTTCGGTGGTCGGGTTTGGCTGGGTACCGTCATAGATCACGCTGAAAATAGCGCGTTCCTGCAACGCGTTTTGAATATTACCCGCCATACCCAACCGGGTGAGCATCGTGTCTGTCACAATTAACGTGCGGCGAAAGCCATATTCCACCATCGTATTCATTGCGTCATTTAATACATCAGCACCAATAATATTCACGGATGGAATGTAAAATGTAGAAGCAGCCATTTGCTCAATCCTTAATGTTGAAAAAGAGCAAAAGCATACGAGGGTGAGAAATAATAAAATATGATCGTTGCTGTTATTTTCCCAAAGAAACATTAAAAAAGCACATTAGGATAATAAACAAATGTGCTTTCATAGGAATCACTATTTATATTATTTCAATTCATTTGAAATATAAATAAGTAATGTCATTGTCTGGCCGGGAATAATAACGCATCGCGTAATAAATGATCGTTGCCACGGCGGCGGGTAAAGCCGATGCGGTCAAAATATTCCAGAATCTGAATGGCCAGTTTACGCCCAACGCCCAGACGGTCACGGAAATCCGCCGCGCACGTTGACCCTCTCTCTTGATCCAGCTCACGGATCAGCGTGGCGAAGGCAACAATGCGATCGTTACGGTAATAACGATCTTTTACGATCGCAGTAATCATTCCCTGCTGTGCCGCCTGCCGTAGCACAAGGCGCATGGTCTGCTCCTCTGTGGCCGTTTCCCGCGCAAGATCGCGTACCCACCAGGGGTCGTCTGCAAACAGCGGCTCCACGTTTTGCCAGATCGCCGCCTGCTCATCGCTGAATCCCGCTTTGTGATCGGGCAAATGCAACCAGCCATGATGGCTATGAATTTCGCCGCTTTCACGCATTTGCTCAATCAGCAACAGCACCAGCGCTTCATCTTCCATCGGCAGCGCCATCCGCCGCAGGCGTTCACGCCCAGGCCCCGGCTCATCGCGGTGTTGCTCATGATAGGTCGCCAGCGTGTCGAGAATTTTACGCTGCCAGCGGGCGGCAACCGGGGCGTTTAGCAGACTGTCGCCTGCCTGGATAAACCCATGCTGCTGGACACACTGTCGCATACCGTCGCCATTAAGCTGGCGCGCCCAGGCAAATGCAGGCAGATTCACCGCTCCGCGCTGAAGATGCACAGCAAGCGCGGCGCCATCGTCGGTGGTTTCTGCCAACGACGCCAGCCACTGTAAATAGTCCGGCTTACGCTTTCCGCGACGCGGGGGGTTAAGCGCAACCACGCGCCCGCCCGCCAGCGTGGCCCGCGCAGAAATATCGCGCAGTACCAGCCGATCGTTACCCGCCAGCAGTAGCGGGGTGTCGAAAACCAGCTCCGCGAGGTTATTGTCCAGCAGCGAGACTCGTCCGGTGACATGACTGGCGGCATGGTGGATATGCAGCGGCTGCCATTGGGTTAACGGCGCGTGGTTTTCCAGCGCCACAATAATACGGCTAAACGGCTCGGGGGGTTTTGCCGAGAGCAGCCAGTCACCCCGGCGCAGCTGTTCTTTTTCGGCGTCACCGGCGATATTCAGCGCGATACGTTGCCCGGCATGCGCGCGTTCTGTCGCCTGATTTTGCGCGTGCAATCCGCGCACGCGCATGGGTTTGTTGACGCCCGTCAGCCACAGCGTGTCGCCTTGCTGCACTTCTCCGCTCAGCGCCGTCCCCGTCACCACCAGCCCGGCGCCCTTTACGCTAAAGGCGCGGTCGATAGCCAGACGGAAGGTCTGGTGACTGGCATGCTGGCGTGCCGGTAACAGCTGCAGGTGTTCGCGTAGCGCCTCAATGCCTCGCCCTTCATTGGCGGCGGTCACGAATAACGTCGCCCCGGCAAAGCCATACTCACGCAGCACCTCTTGTACCTGCTGCTCAACGTCTGACACACGTGCGTCATCAACCCGGTCGGCCTTGGTTAACGCTACCGTCAGCGTCGGGCTGCCGGTCAATTGTAATATCGCCAGGTGCTCGCGGGTTTGCGCCATCACGCCATCATCGCAGGCCACCACCAGCAGCGCATGATCGATACCGCCCACGCCCGCCAGCATATTAGAGAGAAACTTTTCATGTCCGGGCACATCGATAAAACCCAGCACGCGCCCGTCCGGCTGCGGCCAGTAGGCGTAGCCCAGATCGATCGTCATCCCGCGCTTTTTTTCTTCCGGCAGACGATCGGCATTCACGCCCGTGATCGCCTGTAGCAGCGTCGTTTTCCCGTGGTCAACGTGTCCGGCGGTCGCAATAATCATTTCAACAACATCTCCATAAACCGGGTCTCATCTTCAAGGCAGCGCAAATCCAGCCACAGGCGACCATCGTTAATCCGCCCAATAACCGGAACGGGCAGCGCTCGCCAGCGGCTCGCCAGCGCCGCCAGACGGCTGCCGCGCCCGTCGTGCGGGGTAAAGGTTAATGCCGCGCTCGGCAAGCGATCAACCGGTAATGAACCGCTGCCGATCTGCGACAGACACGGCGTCACGCTGACCGCAAAGTCATTTGCATAATGTTTGGCAAGCGAGAGCTGTAACCGCTGCGCCTGGGCGGTAATCGCCTCCTGAGGGCGGGTTAACGCCCGCAATGTCGGCAGTTTTTGCGCCAACGCTTCCGGATGCAGATACAGCCGTAGCGTCGCCTCCAGCGCCGCAAGGGTCATTTTATCCGCCCGCAGCGCGCGCTTCAGTGGGTGACTTTGCAGTTGCGCAATCATCTCTTTTTTGCCGACGATAATACCCGCTTGCGGACCGCCGAGCAGTTTATCGCCGGAAAAGCTCACCAGACTGACGCCCGCGGCAATCAGTTGCTGCGGCATCGGCTCTTTCGGCAGACCGTACTGGCTGAGATCAATCAGCGAACCGCTGCCAAGATCGGCCACCACCGGAATATCCAGTTGCTGGCCGATCTGCGCCAGTTCGCTCTCGTCTATCGCTTTGGTAAAGCCTTCAATGCTGTAGTTACTGGTGTGGACCTTCATCAACAGCCCGGTGTTTTCATTTACCGCCTGGCGATAATCTTTCGCGTGCGTGCGGTTGGTGGTGCCTACTTCATGAAGCGTACAGCCAGCCTGGCGCATCACGTCAGGAATGCGAAACGCGCCGCCAATCTCTACCAGTTCGCCGCGCGAGACCACCACCTCTTTCCCCGCCGCCGTTGCCGCCAGCATTAACAATACCGCCGCCGCGTTGTTATTGACGATACAGGCGTCTTCCGCGCCGGTAATGCGGCACAGTAACTCCGCCAGCGCGCGGTCACGGTGGCCGCGCCCGGCGCCGTCGAGATCGTACTCCAGCGTCACCGGTGAACGCATGGCCTGCGCCACCGCCGCTATCGCCTCTTCCGCCTGCAATGCGCGACCAAGATTCGTGTGCAGCACCGTACCGGTCAGATTGATTACCGGACGCAGCGCGCTCTGAGCCGCTTTCTGCAGACGGACGCTAACTTCCTGCGCCCAGTTGTCGCTCCACACGGGCAGCGCCTGGGTATCACGTATCGTCTCTCTGGCCTCGTCCAGCATCTGGCGAAGGAGTTCAACGACACGGGTATGCCCGTGGCTGTCACACAGGGTAAGAAATGCACTTTCACGCAATAAGCGATCAATGGCAGGAAGCTGACTGTACAGCGAACGCGTTTCGGTTGTCATGGGATAGCCTGGCGGTTGGTGATCCTCTCCATATGCGGAGAGGCGTTTCGACATAAGGGGGATTGTAACGTGAGATGGCTCAGGCGGACATAATACGTATCAAGCCTTTGGCGGTTCCGTGCGGGCAAAACTTTCGCGGCTAAACAGGGTTTCCACCAGTTTTACCAGGTTAGGACGGTCCACGCACCAGCCCGGCGACACGCGACGGAAGTTGAGATAGCCCACGGCGCAAGCAATCGCGATAGTCGCCAGATTCACCGTATCGGGTTTAATGGTTCCGTCCACCAGATAGCCTTCCAGCGCATCCAGACTGCGGGTGATTTTTTCACGCTGACGCAGAAGCTCATTTTCCGACTGCTGCGCCGCCGGTCGCGCCTGTTCACGCACCGACACCAGGCCAGCATCCATAATACCGTCAGCCAGGGCTTCAAGCTGGCGCACCTTCAGCGACGCCAGCGGCTCGCGCGGTAGCATCGCCGGGGCGATGTCCAGCAGTTCGATATATTCGGCAATGATTGGCGAATCAAACCAGTATTCTCCATCATCGGTCACCAGCGCCGGGACTTTCCCCAATGGATTGTACTGCGCCACGCCGTTTTCCGCGTTGTACGGCAGTTCATTAACAAATTCGAAGGTGATGCCCTTTTCCAGCAGCAGAATCGAGATTTTGCGTACAAACGGGCTGGTGTAGCTACCTATGAGTTTCATACCGGGTCCTTTATGCCAACGTAGGGGGAAGACAATGCGCCAAAGAATAATCAACAGTATTCAGTATGGCTCAGATGCGTGCAAAGAGAATGAAAGTTAGCAGACTGCCAACGAAACACCGCACTGTTGTGCTGAAAATGAGAGATATGTTTTATGCGATATACGCCTGTTACGACAAGGAAAATAAAAAAGACGTTTTCATTGCTATCAGCCTCATGAGGAACAATGCATGTTCTATAAGGTATAAAGGGCAAATGCAGTTAATAACTCAATGGCGCGGAAAACGCAGAACCTGCGCTACATCACATCAGGGCAAATTCGACTGAAAATTTATTGTGATTTAAATCACAAATATTCAACAAACCGATAAAACAAAAACGTGAAACAAATCACATTTTTGTGCCATTAATGGTTCAAAAATCCACTTTGATGTTTTTCCATACAACCATTTCGTGATGCAAATCACATTAAATACCTCCCTACCCCCTATATTTATGTGATTCACATCACATAAAAGGACACAGGCTGGACAGCTGATCGATTCAGTGCCAGATTTCGCAGTATCTACAGGGTCCGGCTACCTCTGCCGCCACATTAACAAAACCTCGGGCTTCCGGCCTGCGCGACAGCAAACATAAGAAGGGGTGTTTTTATGTCATCCGATATTAAGATCAAAGTGCAAAGCTTTGGTCGATTCCTCAGCAATATGGTGATGCCAAATATCGGCGCGTTTATCGCGTGGGGTATTATCACCGCATTATTTATTCCGACAGGGTGGTTGCCAAACGAAACGCTGGCGAAGCTGGTCGGCCCGATGATTACCTATCTCCTGCCACTGCTGATCGGTTATACCGGCGGTAAACTGGTGGGCGGCGAGCGCGGCGGCGTGGTCGGGGCGATCACCACCATGGGCGTGATCGTCGGCGCAGACATGCCGATGTTCCTCGGCTCCATGATTGCAGGTCCGCTGGGCGGCTACTGCATCAAGAAATTCGACAACTGGGTAGACGGTAAGATCAAGTCCGGTTTTGAAATGCTGGTGAATAACTTCTCCGCTGGCATCATCGGGATGATCCTCGCGATTCTGGCATTCCTCGGTATTGGTCCGCTGGTGGAAGGTTTGTCAAAAATTCTGGCGGCGGGCGTCAACTTCATGGTTGTCCATGACATGCTGCCGCTGGCGTCCATCTTTGTTGAACCAGCGAAAATCCTGTTCCTCAACAACGCCATCAACCACGGTATCTTCTCGCCGCTGGGTATTCAGCAGTCGCACGAGATGGGCAAATCCATCTTCTTCCTGATTGAAGCCAACCCGGGCCCGGGGATGGGCGTGCTGCTGGCGTACATGTTCTTTGGTCGTGGCAGTGCAAAACAGTCTGCGGGCGGTGCGGCTATCATCCACTTCCTGGGCGGGATCCACGAAATTTACTTCCCTTACGTGCTGATGAACCCACGTCTGATTCTGGCCGTTATCCTCGGCGGCATGACCGGCGTGTTCACCCTGACGCTGCTGAACGGTGGTCTGGTGTCTCCGGCGTCTCCGGGTTCTATCCTGGCGGTGCTGGCGATGACGCCAAAAGGCGCCTACTTCGCTAACATCGCGGCAATCTGTACAGCCATGGCGGTCTCCTTCGTGGTCTCGGCGATTCTGCTGAAAACCAGCAAGGTGAAAGAAGAAGACGACATTGAAGCGGCCACCCGTCGTATGCAGGACATGAAAGCAGAATCCAAAGGCGGCACGCCGCTGTCTGCGGGCGATGTCACCAACGACCTGAGCCATGTGCGTAAAATCATCGTAGCCTGCGACGCCGGTATGGGCTCCAGCGCGATGGGCGCAGGCGTGTTGCGTAAGAAAGTACAGGATGCCGGTCTGTCTCAGATTTCAGTGACCAACAGCGCCATCAATAACTTGCCGCCGGATGTTGACCTGGTCATCACCCACCGCGATCTCACCGAGCGCGCAATGCGTCAGGTTCCACAGGCACAGCATATTTCGCTGACCAATTTCCTCGACAGCGGTCTGTACGCCAGCCTGACCGAACGTCTGGTTGCGGCGCAGCGTCACACAGACAATGAAGAGAAAGTGCGTACCAGCCTGCAGGACAGTTTTGACGAAAGTAACGCTCATCTGTTCAAACTGAGCGCGGAGAACATCTTCCTCGGCCGTACCGCGGCTACCAAAGAAGAGGCCATTCGCTTTGCCGGTGAACAACTGGTTAAAGGCGGCTACGTTGAGCCGGAATACGTTGACGCGATGTTGGCGCGTGAAAAATTGACCCCGACCTATCTGGGCGAATCCATTGCGGTTCCGCACGGTACGGTGGAAGCCAAAGATCGCGTACTGAAAACCGGTGTCGTGTTCTGCCAGTATCCGCAAGGCGTTCGCTTCGGTGAAGAAGAGGATGATATCGCCCGTCTGGTTATTGGTATCGCCGCACGCAATAACGAGCACATCCAGGTGATCACCAGCCTGACCAACGCGCTGGATGATGAAACCGTTATCGAACGTCTGGCTAACACCACCAGCGTCGAAGAAGTGCTTGAGCTGCTGGCAGGTCGTAAGTAAGTGCATTTGCCCGGTAGCGCTTGCGTTTGCCGGGCCCCTATTTTCCTCTCCTGTAAGGGAGAGGGTTTGGGTGAGGAACCGCTTTTCACCCCAGCCCTCTTGGGTAAAAACATTAACGAAGGTTACTACTATGAAAGCATTACATTTTGGCGCAGGTAATATCGGACGTGGCTTTATCGGCAAATTGCTGGCAGACGCGGGGATACAACTGACATTCGCTGATGTAAATCAGGTCGTGCTCGACGCCCTGAACGCCCGTCATAGCTATCAGGTGCACGTGGTGGGTGAAAATGAGCAGGTGGATACCGTTACCGGCGTTGATGCGGTAAGCAGCATCGGCGACGACGTGGTTAAGCTGATCGCCCAAGTGGATCTGGTGACCACTGCCGTTGGTCCGGTCGTGCTTGAGCGCATCGCGCCTGCCATCGCAAAAGGGCTGGCGCAGCGCAAAGCGCAGGGTATCGACACCCCCCTGAACATCATCGCCTGTGAAAACATGGTCCGTGGCACCACGCAGCTGAAAGGCCATGTCATGAACGCGCTGGCGGAAGATGACAAGGCATGGGTGGAGGCGCACGTCGGCTTCGTCGACTCCGCGGTGGATCGTATTGTTCCCCCTTCCGCCTCCGCTACGCACGATCCGCTGGAAGTGACCGTTGAAACGTTCAGCGAGTGGATTGTCGACAAAACGCAGTTTAAAGGCGCGCTGCCGGACATCCCGGGAATGGAATTAACTGATAACCTGATGGCATTTGTCGAACGTAAACTCTTCACGCTGAACACCGGGCATGCTATAACCGCCTACCTCGGAAAATTGACCGGTCATCAGACTATCCGCGACGCGATCCTCGACGAGAAAATCCGCGCGGTGGTAAAAGGGGCGATGGAGGAGAGCGGCGCGGTGCTGATCAAACGCTACGGTTTTGATGCAGACAAGCACGCGGCGTATATCCAGAAAATTCTTGGCCGTTTCGAAAACCCGTACCTGAAAGACGACGTTGAGCGCGTTGGCCGTCAGCCGCTGCGGAAACTGAGCGCCGGTGATCGGTTGATCAAACCACTGCTGGGCACGCTGGAATATGGCCTGCCGCATCTGAACCTGGTGAAAGGCATTGCCGCGGCGATGCATTTCCGTAGCGAAGACGATCCGCAGGCGCAGGAACTGGCGGCGCTGATTGCCGACAAAGGCCCGCAGGCCGCTCTGGCGCAGGTTTCCGGACTGGATGCCAGCAGCGAAGTCGTGGCCGAGGCCGTAAACGCGTATAACGCGATCAAATGATGCAAAATACGGCGCAGGCGAACCTGCGCCCGAATGAAAGATTGTCAGATATGCAGGCAATAATGGAAGAAACCCAGGCCTTTGAAAACCGTGTGCTTGAGCGTCTGAATGCTGGCAAAACCGTACGAAGTTTCCTGATCACCGCCGTCGAGTTACTCACCGAGGCGGTGAACATTCTGGTGCTTCAGGTGTTTCGCAAAGACGACTACGCGGTGAAATACGCAGTAGAACCGTTACTCGACGGCGACGGACCGCTGGGCGATCTGTCGGTGCGCCTGAAACTTATCTATGGCCTCGGCGTGCTGAGTCGTCCAGAGTATGAGGATGCGGAGCTATTGATGGCGCTGCGTGAAGAGATGAACCATGATGGCAATGAGTACGCGTTTACCGACGATGAAATTCTCGGACCGTTCGGCGAACTTCACTGCGTGACGGCGCTACCGCCGCCGCCGCAGTTTGATGCCTCCGACCCGGCGCTGTACGCCATGCAAATCCAGCGCTACCAGCAAGCGGTACGCTCGACAATGGTGCTTTCCCTGACTGAGCTGATTTCTAAAATCAGCTTAAAAAAAGCCTTCCAGAAATAGGCCCGGTTGTCTCACACCTTATCTTCCAGCTTTGGCTGATACAGCTGCCGATAATATTCCAGCCGGTCGAGATACATCTTCGCATGCTCCAGCGGGATATCATTCGGGACCGTATCGCGCGCAGGCGTTTTATTCAGGTATTCCCGGAACGCCTGACTTGAGGCCATAAAATCAATCGCTTTATCAATCAGATGTGGAACATTTTCACCCATTTTCGCCATGAGAAGTCCTCCCTCTGTCAACGCTGTAAACAAACGCAGCCGCCAATTTTAGTTTAGGATCAGAAACGCGAACGGGTTGAGGAAAACGTGCTTAAACATGATCCTACGCAGAAAATGGCGAGCCTGACCCTTTTCCTGGCAAAAAGCCTTTTTTATCAGCCAGGTAACTATGATGTCTGCGCGGCCATTCTTATCCGTTTTGATTATTTTTTAGCGATTGATTGTGAAGAAACCCGCTCAGCGCGCATACTATAGGGCATTCCCTTTATTTCTATCAGAAGCCATACCATGAAAGAAGTCGAAAAAAACGAAATTAAACGCCTGAGCGATCGCCTTGATACTGTTCGCCACCAGCAGGCTGAACTGTCGCTGGTCGAGGCCGCCGATAAGTACGCGGAGCTGGAAAAAGAGAAAACCACGCTCGAAACGGAGATCGCCCGCCTGCGCGAAGTGCACAGCCAGAAACTGAGCAAAGAAGCGCAAAAGCTGATGAACATGCCGTTCCGCCGCGCAATCAGTAAAAAAGAGCAGGCCGATATGGGCAAGCTGAAAAAAAGCGTGCGTGGTCTGGTGGTCGTACATCCAATGACAGCACTGGGCCGTGAAATGGGTTTGGAAGAAATGACCGGCTTTTCAAAGACTGAATTCTAAATGCGTTACGGGTGGCGCTTCGCCGCCCTGATCCACGCGTAAATTGGCCCTACCAATCCCCCTCCTTTGCGTCCACTGGTTCACACTTCGCTGATTTAGCCTTACACTATCGTTGCCAATACATAACATTTGGTTAACCATTTGTTGTCATTATCCCTACACAACAATATTGGCAGGGCCACTTTTACACATAATGTGACGTCGAGATGAGCACAGACTCATAGCATTATGCGCGTGGCCCTCAGGAGACCTGCAATGAATCTCTGGCAACAAAACTACGATCCGGCCGGGAATATCTGGCTGTCCAGCCTGATCGCATCGCTCCCGATTCTGTTTTTCTTCTTCGCGCTGATCAAGCTCAAGCTGAAAGGCTATGTTGCCGCCTCGTGGACGGTGGTTATCGCGCTAGCTGTGGCGCTGCTGTTTTACAAAATGCCGGTCGATCGCGCGCTGGCCTCGGTGGTGTATGGTTTCTTCTATGGTTTGTGGCCGATTGCCTGGATCATTATCGCCGCTGTGTTTGTCTACAAAATCTCGGTGAAAACCGGGCAGTTCGACATTATCCGCTCGTCGATTCTGTCGATTACCCCTGACCAGCGCCTGCAGATGCTGATCGTCGGCTTCTCCTTTGGCGCGTTTCTGGAGGGGGCTGCGGGGTTCGGCGCCCCGGTGGCGATTACCGCCGCGTTGCTGGTTGGACTGGGCTTTAATCCGCTTTACGCCGCCGGGCTTTGCCTGATCGTCAACACTGCGCCAGTGGCGTTTGGCGCAATGGGGATCCCAATTCTGGTTGCCGGGCAGGTAACCGGACTGGACAGTTTTGAGATCGGCCAGATGGTGGGCCGCCAGCTGCCGTTCCTGACCATCATCGTACTGTTCTGGATCATGGCGATTATGGACGGCTGGCGCGGCATTAAAGAGACCTGGCCTGCGGTGATGGTAGCGGGCGGCTCGTTCGCGATTGCTCAATACCTCAGCTCCAACTTTATCGGTCCGGAGCTGCCGGACATCATTTCCTCACTGGTGTCGCTGGTTTGCCTGACGCTGTTCCTGAAACGCTGGCAGCCGGTGCGTATTTTCCGCTTTGCGGATATGGGGGCTTCCCATGTGGATCAGACGCTGGCGCGCACTGGCTACACCGCCGGGCAGATTGTTCGCGCGTGGTCGCCGTTCCTGTTCCTGACCGCCACCGTGACGCTGTGGAGCGTACCGCCGTTTAAAGCACTGTTCGCCCCAGGCGGCGCGCTGTACGACTGGGTGATTAACATCCCGGTTCCGTTCCTGGACAAGCTGATTGCCCGCATGCCGCCGGTAGTCAACGAAGCAACCGCCTATGCCGCCGTGTATAAATTCGACTGGTTCTCAGCGACCGGTACCGCCATTCTGTTCGCCGCGCTACTGTCCATCGTCTGGCTAAAGATGAAGCCTTCCGCCGCCATCCAGACCTTTGGCAGCACCCTGAAGGAGCTGGCGCTGCCTATCTACTCCATCGGGATGGTGCTGGCGTTCGCGTTTATCTCTAACTATTCCGGTCTTTCGTCAACACTGGCATTAGCGCTGGCGCATACCGGCAGCGCCTTCACCTTCTTCTCGCCGTTCCTCGGCTGGCTGGGCGTGTTCCTCACCGGCTCAGACACCTCATCCAATGCGCTGTTTGCCGCGCTGCAGGCTACCGCCGCACAGCAAATTGGCGTGTCGGATGTGCTGATGGTCGCTGCAAACACCACCGGCGGGGTCACCGGCAAGATGATTTCGCCGCAGTCCATTGCTATCGCCTGCGCGGCAGTAGGACTGGTCGGTAAAGAGTCGGACTTGTTCCGTTTCACCGTCAAACACAGCCTGATCTTCACCTGCATGGTGGGCGTGATCACCACGCTTCAGGCGTATGTCTTAACCTGGATGATCCCGTGATTGTGATGCCAAAACGCCTGTCCGACGAGATAGCCTCTCGTGTGCGGGCGCTGATTGAAGAACAGCAACTGGAGGCGGGTATGAAGCTGCCCGCCGAACGCCAGCTTGCCCAGCAGCTTGGCGTGTCGCGCAACTCTTTGCGCGAAGCGCTGGCGAAATTAGTGAGCGAAGGCGTCCTGCTCAGCCGTCGCGGCGGAGGGACGTTTGTCCGCTGGCAGCATGAAGAGTGGTCTGAGCAAAACATCGTACAGCCGCTCAAAACGCTGATGGCCGACGACCCGGACTACAGCTTCGACATTCTGGAAGCCCGCCACGCCATCGAAGCCAGCACCGCCTGGCATGCCGCCCTGCGCGCTACCCAGGCAGATAAAGAAAAAATCAGGCTCTGCTTTGACGCGACCCTCAGCGAAGATCCGGACATCGCCTCTCAGGCCGACGTTCGGTTTCATCTCGCCATCGCCGAGGCGTCACACAATGTGGTGCTGTTGCAGACCATGCGCGGATTCTTCGACGTACTGCACTCGTCGGTAAAACAGAGTCGCCAGCGTATGTACCTTGTCCCGCCGGTCTTTGCAAAGCTGACGGAGCAACATCAGGCGGTCATGGACGCCATTCTTGCCGGTGACGCCGACGGCGCGCGTAAAGCGATGATGGCGCATCTCAGCTTCGTCCACGCCACCATTAAACAATTTGATGAAGATCAGGCCCGCCAGGCGCGAATCACCCGCCTGCCCGGCGACCACAATGAGCATTCCAGGGAGAACAAAGCATGATTATATCAGCAGCCAGCGATTATCGCGCCGCAGCCCAGCGCATTCTGCCTCCGTTTCTGTTCCACTACATTGACGGCGGCGCCTATGCGGAATACACCCTGCGCCGCAACGTAGAGGATTTATCGGAAGTGGCGCTGCGTCAGCGCGTTTTGAAAAACATGTCTGACTTAAGCCTGGAAACCACCCTCTTTAAAGAAAAGCTGTCGATGCCGGTGGCGCTGGCGCCGGTTGGCCTCTGCGGCATGTACGCCCGTCGAGGCGAAGTGCAGGCCGCTGCCGCCGCGGATGCGAAGGGGATTCCGTTTACCCTTTCCACCGTGTCCGTTTGCCCAATCGAAGAGGTGGCGCCGACCCTTAGCCGTCCGATGTGGTTCCAGCTGTACGTGCTGCGCGACCGCGGTTTTATGCGTAACGCGCTGGAGCGGGCGAAAGCGGCAGGCTGTTCAACGCTGGTCTTTACGGTCGATATGCCAACACCCGGCGCGCGCTACCGCGACGCACATTCGGGCATGAGCGGTCCAAACGCCGCGCTGCGCCGTTACTGGCAGGCGGTGACCCATCCACAATGGGCGTGGGACGTAGGCCTGAACGGTCGTCCGCATGATTTAGGCAACATTTCGACCTATCTTGGCAAACCAACCGGGTTGGAAGATTACATCGGCTGGCTGGCAAATAACTTCGATCCGTCGATTTCATGGAAAGACCTTGAGTGGATCCGTGACTTCTGGGACGGCCCGATGGTGATCAAAGGGATCCTCGATCCGGAAGACGCTCGCGACGCGGTGCGCTTTGGTGCGGACGGCATTGTGGTGTCTAACCACGGCGGACGCCAGCTCGACGGCGTGCTCTCCTCCGCGCGCGCCCTGCCCGCGATTGCCGACGCGGTAAAAGGCGACATCGCTATTCTGGCCGACAGTGGTATCCGTAACGGGCTGGACGTGGTACGCATGATTGCGCTGGGCGCAGACAGCGTGCTGCTGGGCCGCGCGTATCTTTACGCGCTGGCCACCGCCGGCCAGGCGGGCGTCGCCAACCTGCTGAACCTGATCGAGAAAGAGATGAAAGTCGCGATGACGCTGACCGGCGCGAAATCCATTAGCGAAATCAGCAAAGACTCGCTGGTTCAGGAGATCGGCAACCTTCCCGCGGCGCTGGCCCCCCTCGCGCAGGGTGATGCCGCGTAGTGAACGTGCTATGCTGCCCCGCGCAATTGAAGGGGCAGCAAACATGCTTAATATCGTTTTATTCGAACCAGAAATCCCACCCAATACCGGCAACATCATTCGCCTGTGCGCTAACACGGGCTTTCGTCTGCATATCATTGAGCCGATGGGCTTTACCTGGGACGACAAACGTCTGCGTCGTGCGGGACTGGACTACCATGAATTTGCCGCCGTGGCGCGCCATCGTGATTACGCGGCGTTTCAGAAAGCCGAAAAGCCACAGCGTCTGTTTGCCCTCACCACCAAAGGGACGCCCGCCCACAGCGCGGTGAGCTATCAGGACGGGGATTATTTGATGTTTGGCCCGGAGACGCGCGGCTTACCTGCCAGCATTCTTGATGCCTTGCCTGCGGAGCAAAAAATTCGGATTCCGATGATGCCGGACAGTCGCAGTATGAACCTGTCAAACGCGGTGTCGGTGGTGGTGTACGAGGCGTGGCGACAGTTAGGGTATCCCGGCGCGGTATTGCGTAGCTGAGGGTTGTCGGGTGACGACGCTACGCTTACCCCGCCAACGAATCACGCAGAGACGGGGCATTTTTTTCGGGCGTTATCGACGCCGCCACATTGAACACAGTCTGCACGCAGTCACCGGAGCGTACGCATAGCCCGTGAGGTGGCAAGCACAGCCTGAATTCAGGCTGGCACGTAAGATAGCCCGAAATCAGATTCCGTCGCCGTATTCGAACGTATGATGTATCCCGTTAAAATGCTGATCCATATCCATCGACGGTTTATCACTGTCCGGCTTGCCGACGATGCGCGCTGGCACCCCTGCGGCGGTGGTGTGCGGCGGTACAGGCTGTAACACCACAGAACCCGCGCCGATTTTTGCTCCGCGTCCAACTTCAATATTGCCAAGGATCTTCGCCCCGGCGCCAATCATCACCCCTTCACGGATCTTCGGATGGCGATCGCCGCTGGTTTTGCCGGTGCCGCCAAGGGTGACCGACTGTAGAATCGACACGTCATCTTCAATTACCGCGGTTTCGCCCACCACGATGCCAGTGGCGTGGTCGAGCATGATCCCGCGTCCGATCCGCGCAGCCGGGTGGATATCGACCTGGAACGTCACAGATACCTGATTTTGTAAGAAGATAGCCAGCGCGCGGCGACCTTCGTTCCACAACCAGTGGCCGATGCGATAAGCCTGTAGGGCGTGAAAACCCTTCAGGTATAACAGCGGGGTGGAATATTTATCAACCGCCGGGTCGCGAGTGCGCACCGCCTGAATATCGCAGGCTGCCGAGGCAATCATCTCCGGGTCGGCGGCGTAGGCTTCCTCCACCACTTCCCGAATGGCAATCGCAGGCATAATCGGCGAGGCCAGTTTGTTCGCCAGCATGTAGCTTAGCGCACTGCCCAGGTTTTCATGCTTGAGTAGCGTTGCGTGGTAAAAACTGGCCAGCATTGGCTCACAATCGGCCAGGGCACGGGCTTCGGCTTTAATATTGTTCCAGACGATATCCAGTTCTTCACACGGCATTGCGAACTCCAGGTAATGAGGCTAACGACCGGCCCGTTCTTCGCGGGCCGGGTCATTGATGAAAACAGATCCTTGCGACTAGTGGCGGCTACGCTCGTCCTTGCGTGCACGGCCTAATAAGGTCAATGCTGCCTCGCGCGCGTTTTTTCCGCAATATAATACTTGATAAATTTCCTCGGTTATTGGCATTTCGACACCAAAACGGTGCGCCAACTCGCGGACTTCTTTCGTATTGCGGTAGCCTTCCACCACCTGTCCAATCTTGTCCTGCGCGCCTTGCACATCCATGCCCTGACCGAGCATCATGCCAAAGCGGCGGTTACGCGACTGATTGTCAGTACAGGTCAGCACCAGATCGCCCAGTCCCGCCATCCCCATAAAGGTGGCCGGATCGGCGCCCAGCGCCGCGCCCAGACGCGACATTTCCGCCAGTCCACGCGTGATAAGCGCGGTGCGAGCGTTAGCGCCAAAGCCGATGCCGTCTGACATCCCGGCGCCAATCGCAATCACATTTTTCACCGCGCCGCCAAGTTGAACGCCAATGAAGTCCGGATTGCTGTAGACGCGGAAACTTTTGCCGCAGTGAAGCAGCTGCTGAAGGTCGTCGGCGAAGGTGTCGTCAGTTGACGCCAGCGAGATGGCCGTCGGTAATCCCGCCGCCAACTCTTTCGCAAAGGTCGGACCAGAGATGACCGCCAGCGGAATTTGATCGCCCAGCGCCTCGCGCGCAACGTCCTGCAACAGGCGTCCCGTCTCGGCTTCAAGCCCTTTTGTCGCCCAGACCAGCCGCGCGTCAGCACGCAGCAACGGTTTGATTTGTCGCAGCACTTCCCCAAACACATGGCTTGGCACTACCACCAGAATATCGCGGCTCGCCGCCAGAGCGG
The DNA here is from genome assembly GCF_026719175.1 of Citrobacter sp. R4. Classification (NCBI taxonomy): domain Bacteria; kingdom Pseudomonadati; phylum Pseudomonadota; class Gammaproteobacteria; order Enterobacterales; family Enterobacteriaceae; genus Citrobacter; species Citrobacter sp. R4. The sequence goes on from NZ_JAPPSU010000004.1 coordinate 290,827, forward strand.
TGGCTAAGTCGCTTTCGAGATGGAGCGTATCGGGAAAAGGCACGTCAGGAAGAAACGCGACGTTACAGCGATCGCGCTCAAGCGTCGCAATATGTTGCGGATCGTGGCCCCACAGGACAACCGGGTGGCCGTTTCTCGCCAGGGTGATGGCGAGAGCGGTGCCGTACGAGCCGGCACCAATTACTGTCATTGAAGCATTACGTGGGTTCATCAGGCATCCTGATGTTCTTCAGTACCTTCGCCAGCCTGCTGCTGTAAATAGTTCATGAACAGCGCATCGAAGTTAACCGGCGCAAGGTTCAGCTGCGGGAACGTACCGCGTGAAACCAGGCTGGTGATGCATTCGCGGGCATACGGGAACAGAATGTTCGGGCAGTATGCGCCCAGGCAATGCGCCATCTGGGTACCTTCAATACCGCTAATGGAGAAAATACCGCCCTGCTGAACTTCGCACAGGAACGCCGTTTCTTCACCCAGGGAAGCGGTTACGGTGACACGCAGTACAACTTCGTACACATCATCTGCCAGTTGGGTAGATGCGGTATCAAGATCAAGTTTAACCTCTGGCTGCCAGTCTTTCTGGAAAACATGCGGCGCATTTGGCGCTTCGAAAGAGACATCTTTGGTGTAAATACGTTGGATCTGGAAAGCCATTTCGGTGTTATTTTGTTCTGACATGTGTAGAAAACCCTTTTAGTGTTGTCCTTAAAATACAGCCTAAGTCTGTGATGACGTTAGCTCAGCAGGGGATCAAGTCCACCACGCGCATCCAACGCATACAAGTCGTCACAGCCGCCAATGTGCTGTGCATCAATAAAAATCTGCGGAACCGTTGTACGGCCACTGCGCTTGATCATTTCTTCCCGTTTTACGGCGTCGCCGTCAATCGGAAGCTCCTGGAAACTCACGCCCTTGCTGTTTAACAACGCTTTCGCGCGATGGCAAAACGGGCAGGTTGCTTTGGTGTAGATCTCGATATTGGCCATACATCTCTCCGATATTCGCTTTATCTGTGAATTTCGTGCCAGCGGCGAGTTTATTTGCCGCGAACCAGCGGCAGATTCTCGCCGCTCCAGCCAGCAACGCCTTCTTTCAGCACGGACACTTTTTCAAAGCCTGCCTTGATGAGCGCGTTTGCCGCTTCCTGACACTGCATGCCGGAACCGTCGACCACGATCACCGGTTTGTCTTTGTGCTTATCGAGCTCGCCCACGTTGTTCGCTTTGATTTCACTTGGCAGCAGGTTGATAGCGCCTGCGATATGGCCTTTACGGAAATCGTCACGCTGACGTAAATCGACAACAACGGCGTCTTCTTTGTTGATAAGACGCGTGGCTTCACCACGGGTGATGACCTTCACTTTTGAGGTCAGGCCTTTAAACGTGGTGAATAAAACCGCCACCAGTAACGCAATCCAGGCGATACTCAGTATGGGATGGCGACCAACAAATTGCATAATTTCTTGCATGGGGGGTAACAACTCCCGACTCAGTGATTAAAAACCAAGGAAGGAGTATACCTGCGCGATGGCGCAAATACAGCCAGCGCGTGCACTGGATTGCATTTTTGCGGGGCGCAATGGAAAAAATAGCGTAAAACCGCGCCGTCCATGCGCCGCGCGGCCCTATTATTTGATCTTCTGAGGCTATTTTATCGATTCAGCTGTAGTAAAATTACGCAAAATTTTTGTTTCTTTAGTGTGAGGTTTCACAATGTCGGTTTCGAAAAAACCTATGGTGCTGGTCATTCTCGATGGCTATGGTTACCGTGAAGAGAGCCAGGATAACGCCATTTTCTCTGCGAAAACGCCCGTCATGGACGCGCTGTGGGCGCAACGTCCGCATACGCTGATTGACGCGTCCGGTCTGGAAGTGGGTCTGCCTGACCGTCAGATGGGTAACTCAGAAGTAGGTCACGTTAACCTGGGCGCGGGCCGCATCGTGTATCAGGACCTGACGCGGCTGGATGTCGAAATTAAAGAACGTACCTTCTTTGCCAATCCGGTGCTGACCGCGGCGGTAGACCAGGCGAAAAACGCGGGTAAAGCGGTTCATATCATGGGCCTGCTCTCGGCGGGCGGCGTACACAGCCACGAAGACCACATCATGGCGATGGTGGAACTGGCCGCTGAACGCGGCGCGGAGAAAATCTACCTGCATGCGTTTCTCGACGGTCGCGACACCCCGCCGCGCAGCGCTGAATCCTCACTGAAAGCCTTCGAAGACAAGTTTGCCGCGCTGGGCAAAGGCCGCGTCGCTTCTATCATCGGACGTTATTACGCCATGGACCGCGACAACCGCTGGGATCGCGTTGAACAGGCTTATGATCTGATGACCCTGGCAAAAGGCGAATTCCAGTACGCAACCGCGGTTGAAGGCCTGCAGGCCGCTTACGCTCGCGACGAAAACGATGAATTCGTTAAAGCGACCGTGATTCGTGCGGAAGGCCAGGCCGATGCGGCAATGGAAGACGGCGATGCGCTGATTTTCATGAACTTCCGTGCCGACCGCGCGCGTGAAATCACACGGGCATTTGTTAACACTGACTTCGACGGCTTTGCGCGTAAGAAAGTGGTTAACCTGAATTTTGTCATGCTGACCGAATACGCGGCGGACATCAAAACGGCCGTCGCCTACCCACCAGCCTCTCTGGCAAACACCTTCGGCGAGTGGATGGCGAAGAATGACAAAACCCAGTTGCGTATCTCCGAAACGGAAAAATACGCGCATGTGACTTTCTTCTTCAACGGCGGCGTGGAAGAGCCATTTGCCGGTGAAGAACGCATTTTGATTAATTCACCGAAAGTGGCGACCTACGATCTTCAGCCGGAAATGAGCTCTGCGGAGTTGACTGAAAAACTGGTCGCCGCTATCGAAAGCGGGAAGTACGATACCATCATCTGTAACTACCCGAACGGCGATATGGTCGGTCATACCGGGGTGATGGAAGCAGCCGTGAAAGCAGTGGAAGCACTGGATCACTGCGTTGAGCAGGTCGCGAAAGCCGTTGAATCCGTTGGCGGACAGTTGCTGATCACTGCGGACCACGGTAACGCCGAGCAGATGCGCGATCCGGCGACGGGTCAGGCGCACACGGCGCACACGAACCTGCCGGTTCCGCTGATTTACGTGGGTGACAAAAACGTAAAAGCGGTGGAAGGCGGTAAACTTTCCGATATCGCGCCGACCATGCTGACGCTGATGGGTATGGAAATCCCGCAAGAGATGACTGGTAAGCCGCTGTTCATCGTGGAATAATCCCTCCCCATGAGGGGAAAGGCGATGAATACCAAACAAGGGGTCATGAAAACGCAACGGTTTTCAGTCAGGCCCCTGATTTACGCCAGCGTGTTGAGCGCTGGCGTATTGTTGTGCGCCTTTTCCGCCCACGCGGATGACCGCGATCAGCTCAAATCCATCCAGGCGGATATCGCCGCCAAAGAGCGCGCCGTGCGCCAGCAGCAGCAGCAGCGCGCAACCCTGCAAGCGCAGTTGAAAGCACAGGAAGAAGCGATTTCCGTCGCCGCGCGTAAACTGCGCGAAACCCAAAACACTCTCGCTCAGCTCAACAAGCAAATTGATGAGATGAACGCCTCCATCGCGAAGCTGGAGCAGCAAAAAGCCAGCCAGGAACGCAGCCTCGCCGCACAGTTGGATGCGGCGTTTCGTCAGGGTGAGCATACCGGCATTCAGCTTATCCTCAGTGGTGAAGAGAGCCAGCGCGGCCAGCGTTTACAGGCCTATTTCGGCTATCTGAATCAGGCGCGACAAGAAACCATTACCGAGCTGAAGCAAACCCGCGAGCAGGTCGCCGCACAACGCGCCGAGCTGGAAGAGAAGCAAAGCCAGCAACAGACGCTGTTATACGAACAGCGCGCCCAGCAGGCGAAGCTGGAGCAGGCGCGTAACGAACGGAAAAAAACGCTCGCCGGACTGGAGTCTTCCATCCAGCAGGGCCAGCAGCAGCTGAGCGAACTGCGCGCTAACGAATCCCGTCTGCGTAACAGCATTGCGCGAGCGGAAGCCGCCGCCAAAGCGCGGGCGGAACGCGAAGCGCGCGAGGCGGAAGCAGTACGTAATCGACAGAAAGAGGCGACCCGTAAAGGCACCACCTATAAACCGACCGAAAGCGAGAAATCGCTGATGTCGCGCACCGGCGGTTTAGGCTCGCCGCGCGGTCAGGCTTATTGGCCGGTTCGCGGGCCAACGCTGCATCGATATGGCGAACGGCTGCAAGGTGAGCTACGTTGGAAAGGGATGGTTATCGGTGCGTCTGAAGGCACTGAAGTCAAAGCCATTGCCGATGGTCGGGTGATTCTGGCGGACTGGCTGCAGGGCTACGGGCTGGTCGTCGTCGTCGAACACGGCAAGGGCGACATGAGCCTTTACGGCTATAACCAGAGCGCGCTGGTCAGCGTGGGGACACAGGTTCGCGCCGGTCAGCCCATTGCGCTGGTCGGCAGCAGCGGGGGTCAGGGCAGACCGTCGCTCTATTTTGAAATCCGTCGCCAGGGTCAGGCCGTCAATCCACAGCCGTGGTTGGGAAGATAAGTTTTGCCTCACTTTCGTCGTACTGTTCTTTCATTCGCCAGCCTGCTGGCCTTCGCCTCCCCCGCTTTTGCTGGCAAACTCGCCATCGTGATCGACGATTTCGGCTACCGTCCGCATTATGAAAATCAGGTACTGGCGATGCCAGACGCAATCTCCGTTGCGGTACTGCCTAATGCGCCTCACGCCCGCGAAATGGCGACCAAAGCGCACAACAGCGGTCATGAGGTGTTGATTCACCTGCCGATGGCCCCACTCAGTAAGCAGCCGCTGGAAAAAGACACGCTGCGCCCGGAGATGAGCAGCAATGAGATCGAACGTATTGTGCGCGAGGCGGTCAGCAAAGTTCCCTACGCTGTCGGGCTGAATAACCATATGGGCAGCGCGATGACCTCCAGCCTGTTTGGCATGCAGAAAGTGATGCAGGCGCTGGAACGCTACGATCTCTATTTTCTCGACAGCATGACCATCGGCAATAGCCAGGCCATGCGCGCAGCGTCCGGTACGGGTGTGAAGGTTATCAAGCGCAAAGTGTTTCTCGACGACACGCAAAACGAAGCGGACATTCGCCGCCAGTTTAACCGCGCCGTCGATCTGGCTCGTCGAAACGGGTCTGCGATCGCGATCGGACATCCGCATCCGTCAACGGTGCGTGTGCTCCAACAGATGGTGTATAACCTGCCAGCCGATATCACGCTGGTGCGTCCAAGCACCCTGCTTAACGAACCGCAGGTGGATACTTCGACGCCGAACCTGACCCCGCCGAAAAACAACGACGCGCCGCGTAATCCGTTCCGCGGAGTGAAGGTGTGTAACGCGAAGAAGGCACCCGAACCAGTTTATACCGACCGATTCTTCAGCGTCATAAGCGAGAGCATTCGTCAGAGCACGCTGGTCAGCTGGTACCAGCATCAGTGGCAGGGCTGGGGGAAGGCCCCCAGCAAGGGTGGCGTTAACCCAGGTTAAGGGCTTGACGGGCGGTGCGATGGTGCGAGCGTGTTTTGTCGCGCCAGCGATAAAGTCGTAGAGACCACAGCAGCGCCTGATACGCGACCTTCGCGCTACGCACGTTCATTATCATCCGTTTATACATGCCCGAGGTGAAAATCTCGGCAATCATGCGTTGACGCGTCAATATATCCGGCTCTTTGCGTACAGCATGACACACGCGTAATGCTTCATACGTTATTTGCTGACGAAACTCCGGATAAAGGGTAATTCGGTCGGCATAATCGCGATTCAGCTTTTCCAGTAAGCGAGTGATTTTAATATAATGGCGCTGATAATTAAGGTTTTTATTGCCCTGTCGTTTTAAACGACTAACGGAATTATCATGCAGGAAATACTTATATAATGACTCTTCGGTATAGCGTGCGCGACGGGCATTAAACATAAACTCTGTGGTCCACACGATATCCTGATGATGTAATCCCGGAATAAATCTGATGTTATTTTTTTCAATCACGTCGCGGCGATAAACCCCCATCCATACCACGTGCGTCCAGCGCCGAGAAGACAGCGCCATACGGAGCCAGTCCGGACCCGTTAATACACCTGTTGAGCGAATACGATCGGTGGGAATAGATTGCCAGGTGTCGCCGGAGGAACGTTCGCTCCAGTCCGCATTACATTGCGCGACGTCGAGATTATCTTCCAGCGCCATCGTCATCAGCGTTTCGTACATGTGAGGATAAACCAGATCATCCGCATCGACGAAAGCGATATATTGCCCGGTGGCGGCGGCCATTCCCCGGTTACGCGCGACCGACGCCCCGGCATTGGCCTGATGCAGCAGGCGAACGTGTGGGTAGTTTTCGGCGTAATGCGTTGCTATTTCAACAGAGTTATCCGTTGAACCATCATTAACAATAATTATTTCCAGGGCAGTCCATGTTTGCGCGATGAGTGATTCCATGCAGGCTTTGAAATCATTACCCCCATTATAAAGCGGGATAATGACGCTGAGTCTGTTTGTACTATTCATCATAAATTACCGATTACCTCTGAAGTTACCCGCCTTTGTACAGCCTTAGTGTTAAGAAACAATTAAGGCTGGTGCATACTATTTTTAAACGTTGACGGTAACGGCAGAATAAAGCGTTGGAATGAACAGCAAAATCAGACTAGTGAGTAATTACGTAATATTTATGACAATGACAAAACTTTACAGGATTTCAGATATTGCCGAATAAAAAGGCCGGAAAACCCCGGCCTTTTTACGATTAATCCCAGCTCAGGATGACTTTCCCCGACTGACCTGAACGCATCGCGTCAAAGCCCTTCTGGAAGTCATCAATCGAGAAACGATGGGTGATGACAGGAGAAAGATCCAGACCCGACTGGATCAGCGCCGCCATCTTGTACCAGGTTTCAAACATCTCGCGGCCATAAATGCCTTTGATGAAGAGCCCTTTAAAGATCACTTTCGTCCAGTCGATTGACATGTCAGAGGGCGGGATCCCCAGCATCGCGATGCGACCACCGTGGTTCATGGTATCAAGCATGGTGCGGAACGCCGGCGGCGCGCCAGACATTTCCAGCCCTACATCGAAGCCTTCGGTCATCCCCAACGCTTCCATCACGTCGGTCAGACTCTCCTGCGCCACGTTAACCGCACGGGTAATACCCATCTTACGCGCCAGGTCCAGACGGTATTCGTTAACGTCGGTGATGACGACGTTGCGTGCCCCGACGTGTTTCGCCACCGCTGCCGCCATAATCCCGATAGGACCCGCGCCGGAAACCAGCACATCCTCGCCCACCAGATCGAACGACAGCGCCGTGTGCACCGCATTACCGAACGGGTCAAAGATAGACGCCAGATCGTCAGAAATATTGTCCGGGATCTTGAAGGCGTTGAATGCCGGGATCACCAGATATTCGGCGAAGCAGCCTGGGCGGTTCACGCCCACGCCGGTCGTGTTGCGGCACAGGTGCGTACGGCCACCGCGGCAGTTACGGCAGTGTCCACAGGTAATGTGTCCTTCGCCAGAGACGCGATCGCCAATTTTAAAGCCTTTGACTTCCTGGCCGATGCCGACCACTTCGCCGACGTATTCGTGCCCGACAACCATAGGTACCGGGATGGTTTTTTGCGACCACTCATCCCAGTTGTAGATGTGAACGTCAGTGCCGCAGATGGCTGTTTTACGGATTTTAATCAGCAGATCGTTGTGTCCGACTTCCGGTTCAGGAACGTCGGTCATCCAGATGCCCTCTTCCGCTTTCAGTTTGGATAACGCTTTCATCTTTGATCCTCAGGCAATAACGCCCAGTTGTTTACCTATGCGCGTGAACGCCTCAACCGCGCGCGTGATTTGCTCCGGCGTATGGGCGGCGGACATCTGGGTACGAATGCGCGCCTGGCCTTTCGGCACCACCGGATAGAAGAATCCTGTTACGTAAATACCCTCTTTTTGCAGCTCACGGGCAAATTGTTGCGCCACCACCGCATCGCCCAGCATCACCGGAATGATGGCGTGGTCGGCGCCCGCAAGGGTGAAACCTGCCGCAGACATCTGCTCGCGGAACTGGCGCGCGTTCGCCCACAGGCGGTCGCGCAGCTCGCCGCCGGATTCCACCATCTCCAGTACTTTTATGGAGGCGGCGACAATCGCCGGCGCCAGAGAGTTGGAGAACAGATACGGACGGGAGCGCTGACGCAACCATTCCACCACCTCTTTACGCGCCGCAGTGTAGCCGCCAGACGCGCCGCCGAGCGCTTTGCCCAACGTCCCGGTGATGATGTCCACGCGTCCCATCACGTCGCAATACTCATGGGAGCCACGCCCGTTTTCACCCACGAAGCCCACCGCGTGAGAGTCATCAACCATCACCAGCGCGTCGTATTTATCCGCCAGGTCGCAGACGCCTTTCAGGTTGGCGATCACACCATCCATCGAGAACACGCCGTCGGTAGCGATCAGTACATGACGGGCCCCGGCTTCACGCGCTTCTTTCAGGCGAGCTTCCAGTTCGGCCATATCATTGTTGGCATAGCGGAAGCGTTTCGCTTTACATAAACGCACGCCGTCGATAATAGAGGCGTGGTTCAGGGCGTCGGAGATAATCGCGTCTTCTGCGCCCAGCAGCGTTTCGAACAGGCCGCCGTTGGCGTCGAAGCAGGAGGAGTAGAGGATGGCATCTTCCATTCCCAGGAAGTTTGCCAGCTTTTGCTCAAGGTGCTTGTGGCTGTCCTGGGTACCGCAAATAAAGCGCACCGAGGCCATACCAAACCCGTGAGAATCCATTCCTGCTTTTGCCGCCGCAATCAGTTCAGGGTGGTTAGCCAACCCGAGATAGTTGTTGGCGCAGAAGTTAATGACGTGGCTTCCATCCGCCACAGTGATATCTGCCTGCTGAGCAGACGTGATAATGCGCTCTTCTTTAAACAATCCTTCCGCCCGGGCGGTTTCCAGATCGTTGGTTAACTGTTTGTAAAAATCCCCACGCATTGCGATTCTCCAGACTGGGCAAATTTCAGCACATCTTACCTAACCCTGGACGCTGATACGAGATGACGCATTAGCACTTCTTTAAAATGCAGGATAAATCACGCGTACCCACACGCGTAATCGGTGAATGGCTGAAGCCAGGGCCAGGTAGTGATATGATAGAAGTATTCGTGTCCGAGATAGTCTCTGACTCCATAATTCATAGGTTACAGTTATGATCATCGTTACCGGCGGCGCGGGTTTTATCGGCAGCAACATCGTTAAGGCCCTGAATGATAAAGGCATCACCGATATCCTGGTGGTGGACAACCTGAAAGACGGCACCAAGTTTGTGAACCTGGTGGATCTGAACATTGCCGACTATATGGATAAAGAAGATTTCTTAATCCAGATTATGGCGGGCGAAGAGTTTGGCGAGGTAGAGGCCATTTTCCACGAAGGCGCGTGTTCCTCCACGACCGAGTGGGACGGCAAGTACATGATGGACAATAACTATCAGTACTCCAAAGAGCTGCTGCACTACTGCCTGGAGCGTGAAATTCCGTTCCTGTACGCCTCTTCCGCCGCCACCTACGGCGGACGCACCTCTGATTTCATCGAATCCCGCGAATATGAGCAGCCGCTGAACGTTTACGGCTATTCCAAGTTCCTGTTTGATGAGTACGTACGCCAGATCCTGCCAGAAGCGAACTCCCAGATTGTTGGCTTCCGCTACTTCAACGTTTACGGTCCGCGCGAAGGCCACAAAGGCAGCATGGCGAGCGTGGCGTTCCACCTGAACACCCAGTTGAATAATGGCGAAAGCCCGAAACTGTTTGAAGGCAGCGACGGCTTCAAGCGTGACTTTGTTTACGTGGGCGATGTGGCGGATGTGAACCTGTGGTTCTGGGGAAACGGCGTGTCCGGTATCTATAACCTCGGCACCGGTCGTGCAGAATCTTTCCAGGCCGTGGCTGACGCGACGCTGGCTTTCCATAAAAAAGGCGAGATTGAGTACATCCCGTTCCCGGAAAAACTGAAGGGCCGCTACCAGGCGTTCACCCAGGCGGATCTGACGAATCTGCGCGCTGCGGGCTACGACAAGCCGTTTAAGACCGTTGCCGAAGGCGTAACGGAGTATATGGCCTGGCTGAACCGCGACAGCGATACAAATTCACAAAATCATTCGAGCGGTATCAAGGCGGCAACTAAGTGAATCTCCGGTCACTTACTAAAGTAAGTGACCGGAGTGAACGCAGGCAGCCAACGCAGAGACAGCTTGAAGGATGAAGTGAATGAAAATTTTGGTGATCGGCCCGTCCTGGGTGGGCGACATGATGATGTCGCAAAGTCTCTACCGCACGCTCAAGGCGCGCTATCCCCAGGCGATAATCGACGTGATGGCGCCCGCATGGTGCCGTCCGCTGTTGTCGCGAATGCCGGAAGTGAACGAAGCGATCCCAATGCCACTCGGCCATGGGACGCTGGCGCTCGGCGAACGCCGCAGGCTCGGCCATAGCCTGCGCGAGAAACGCTATGACCGCGCATATGTGCTGCCCAACTCCTTCAAATCAGCCCTTGTGCCCTTCTTTGCGGGCGTACCGCAGCGCACAGGCTGGCGCGGCGAGATGCGTTACGGTCTGCTAAACGACGCGCGTGTGCTGGACAAAGCGGCCTGGCCCTTGATGGTGGAACGCTATGTCGCGCTGGCTTACGACAAGGGCGTAATGCACAGCGCGAAAGATCTGCCGCAGCCGCTGCTGTGGCCGCAGTTGCAGGTGAGCGAAGGTGAAAAATCCCTGACCTGTTGTGAATTTTCGCTTTCAGATGAGCGGCCCATGATCGGCTTTTGCCCTGGCGCGGAATTTGGACCTGCCAAACGCTGGCCACACTATCATTACGCGGAACTGGCGAAACAGCTGATAGACGAAGGCTATCAGGTTGTGCTGTTCGGTTCGGCGAAAGATCACGAAGCCGGGAACGAGATTTTAGCGTCCTTAAACGATGAGCAGCAGGCGTGGTGCCGCAATCTGGCAGGCGACACCCAACTGGAGCAGGCCGTCATTTTGATCGGCGCCTGTAAAGCCGTCGTCAGCAATGACTCCGGGCTGATGCACGTCGCCGCAGCCCTTAACCGCCCGCTGGTTGCCCTCTACGGCCCCAGCAGCCCTGACTTCACGCCGCCGCTTTCACATAAAGCGCGGGTGATTCGCCTGATTACCGGCTATCACAAAGTGCGCAAAGGCGATGCGGCAGAAGGGTACCATCAGAGTCTGATCGACATTACACCAGCGCAGGTGCTGGAAGCCCTGAACGCGCTGTTATTACAAGAGGAAGCCTGACGAATGCGGGTTCTGATCGTCAAAACATCCTCAATGGGTGATGTGTTGCATACCCTTCCGGCGCTCACCGATGCACAACAGGCGATACCGGGTATTCAGTTTGACTGGGTGGTCGAAGAAGGATTCGCGCAGATCCCCTCGTGGCATTCGGCGGTAAACCGCGTCATTCCCGTTGCGATTCGTCGCTGGCGTAAAGCCTGGTTTTCCGCGTCGGTTAAAGCGGAGCGTAACGCTTTCCGCGAGGCGGTACAGGCAGAACGCTATGATGCCGTTATCGACGCCCAGGGATTGGTTAAAAGCGCTGCGCTGGTGACTCGCCTCGCACATGGCGTAAAGCATGGTATGGACTGGCAGAGCGCACGCGAGCCGCTGGCCGCTCTGTTTTATCATCGCCGCCATCACATTGCCAGGCAGCAGCATGCCGTAGAGCGTACCCGCGAACTGTTCGCAAAAAGCCTGAATTATTCCAAACCATCCTCGCAAGGCGATTATGCTATCGCGCGGCATTTCCTGACATCTGAACAGGATACTGCGCAACCCTACGCGGTATTTTTGCACGCAACCACACGCGATGATAAACACTGGCCGGAAGCAAACTGGCGAGCGCTAATTGGTTTGTTGGCTGACAACGAAATCAGCATCAAATTGCCTTGGGGCGCGCCTCATGAAGAAGCACGGGCGAGAAGACTTGCCGAAGGGTTCGCTCACGTTGAGGTCTTACCGAGGATGAGTCTGGAAGAAGTTGCGCGCGTACTGGCAGGCGCAAAATATGTGGTTTCCGTCGATACGGGGCTTAGCCACCTGACGGCGGCGCTCGATCGACCGAATATTACGCTGTATGGCCCAACGGATCCGGGGTTAATTGGGGGGTACGGGAAAAACCAGATAGCGTGTCGTTCACCCGAAAATAATTTAGCCAAGCTTGATGCCCACACCGTTCTGAACGGAATATCATCATTATTCTAAAGGTACATGAATGTTAGCCTTGAACTCTTTACATTCCTGGCAAACCGGTGCCAGGAAGATGTCCACAGTGCTGGAGTTGACTACCTGGTTACTTTGCTTCGTCACCCTTGTCGTCGCGCTGTTCAATAATAATTTGAGTATGAAGCTGTATAATATTACGGCGATTCTCGGTCTGCTGGCGCTTATTTTACGCGGCAAGCCGGAAAGTTATTCGCCGCGATACTGGCTGTTACCCCTTTCTGTTCTGCTTATCGGCGTCATCGACGTCAGCTGGTATTCCGCCTTTAAAGTAGATAATTCACCCTTTCGGGCGACGTACCATAGTTATTTGAATACGGCGAAAATCTTTATCTTTGGGGCCTTTCTCATACTGTTGGCGCTGACCTCGAAAATAAAGATGAATAAAGAGTGGCCGCTGTATATTCTGTATTTGCTGTCGTTTTTCATTGCCGGTTATGGCTACTATGTAAAAACCACAACCGGTATCTCCCGTCTGGATTTTGGTATTGGTACGGCAACAGGCGCAGCATATTCGATCATGTTTGTCGGCATCGTCAGCGCGATATCAATACTGTATACCCAGCGCAAGCACCCGGTGCTGTTTCTGCTTAACGCAGCTGCCGTGTTCTTTGCGCTTGCCCTCACCCAGACGCGTTCAGCGCTGCTTATTTTTCCGGTGATATGCGCGCTGGCACTGGTGGCGGGCTATCTTAAGACCCCCAAAAAATTGTTCTTTTCGGTGATTGGTTTTTTGGTTGCCTTCGTTGTCCTTGTTGCGGTCTTTAGCAAGCCGATTTATAGCCGCTACCATGAAGCGGTTGCGGACCTGGCGCAATATAACAATGGCAACAGTGTCAGTTCGCTTGGCGCACGCCTGGCGATGTATGAGATTGGTTTTGATATTTTCAAAGAATCACCGCTTGCCGCACGCTCGGCAGATGTTCGGGCGCAGCGTATGGAAGAGCTGGCGAATGCGCATCCTTATCTTCGCGGGGCTTTAGAATTTTCCAACGTTCACTTGCACAATGAGCTGGTTGAAGCGGCCTCGCTGAAAGGTATTGCCGGGATTCTATCGACTTTGCTGTTTTACGCCGCGCTGTTTTATACGGTGTACTATCACCGCTCTTTAGGGCTGTTTGCCCTGACGTTAGCGATTATTGGCACGGGAATGAGCGATGTGATTCTCTGGTCACGCAGTATCCCGATCATTTTGATCACGGCTGTCGCACTGATGCTGCTTATCAAGAAAAATCGCCCGCCAGAAAGACGTGTTCAGCAGTGATTCCTTTCACGCCATCCAAAGCGGGCATCCGCTCACTTTGGATGGCGGTCAAATAACGCGTCCACTGAATCAATCAATACATCGGAACGGATATCTTTCACCGTACAGGTGGGAGAGACTACCTGCAATGCGTTGCAATTATTCGGCGCCCAGATTAGGTGCGAGGGATAAGCGTCGTGTCGCGCGTTGGGGTAGAGCGCGAGCGTAGGGATCTGATAAGCCGAAGCAATATGAACCAGCGCGGTGTCCACAGAAATAACGTACTGGCTGAATTTTGTCAGGGCAACGGTATAAATAAACGCGTTAAACGGCAGCGTTTCAATGTCCGGTATCGCAATAGAGCGCACATCTTGCGGCAGGCCGGTAAAAATCACCCGAAACTCAGGATGCCGTTCACGAATACGGGAATAGATCGTTGCAATCTGCTCCGCTGTTAAACGGCAGATTTTCTTCGCGCCCAGAGCATTAATTATAATAATCTTTGTATCGCCGATGAAATTCACGACCGCGTTTTCGACCTCTGCGGTGAGCGGCAGATCATAACTAACATCGAACGAATTATCGGTATCGGGATAAAAATAACGCAGTATTTCACTCGCCCGCGTACACATATGCGCAGCGAGTTTTTCGTCATGCGGATGATACACGGTGTAGTAACGCTTATACCATTTATCAAAGCCAAGAACATGCGAGCGCCTGACGCCAGATAAGAGTAACGCATGAGTAAAAGAAGGCATTGTTTCGAAAGGATCGAGAACGATATCGAAAGACGCCTGCTTCAGCTGCTTACGTAGGGCCAGTACATCGCTGATTTTAGATGAGGTTTTGATAAAGAAACGATGTATCTTGTTATTACCCGCGAGAAAGTCTTTTCCTGCGGCGGTCGTTAAGATAGAGAGCTTAACGCCACGAGTGGTCAGTTCCCGGTAAAGCGAACTCAGGACAATTAAATCGCCTAACTTGTTGTTGTCATGAATAAGCAAACATGACCGGATTGCTGGCGCGTTGATTTTTGGCGTTGTATTTTGGGGAAAGAAGAAAGATAAAGCGTTAATTTTGATTTTATTAAAAAAATATCTTTTTTTCTTATGGAAAGCACCTAAGCCCATGCTAATTACCACATTACAATAAAAAACAGGATTGAAATTAGCCTACATAAGAATCCGCATGATCGTGCAGTCCAAGCGTTTTTTTCAATACGCTTTTCTTAGGCGCAAGGGTAGCGACATCAGCAGGTCTGATAAAAGGAATGATGTCGTAGCCGATCGCCGTGTCGTCAGAGAGGTTGTAAATCTGAAAGTCTGGCACTTGTGCACGCATGAATTTGAAGAAGGGCAAGATTTTGACCAGATCCTTGCTGAGCTCTGACGGCATCGGGTTATTGCTTTCGTCATAAAAACGCGCGCAACTGCCGGTAATGTCCAGCCCGGAACAGATAGTGTTATCGTACCCCAGCGAATATGCTATTTGCATTGCGGTATACGCCACGGTATGGCATGAACAATAGCCGAAGCTGATATCCTTACTAAAGCCAACCAGCCTTCCGCGCTTAGAGACAGGGACGTTGATCAACAGTTTCTTGTTCCATCGAGACAGCGTTTCCAGCTTCAACTTCTTGAAAAGTCCGCCTTTTTCACGCTTATAAAACGCGCGCAAAATGAAGCAATGAGCGCGCATGTAGCACTTGTCTTCTTCCGATGCGGCCTCATAAACGTCCATATTGACGAAGGTAAATTTACTGCCGCGGCTGAACTTATAAAAGTCCTCACGCCGTTGCAGCAGAAAGCGTGCGTCTGTTAAGACATAAATGAAAGGGGTAATACCATTACTGAGCAAGTATTCCGCCGCGCCGTTAACGGTGATGACATCATTGTTGCGTAAAAGAGACAGTGGCGTCCCTCGGGACGTAGGACCCGACAAGAAAATGATAACGTTTTCAGATGTTCTGCTTTCAGTAAGCTGCTGAACACCGGCGCGAGTTAAAAACTTAACATTACTCATATAAAACCTGTATGTTAATCATGCAACTTAAATCACGATGAATCTTTGAGGTAAGTGTTCATAGCTTATCTTTAGCGAGGGTAATCGAAATAGAGTACTGAACCTGCTCATAAAATATACAACGCCATTTTTGCATTTAGACCTGCCAATTGCAATATCCGGGATATCACAGTCAAACTTAGCGCACACTTTTGCCTTTCAGACGACGCAAAAAATTACGCCATTTTTTCTTGTAGACCAAAAGATAGTAACCCAGATCTTTGCTCGTGTTTTCAATGCCATAATGACGTTCTAAATCGATTCTGTCTTTAGCCATCCGTTGACGAGAGGGTCTTTTTCCGGACAGGTCAATGATCCTTATCTCACCATCCTGTAATATAAAGTTACCCTTATGCGGGTCGCCTGAGACCATACCATGTTGGTGAAGTCCCTCGATCGAATGCTTAATCTTGCTCTTTATGTCAGAAGAGATGTCAGACATGTCGGCCAGTTCCACACCTTCGATGTACTCAATAATCATGATATAGGTGTGGACATAACGCAGCGTTTTCACTTCTGCCAACAGATAAAAATCATTTAACGCATCATACCCTTCCTGGCGAACACGATCCGTCTGGTAGAAAAGTTTTTCGTAGTAGTCCCCTTTCACCAGCGATTTGAAAAATCGCTCAGTGTTTTTTACTTTAGGGTGAAAAATCTTCAGAATATATTTACCATGCTCGGTATCGATCAATACGACCTTGGTATCTTCAATACTACGAAAGACTTTTAATACGCTAAGATTGTGGTTAAGAAAATCAGTGAAAATATCGATGTATTTTTGCCCGTCTTGTTTAACGAATACAGTATAATTTTTTATTTTTGTTTCAGTAATCATAATTGTGGGAAATTTATTTCGCTAAAATTTTTCGATAGAGATAGGCGGCGCCTGCGATTATTCCTTGTAAATAATGCTTCTGAACCAGAAGGTGTTTATATCTTTTTTTGTACTCCACCATGGTTTTTGCATTTTTAGCCGGGACAGTCTGCCATGGTGATTTAACCTGCGCAGTGGTGAAATAAATAACAGAAGGATACTTTGCCCAAGCATGCCAGGGTTTAGTTGCCCCGGTATAATGAATCAATTTTGTATTATTTGTAATGACGTTTAAATAATTCAGATGTGTTTTATCTTTCAATTCACTTTTAATGGTATAAATAGTATTGTATTCGCGTGGTAAAAAGACCACTTTATCAATTAGCAGGATATTTAACACATCCTGATCGGGATATTTGAAAAATGGAGATTGACCTTCTTCTCCGGTTAACAATGAAAGCGCGTGTTCTGTTAAACACTGCGCCGTCCACTGCTGGAGATTGACTAACACAACACCAGAGTTAAAGTAGCGCCCCTGTAGATGATAAGCGGGTAAGCGCTCATCAACTTTTGCCTGGATAGAATCAACATCTTTAACAACCGCAGCAATTTTATCTGTCAGATCTATCGCTAAAAGCGCCTCAAGCGATCCTTTGCAGACAACATCGGCATCAAGATAGAGTAATCTATCCATTTTTTGACGAAGATAATTAAATGCAAACAGGCGAAAATACATTGCCCTGGACCAGACCTTTGTTCTTGGCAAAACTTCAAGGCAGCTCACGTTAATGGTGTAAAGCGAAATTTTAACGTGATACTGATTCGCAAGTAAGGCAATTTTTTCAATGAAACTCTGGACATAACGATCGCAGATAATATGAAATTCGACATTTATTTTATTATGCAGGAGAACAGAAGAAATGGAGACACCCACGCCATCAAGATAATTCTCATCAATGCCATAAGAGATATGTAACGTTTCATCGCAGTCATTTAAGCGTTCATCAAAAACTTTAAACTCTGTTATCTCTATTTCAGGAAATGAGTTCACTGCATCACCTATAGTTATATTTATTTAACAAGCTTACTTTTAAAGTAATATAAATAATCCATCACACCAGCAACGTACTTTTTCTGGTTAAACATGTGCTTTGCTGCATAGCGCAACTGATGGCTATTTTTAGGTTTTAGCAAGTCAACACTAGACCAGGGTGACAGCTTTTTCGCATTCAAAAAGCTTTGAGCAACAGGATAATTTCCCCACTGATGCCATGGTTTTGTCGGACCGATATAATGTATAAACACGGTGCTTTCATTGACAGGGTTTAACACCCTTTCCTTTAATTCATAGTTAATGCTGAACTGGGTATTGAACTTTTTATCCACAAAACGCGCCTTGTCCACCAGCAGCATATTGAGTACATCCTGATCCAGGTGCGTTATGCGCTGAACAACATCCGGATCGCGCAACATTTCAATGGCTTTACGCGAGATATCTTCCTGCGCCCAGCGAGGAATATTGATAAGTAAGAAGCCTGCATTGAAATAACCGGACACCAGACCCGGCGTTGCCAGACTGACCGAACGTTTCGTCCACCATTCGGTTTCTCCTTCGGCAACAACTGCTGCAATTTCGTGCTCGGTAAAATGCAGATCAATCAGTTCCTGAATGCTTCCTTTACAGGCAATATCCGCATCCAGGTACAGCACCTTATCGGTTTTACCCGCAAAGCGATCGGCGATGATAAATCGAAAGTATGTCGCGTAGGACCAGTTTTTTGTGCTGGGTAATGATTTGAGTTGCTCGCAATCCACTAAATGGACAGCGATCCGAGTAGAATATTGTTCAGCCAGCGCATGAAAACGCGCACGATCGTCATCGCTGAAAAAATCTGTGAAGACATGAAATGCCAGCGGTATTTCTGGGTTAGCGATCAGAATAGAAGCAATGGATACGCCACAGCCAAACAGAAAGTTCTTGTCGATGCCATAGGCAATGTTAAAACATTCAACATCACTATGCTCTGTATAATTATAATCTAAAGTCTGCTGAATGACTTTTTCGTCAAAGTACTTTGTCGTCATAGTGATCACTTATTATTTTTGGAAGATATTATGCTTTCTAAATTTTCAAAATAGACATCATTATAGAATTTTTCAATAGTCGCTGGAATCAGATTATTATTATATTTTATTTTGCCAGAAATAATATTGTTCAAATGATTAATATATTGTGTGATAACCCCGGGTGAGTACAGCTCGCCATTAATTCCCGACTGTATCATATCCCGCGGACCTGACATACAGTCAGAACTGATACAAGGGATACCATACGACATGGCCTCAAGGATTGCCATACCGAATCCTTCAAAGGATGAAGTTAAAAGAAGCGCTGAAACATTTTGAATTTTATTATTTACCACATCCCACGGAGAACCCTGCCATCCATGCCAGGTAATACGTTCGCCAATCCCCAAGTCCTGCCCGTACTTTTGACATTTCTCAAAATCAGAACCATCGCCAATCACATGTAGTCGCCAATCCCCTTCCGCTCGAGACAGCCCATCGAGCAAGTCCTTGATTCTTTTTTGCCCTTCGAACTTCATGCGCCCAACGTAAAGGAATACCGCAGGCTGACCCGGCTCAGGTGGATAAACGATAGTCGATTTTCTTGATACCGGATTAAAAATAACGCTGATTCGACTTTGCTCTATACCACGCGCTATCATCTGCTCTTTAATCCCGGAGCTTATTGCCAGATGGTAATCTGCCTGGGTGATACACTCAGCATGTTTTTTATGATCAAGCGAAAAATGTGGCCAGGAAAAAAGGGTAAAATCCACACCCGATTTTTTTCGCGCTTTACTGGCATAAAGACAAGATAACACGTCAATACAAATCACAACATCAGGCCGTGTTTCTTTTAGCCACTGGCTAAATGCATTAATATGCTTTGCGCGACGCAAAAAACCGAGTCGGGTGTTTGAGAAAGAGCATGAATAGTTGATATTATTCAACCATGCTTTATCCATTTTGTCATTTCGACAAAAGAAAAACATATCGCACGTATGCCCGAAGGGTTTTTCTTGTAAGTGGTTAATGACATCCCGGATAACCGTTTCCATGCCACCAAAACCTGAAACAGCTTCACCAATAAATGCTACTTTCATAAATTTCCAGATTAACTGTCACTATTGAATGTGATTAATTTACAACGCCTGGAAGTCTTCAATAACTTTTTCAATCATACGGTCAGGGCTGTAAGAATAGAGGACTTCTGGTGACAACGGTGCAATCGAAGACTGTAAAAACCATTCAAAATCATCCCACGAGTGATATCCAGGAACAAAAAAACGAGCCCTTGAAAATACCTCTGAATCCAGCACGCTGAGATTATTTGTAATTATTTTTTTATTAAAATATAGTGCTTCGAGAACCCGAAGTGTCCAACCCGACTGGTTTTGCTGAGTAATATCCACAATGATATCTGAAGCAAGAGCATGCGCTAAATTTTCTTTATAAGATAATGGTTCGTCGATCAGAAATCCAGAGTCATCATTCGTTTCATAGTCTTTAACCACATTAAAATCTAATTGCAGATTAAAGGATGCAAGTTTGTCTGCCAATTTAATTATTTCCGGCAGCCTTTTTTTATCTCTACCTAAAAAAAAGCATACAGGTTTTTTTGTTTTCTTATTCGCCAAAACATATTTATCAATTTCTTTCAAACCAACAGGAAAAAATTGGCCAATGTATTTTAATTTGTCATTAAAGTGACCGCGATTTTCAAAATCATAAATAATATCAAAAGCATGACTCCACTCCTTCAAAAAAGGAATGCTTACGGTATTCCTTAATAATAGCACCTTTCGACAATTCAAATTTTTGAGAATATAAGGAGTCAGGCCTTTATTTATTACGCTATCATTAAAGACAGCAACATCCGTTGGCTTTAAATCTGCAATGCTTTTATGAATAAATTTTTTACCAAGCCAATCAGGTTGAATACCAATTTTTGTTAATTTCTTACCCCACCAGGCATATCGTGATGGGACATCAATATTTGTAACCGGGTAATGTTTATGTAAATAGCTAATCATGTGAGTCTCATAATCAGCTTTCCAGTTTATAAAATATATTTTCATTTGCTGTTAACTGTGGCTCATCAATTTCATACAAATCACAACCCTTTTCTTATTGTTCTTTCTTTTATTTTTTCTGCTTTAATTTTTGCTGCACTTAATAACTTAGTTTCATCCCGCAAAATCGCGCTTAATGGCGCCTCAAAGTATACCTGCAAAAACCGCCAGATATCCCGCTGCGTCAAGCCAATATTCAGGGACGAGAAATACAAGCCGATCAGATCTTTATCGCGCCAGCGGCGAGGCACTTTGCTTCGAATTTGCGCACGATGGAGATCGATGACGGACACCTTAAGCTCACTCTCATGCCCCGAAAAGGGCAGGTGCAGGAGAAAGTGGCAAATATAGCAGTCGCGGTGGTTGATACCGGCCGCGTGCATTTTACGAACCATCGTTGCAACACGGTGAATAAGCATTCGCTTAATCTTTACGTCAGGCGGTTTTGACGTCCATTCCGCGCAGTAATCTTCCAGGCTGATAGTGGGCGTTAGATCTTCGGTAATAATAAACGAAGTTTTGGTCAGCGGATTTAAACCTTTCTCACCAAAACCCACTCCGTGCATAGTATCCACCCCCACATCCCGGAGACGATGGATGGCGTTCCACTCTCTGTCAGCCCCTAAAACCGGCATGCGTAGCGAAAGTAAATTTTTGACGATCTCTTTGAGCGAAGTGCCCCGATGCCATTTAAGGAAATAGCTTTTCTCCGCCAGTTCAAATCGCAGCGTACGGCGGGTTTCCAGTTCCCTGAAAACGTCTCCCTGCAGCGTTTTAACTTCCTCAAAAGCATCTTTACCGCGCCATAATGTGGCTAACGGTTCCTTCAGTTCAACCATCCAGACCACCTGTAATGATGTCGGCCGCTCTTTCCGGCAGACTGTACAAATCTTGCGTATCCGCATAATGGCGTGCGTTTTCAGCCCATGCGTTGCGCAATGATGGCTGCGTCAGCGCTTTACGTAAAATGTCGTTTAGCGCTTCTTGTTTCCAGGGCTCAGTGATGGCAACACCACAGTTAGCGTCTTCAATATAGTGGGCAAAACCACATACCGCCGACGTGAGGACCGGCAACCCGGCGGCAATCGCCTCAAGCAAAACGATACCTGCCGCTTCCTGGTAAGCAGGGTGCAGCAGTATATCAGCGGCGGCCATCAGCTCTGCCACATCATTACGCCCGGAGAAAAAATGCACATTACCCCGCACGCCGCGTTTTTCCGCCAGCGCTTCAAATTTTCTGGGCTTGTCCTGGCCAACAACATACAGCAGCGTATTGTGGCGCAGCGCCTCCGGCAGGGAAGCCAGCGCTTCAATCGATCGATCCACGCCTTTACGCGTAAAGTCGGACCCCACCTGCAACAACAAATTTTGCTGTCCGGCGATCCCGTTCTTCTGACGATAAACCTCGCGAGCGTCCGGGATTTGCGCACTGTATTTTCTGTCCGGATAGATCCCCGGCGGGAGGATATGGAAACGTTCCGCTTCGGTTTGATAATGCTTCTGGAAATCAGCAATCTGTTTATCGGTCAGCATCATCAGCTGCGTGGACTTACCCTGTTCGAACGTCGCCCGTTCAAACGCCGCATAGTGGCGGTAACGGGATGTCAGGCGATAGAAAAAACCTTTCTCCTGCGCAACCTTCTCGGCATAACAGACATCAGCGGCAAAATAGACATCCAGACCCGGCATTTTGTTAAAGCCGACGACCCGATCCACCGGATGCGCTCGCAGATGCGCCTGCACCCACGCGTAATACTCTGCATTACGTCCGTGGTTGGTCCGTGATTTTACCGGCACGTGAATCAGTTCGAATCCTTCGGGATATTCCCCTTCCCAGGACTGAGTGTAAACGCGAACCTGATGTCCACGCGCAGCGACGGTTTGCGCAATACGCAGGAAGTCACGTTGTAATCCGCCAAACGGAAAATACTTATACAGACAAAAAGCAACGATCATACCGACGCATCCATCCCAATAATTTGCGCATTTTGTGGCAACATTTTTTCCGTCGCCGCAATCACGTCCTCTGCAGGTATAACGGACATATATTTTTTATTTCGATCCAGTTCACGTCGCTGAGGCATTGTCTGATAATCTCCCGCCCAAAACTGAATAATATTGTCAGTCCAGGGACGCCAGAAAACGTGGTCTGTCGCGCCAAAAAGGCATATCACCGGTGTTTTAACCGCGGCGGCAATGTGTCCGGGTGCAGAATCGACGCCAATAAAGAGCACGGCATGGTCGATCAACGCGCCTAATTCAGGGAAGCGGGTTTTTCCCGCAAGGCCAGTAACCGGTTTGGTTTCACACCCCTGCGCGATTTCTTCTACGCAGGCTAAATCGTCTGCGGACGGGCCGGACGTCAGCACAACCTGATAACCACGACGTTCAAGGGCATCAATGACGCGGGAAAATTTTTCGTTATCCCAGCACTTAAATAATTGCCTTGCAGTTGGCTGAATCACCACATACTGGCGCGTCACGCCGAGTTTCGCCAGCTGCTGACGCATGTTTTCCCAGTGCTCTGGCAGATAACTCATCGTCGTTTCCGTTACCATATGCTCCAGCCCAAGCGGGCAGAGCGCAGACAATGTCCGCTCAACGACATGTTCGCCGTGGTAGGGAACGAGGTGCGTAAAACTGTTTTTCCAGAAGGCGGACTGACGGTTGGCAAAGTCCTGGGATATTTTTACCCTGGCATTCAGGCACCGAACTATCAGCGCCACGATCCACTGGTCGGTAAGATTAATGACCAGGTCATACTGATTCCTGCGTAAAGTCTTAATCAGCGAAAGCGCATTTTTGATTTTATCTGCCGTTCCCGCCCCCTTATTACTGATGCCATAAAGCGCATTTATCTCAGGGTTTTCAGACAAAATAGGTATCGTGTCCTGGTAAAGAAGCACATCGACTTTGGCGTCAGGATAATTTTTTTTCAGCGTACTAATAACGGGAGTGGTTAAAAGCATATCCCCGTGGAAACGCATCTTGATAACCAGAATTTTTCGAAAAGGCTTTTCCACACGCGACTCTTTTGTTGTGACTATCCGGTAATTTAAGCAGAAAAAAGCACGCTACCGCCCCAGGCTCAACAGCTACCTGATTACTGATACCGCACTGACTTTTATCCGCTAGTGTATCACTTCTTTCGCTGCGATCCGACACGAATAAACTTTAAGCAATTAGCGCTTTTTTGTTTTTTAAATCATATTGATAATTAATTTATCTGGGCTTTCTTAACGGCTTATCAAACGCACGATGCCCGCTTCAGGACGCAAAAATCAATAAATCGCATAAAAATGCAAAAATTCTGTGTCTGACAGGCTTTATTAGCCAGACTTAAGGCTATTTAAGTCAAAAACAGGAAAAGTAATGGTAAAGCCCTGGCTAAATACATAGAATCCCCAGCACATCCATAAGTCAGCTATTTACTATGCTCGAATTGCTTTACACCGCCCTTCTTTACCTGATTCAGCCGCTGATCTGGATACGGCTGTGGGTGCGCGGACGTAAGGCCCCGGCCTACCGTAAACGCTGGGGTGAACGCTACGGCTTTTACCGCCGCCCTCTTAAGCCGGGCGGGATCATGCTTCATTCTGTCTCCGTCGGCGAAACGCTCGCGGCTATTCCTTTAGTTCGCGCGTTACGGCATCGCTATCCTGATCTGCCGATTACCGTCACCACCATGACGCCAACCGGCTCTGAGCGGGTTCAGTCCGCTTTCGGCAGCGATGTCCAGCACGTCTATCTTCCCTATGATTTACCCGATGCGCTTGGCCGCTTCCTCAATAAGGTCGACCCCAAACTGGTACTGATTATGGAAACCGAACTGTGGCCGAACCTGATCGCCGCGCTGCATAAGCGCAACATCCCGCTGGTCATCGCCAATGCGCGTCTTTCCGCCCGTTCTGCCAACGGTTACGCGAAGCTGGGGAAATTTATCCGCCGAATCCTTCGCCGTATTACGCTAATTGCGGCGCAAAATGAAGAAGATGGTCAGCGCTTTGTGACGCTGGGCGCGAAGAATAATCAGGTCACCGTAACCGGCAGCCTGAAGTTTGATATCTCCGTTACGCCGCAGCTTGCGGCAAAAGCGGTTACGCTGCGCCGTCAGTGGGCTCCCCACCGCCCGGTATGGATCGCCACCAGCACTCATGATGGCGAAGAGAGTATTGTCATCGCCGCGCATCAGGCATTGCTCCACCAGTTCCCCAACCTGCTGCTGATCCTGGTGCCCCGTCATCCGGAGCGCTTCCCGGATGCGATTAATCTCGTTCGTGAGGCAGGTCTCAGTTACACCACACGCTCTTCTGGCGAGGTGCCCTCGGCCAGTACCCAGGTGGTGGTTGGCGATACAATGGGTGAACTCATGCTGCTTTACGGCATTGCGGATCTCGCCTTTGTCGGAGGATCGCTGGTTGAGCGAGGTGGGCATAACCCGCTGGAAGCTGCCGCGCACGCGATCCCGGTGCTGATGGGTCCTCACACCTTTAACTTTAAAGATATCTGCGCTCGTCTGGAGCAAGCCAGCGGTCTGATTACCGTCACCGACGCCACCAGCCTCGCCAAAGAAGTTTCCTCTTTACTGACCGACGCCGATTATCGTAATTTTTATGGTCGTCACGCAGTTGAAGTGCTGTACCAAAACCAGGGCGCGCTCCAGCGCTTACTGCAACTGCTGGAACCTTATCTGCCACCGAAAACGCATTGAGGGCTGTTATGCAAAAACGGGCAATCTATCCGGGCACGTTTGATCCGCTGACCAACGGCCATATCGATATCATCACGCGCGCCACGCAGATGTTTGACCACGTCATTCTGGCGATTGCCGCCAGCCCCAGTAAAAAACCCCTGTTTTCGCTGGACGAGCGCGTCGCCCTCGCGCGCCAGGCTACTGCGCACTTGCCCAACGTCGAGGTGCGGGGGTTCAGTGATTTGATGGCGAATTTTGCCCGCGAACAGCAGGCGACTATCCTGATTCGCGGACTCCGCGCCGTGGCGGATTTTGAATATGAGATGCAGCTGGCGCACATGAACCGTCATCTGATGCCAGAGCTGGAAAGCGTGTTTTTAATGCCGTCGAAGGAGTGGTCTTTTATTTCTTCGTCGCTGGTTAAAGAGGTCGCGCGCCATGCGGGCGATGTCACCCACTTCCTGCCAGACAATATCCATCAAGCGTTAATGGATAAGCTTAACTAAACGGCTAATGCCGGATGTCATCCGGCCATCTCTTTACGTTTTACTTCTGACAGCGGCGACAGTAAAACGTCGCGCGCTGGGCGTGTTTCGTCGCGATAATCGGCGTACCGCACACTCTGCACGGCTCGCCCTTACGGCCATACACCTGCAGTTCCTGAGCAAAATAGCCCGGCTTGCCATCACTTTGCAGAAAATCTTTTAGCGTCGTCCCACCCTGCTCGATGGATCGCAGTAAAACAGCCTTAATCACCCGCACCAACAGTTCACAGTCCGCTTCAGACAACGACGATGCCAGGCGGTCAGGATGAATGCCTGCGGCAAACAGAGACTCACTGGCGTAAATATTCCCGACGCCCACCACCAGCTTGTTGTCCATCAACCTGGGTTTAATCGCCGTTTTCTTTTTCACGCACTTCTGATGCAAATACTCGCCGTTGAAATCGTCGCTGAGCGGTTCAGGCCCCAGATGCGCCAGCACGTTATGCCCTTCCAGCACCTTCGTCCACAGCCAGGCGCCAAAACGACGAGGATCGGTGTAGCGCAGAACTTTACCATTGCTCATCACTAAGTCGACGTGATCATGCTTTTCAGCAGGAAGCTCTTCAGGAAGGATACGCAAGCTGCCCGACATTCCCAGATGGATAATGATCCATCCGTCAGGAAGCTCCAGCAGAAGATATTTGGCACGGCGCTGAACGCTGAGCACCGGCTGGTCGCTCAGACGGTAGATCTCTTCAGAGACTGGCCAACGCAGACGGCCATTACGCACATGAGCATGCAGAATTTTGGCCCCGACCAGATGCGGCTCAATACCGCGGCGGCTGGTTTCGACTTCAGGTAATTCAGGCATAGCGTCTCCGGTTGTGTTTCCGCTCTCACTTATATGGGGACAGCCAGAAAACAAAAAACCCCGCCTGAGCGAGGTTTTTCGTTACAGCAAAGCGAGAATTATTTAATTTTCGCTTCTTTGTAGATCACGTGCTGACGAACAACTGGATCGAATTTTTTCAGTTCCAGTTTTTCCGGCTTAGTACGTTTGTTCTTCGTAGTGGTATAGAAGTGACCAGTACCAGCAGAAGAAACCAGCTTGATCTTCTCACGAATACCTTTAGCCATGATTTATTTCCTCTTTAAGTACTTAGTACTTTTCGCCACGGGCACGCAGTTCGGACAGAACTGTTTCGATGCCTTTCTTATCAATTACACGCATACCTTTAGCAGATACACGCAGGGTGACAAAACGCTTTTCGCTCTCAACCCAAAAACGGTGAGAGTGCAGGTTAGGCAGGAAGCGGCGTTTAGTCGCGTTCAGTGCGTGGGAACGGTTGTTACCGGTCACCGGACGCTTGCCAGTAACTTGGCAGACTCGGGACATGTCTATTCTCCAAAAATCAAATTAGCTCGAGCTTCGTATGGGGTATCGGCGCCTCGTCAGGCTTTACAGCCCGGTCATCGCATAGTTCTATTGAACTCTCGATTGCCAGGCCCAAATGCCAAACCCGAGATTCTCAAAGGTGGCGTAGTATACGCTGAGTCAGCGATGTGCTCAAGTCCCGAACAGACAAAGATCCCGATGGATCGCGCAAAGTCGGTCAAATCCAACCGCGTTCCGCAAAAGAAACGTACTCGCCGCGCCCCATAACAAGATGATCAAGCACACGGATGTCCATGAACTGGCAGCATTTTACCACACGCTCGGTGATGAGTTTATCCGCTTTGCTCGGCTCTGCACACCCCGACGGGTGATTATGGGCAAGGATCACCGCTGAAGCGTTAATTTTGATCGCCTGCCGAACAATTTCACGTGGATGCACCTCAACATGGCTCAGCGTCCCCGAGAAAAGGCGGCTATGTTTAATAACCTTGTGCTGAGCGTCAAGGAAAATCGCCATAAAAACCTCACGTTCTTCGCCGGCGAACTGGCTGCGCAGAAACGCTCGCGTCATTTCCGGACTCAGTAACGGATTTTCTTCTTTAAGCCGAACGTCATAAAAGCGCCGCGCCAGCTCCGCAATTCCCTTCAACTGCGCATACTTTGCCACGCCAATCCCTGTGACCTTAACGAACTGGGCGTAGTCGGCAGTCAGCAAGCCGTACAAAGACCCAAAATGGTTGAGGATCTCTTTCGCCAACGTAAAAACATCTTTCCCCTGCGTTCCCGTACGTAAAAAGAGCGCCAGCAGCTCGGCATCCGTGAGCGTCTCAACCCCCTGCGCCAACAATTTTTCCCTCGGCCATCTGCACTCAACGGTTTCCATTTTTTTCTCCCCTCTGCCAGCGGGCATGTTGGCATAGCGCTTTTGGGGATTCGACGGTGAGTTTTCACGCCTGCGTAGCGCCTCGCAAAGTGATTCATGAGCGAGCACACGGCAGTTTAAGGATTGTGATAAAATGTCCGCCTTCTGGTGTCACCCAACAGGAAATATCATGATGAGCCTGGCCGGTAAAAAGATCGTTCTCGGCGTCAGCGGCGGCATAGCCGCCTACAAAACCCCTGAACTGGTGCGTCGCCTGCGCGAACGCGGCGCTGATGTCCGTGTGGCAATGACCGAAGCGGCAAAAGCCTTTATCACCCCACTGAGCCTACAGGCGGTTTCCGGGTATCCTGTTTCGGACAGCCTGCTTGATCCCGCAGCGGAAGCCGCAATGGGTCATATTGAGCTGGGAAAATGGGCTGATTTAGTGATTCTTGCCCCCGCCACGGCGGATCTCATCGCACGGGTTGCCGCGGGTATGGCCAACGATCTGGTTTCCACGATTTGTCTGGCGACACCGGCGCCCGTTGCCGTGTTACCGGCGATGAACCAGCAAATGTACCGCGCTGCCGCCACACAGCATAATCTGGCGGTGCTCGCCTCTCGCGGCCTGATAATCTGGGGACCAGATAGCGGTAGCCAGGCGTGCGGCGATGTCGGTCCGGGGCGGATGTTGGATCCCCTGACTATCGTTGATATGGCCGCGGCGCATTTTTCGCCTGTCAACGACCTGCAACATCTTAACATCATGATTACCGCGGGCCCGACGCGCGAGCCGCTCGATCCGGTGCGTTATATTTCCAATCACAGCTCCGGTAAGATGGGCTTTGCTATCGCCGCCGCTGCCGCTCGCCGTGGCGCAAACGTCACGCTGGTTTCCGGTCCGGTATCATTACCCACGCCGCCTTTTGTACAGCGTGTAGACGTCATGACCGCACTGGAGATGGAAGCTGCGGTCCAGTCCGCCGTTAAGCAACAGCATATTTTTATCGGCTGTGCGGCGGTGGCAGATTATCGGGCCGCCGCCGTCGCCAGTGAAAAAATAAAAAAACAGGCCACGCAGGGTGATGAATTAACAGTAAAAATGGTCAAAAACCCTGACATTATCGCCGGGGTCGCCGCGCTGAAAGATTCTCGCCCCTTTGTCGTTGGGTTTGCCGCGGAAACAAATAATGTGGAAGAATACGCCCGGCAAAAGCGTATCCGTAAAAACCTTGATCTGATCTGCGCTAACGACGTTTCGCTTTCTAATCAAGGATTTAATAGCGACAGCAATGCGTTACACCTTTTCTGGCAGGATGGAGATAAAGTCTTACCGCTTGAGCGCAAAGCACTCCTGGGCCAATTATTACTCGACGAGATCGTGACCCGTTATGATGAAAAAAATCGACGTTAAGATTCTGGACCCGCGTGTTGGCAAGCAATTCCCGCTGCCGACCTATGCCACCTCCGGTTCTGCCGGACTTGACCTGCGAGCCTGTCTCGGTGACGCCGTAGAACTGGCGCCGGGCGCAACCACTCTGCTGCCAACCGGTCTGGCTATTCATATCGCCGATCCGTCTCTGGCTGCCGTTATCCTGCCGCGTTCTGGCCTGGGCCATAAGCATGGTATCGTATTGGGCAACCTGGTGGGCCTGATCGATTCCGACTATCAGGGGCAGTTGATGGTTTCTGTCTGGAACCGTGGGCAGGACAGCTTCACCATTGAGCCAGGCGAACGTATTGCACAGATGGTTTTCGTGCCGGTTGTGCAGGCTGAATTTAATCTGGTAGAAGATTTTGACGCCACCGATCGTGGTGAGGGCGGTTTCGGCCATTCCGGTCGTAAGTAAGGCATTACGCATCCCAATAACGTCATAACATCACCGCAAACGCCGGGTTTGCGGTCATAGTGTGGATGCTCGCCTGGCAAGTGCTTATTTTCAGGGGTATTTTGTAACATGGCAGAAAAACAAACTGCGAAAAGGAACCGTCGCGAAGAAATACTTCAGTCTCTGGCGCTGATGCTGGAATCCAGCGATGGAAGCCAACGCATCACCACGGCAAAACTGGCGGCTTCTGTCGGCGTGTCCGAAGCGGCGTTGTATCGCCACTTTCCCAGCAAGACTCGCATGTTCGATAGCCTGATAGAGTTTATCGAAGACAGCCTGATCACGCGTATCAACCTGATACTGAAAGATGAAAAAGACACCAGCACCCGTTTGCGCCTGATTGTGTTGCTGATTCTGGGATTCGGTGAACGTAACCCTGGGCTGACGCGTATCCTGACCGGCCATGCGCTGATGTTTGAACAGGACCGTTTGCAGGGTCGCATTAATCAACTGTTTGAGCGTATAGAGGCGCAGCTGCGTCAAGTGCTGCGCGAAAAGCGTATGCGTGAAGGCGAAGGATACGTTACGGACGAAACGCTGCTGGCAAGCCAGATACTAGCCTTCTGTGAAGGCATGCTTTCACGTTTTGTGCGTAGCGAATTCAAATACCGTCCTACGGACGATTTCGACGCCCGCTGGCCGTTGCTCGCTGCGCAGTTGCAATAACAAAAAGCCGGATGGCGGTTTCGCCTTATCCGGCTTACAAAGAAATAACACAGCTCCGGTAAGCGCAGCGCTACCGGGTTCGTAAATTACACACCATACGCTTCGCGATACGCCCGCACCGCCGCCAGATGGCCTGCCATTTCCGGCTTCTCTTCAAGATAGGCAATCAGGTCTTGCAGGGTGATGATAGAAATCACCTGACAGCCGTAGTCGCGCTCAACCTCCTGAATGGCGGAGATTTCACCGCGACCCCGTTCCTGACGATCCAGAGAGATCAGCACGCCTGCCAGCGTCGCGCCGTTGGCCTGGATAATCTCCATCGACTCGCGTATCGCGGTACCGGCAGTGATCACATCATCGACCAGCATAACGCGCCCCTGCAGCGGGCTACCGACCAGGCTACCGCCCTCGCCGTGATCTTTCGCTTCTTTGCGGTTAAAACAGTACGGCAGATCTTTGTCATGGTGCTCAGCCAGCGCGACCGCGGTGGTTGTCGCAATCGGGATGCCTTTGTAAGCAGGACCAAAGAGCAGATCGAATTCAATTCCGGAATCCACTAACGCTTCGGCGTAAAAACGGCCTAACAGTGCCAGATCGCGCCCGGTATTAAACAGCCCGGCGTTGAAGAAATAGGGGCTTTTGCGCCCGGATTTCAGCGTAAATTCGCCAAACTTGAGTACCTGTTTGTTAAGCGCAAATTCAATAAACTGGCGCTGATATGGTTTCATGGATTCGCTCCTCTTTCACTTTCATCATTTACGAAATCTGTTTCGAAAACCGCAGACAAAAAAAAGGCGACTCACTGGTCGCCTTAAAATCAATTTGCCAACGCCGCCTTCTGCGTCGCGACAATGGATTCGATTCCCCCCCGGGCCAACGCCAACAGGGTGAGCAGTTCTTCATGGCTAAACGGCTCGCCTTCTGCCGTGCCCTGTACTTCAATGATGCGCCCGTCTTCGGTCATCACAACATTCATGTCCGTTTCTGCAGCGGAGTCTTCGACGTACTCCAGATCGCAAAGCGCTTCACCGTTGACGATCCCGACGGACACAGCCGCCACCATGCCTTTCATTGGATTGGTTTTTAGCTTACCGCTTGCCACCAGCTTATTCAGCGCATCGGCCAGCGCAACGCAGGCACCAGTAATGGATGCCGTACGCGTACCGCCGTCGGCCTGGATCACGTCGCAGTCCAGCGTGATGGTAAATTCGCCCAGCGTTTTGAGATCCACCGCAGCGCGCAGCGCGCGGGCGATAAGACGCTGGATTTCCATCGTGCGCCCCCCCTGCTTACCTTTCGCCGCTTCACGTGCGTTACGGGTATGGGTCGCGCGCGGCAGCATGCCATATTCCGCCGTGATCCAGCCCTGGCCCTGCCCTTTCAGAAAGCGCGGCACACCTTCTTCAATCGAGGCGGTGCACAGCACTTTAGTATCGCCAAATTCGACCAGCACCGAGCCTTCAGCATGTTTTGTATAGTTACGGGTCAGGGTTACGGGACGCACCTGATTAGCGCTACGGCCTGCTGGACGCATATTGAAATCTCCGGCTTGAAACGAATGTGGCTGCGCATTATACGGACTTCCCGCTCTTATTCCTATCCTGACAAGGCCGGGATGGCTATAATCGTCCCATCTCTCCTTTAAAAACAGGAACGTCTATGATCCGCAGTATGACCGCCTACGCCCGGCGTGAAATCAAGGGTGAATGGGGTAGCGCGACCTGGGAAATGCGCTCGGTAAACCAGCGTTATCTGGAAACTTACTTTCGTCTGCCGGAGCAGTTCCGTAGCCTTGAGCCTGTTGTTCGCGAACGTATCCGTACGCGCCTGACGCGTGGGAAAATCGAATGCACGCTACGTTTTGAGCCCGACGCCAG
The DNA here is from genome assembly GCF_026719175.1 of Citrobacter sp. R4. Lineage (NCBI taxonomy): Bacteria > Pseudomonadati > Pseudomonadota > Gammaproteobacteria > Enterobacterales > Enterobacteriaceae > Citrobacter > Citrobacter sp. R4. The sequence goes on from NZ_JAPPSU010000004.1 coordinate 323,261, forward strand.
CGCGCAGGGCGAACTCATTCTCAATGAGAAACTCGCCAAACAGCTGGTGAACGCGGCCAACTGGGTCAAAATGCAGAGCGATGAAGGGGAAATCAATCCGGTTGATATCCTGCGCTGGCCCGGCGTTATGGCAGCTCAGGAGCAGGATCTCGATGCCATTGCCGCTGAAATCCTGACCGCGCTGGACGGCGCGCTGGACGACTTCATTATTGCCCGCGAAACAGAAGGGCAAGCACTGAAAGCGCTCATCGAACAGCGTCTGGAGGGCGTCAGCGCCGAAGTGGTAAAAGTTCGCGCCCATATGCCGGAAATCCTGCAATGGCAACGTGAACGTCTGGTCGCCAAACTGGAAGACGCTCAGGTGCAGCTGGAAAATAACCGTCTGGAACAGGAGCTGGTGATGATGGCCCAGCGTATTGATGTGGCGGAAGAACTGGATCGCCTGGAAGCTCACGTCAAAGAAACCTACAACATCCTGAAGAAAAAAGAGGCGGTGGGCCGCCGTCTGGACTTCATGATGCAGGAATTCAACCGTGAATCGAATACGCTGGCGTCAAAATCTATCAATGCCGACGTCACTAACTCCGCCATCGAACTGAAAGTGTTGATCGAGCAAATGCGCGAGCAGATCCAGAATATCGAGTAAATGCCAACAAACGTCGCCCGCTGCGTTCGGGCGGCGTTACGTTTCCCTGAATATCAACTTATTTGTCTCCCAGGCATTATATTTTCTCATCATTATAACAACCTCTTTTTATCGAATACCCTATGTAAGATGGGTTGAGTGGCATAGTCGCATGAGCGAAATTTATTAAAAAGCCATTGCGTTAGAAAATCTCAATCGTGATATACCGCACAAATCGCTACTCTCTACCGCGCTAAAGATGAGGGAGAGCCATGCTGTTACATATTCTGTACCTGATAGGAATCACCGCTGAGGCTATGACGGGCGCGCTGGCCGCGGGTCGTCGCCGTATGGATACTTTTGGCGTCATTATTATTGCTACCGCGACAGCCATCGGTGGCGGTTCCGTTCGCGATATTCTGCTTGGTCACTATCCTCTCGGTTGGGTGAAACATCCCGAATACGTCATCATCGTCGCCACCGCCGCTGTTCTGACCACCATTGTGGCACCGGTGATGCCTTACCTGCGCAAACTCTTTCTGGTGTTAGACGCTTTAGGGCTGGTCGTCTTTTCAATAATTGGCGCCCAGGTCGCGCTGGATATGGGGCACGGCCCCATAATTGCCGTCGTTGCTGCCGTGACAACGGGCGTTTTCGGCGGCGTATTACGCGATATGTTCTGCAAACGCATTCCGCTTGTCTTTCAGAAAGAACTGTACGCTGGCGTCTCCTTCGCCTCCGCCGTGCTTTACATTATCTTGCAGCACTATGTCTCCAGCCATGACGTTGTTGTGATCTCAACGCTAATGTTCGGTTTTGTCGCACGTTTGCTGGCGCTCCGTCTTAAGCTGGGTTTGCCGGTATTTTATTATCGCCATGAGGGTCACTGAGCGCTAAAGCCATCAATACGCTGACTCCCCAGCCACTGGCTGAGCGCTTTTATTTCTGCGTGAGCGAGCCACTGGATAACCCATGCAGCACGGCGTGCGCCTGTTGCGGGAAGTTGCTGCCAGTAGTGTGCGCTGTTCGAGACCATCTGCTGCCATGAACGCGCCCCACTGGCATTTAACGCGGTCTGCGTCAGTGGTATTCCCATCGCCATTAGCCAGCGGGTAAACGGTTGTTTGCGGACGAGGTTGAACTGATGCCAAAGCTGCTCGCCTTTGGCCTGCGCTAACCCAGGCGTGTTCTTGATTTGCTCAGGCGTCAGAGCAAGCCACGAAAAGATATGCGCAAAATGATGATGTTGATGAAGCGCTCGCCAACCCGACTCACCTATCCCCTCTATCCCTAACGCGCCACGCGAGCCAATCCAGACCAACCGGGAGAGAAACTGCTCCTGGCATTCAGCGGTGGCATAGAAACAGGTCAACGAGTTATAGTGATTTTCCGGCGGCGCGGGTTTTGTCCGATCGCTAACGCGCCAGACCACCTTATCAATGCGCGGGATCCCTTGTCCGGCAAGGCTGACGAGAATATGATCGCCCGGCGCGATATCCCACTCTTGCCAGCGCCTGATCGAACCGAGATTCACCCGCTGCACCCGTTTATCATCCAGCATGACGGGAGCGAGCATCGCCACTACTGCAATTTTTCCGCTCTTACCGACCGTGAAATGGATCGCCGTGACTTCCGCCACCTGGGCCACTGGCGGATATTTCCAGGCCGCCAGCCAGTTTCCCTGCCCCGGCAACCAGTCGCGCGATGCTGGCTCGTCGCCAGTCCGGACAACGACACCATCGGTCACAAAAGGCAAGCCTGACGTCCACCACCGCGTGCGGGCACGCTCAACGTCTTCAGCGCTTTTCACTAACAGAGTATATTTTTCCGTCAACGTAAAGCCCGCAGCGCTCAGCTGCCTGAGTTTTACAGCCATGCGATCAGGTCCGTCGGGCCAGGCCCAGATGAAAACGCCCAGCGAACGTAATGCGCTGGCGTTATCCTTACGCATCAACAGGCCAGCCACTTTTGAACGTGCGTTCATGCCCCCCATTTTTTGCTGTATATGCCCCTCACGGGGCAAAAAGATCTCACCCTGCAGAACGCTGTTTGCCAGCGCCCCCGTCACCGTCTGGGGAACGGCTGATATTCGCTGCGCTTTTGCGGTCCAGTCTTCGCCTTTCAGGCCATCGCCACGGCTGATCGCCTGGGTTAACGCGCCCTCCCGATACACCAGGGTAATCGCTACGCCATCCACTTTTGGTTGCACCCACAGATCGCCGCGCTCACGCATCCATTGTCGCACCGCGCGCTTATCCGTCAGCTTTTTAACGCCGGTATGGGCAACCGGATGGGAAGCAGCGCCGCCAATAGCGGGCGGCAAGTCGCCGGGCAATACGTCTTCGCCAACGCAGCGCTGCCACTGAGCCAGTCGGGCACGCATCTGATCGTAAACGCCGTCCTCTACGTTGCTTTTCCCCTCCTTCCAGTAGGCGTCGTCCCAACGTGAAATCTGTTGTTGTAAACGGGATAACTCGTCCTGAGCTCTGGCCGCCGACCACGTCGGGCATAACCCCCAGACCTGCGAACACCACAGCAGCCCTACTATGATCGCTATCCCTCTTTTCATTACCGCCTCCCGTGTCTGTTGGCGAGCAGGTATAGCGCGTCACACAGGTAAAGCCGAGCGGCAATATATTCTTTTGCGCACGGGCTTCCAGACATTCGCGGTTGTTGCAGAGAATGTCGGTTAAATCAGGAAACAGGCTCGCAAAACGCAACAATCTGGCGCAAAAAGTGTGACAAAAGCTACGTCGCGTTGCGGTGACGTGTATAATAAGCCCGTATGTAGGTTCAATTTGATAATCACATACGTAAGATACTCATGGCTCAAGGCACGCTTTATATTGTTTCTGCCCCCAGTGGCGCGGGTAAATCCAGTCTGATACAGGCTTTATTGAAAACCCAACCGTTGTACGACACCCAGGTTTCTGTTTCTCACACCACGCGCGCGCCGCGCCCGGGTGAGGTTCACGGCGAACACTATTTCTTCGTCAACCACGATGAGTTCAGAACCATGATCGGTCAGGATGCCTTCCTTGAGCACGCCGAAGTGTTCGGTAATTATTACGGCACTTCGCGCGAGGCGATTGAGCAAGTTCTCGCAACGGGCGTGGATGTTTTTCTGGATATCGACTGGCAGGGCGCTCAGCAAATTCGGCAGAAAATGCCGCATGCGCGGAGTATCTTCATTTTGCCGCCCTCCAAAATCGAACTGGACCGTCGTCTACGTGGTCGTGGTCAGGATAGCGAAGACGTTATCGCAAAACGGATGGCGCAGGCTGTTGCAGAAATGAGCCATTACGCCGAATATGATTATCTTATTGTGAATGATGATTTCGACACCGCGCTGGGCGATCTGAAAACCATCATTCGCGCCGAACGTCTGCGCATGAGCCGCCAAAAGCAGCGCCATGACGCTTTAATCAGCAAACTGTTGGCAGACTGAACCCACTTTCAGTATTATGCCCAGTCATTTCTTCACCTGTGGAGCATTTTAAGTATGGCACGCGTAACTGTTCAGGACGCTGTAGAGAAAATTGGTAACCGTTTTGACCTGGTACTGGTCGCCGCGCGTCGCGCTCGTCAGATGCAGGTAGGCGGAAAGGATCCGCTCGTACCGGAAGAAAACGATAAAACTACCGTAATCGCACTGCGCGAAATCGAAGAAGGTCTGATCAACAACCAGATCCTCGACGTACGTGAGCGCCAGGAACAGCAAGAGCAGGAAGCCGCTGAATTACAAGCCGTTACCGCGATTGCTGAAGGTCGTCGTTAATCACAAAGCGGGTCGCCCTTGTATCTGTTTGAAAGCCTGAATCAGCTGATTCAAACCTACCTGCCTGAAGACCAAATCAAACGTCTTCGGCAGGCGTATCTCGTTGCACGTGACGCTCACGAGGGCCAGACACGTTCAAGCGGTGAACCTTACATCACGCACCCTGTTGCCGTAGCCTGCATTCTGGCCGAGATGAAGCTCGACTATGAAACGCTGATGGCCGCGCTGTTGCATGACGTGATTGAAGATACCCCCGCCACCTACCAGGACATGGAGCAGCTATTTGGTAAAAGCGTTGCTGAACTGGTCGAAGGGGTATCGAAGCTAGATAAGCTTAAGTTCCGCGACAAGAAAGAGGCGCAGGCCGAAAACTTTCGCAAGATGATTATGGCGATGGTGCAGGATATCCGCGTCATTCTCATCAAACTTGCTGACCGTACCCATAACATGCGCACACTGGGTTCTTTGCGCCCGGATAAACGTCGCCGCATCGCCCGCGAAACGCTTGAAATTTACAGCCCGCTGGCACACCGTTTAGGTATCCATCACATTAAAACCGAGCTGGAAGAGCTGGGTTTTGAGGCGCTGTATCCCAACCGCTATCGGGTAATTAAAGAAGTCGTCAAAGCCGCTCGCGGCAACCGTAAAGAGATGATCCAGAAAATCCTCTCTGAAATTGAAGGACGGCTACAGGAAGCAGGGATTCCCTGTCGCGTCAGTGGACGCGAGAAGCATCTCTATTCCATCTACTGCAAAATGGTGCTTAAAGAGCAGCGTTTTCATTCGATCATGGACATTTACGCCTTCCGCGTCATCGTTCATGACGCCGACACTTGCTACCGCGTGCTCGGCCAGATGCACAGCCTTTACAAGCCGCGTCCTGGCCGCGTGAAGGACTATATCGCCATTCCGAAAGCGAACGGCTATCAGTCGCTGCATACCTCAATGATCGGCCCACACGGCGTTCCTGTTGAGGTGCAAATTCGCACTGAAGATATGGATCAGATGGCGGAGATGGGGGTTGCGGCGCACTGGGCTTATAAAGAGCATGGCGAGACCAGCACCACCGCGCAAATCCGCGCTCAGCGCTGGATGCAGAGTCTGCTTGAGCTACAGCAAAGCGCAGGCAGCTCCTTTGAGTTTATTGAAAGCGTTAAATCCGATCTTTTCCCGGATGAGATTTACGTTTTCACCCCGGAAGGCCGCATTGTCGAACTGCCAGCCGGTGCCACCCCGGTCGACTTCGCTTACGCCGTGCACACCGACATCGGTCACGCCTGCGTGGGCGCTCGCGTCGACAGACAGCCTTACCCGCTGTCACAGCCGCTTACCAGCGGTCAGACGGTGGAGATCATTACCGCGCCGGGCGCTCGTCCCAATGCCGCGTGGCTTAACTTCGTTGTCAGTTCAAAAGCCCGCGCCAAGATTCGTCAACTGTTGAAAAACCTTAAACGTGACGATTCCGTTAGCCTCGGACGCCGCCTGCTCAACCATGCGCTGGGCGGTAGCCGTAAACTGGCTGAAATTCCGCAGGAGAATATCCAGCGCGAGCTTGAACGCATGAAACTGGCCACGCTTGACGACCTGCTGGCGGAAATCGGCCTCGGTAACGCCATGAGCGTGGTGGTGGCGAAAAACCTGCAGCAGGGTGAGGCGTCTACCACGACGGCGCAGCCTGCCGCAACGGGCCACGGACATCTGCCGATCAAAGGCGCAGACGGCGTACTGATTACCTTCGCCAAATGCTGCCGTCCGATCCCAGGCGACCCGATCATCGCCCACGTCAGCCCCGGTAAAGGCCTGGTGATTCACCACGAGTCCTGCCGTAACATCCGCGGCTACCAGAAAGAGCCAGAGAAGTTTATGGCCGTTGAGTGGGACAAAGAGACGGCGCAGGAATTTATCACCGAGATCAAAGTGGATATGTTTAACCATCAGGGCGCGCTGGCTAACCTGACGGCGGCAATTAACACCACGACCTCCAATATTCAAAGCCTGAATACAGAAGAAAAAGATGGTCGCGTCTACAGCGCCTTTATTCGTCTTACCGCGCGCGATCGCGTGCATCTGGCGAATATCATGCGCAAAATCCGCGTCATGCCGGACGTGATTAAAGTCACCCGTAACCGAAACTAGTTTTATGAATGAACAACGTTATGCGCGTATCCGTGAAATGCTCGCCAGGCGGCAGCCTGATCTGACCGTCTGCATGGAGCAGGTTCATAAACCTCATAACGTTTCTGCGATCATTCGTACCGCAGACGCTGTCGGCGTCCATGAAGTCCACGCCGTCTGGCCGGGCAGCCGCATGCGCACCATGGCCTCCGCGGCAGCGGGTAGCAACAGTTGGGTGCAGGTAAAAACGCACCGCACCATTGGCGAGGCGGTCAACCATCTGAAAGGTCAGGGCATGCAGGTTCTGGCGACCCATCTGTCTGACAAAGCGGTCGATTTTCGCGACATTGATTATACCCGTCCCACCTGCATCCTGATGGGGCAGGAAAAAACCGGTATTACCCAGGAAGCATTAGACCTTGCGGACCAGGATATTATTATTCCGATGATTGGCATGGTGCAATCACTGAACGTCTCCGTCGCTTCCGCGCTGATTCTTTACGAAGCCCAGCGTCAAAGACAGAACGCGGGTATGTACCTGCGCGAAAACAGTATGCTGCCTGAGGACGAACAGCAGCGTCTGCTGTTTGAGGGCGGCTATCCGGTGCTGGCGAAAGTCGCCAGGCGTAAAGGCTTGCCCTACCCGCGGGTGAACCAGCAGGGTGAGATCGAGGCGGATGCCTCCTGGTGGTCCACCATGCAGGCCGCAGGGTAATTCCCGTGTCGGGCCGCTTGTTAGACGCTGTCCCGCTCAGTTCCTTAACGGGCGTTGGCGCGGCGCAAAGCAGCAAACTGGCAAAAATCGGCCTGCACACCGTGCAGGATCTTCTTTTGCATCTCCCTCTGCGCTATGAAGATCGCACCCATCTTTATCCCATCGGCGAACTGTTGCCGGGCATTTATGCCACGGTCGAAGGCGAAGTGCTGAACTGCAACATCACTTTTGGCGGTCGCCGGATGATGACATGCCAGATAAGCGACGGCTCCGGCATTCTCACCCTGCGCTTTTTCAACTTCAGCGCAGCAATGAAAAACAGCCTTGCCAGCGGACGTCGGGTGCTGGCTTATGGCGAAGCGAAGCGCGGGAAATACGGTGCCGAGATGATTCATCCGGAATACCGTATCCAGGGCGATCTCAGCACCCCTGAGTTACAGGAAACCCTGACCCCTGTCTATCCGACCACTGAAGGCGTCAAGCAGGCGACGCTGCGCAAGCTGACCGACCAGGCGTTAGACCTGCTGGATACCTGCGCCATTGCCGAACTGCTGCCGCCGGAACTTGCGCAGGGCATGATGAGCCTGCCGGAAGCATTGCGTACCCTCCACCGTCCGCCGCCGACGCTACTACTGAGCGATCTGGAAACCGGTCAGCATCCGGCGCAGCGACGACTGATCCTTGAAGAATTACTGGCGCATAATCTGAGTATGCTGGCGCTTCGCGCCGGAGCGCAGCGTTTCCATGCGCAACCGCTGAGCGCCAACGACACGCTCAAAAACCAACTTTTAGCGTCGCTGCCGTTTAAACCCACGGGCGCACAGGCGCGCGTTGTCGCGGAAATCGAACGAGATATGGCGCTGGACGTTCCGATGATGCGTCTGGTGCAGGGCGATGTTGGCTCCGGTAAAACGCTGGTGGCGGCGCTTGCCGCACTGCGGGCGATTGCGCACGGCAAGCAGGTCGCGCTGATGGCGCCCACCGAACTGCTGGCAGAACAACATGCCAATAACTTCCGTAACTGGTTTGCGCCGCTTGGCGTGGAAGTGGGCTGGCTGGCCGGCAAGCAGAAAGGGAAGGCGCGTCTGGCCCAGCAGGAGGCGATCGCCAGCGGACAGGTGCAAATGGTGGTGGGGACACACGCTATTTTCCAGGAGCAGGTGCAGTTTAACGGCCTTGCCCTGGTGATTATCGACGAACAGCACCGTTTTGGCGTGCATCAGCGTCTGGCGCTGTGGGAAAAAGGCGAGCAGCAGGGTTTCCATCCACACCAGCTAATCATGACCGCCACGCCGATCCCACGCACCCTCGCGATGACCGCTTATGCGGATCTCGACACGTCCGTTATCGATGAACTGCCGCCAGGACGTACGCCCGTCACCACCGTCGCCATTCCGGACACCCGGCGCAGTGACATTATTGACCGGGTGCGCAACGCCTGTACCCAGGAAGGGCGTCAGGCTTACTGGGTGTGCACGCTGATTGAAGAGTCGGACCTGCTGGAAGCGCAGGCCGCAGAAGCGACGTGGGAAGAGCTGAAGCTGGCCCTACCGGAGCTGAACGTCGGCCTGGTGCATGGCCGGATGAAACCAGCGGAGAAGCAGGCTGTGATGGCGGCGTTTAAGCAAGGTGAACTGCATCTGCTGGTTGCGACGACAGTCATTGAAGTGGGTGTGGATGTCCCTAATGCCAGCCTGATGATCATCGAAAACCCGGAGCGTCTGGGGCTGGCGCAGTTGCATCAGCTTCGTGGGCGCGTTGGTCGCGGCGCGGTTGCTTCTCACTGCGTACTGCTTTACAAGTCTCCTCTATCGAAGACGGCTCAGAAACGACTGCAGGTGCTGCGCGACAGTAACGATGGCTTCGTGATTGCGCAAAAAGACTTAGAAATTCGCGGTCCCGGCGAACTGCTCGGCACACGCCAGACGGGCAATGCCGAGTTTAAAGTAGCGGATTTACTGCGCGATCAGGCCATTATTCCCGAAGTTCAGCGCATTGCGCGTCATATTCATGAAAGGTATCCGCAGCAGGCAAAAGCGCTTATCGAGCGCTGGATGCCGGAAACGGAGCGCTATTCCAACGCCTGACCGTTCCCGATGTCGTGGCGGCGTTACGCCGCCCCCGGGTTTACTGCGCGAAAATCGGCAGCAGCAGATACAGTTTGATCACCAGCGCGTTGACGATATCAATGAAGAACGCGCCAACCATTGGAACCACCAGAAATGCCATATGCGACGGACCAAACCGGTCGGTAATTGCCTGCATATTGGCAATTGCCGTCGGCGTAGCGCCCAGGCCAAATCCACAGTGTCCTGCCGCCAGCACCGCCGCGTCGTAGTTTTTACCCATCATGCGCCAGGTCACGAACACAGCGTACAGCGCCATGGCGATCGTTTGCACCACCAGAATAGCCAGCATCGGCAGCGCCAGCGAAGCCAGCTCCCACAACTTCAGACTCATCAGCGCCATCGCCAGGAACAGCGACAGACTGACGTTGCCCATAACGGACACGGCACGTTCAAAGACGCGGTAAAAGCCCAGCAGCGCCAGACCATTGCTGACGATCACGCCGACAAACAGTACGCAGACAAAGGTAGGCAGTTCAAACACCGTACCCGCCAGCAACTGGGCAACAATTTTCCCCACGGTCAGACAAATGGCGATGAGGGCGATGGTTTCGATCAGCACCAGCGAGGTGATCATGCGTCCAACGTCCGGTTTCTCAAACGCTGTCGGCACTTCCTGATCGTCAGGGATACCATCCGGCGTGGTGGAATGCTTCACCAGATAACGGGCAACCGGCCCCCCGATCAGCCCGCCGAGCACCAGACCAAAGGTCGCGCAGGCCATTGCCACTTCCGTGGCGTTCGCGAAACCGTAACGCTCAATAAACAACTTACTCCACGCCGCGCCGGTGCCGTGACCGCCGGACAGCGTAATTGACCCGGCAATCAGCCCCATTAACGGATCCAGTCCCAGCAGGCTTGCCATTCCGATGCCGATAGCGTTTTGCATCAGCAGCAGACCAACCACCACGATCAAAAAGATACCAACGACGCGGCCCCCTTTGCGCAGGCTGGCGATGTTCGCGTTTAGACCAATGGTGGCAAAAAAGGCCAGCATTAACGGGTCACGCAAGGTCATGTCAAAGTCAACTTCCCAGCCCATGCTCTTTTTCAGCACCAGCAAAGCCAGCGCGACCAGTAAGCCACCGGCAACGGGTTCCGGAATGGTGTATTTCTTCAGAAAGGAGACTGACTGGACCAGCTTGCGCCCCAGTAGAAGCGTTAGCGTTGCGGCAACAAGTGTCGATAACGTATCGAGATGAAACATAGACTAGCTCCTGTTGTGTGCATGGTTCGTACATGCACGGTTTCCTGAAATTTCTGCTCTTCATGAGTAATCGGCATGGATTTTAAGCAGAAAAGCAGTAAAAGTTATATAAAAAGGTGAGGTTAGTTGTTTTAAATATTAGGATTAGCGAGTGGCAATCGTTTGCTTTTACCTTCTGGTCAGCTAAAATGCCCGCTTTTCCACCACGGGATTGCCTCTGATGTCTGTTAACACCCTTGAATCAGAAAGTGCGCAACCGGTTGCGCATAATCAAAACAGTGAACTGATTTATCGTCTGGAAGATCGCCCGCCGCTACCGCAAACCCTTTTCGCCGCCTGCCAGCACCTGTTGGCGATGTTTGTTGCGGTCATTACCCCGGCGCTGCTTATCTGTCAGGCGCTCGGGTTACCGGCACAGGATACGCAACACATCATCAGCATGTCGCTGTTCGCCTCCGGCGTGGCCTCGATTATTCAGATTAAAGCGTGGGGGCCGGTCGGTTCGGGATTGTTATCGATTCAGGGAACCAGTTTTAACTTCGTGGCGCCGCTGATCATGGGCGGCACCGCGCTGAAAACCGGCGGCGCAGATGTCCCAACCATGATGGCCGCGCTGTTTGGTACGCTAATGCTGGCAAGCTGCACCGAAATGGTAATTTCCCGTGTGTTGCACCTCGCGCGCCGCATCATTACGCCGCTGGTTTCAGGCGTCGTGGTGATGATTATCGGCCTGTCGCTGATTCAGGTCGGTCTGACGTCTATTGGCGGTGGTTATGCCGCCATGAGCGACAATACGTTCGGCGCGCCGAAAAACCTGCTGCTGGCAGGCGTGGTGCTGCTGCTGATTATTCTGCTTAACCGTCAACGCAACCCGTACCTGCGCGTCGCCTCACTGGTTATCGCGATGGCGGCGGGTTACGCGCTGGCGTGGTTTATGGGGATGCTGCCGGAAAACACCGCGCCAGCCTCCCAGGAACTGATCATGGTGCCAACGCCGCTGTACTATGGCTTGGGTATCGACTGGAGCCTGCTGCTGCCGCTGATGCTGGTCTTTATGATCACGTCACTGGAAACTATCGGCGACATCACCGCCACATCTGACGTTTCTGAACAACCGGTCTCTGGCCCGCTGTATATGAAGCGCCTGAAGGGCGGCGTACTGGCAAACGGCCTGAACTCCTTCGTCTCTGCCGTCTTTAACACGTTCCCGAATTCCTGCTTCGGCCAGAATAACGGCGTGATTCAACTGACCGGCGTGGCCAGCCGCTACGTTGGTTTCGTAGTGGCGCTGATGCTGATCCTGCTCGGTCTGTTCCCGGCGGTAAGCGGTTTTGTACAGCATATTCCGGAGCCGGTGCTGGGTGGCGCAACGCTGGTGATGTTCGGCACCATCGCCGCTTCTGGCGTGCGCATTGTGTCCCGCGAGCCGCTGAACCGCCGCGCTATCCTGATCATCGCACTCTCACTGGCGGTCGGTCTTGGCGTGTCTCAGCAGCCGCTGATCCTGCAATTTGCGCCAGACTGGGTGAAAAACCTGCTCTCTTCCGGTATCGCCGCCGGAGGGATTACCGCTATCGTTCTGAATCTGATTTTCCCGCCTGAAAAGCAGTAAGCTTTATGCGACGGTGAGTTCAATTCACCGTCGCTATAATACTCTTTCACGATTCCTGCCTTGAGGATCGCGCGTAAATCGTGCATAACTCAGCTATGTGTATTCGCGGGATGGAAGACCATGAAATTTATTGGAAAGCTGATTCTCTATCTGCTCATCGCCCTTCTGGTGGTGATTCTCGGCCTCTATTTTCTGCTGCAAACCCGCTGGGGAGCAGAGCACGTTAGCGCCTGGGTATCAGAGAACAGTCAGTATCGTCTGGCCTTTGATGCGATGGATCATCGCTTTTCCTCGCCTACGCATGTTCTTCTGGAAAACGTTACCTTTGGTCGCGACGGCCAACCGGCCACGCTGGTGGCGAAAACTGTCGATATTGGCCTGAGCAGCCGCCAGCTCACCGATCCCTTTCATGTCGACACCATCTTGCTAAAAGACGGCACGCTGAACATTTCGCTCCAGACGGCGCCCTTCCCCTTCCAGGCCGATCGCCTGCAGTTACAGGGGATGGCGTTTAACAGCCCGGGCAGCGAATGGGATCTGAGCGCCCAGCGGGTAAATGGCGGCGTGATCCCGTGGTTGCCGGAAGCCGGTCACGTCCTTGGCAGAAAAGCGCAAATTCAACTGAGCGCGGGTTCACTGACCCTGAACGACGTTCCAGCCACCAACGTCCTGATTGAAGGCAGCATCGATAACGAGCAGGTGAACTTAAGCAACATTGGCGCAGACGTGGCCCGCGGCGCATTAACCGGAGTGGCGAGGCGCAATGCCGACGGCAGTTGGATGGTGGAAAATCTGCGCCTGAACGATATCCGGCTACAAAGCGATAAGTCGCTCAGCGACTTTTTTGCCCCGCTGACAACCGTTCCTTCCTTGCAGATTGGCCGTCTCGAAGTGACCGACGCCCGCCTGCAAGGACCGGACTGGGCGGTAACCGACCTTGATCTCAGTCTGCGCAATCTGACCTTCAGCAAGGATGACTGGCAAAGTCAGGAAGGTAAGTTGTCGATGAACGCCAGCGAATTTATCTTCGGTTCGCTACACCTGTTTGATCCTATCCTGAACGCGGAGTTTTCACCGCAGGGCATTGCGCTGCGCCAGTTTACCTCCCGCTGGGAAGGTGGGATGATCAGAACGTCGGGCAACTGGCTGCGCGACGGCAAAGCGCTGGTGCTGGATGACGCCGCGCTGGCTGGGGTGGAGTACACCCTGCCGGAAAACTGGAAAAAGCAGTGGATGAAACCGCTACCCGCCTGGCTGAACAGCCTGACGCTGAAAAAATTGAGCGCCAGCCGCAATTTGCTGATCGATATCGACCCGGCCTTTCCCTGGCAGTTGACCGCGCTGGATGGCTACGGCGCGAACCTCGGTCTGGTACAGGATCGCAAATGGGGTGTCTGGAGCGGAAACGCAACGCTGAATGCGGCGGCCGCAACCTTCAACCGGGTAGACGTGCGCCGACCGTCACTGTCGCTGACAGCCAACGCCAGTACGGTGAATATCAGCGAACTGAGCGCATTCACAGAAAAAGGGCTGCTGGAGGCAACTGCCAGCGTATCGCAGCTTCCGCAGCGCCAGACACAAATCAGCCTGACCGGACGCGGCGTACCGGTTAACGTGCTGCAGCAGTGGGGATGGCCTGCGCTGCCCCTCGCTGGCGATGGAAATATTCAGCTAACCGCCAGCGGCAGTATACAGGCGGACGTGCCGCTGAAACCCACGTTCAACGGACAGTTGCATGCGGTAAACGCCGAGCAACAACAGGTGACGCAGACCATGACTGGCGGAGTCGTGTCGACGACTGCCCAGTAAACAAGCCCGATGGCGGCGTTGGCGCCATCGGGTTCTTTCTCTTACGGCTCAAAGGTAGATGACAATCTCATCCCCTTCTGCTTTCACCACTACGCCCCACTCGCTACCCTCATGTGAGCCGCCTTTCACGCCGCTCAGCGTCTGCACGTTGCGCAAGCAGACGGACCAGTTCCGCGCTTTGCCTGTGCCCGTCATGGTCAGAACATTGCCCTGACGTGACGCCTTAAGCGTAAACATCACAGCACCGTCCGCCGCAGGCACTTCGCAAGCCGCTTCACGCCCATCCTCAAGGTGGAATAACTGGAACGCTGTGCCCTCATGCCATGGGTAGTCCGGCTTCTGACTGTTGTTGCCCAGCGCTAACAGTGTGTTGTCGCGCACATAAACCGGCAGGCTGAGAAAATCGTGCTGCTGTTTATGCCAGCGGTTCCCCTGAATTTCGTCGTTACGCCACAGATGCGTCCAGCGTCCTTCCGGCAGATAAAACTGAACATCCCCCGCCTCGCTGAACACGGGCGCCACCAGCACCGAATCGCCGAGCATGTACTGGCGATCGAGATAATCACAGGCCGGATCGTCCGGGAATTCCAGCATCATTGCGCGCATCATCGGCGTCCCGCGTTCGTTCGCCCGCGCTGCCTCACGATACAGATACGGCATCAGGCGGCATTTCTGTTCGGTAAAGAAACGGACTACATCGCAGGACTCATCGTCATAGGCCCACGGCACCCGGTAAGATTTACTGCCATGCAGGCGACTGTGGCTCGAAAGCAGCCCGAACGCGCACCAGCGTTTGTAAACGTGCGCCGGGGCGGTGTTTTCGAAGCCGCCAATGTCGTGGCTCCAGAAACCAAAGCCGGACAGGCCGATGGACAAGCCGCCACGCAGGCTCTCCGCCATCGATTCGTAGTTGGCGTAGCAGTCTCCGCCCCAGTGCACCGGAAACTGTTGCGCACCGACGGAGGCTGAACGGGCAAACAGCACCGCCTCTTCTTCGCCCACGGTCTCTTTCAGCACGTTCCACACCAGTTTGTTGTAGAGATAGGCGTAATGGTTGTGCATTTTCTGCGGATCGGCGCCGTCAAACCACTGAACATCTGTCGGAATGCGCTCGCCGAAGTCAGTTTTGAAACAATCAACGCCGATATCCACCAGCCCCTTCAATTTGTCGGCATACCACCGGCATGTTTCCGGGTTGGTGAAGTCATAAATCGCCAGCCCGGGCTGCCATTTATCCCACTGCCACAAGGAACCATCCGGGCGCTTCAACAAATAGCCTTTCTCTTTCAACTCGTTAAAGATTGGCGATTTTTGCCCGATGTACGGGTTGATCCAGACGCAGACTTTTAGCCCTTTCTCTTTCAGGCGACGAATCATTCCTTCCGGGTCCGGGAACGTTACCGGATCCCATTCGAAATCGCACCACTGAAAGGCTTTCATCCAGAAGCAGTCAAAATGGAAGACGTGCAGCGGCAGGTTGCGCGCCGCCATGCCGTCAATAAAGCTGTTTACCGTGGCTTCATCGTAGTTGGTGGTGAACGAGGTGGTCAGCCACAGCCCGAAGGACCACGCTGGCGGCAGCGCCGGACGCCCGGTAAACCGGGTATAGCGGTCCAGCACCGCTTTCGGGGTCGGCCCGTCGATGACGAAGTATTCCAGATACTCGCTTTCCACGCTGAACTGCACTTTCGACACTTTCTCTGAGCCGATTTCAAACGACACGTTCTGCGGATGGTTTACCAGCACGCCATAACCGCGATTCGTCAGGTAAAAAGGAATGTTTTTATAGGACTGCTCGGTACTGGTGCCGCCGTCACGGTTCCAGGTATCAACCGTCTGGCCGTTGCGCACCAATGCAGTAAAGCGTTCACCCAGCCCGTATACCGTCTCGCCCACGCCGAGATCGAGACGCTCGAACATGTAGTTACGCTGGGTATGGGTATCCTGCACGTAGCCGTTATTTTTCAGTTGGCTGCCCGTAATGCGCACGCCGTTGCGCAAGAAATCCAGCGACCAGAATTCGCCTTTGGTTACGCGAACGCTCAGATCGCCGCTTTTCAGCTCGGCGTATTCATCGTTATTTTCAATCTCAACCTTCACGTCATCCAGCACGTTCAGGGGGTAATGCGGGCCGTTGTCCAGCGCGCCCTGAAAATGCACCATGCGCACCCCCACAATGCCTTGCTGCGGCGAGAAAAAGCGCAGGGTAAACAGGGGGGTATCCAGTTGCCATGTACGTTCGCGAACGTCACGCGGCGCGACATAGACCACCAGTTCATTGCCATGCTGTTCGACGTCAAAGACCTGGATGGGATGAATCAGGTTAAGACCAGGCTGGATCAGCCAGTTACCGTCGCTAATTTTCATGCTCAGTTCCTTAAGTTCTGAAATTCTTTATGCGTAAATTTGTGCTGATTGCGGCGCGCGCCCTGTGCCAACTGGTCGAGGATTGTTCTCAGATACGGCGTTTTCAGGGTGTAATAGCGTTTGGCAATCACGGCGCTCAGCAGGTAGCAGATAGCCGGGACGAGAGTGAACAGGGCAATGATGATGCTGATTGTCGCGCCGTTTTGGGCCTTCGCTGCGGCATCGTAGCCCCCACCCGCCAGCATCCAGCCAATGAGTGCTCCGCCCAGTGCGAGGCCGAGTTTCAGCACGAACAGCGTGCCCGCGAAGCTAATACCGGTAAGGCGTTTACCGTTGCACCATTCGCCATAATCGACGGTATCCGACATCATCACCCACTGGATTGGCGTCACCAGCTGGTGCAGTACGCCAATCACGAAGATAAAACCAAACATAGTGATGCTGGCGTGCATCGGCACGAAGAACATCGCCAGACTAAGCACCGCCAGCGCGGCATTGGTCCACCAGAATACGCTGACTTTGCATTTCCAGTCGGTGAGCGGTTTCGCCAGCGCAGAACCAATGAGGTTGCCGACGCAGTAGGTGGTGAGGAAGGCGACAAACACGCCCGGCGTCCCCATAATCCAGGTGACGTAATACATCATGGCGCCGCCGCGGACGCAGACGGCGAGAATGTTAAGAATGGTAAGCAGGCCGACAATCCGCCACTGGTCGTTTTGCCAGATATCGCGCAGATCCTCACGCATTGAAGTGCTGTTAGGCGGCGCTTCCACGCGCTCTTTGGTGGTGAAAAAGCAGAACGCCAGCATCAGGAACGCCACGACGGACAGCACTGCGATCCCGCCCTGAAAACCGAGCGCTTTATCGCCACCACCGATAAAGTCCACCAGCGGCATCATTAATACGGTGGAGAGCATGCCGCCTGCCGTCGCCAATACAAAACGCCAGGATTGCAAAGAAATACGCTGCGCCGGGTCGTTAGTTATCACACCGCCCAGCGCGCAGTAGGGGATATTTACCACGGTATAAAGCAGGGTCAGCAGGGTATAAGTCACCGCGGCATAAATCATTTTGCCATTGAGGCTGAGCTCCGGCGTACTGTATGCCAGTACGCACACCAAACCAAACGGCAGCGCGCCAAACAGCACCCATGGGCGAAATTTCCCCCAGCGAGAACGCGTGCGGTCAGCTAATAGCCCCATACACGGGTCTGAAATAGCATCTAGCGCCCGCGCCAGTAAAAACATCGTACCGACGAACCCTGCGGGGATACCAAAAATATCGGTATAGAAAAACATCATGTACAACATAACGTTATCGAAAATAATATGGCTGGCGGCATCACCCATCCCATAGCCAATCTTCTCTTTAACGGACAACACAGGATTCTTCATTTTGCATCCCCTGACGCGCTGATACCGGTTACAGTTTTTGTAAACCATCCTCCTGGGGGCGGGTATTCCGATATTTTGTTATCAAATTACGATTCTTCTTTTCTGTGATCGCGGTTGCGCCAGAAGATGTGAAAAATTGTAACTAACGGAATTTAAGAGGTTTTATATGAAACCGATCATGGTAAGGCGAAAGGTAAATTAAAAAATGACGCGGGGGGATGTGGAAACCTTGCGAAAGTGGCTATAATGCGCCCGCCTCCATGTAGCAATGCAGGCGCGGAAGATCGTCGTCTCCGGTGAGGCGGCTGGACTTCAAATCCAGTTGGGGCCGCCAGCGGTCCCGGGCAGGTTCGACTCCTGTGATCTTCCGCCAATTCGCCTCTAATGAACTCTGCCGACGTCAACAAAACCCCTTCCAAACACTTATATATCAAGCTTTCCTTGTATCCCGAGGTCAATCGACGTCAACCTGAATCAAGCGGTTTTTGGGGGTGCATTCGGGGGGTACTACTCCACCTTTAAAAGACAAGCACTCCATAATGGTAAAAATGTGAGTTATAACAATGGCTTTCAACGATAGCTTTGTTATACAAGAGATTCATTGAGGTGTCAGATTAGTTACAGGCGGAAATTCCCACTGGAGGAGGAATTCATCAAAAGCCGGAGAATGTCATGGCGCTAACCGATGTTAAAGTAAAAACCGCGAAGCCAAAAGAAAAGCCCTATAAACTGGCTGATGGCAGCGGTATGTATCTGCTGATTAACGCAAATGGTTCCAAATACTGGCAAATGAAGTACCGCTTCGCCGGTGACGCTGATGACGTGACGTAGCCACGTTTCCGGCTCAATGCCGTTAAATTCTTTTACTAAATTTTTGAAATAATAATTCCTTTACTAATTTTAATTATTTCCTGATGGCAGATTATGGTTGTTTTTATCGTTTATTGAAAATGACAACAAGTGAGTTAAAATTGAATTTTAAAATAAATAAAAAAGGGCACAACATGTTGCAGTAAATACACATATACTGATAACGGGGCAGATAACCTCGTGATGTCCGATGCTCATCTCAGCGCGAATTTATCGTCATTAAATCATGTATTGAGAAGTATTCTCACACGATACAGAGTATTCGCATTTTTCTGTAACAAAATGTTTCTTTATTTTTTTGCGCATTATCGTAGATATCTGAAAAATAGGATTTTTACCAAAAACATAAATTTTTTGTATGTGTTTGTTTTCTCTGCACCTCATCAGAAGAAATCCGAAAAAAAGATCGACAGAAGCATTCATTTCCCCATTAATAATAGTCTTAAACTATCAATTAAGGCCCACCCATCAGGTTTGACAATCAATTTTGCTTATGTAATATTCAGATTTAACTCATATATATTAACAACAGCTAAATGAGCCTGCCGGGCAATATTTGAAAGAATCAACTCACCGGCTAATACGATCTCCCCGGAAAAAGAATTGACGGGGTTGCTATGAGACAGGGAGTACAGGCTGTATGACAAAGGAATTTGTGAAGAAGCAGGCTATTGCCAGCTGGCCTGAGGATGACATTTATTTTTCCAAAGGCATTTCGGTGCTGACCCGTGTTTTTATCAAGCTTGAACCCGGCGTGGACTATCTGTTCATCAACCTCGATAATTATACACTGGCTTCTTTTTTTCGCTCATTTTCGCAATTAAGTAAAAGTGGCTATCAACTGATAATAATTTCGAGCCATCGCCTTCTGCCATTGGCCTTTTTCTGGTTTTTAAAATACAAAACCGTCAGCGCGATCTTTGAATCGCGATGCTCACTAAATGACTTCATTCGAGGTATGGATACCGTGGCGAGTGGACGTCAGATTGCGTGGCCGCATCCGGGACCTGCGCGTTTACTCTCTTCAAGAGATGTTTTACTTCTGAGACATTATCTGGAAGGCGGAAGCATGGACTATTTACAGGAAAAGCATAGTCGCGCCTATTCCACCCTACAGGGTTGGAAAGCTTCCGTCGCCCGTAAATTTAAAGTAAAAAAAATTGAGCACCTACTTGTTCTGCACTGAATAAACTCGCTTCGCCACAATCGCTTCCCCCAAAATCTTCCCCCAGCAATATCTTACGGGGCTGATAGTAACATTTGTTAAATATGGAATTTATTAACCATGGATTTAGACATGAAACGCATTTTTTACCATTCTGTATTTCCAGCATTATGCTTAACAGCATATCCGCTGACGGCTGCGGAAATGCTCCCTTCTCCTTTTCTGCCCACCCAATCCACCGCCATGCCCGGCGACCTGCTGAACAATCCGGCTTACGCTAACCACTGGGCCTGGGTGGAACAAAAATGGGGAGAAAAATATCCTGCACTTACGATTAAAGATAAAAAATATATTGCAAATCAGGAAATTGTTCTGATTAATCCCGATTTTTATAAGCAGAACGTCGTCTTATTAAACGAGTCTTACAGTTATAATAATACGCTCAACTCTGTTCAGCTTAGTATCGGTGACGGACTGTATGAGGCGGCAGGTTCTGAAGCGGTAAACACCACGGTAAAAGGGGAATACCTCAATGGCAGGGGCAACATCGAAACCGGGGTTTTACAACTGAATAACGGCGGTAAAGCTTATCATACGATCGTGGAAAACTACGGCGCCCTGACGCTAAACGGCAGGTCTGAAGCCTACGACACCGTTGTGAAAACAGGCGGAAGGCAAACCGTTGGCGGCAGCGCCTATGCTCAGGCAAACCTTATTGATGGCGGGCTTCAGGTGCTGTCCGTCACCAGCACTGCGGTGGTGGAAGACACCATTGTGCAAAATGGCGGCCAGCAGATCATTTATGCCGGCACGGCGAAAAACTCGCACATCGGCGCAGGCAGCTATCAACTCACCAGCGGCCTGGCTCTGAACACGTTCCTGTATAACGGCGCATTTCAGCAGGTCTATGCCGGACAAGGGGGAGATAACGTCGCGGATCGCGATACCACCGTCTACGCCGGGGCGCGCCAAACGGTGACCTCAGGAGTGTCTGAAAACGCCCGGGTTTATGGCACCCAGGTTATTACTGGCGTCGGCGGCGAATGGCTTGACGGCGACTGGGCTTCCGACAGCGATTCCAAAGTGCGCATAAACGGTCAACAGGCGAAGGATGCAACGATTTATGCCGGCGGCCTGCAACGTATTCAGACCGGCAATGCAGACGGGACGCAGGTATATGGCACCCAGCTCGTTAACGGTCAGAAAGGCGGTTGGTCTGGCGGACAATGGGTTGAGCAGGAGGGCTGGACTGGCGGTATTCGCGCCAACGCGACCAATTCGACGGTGCATGCCGGAGGACTCCAGCAACTCGCCTGGTACGGTGAAGCCAGCGATACGCTTATTGATGGCGGACGCCAGGAAGTGCTCGCGTTGGGGCATATCTCGAATACCACCGTTCGCAACGGCGGGAGCAGCCTGATCGCCTATGGCGGCTATTCATCAGACGCCCTGACGGTAGAAGATGGCTCTCTGACGATGGAAGGGGGAAGCGTCCATGACTGGACGGGCAACCTGGGCAAAGGCGCATGGGCGGCAGCAGTGGACTTACAGAGCCCCTCTTCGCTTTTATATCTCAAACATAATGCTGATGACGTTGAATCCGTCGCGACGATTAAAGCGTTAACCAATAACGGCGTGGTCAATTTTAGCGGCCCTGACGGGCACACTGCCGGCCAGTTTAATCGCCTTGAACTTACCACGCTGGACGGTAGCGGCACCTTCATCATGAATACCAACCTTTCCGGCGGAGTGGGCGATTTCCTGAACGTTTCTGACGCTGTTACCGGGCAATTTCATGTCACCGTGCGGGATTCAGGCAGCGAGCTACGTAGCCGCAGCGTTTCGCCTTATCATCTGATTTATGCCAACGGCAGCGCGACAGATACCTTCTCGATGACAAACGGTAGCGTCGATCTGGGGGCTTATAAATACTATCTTGTGCATGGTGCGGATAGCGATAAGGACAACTGGTATTTATCGCCTGTGGCGGTAACGCCGGAACCGGGTCCAGATCCGGACCCGGTTCCAACGCCTGAGCCTGGCCCCGATCCGGAACCGGCGCCCAATCCGGATCCGGATCCTGCCCCCGAACCGGACCCTCACCCTGCGCCCGAACCAGGCCCAACGCCAGGCACAAAACCGGATTTGTCGGAAAGCGCCAAAGCCGTTATTGCGATGGCTAACGTGACGCCAACCCTCTGGGACGCTGAGCTGTCAACGCTACGTACCCGTCTCGGTGAAATACGCCAGATGGGCGATCACGATGACGGCGCCTGGGGTAAATACATCAGCAGCCGTTATCGTGTTTCAACAGAGCATGTAGGTTATCGTCAGGATATGAATGGCGTGATGTTAGGCGGCGATAAGCGTTTCAGTCTGGAAAGCAGCGCCCTGATTATGGGCAGTATGGTCTCTTATACGCGTTCCGATTTGGACTCATCCAGTACGCAGGGTAAAGCGGATAGCTATGGCGTCGGTCTGTATGCTACCTGGTTACATAACAGCGGCTATTACGTGGATGGCGTATTAAAAGCCAACTATTTCCGTACCGAGAATAATCCTTACTTCAATGGCGGGCGTACTCATGCCAAAGATAATACCGTGGGCGGTGGTCTTTCTGTTGAAGCCGGGAAACATATCACGCTTGAGGACTGGTTTGTTGAGCCCTATGCGCAGGTTTCGTGGTTTATGGGCGATAAGACGCATTATAAACTCGACAGCGGGATGTCGGTTAAAGCAGATGCGACCCGTTCGTTAAAAGGGGAGACTGGCTTAACCTTTGGTAAAAACATGACGCTGGCGGATGGGACATTGCTTCAGCCCTATGCGCGACTAGCCGTTCGACATGAGTTTATGAAGAACAACGACGTCATTATCAACCATACAGAGCGGTTTAGTAACGATATGTCCGGCACCAGCGGCAAATACGGTCTTGGGATGACAGCGAAGCTAAACGATCGATGGTCTGCCTGGGGAGAAGTGAACTACGAAAAAGGTGAACATATCGAGACGCCTTACAGTGGTCAACTCGGTATCCGTTACAGCTTCTGATAAAACGCTTCATAAAAGCCCGTGTAGCCACGGGCTTACTCAATATCCCTTCCAACACGAAAGCTTTTCGACCCTTGCCGGATGGCGCTACGCTTATCCGGCCTACAACTATCTCCGTAAGCCCGGTCGCGCAACGCCACCGGGCCGTTCCGTTAAAACGACGCTTTAATGCCAATCATCGCCGAGGTGTCGCTGTAGCCTTTATCGCCGACCTGCTGGCCGACGTTGCCCCACAGGGAGACGTTCTTCGTCAGCTGGCCTTCCACACCGGCCTTCAGCTCGCCGATATTGCGGGCGCCGTCCAGATCCACGTTGTCACCGTTCATCGACACGCCAAAGTCTTTGCTGTTGTGGATCCAGTTCGCTTCCACAAACGGCTGGAAGGTACGGTCTTTGCCGTCGTCCAGTTTATTGTGGCCCTTGCCGAACAGACGCACGCCGACCCGGGTCTGCACGTTGCCGTCGCCGTGACCTTCCACGCGGGTGCCGTTGGCTTCGCGGTGTTCGTCCGCCTTCACGCCCATCCAGGTGACCTGCGCTTTCGGCTGGATGTACAGCGCGTTACGCTCGCTGATGTCCGCCAGTTTCCAGGTGTAGCCGGATTCCACCGACGCGGTGAAGCCTTTTGAGTCGTACTCTTCGGATTCGACGCCGCGACCGGAAACGGTGTTGTCAAACCAGCTGTACTGCGCCCAGGTGTCAACATACGCGCCTTCGTGGGTTTCGTTGTCCTGTAACCAGGTGCCGTACAGACCGACGCTGTAACCGCTGATGCGGCTGTCGGCGCGGTTGCCGTTACGCTGGTTTTCCGCCCGTGCCTTCTGGTTGGCATAGCCCGCCATCAGACCAAGGTGGAAACGGTCGGTGTTGTCGGAAGACCACTGAGCGATGTCGCCGCCTAGCTGCATCACATAGCGGTTGGCCTGCATCTCCAGCTGGCCGCTGCTGTCTTTCTGGCGGGTGTGACCACCGACGTTGCGCAGCCACAGGCTGGTCACCGCTTTCTCGCCGGTCAGGGCGTCGACGTAGTGGGTTTCGCCCAGGCGGTCGTGCAGACGGGTGTTAAACATCGTGTTCGCCGCCTGCAGGTTCATGCCGTACAGACCGGCTTCCGGACGCACCGCATTTTCGCGCGGGGTCGGGGATGGCGTCTGCGGGTCGGTCGGATCAATCGGCACAACAGGATCAAGCGGTTCTGGTTGTGGATCAGGGGATAATGCGCTGGTCAGATACCAGTTCTTGTCGTTCTGGCCCGCGCCGCGTTGCAGCGTGTAATCATACGCCCCTGCGACGATACGTCCTTTCTGAGTGAACACGCCGTCGGAATTTCCCGCCACGCTGATCAGTTCGATACCGTTGGTGGTCAGGCCGCCTGCGCCACCTGCGTTCAGTACGGTCACATACGTGTTACCGCTGGTGTTGCCATTAACGATCAGCCGGTCGGTCAGCGATGTATCGTCACCCAGTTGGGTGTTCATGATGATGTTGCCATTATTGCCAATATAATCGCCGCTGACCGTCAGGGTTTTAAATGTCGCCGCATTACGGGCCTGCGTACGGGTTGTGGCGCTGGCGGGCATAAAGTTCAGCGTGGCGCTATTCAGGGTCAGCGTGGTCAGGGTAGAGTCGGCAACCATATCCCAGCGACTGTTACTGCCGTTTAAGGCAAGGTTAATGCTTGCCGTATCCTGGATCTCCGTGTCGCCATACATATAGGAGCTATCGCCCGTAACGATATTAATGCTATGGCTGCCGGCGGCGCGTATTTTCCCCCACGCCTTCAGCGTATTGTTATCCGCAATATTGGTGGAACTGTCAGCATGACTCCCGTAGCCATAAATCGCATACAGCGTTCCTGCGGCGGATTCATAAGCACGCTGACTACCGAGCGTAATATCGCCCGTAAAGCGATCGTTTGTCCCTGACTGGTGCAGTAAATACACATCCTTACCGCCTTCAGACTGAACATTAAGATGATGAATCACCGTGTCATAATTCAGCGCGCCGGAATCGCGTTCGCTGAGATAACCGGTTAAGGCCGCCTCATCTCCCCCTTGCAGGTGGATGCTGGCATCATCAATACGGTATTTTGTCGACCCCAATGTCCCATTATCACTCAGTCGGACACCGTAAACCGCCTTATTCCCGGCGACGTCGACAGTAAGCTTTTTAATGGACAACTGGGTGTCACCCTCCACGCTGGCGCTGTGAAGACCCACGACCCTGCCGTTGTCCGACGCGCTGCCGTGGCTGACGCCTGCGATAGTCAAATCCTCAAACGTAACGGCATTGCTCAGAACCACCGGCGTTTTGGCCCCCGTGATGACGTTAATACGATAGTAAGAATCTGTCAGTTTCAGCCCGCTAACGCTCCCTTTGGCGCTCGCCAGGTCCATCACCGTTTTTCCGTCGAACCGAGCGCTATTACCGCCAATATTAATACCTTCAAGCGACCCCGTACTTGCCTCAGACATGGCGATATGCACATCGCCAGTAAAGGTCGATGTTTTACCCGCCAGATCCAGCGCCGCATGGTGGCCGCGCGTTGAAAGTGGATTGGCATCGTGATAATTAATATTGACATTCTCCGCAGTTAAAATGCTGTCCTGAGCCGTCTCGATATTACCCAGGACGATGTTGGTGGTACCTTTTAAATCAGCCTGTGAACTGCCATTAAGCAATATTGCGTTGACCAGATCGTAATCATTCACCCGGGTATTTTCTGCATTAATGGTCAGGTTCTCGGCTTTCAGGACTCCGGTACCATAGATATAAATGGCTGTTCCTCGCTTATTACCGTTGGTCTGATAATCAAATGTATAATTAAGCGTGGCATTATTACCTAAATCCACCGTACCGGCCGTTGCTTTTACAATATAACCAGGATTAAAAGTCAGCGAATCGTCCGGGTAATTACCGGCACTGGTGATAACGCTATTATCTGCCAGGATTACCCTACCATCCGCAACGCGCACATCGACAAATGAGACGTCATTGCCGTCTGGAAGGATTACGGTACGCTTATCGCTGGCCGTAGATGCATCAATAACGGTACTGACGGGAGCTGCGGCAGCGGAATAAACGGCAGAGGAAAGAATAGCGCTAACAAACAGGGCTACCTTATTCGGTTTAAAAGAGATATTCATATATGACAATCCTTGTTAATAGCTAATACTAACAACACGACGCGCGAATCTGGCGCTGTTTTTATAAATACAAAATAATACCGCAAAGAAAACATTCTCATGCTACTGAGATAACAGTCATCATAAGCAGAAATAAACATTGACACAACAATCGAAAATTGCCTCTCAGGGATGAGATTATTGATAAAAACGTCATGTCTTCACAAAATAATAACACCACGTTGCATTCGACATAAAAAACCACAAAAACAAAAAATCATGGCACTTACCACTAAAAATCAACCCGCTACAGACAGAGAAAAATCCTAAAAAAAGGGACTAATATGATTTTCATCTGAATCGCCACAAATCACATAATATTCACATTATTAACGTCATTCTTCTATTTCCGCAGAAAAAATCCAGGATAATTACCAAAAATAAATTCAGATTGTTCACACTAAGAATACTCTTATTCCGTACTGATTGCGCCTCACCTACCTCTTTCTGCGTAGCTGAAAAAACGGAATAGTTAAAGAAAATATATTTTCATGCAGTAATTTTTCATTATTTAAATAAGTCACAGACCTTATCAACGCCGCTGGCAATATTTTTTGCGGATGCTGCCGGTTGCGACCACCCCTTTTTACCCGCCGATACGCTATTGACAGCCTGACCTGTAACATCACACTAATCCGTTTTAGTGACTCATTTTTCATAAACAGGACGTGTTGAATGTCGTCTCGTTGCCAATCATCATTCACCAATAAGGAGAGAGGGTGAACATCCGCGATATCGCGCAGCATGCCGGGGTTTCCGTCAGTACCGTGTCCAATGTCCTGAATCGGCGCAACGGTCAACAGGACAAACAACATCATGACATTAACCACCGAAGACGCCCTGCAAATCCTGATCGACGGGTTACGGGATAATACTGACTGTGGTACAAACATCATCTTCGATAACGCCGGGAACAATACGGACTCTGCCATGCTGCTTCCACACATGGAACAGGCACTGAATGACGTTCGCGATCTCCGCCAAAATATCCGTCGTTATTGCTTATTAATTCTCGTGCATTAAATCATTATGCGGCCCCGTCCCCATTGTCTGTGCAACGGAAAAGAGTTTATTCATTAGAATGAAAACGGCGAATTCCGGATATAAAAAAGCCGGGAATCTCCCGGCTTTTTGTTACGTTGTATAGAGGCTTAATCAAATACCCCATTAATAATCGCCGTAACTACCGCGGTGCTAAGCGCAATCAGCACCAGGTCGTCGCCAACGATTCGCCATTCATATCCCGGATAGTAAGGCAGTTCGCCGAGCATTGAGGCCGGTACGGCTTTTTTGGCGATGCCTGGAGGAAGCGGTTTACCGCGCGCCAGGTTCTTCGCGATCCCCGGCGGTAAGGCGTCGTAACCCGTCAGACCGTAGTTCACGGCCAGATGACGCGCTGTTGCAAAACTGATGTCGGAGTCAACATGATCGGGCTTACCGTAATTTTTACGTTTGTCGGATGAGACGTTCTTTTTATCGCCGGAATTTCCTTTGTGGTCTTTATTCCCCTGATTTCCCTGGTTGCCTTTATTTCCATGATTACCACTGCTATTACCATGGCCGCCGCCATTACCGTTCCCATTTCCCGGGTTTGCCATAACAGGGGCAGCAAACAGGGAGAGAGAAACCAGAGTGGCCAGCACAGCCGTTAAACCACGACGCTTACCCATGATGTGTTCCTTCCAGGTGTTGATACATCATCACAATAGAACGCGGCGAAAAAAGGTGCAATCTCCCTCATTCCTGGTTTTTTATTGTTACGTCGAGAGGAAATCCCCCTGTTCTGTGGATGATAAACCGCCTGCCTAATCTGCTATCATGACGGTAAAACCACGCCAAAAATCAATACTGAGGAAAATATGGGTTCCACCAGAAAAGGGATGTTCAACGTCCTGGTTGCCGCCGTATTGTGGGGAAGTTCCGGCGTCTGCGCGCAGTACATTATGGAGCAGAGCCAGATGTCTTCGCCGTTTCTGACCATGACGCGTTTGATCTTCGCCGGGATGATTTTGCTGATGCTGTCATTCGTTCATGGCGACAAAATCTTTTCGGCCTTCAAAAATCGTCAGGATGCCCTGAGTCTGCTGCTGTTTTCCATTTTAGGCGCGCTTACCGTACAGCTTACCTTCCTGCTGACCATTGAAAAATCAAACGCCGCGACCGCCACGGTATTGCAGTTTCTGTCCCCCACCATCATCGTCGCGTGGTTTGCGCTGGTGCGTAAGGCGCGTCCCGGCGTACTGGTATTGACCGCGATCCTGACGTCTCTGGTGGGCACCTTTTTGTTGGTGACCCACGGTAATCCTACGTCGCTGTCGATTTCTCCCGCCGCGCTGTTCTGGGGAATTGCCTCAGCGTTTGCTGCGGCATTTTACACTACCTACCCTTCCACGCTGATTGCCCGTTACGGCACATTACCGATCGTTGGCTGGAGTATGTTAATTGGTGGTCTGTGTCTGCTGCCGTTTTATGCCGGGGAAGGGACCAATTTTGTGGTGAATGGCAGCCTGATTCTGGCGTTTTTCTATCTGGTGGTCGTGGGTACGTCATTAACCTTTAGCCTGTACCTGAAAGGCGCTCAGATGATAGGCGGGCCGAAAGCGAGCATTTTAAGCTGCGCGGAGCCACTGAGCAGCGCGCTACTGTCGCTACTGCTGTTAGGCATTACGTTTACCTTGCCGGACTGGCTTGGCACGCTACTGATCCTCTCGTCAGTCGTTTTGATTTCAATGGACTCCCGCCGCCGCGCCAGGGCGGCGTAATACCTCCGGCGCGGCGTTGGTCTTTGTTACCAGCCCGGCACCGCGCCCCCGTTAAAGATTTTTTCTGCCGCCTTTGCCACTTCCGGCGACTGATAAGACTGCAAAAATGCCTTCACGCTTTCCGCGTCTTTGTTATCTTCCCGCGCCACCAGGATATTCACGTAAGGCGAATTTTTATCTTCGATAAAAACGCTGTCATACACCGGTGAAAGCCCGGTTTGCTGGATATATGTGGTGCTGATGATCGCCACATCGACTTTCGGGTCGTCGAGCACGCGCGGTAACCGCGCGCCTTCCAGTTCCATAATCTGCAAATGACGCGGATTATCGGTATTAATAAGAAGAAAAAGGCATAAAGCGGAATTCAATGTTAAAGCAAATGGCGCTGCGCGACTCGCACGCAACACCCTCCGGTTCAGACCAATGCTTTGACAATTTCCATTAACCTGACGATATCTTCAGGACGTGTATTACCGGTTTGCGGGTCGATAATTGAACTGTACACATGCGGCATCACGCGAGGCATGCCCGCTTCCATGCAGGTTTGCAGAATCACGCCGAAATTAGACAGATCGATACCGCCAGTCGGTTCGATCAGCGTCATGCCGTTACGCGCCGCGGTGGTCGCCAGTACATATAGCTCCGGCAGCGACGTCTCGCCGCCCATTGGGAAAAACTTCGCCGCGTGCGCGCCCATATCCTGCATCATTCGCACGGCGGCATCGCAGGAAACACGCGCCGGTGTTCCCTGGCTGCTGCTGACGCCAGTGGAGATCAGCACTTCGCCAGGCGTCCCCGTCGGGCTGACCAGTGCATTGATATGCGTCAGCTCCCCCCCCGTCGCCGCCAGCGCCCCCGCCGCAAAACCGCTGCCGGTAAAGGTCTGATTGACGTGCGCCGGGCGCACCTGGGCTGCAATCATCGCCGCCTTGTAATACTGCGCCGGATCGCCCGCCCCCAACCCAACCGAGATGGACGGTACTTCTTCCATCCAGCGTTTCACCTCCTGTACGCCTTCGTCTACCGACGAAAACTGCGCGGAGAGAATGCCAATCACCGCATGTCCCTCTGCGGCGTCATAGATTTCCCGGGCATTGGCGATGTCTTTCGCCAGCACGTTAATCGCCACACGCTGACGATAAAAATTAATCTGCTGCATGTTCTGCAATCTCCTTAAGCCGCGCGACAATCAGCGCCATCTCCCCCTCGGCGACCGTACGTGGGTCGAGGCTAAAAACGCCCTGATGGAGGTTGTAGCGGCGGGCATAAATAGCTATCTCGCCGCCGCGCAGTTGCGCCTCAACTTCACGGGCGCTCAACCCCAGTTCCCCGGCATTGACCCTGACGCGAATGCGCCAGATCGCACGTCCAGCCTCGTCCTGTTCGATATCGGCATGAAATCCGCGGATCGCTGAAATCGCCTCTGCCACCGGTTGCAGCTGTTCTGCGCTAACCACGGCTTGCCCCTGGTGATAATGCGCCAGAGCGGTTACCAGGCCGACCATGTTCTCCTTGCCAATCTTCATCGCCCGCGCGATCCCGTGATGCTGCGCCTTACAGGCGCTAATCCACCGCTGTTTGCCGGTAATAAACCCAGACGTTGGCGCATTGAACGCTTTCGCGCCGCTGTAGATCACCATATCTGCGCCACTCGCCACCCAGGAGCGGAGATCTTCTTCAGCCGCGGCATCCACAATCAGCGGCAGGTTATGAATGCTTGCCACCTGCACGAAATCTTCAATCTCCAGCATGCCCTTCTGTACGCAATGGTGAGACTTCACGTACAGCAGCGCCGCTGTGGCGTCGGTAATCGCGCGCTCCAGCTGCCAGCGGGCGGCGAGATTACTCGCTCCCACTTCCACCACGCGTCCGCCACCCAGACGGATCGCAGTACCGATTGGCGCGCCATAATCAACGTTGTGCCCGCGCAACATCACCACTTCATTCGCCATTCCCGTACTGTCTGGCATCAACGCCACGCGATGCGGGTCGCCGCGCGTAATGGCGGCAGCGACGGCAATCGCAATCCCTGCCGACGCGCAGGAAGTGATGTAACTGTCTTCCGCGCCGGTATAGCGCGAAACCCGCTCGCCGGTTCTCTCCACCAGCCGGTCAATCTCTACAAAAGATGAGGCCGCCCGTGCCGTGGCCTGCATCACCTCCGGCGCGACGCTGGAGACGCCAAGAATGGTCATCTTGCCGCAGGCGTTAATCACCTGCTTAAGCCCGAGCTGTTGATAGATATTTTGCGTCATGGCTTACAACACTCCCAAAAGCGAACACACCACGCTAAGCGCGACAATGGACAGCAAAATGGTGGTGTAACGCGGCCCTTTTTTCACCAGGAAGATATAGATGGCAAATACCGCCGCCAGCGGCAGCAGGCCCGGCGCAATGGAGTCAAGGATCTGCTGAACCACCACTTCAGACCCTTTCAGCGCACTGATCTTCAACGGCGTGGTAATTTTGACGTAGCTCGCCGACAGCGCCCCCATCATGATCAGCCCCAGCACGTTGGCGCCGTAGATCAGTTCCTTGATTCGCCCCCCTTGTAACAGCCCTACGATGGAGTCGCGACCGAGCGTGTAACCCTTGTGGATCAGTCCATAGCTTATCGCCAGGGTGATCGCCGGATAGAGGATCAGCGGCGCAATACCGCCGAATGCGCTGCCATTTGCCGCGAATGGGATAAAAATCGCAATCAACAGCGGCATCACCGCCGCCCAGACGATAGAGTCCCCCATCCCGGCCAGCGGCCCCATCAGACCGGTTTTGATGCCGGTAATTGATGCGTCGCTGATCGGTTCGCCACGCGTTTTCTGTTCCTCCATGGCGATAGAGATCCCCTGGATAACCGCGCCAAACGTCTGCTCCGAGTTAAAAAAGTTCAGGTGACGCTTGAGCGCTTCCACCTGCTCTTCTTTTTGCGGGTAGAGTTTTTTGATGATTGGCGTCATTGAGGCGCAGAAAATCAGGCTTTGTAAACGTTCATACGAGTTAGACACTTCCGCGCCCAGCCAGTAGATAAACCACGCTTTGGTGATGTCCGCTTTGGTCAGCGCCCCGCTTTCCCGCGCACGTTCAACCAGTTCATGTTGCATTACGTCGCTGCTCATCATGCTGCTCCTTCATTTTTCGCCAGGCCTTTAATCAGGAAGGCCACACAGGTGCCGAAGATGGCCATCGCCATGATGTCGACCTTGAGATACAGCACCGCGAAGAATCCTCCGATAAACCACGGCAGCAGGCTCTTTTTACCGATCACCATAATGGTGATGGCGAAGCCCAGCGCCGGCAGGATCCCGCCCATGATTTCAAAGGAGTGGGTCAACCAGTGCGGCATCAGCTTGAGGAAACTTTCCACCACGTTCTGGCCAAAGTAGTTGGCGGCGAATACCACCGGGAAACGCAGTACCAGCCCGAGTAACGCCGGGTAGAGGAAGGCGCAGCGCATTATGCCGGCCATGTTCGCCGTTTCCGCGTGTTTGTCAGCCATATGTACCCAGGCGGCATTCAGCGTACGGCGCAACTGGTCGAGGAACACGCCGATAACGCCAAACGGTATCGCCAGCGCGATGGCCAGGTTCGGGTCCATCCCGGCCTTAACCGCAATCGGAATGGAAATACAGGCCGCCAGCGCCGGATCGGACGGCACATTGCCGCCAGGGGTAGAGGTCACGCCGAGATAAACCAACTGCATACCGGCGCCAATGATCATCGCCGTCTGCATATTGCCGAGCAGCAGACCGACAAAGACCGCGATGACCACAGGCTGTAACAGCATGGCCGAGAAAGTGTAGCCAAGGCGTAAACGGGCAAACCAGTAATACAACCCCATCAGGCTTGCAAAAAGTAAGGTATCCATAGTGTTATCCCATTATCAGAGGGTTAGAATTTTTTCAGGATATCGTCCAGAGACTGTGGCTTATCTTCCGGGATAGTCTGGAAGTACACCTGAATACCGCGATTTTTCAGGTCGTTAAGAATGCCAACGTCTTTTTCATCCAGCGTGATGTTCTGAAAAACCGCCTTACGGTTGGGCCCACCGCCTAAACCGCCCACCTGAAGGGTGCTGACGTCAAAGCCCAGTTGAACGGCGTCCTGCACGGCGGCAAGGGACGGAAACAGCACCAGTACGCTGCCGTCGCCAAGCTGATTCTCCTTCCACGCGGCGGCAAAGCTCTGGTTGCCGTAGCAGTCCACTTTGATGTTCGGCGGCGCGGCCATCAGGTAGATATTTTTCATAAACGGATCGGCGTCCAGTTCGTCGCTGACGACGACGATACGGTTAGCCTGCGATTGTCCGACCCACTTGGTGACGACCTGCCCGTGAATCAGACGACTGTCGATACGACATAACACGACCTTTGCCATCGTTTTATCCCTCTTTTGCGTGTTGTAATTGACGAACGTGAGCGACAACGTCCAGGCAACTGCTGCGCCCGGCTTCAACCAGATCGGTCACGCAGGCGGTGAGCGCGCCATGTTCACGTCGGTCCAGCGCCTCCAGCAGCAGCGATGCGTTTAAGCCGGAAATCACCGCCACCGGATAGTCAGCGCTCAACCGCGCCGCCACGTTGGACGTCGTGCCGCCAATAAAGTCGGTCAGGATGAGCGAGCCTTCCGGCAGGGTTTGGACAACGGCTTCGACGCGCTGATAAAACTCACCCAGCGTATCGACAGGCATCAGCGCAATTTCCGTTACGCCGTTAATTTCGCCCATCACCATGCGCAGGCTGTTGCAAAGCTGTTGTCCCCAGCCGCCATGGGTCAGCAGCAAGATGTGGGGCAACGGTTGAGTGGTAGTCAAAATGGCCTCCTGGCTTCATTACGTTTACGTCAGTAATAAGAGCAAGAGCTGTGCCAGAGTTTGTGTCACGCAGGGAAGACAGGTGAACTGGCGAAGCGGCGGGCCGCGCCAGTTAAGGGATCAGCTATAGAGAAGTTCGTAAATATAAAAATATTCCGCGTCCGACAACCGAATCGCATAGGCTTCTTCGATGGGCAAAAAAGCGGATTTGATGACACTAAACGCGCGGACATCGAGTTCCGGCTTGTTTTCCAGCGCCATCTGTAACGGTTTGCGGTTAATCACGATACGCTCAACCATGCAGCAGCAGTGGATCAGAAAGCGTAGTGTCACCTGGCGGCTTGGCTTCAGCGAAAGCGCGCTGGTTAGATGGTTGAGCACGCCTTCCATCTCTTTCAAAATGCGCTGCGGGTTAAGCACTGAAATATGATTAATAATGCTTTCCATCGTCAGGGCGCTGATAAAACGCATCGCACTGCGCTCCATTTCCAGGCGGCGTTCCGCACTGGATAGATCTGGCGTCAGCAGGCTCAGTACCAGTTCCGGACCCTGTTCAGAAAACAGTTCTTCCAGCGAGATAAACGGAATATCCGGCAGCCCCGGCTGGAAGGTACCGACAATCCCCGCCAGGCGTTCGCTGGCGTTTAGCGCCTGCTGGACGCGCTCAAGGCTGCGCACTTCGTTGTAATCCAGGATGACCATTCGCGTATCCTGCGACATCAGTTCGCCAAAACTCTCCTCCAGCACCTTTTTAATTTTTTCTGCCGTGCCCATGCCGGTAATGCAGGAGATAACCAAGACTTTCCCGCTGTTTTCCTGCTGAGGCGTACAGAGCTGGCAGGGTATGCTTTTGCTCTGTATTAACGCCGCCAGCTGCGGCAAGTCGCTGGTTTCGTAACTTAAATCCAGCCCCACTTCCAGCAGACTGGTGAGGGTAATATTGGGTACCAACAACACGTCGATCTGAAATAACTTACTGATGGTGCTGCCAAAATGGACCAGTGAACCAATATCCACCATCAGGATCAGCCGTTGCCAGCGATGCGCCTGAATCATCTGGATAAGGGTTTCCAGCGTGTCATGTACCGACTGTTCAAACGGCATATCGATAGCGCAGAACAATTCCCGCTCCAGCACGCGATTCACATACTGCGCCTGGCTGGTTGCCGTCGTCGCGCCGTGGGCGACCAGAATCACCCCGCACTCCGGACTGGCGTCTATGCGCTGGCGGTAGTGACGACACTCTTTCAGAAACAGGCACAGCCAGACCACTTCCGTCGCCGGGCACTGAATATGCAACAATTCGTTGATTTTTCGGCATAACAGCGTGGCGTTGTCATATTCATCTTTACAGCGATCGAGGATCAGGCTGGAGGAGTAAAGCTGCGGAATCAGGCCCCGTTGCACATAGCCAATCAGCGCCAGAAAGTGTTTTCGCAGAGGATTTATCAGATTTTGCGGCAGGGAAAAGCCCAGTACCTGCTCCACGCAAGCAATCAGCAGCGTGACGCGTTCTTCAATCTGGCTACCATAGCGCGGGGGGTGCGCAATACTGTCGCGGCTGTAAAGGCCGTACTCAAAAATAGAACTGAGTTTATTTTTCAGTATCGCCAGCGTTTCCGCTGGCGGCACGTTACTGTTGCGCAAATTGACGTATTCGCGAGTCAAAAAGCTGTAAAACAGATCGCTCTCTTCAATCTCCGCCCCCGTAGCAAGCGAAGTTTTCAGCGCTGGCAGCGTGCGGGCATCAATGCTCAGGCGCTCCTGACCGTTGAACAACGCATCGACCAGCAAACGTTGCTCCACCGAAGCCTGAAACGGCATCTCCACCAGCCGTTTGTCGAGCTGTAGCGTCTCGTTGTGCTCCGTCATGCCTGCCGCCCACGCCTGCGCGCAGAGAAACTGAATATCGCTTTTAAGCTGGCCGATATTTCCTTCCAGCGGCTTGTTCAGCAGCCACAGCAGCAGCGATTTATCGATGCTCACCGTACGCTCGATTTTACGGCTTTCGCGCTGCAAGAACCCGACTATCAGCTCCACCTGTTCCTCAACAGAACGTTGGCGAATACCGGGCAGGTCGATTGTCACCTGGATACGTCGCTGGAAAGTCCGCAGCAGTGAAGAGTTAACCGCTTCCGTGGTGGCGCAAATCAGCCGTACCGAAATCGGCCTTGCCGCGGCGCTGGAACCTAACGGGCGATATTCGCCTTTATCGAGAAGGGAAAATAATTTTTCCTGCCCTTCGTAAGGCAGACGATGGACCTCGTCGAGCAGCAAATAGCCGCCGTCAGCCTGTTCGACCAGGCCGGGCTTGTTTTCGTTCGCACCGGTAAACGCTCCCTGCCGATGACCAAAAAGATGCGACGAAAGCAGCTCCGGGTTATGGGCATACTCCGCACAGTTAAAATAGACCAGGGGCGGCGGGGAACCTGCGGTATGTTCACAGGCAAAGCGATGCATCAGCTCGGCAAAGAACGTCTTACCGACGCCAGAAGGACCGGTCAGCAGTACGTGCAGACCATGGGGATAAAGCACTGCGGCGCGACCCTTTTCCACCGCATCGCGCAGGCTGCGATCGTAGCCAATCAGGCCGGTAAACGGATCGTCGACGGATGCCATTTCCTGCTGCGGCAGCAGTTCGGCAACCGAGCGTACTTCACGCTCGGCATCCGTCAGCTTACGACCTAAAAGCGTTTCCAGCGCCTGGCAATGCAGGAAAAATACCGGTCTTCCCCGACTTTTGATGACCAGGCCATCGTTCCACAATTGATTGAGATCTTTACTGACCGAATTGCGCGCCAGCCCGAGGTTAAAGCCGATCGCTTCTGCGGTAAACGCCGTTTCCTGCGCCAAATCCGCCGTTTCCAGCCCACGCGTCAACCTTTCAAGCTCACCCAGAACGATCTCAATCCTTCTCATCTCTCTACCGCTTAAGCATTAACTGATTGTTCAGAACATACACGATTCTGCTGCGTAAGAAAGTGAAAGACGTTCCAGAGGCTCACTCACCGGTCATCAAAATGTCTTCGTTAAATAATGTCTCGACGCGCCTTCTTCCGGGAAATTATCGAGAGTCATTTTTAGCTGATATCCGTTCTTCTGATAAAACGGCAGCGCCTGAAAACTCATGGTATCCACCAGCGCGTGACGGCAGCCTCGCTCCTGCGCCGCCTGTTCCGCTGTCTGCATCAGCTGTCTGCCGTAGCCGCCCCTGCGCAACGATTCATCCATCCACAGGTATTTTATACACAGCCACTCGCCTTTGATTTCGCCAATCAGCCCCCCTTTGATAATCTCGCGATCATTGCGCCAGTACACCGCCAGATTGCCAAAATAGGTCGTTTTCAGGAACTGAAGATTATAAGCGCGTAACCCGGTGAGCAGTGCGTTCTGATCGTCTTCGGTAACCGTCTCTGTAACCTGTATCTGCATATTATCCTCCTGAAACATACCGCTTCTGGCTTACTTTATTTTCAGCATTCACACGGAATGCCGAGTGAGCCGCCTACCGTCTACACTTATTCTTAACGAGATGCGCATCGACAAAAGGATTATTACCATGAAACTCGCCGTTATGACGATGGTTGCCGTACTTTTTACCCTATCGGGATTCGCCCGGGCCGACTCGCCTTATGGCGCGCTCCAGACAGTACACGAGAAAAATACCATTCTGAAGGATCTACGTAAGCTCTGCTCGCCGAAGGGATCGCCTTCTGACGACGCATGGGAAAAAACCATTATGTCTACAGAAGGGAATCAGTTGCATATTCGCGAAGCGATTGTGGCGATGGAGAGAAATAACCAGAACAACTATTGGGAAGCGTTAGGTAAGGTTGAATGCCCGGATATGTAAGCGTGAAGCCGCAGCCCCACGCCCGGTCATCATAATTATCGCTGACGCACGTCCGGAATAATGAGGTCGCCGCGCAGGGTATACGATCCCAGCATATTCTGCGTTTTTTCATTGAGCCAACCGACAATACGCGCCGCCATGGCGTCCATAGAATATTCAATTGCCGGAATGGTGGGAATACCCGGCAGATGCAGCGATCCCGCCAGGCTGAAAACCATAATGTCTTCCGGAACGGACTTATTGAACGCCTGCAGTTGCGGAATAACCCGCTGCGCCTGCTGTTCGTCCGCCACCAACAGCGCGTTAAAGTTGAGCGTCGAGGCGTTATTCAGCAGTTCCTGCAGGGCCACGGAAGACGACGTCGCGTCCATAAAGACCAGGTTACGGTTAAACGGCAGGAAGTTTTTCTCCAGTGCAAGTTTATAGCCCAGTATAACCTGATCGGAAAAACCCATCCCGTGAGGATGAATCAGCGCAATCTGTCGGCGATTCTGGCTGATGAGATAGTTACAGGCGGTTTCGGTCGCGAAAGCGTGATCGAACTGGATGCTGTTAACGTCGTCCCCCACTTCCAGACAGTCCACCAGAATGACGTTCTCCTGGTTAATGTTCAGTGGAAAACGCGCGCCAATGATCAGCACATCGTCACACAAACCGCAGCTCAGCTCGTCGAGTGCGCTCAGCACTTCCGCTTTGGTATTGGCGAAGCGAAGCAGCAGATGTTTCTGGTGCTGGCTCAGATGCTTTTCCAGCGCATAAAGATAGCCCGTCGTCTGGTTGATGTTGTCCTGGGCGCATATCACGCCGATACAGCCCGTGGTCTGGCTTAGCAGCGACTGGGCAATCACATTCGGGCGGTAATTTAGTTCGTCCACCGCTTTCAGTACGGCAAGACGGCTGGCTTCCTTTACCCCACGCGATCCGCTCAACACGCGCGACACCGTGGCTTTCGACACGCCAGCCAAACGCGATACATCGTTGATAGTAGACATCATTCTCCCCTGACAGAGCCCGCCTGGCTCCTCAAATCCTGAAGTTAACATTGGCTCATTTTATCGCCAAAGGCAGTATAGCTGTTTCCGTTTTTCATGGAAACCGATTTTCCATTTTCACTCAAAAAGACATTTTTGCAGCCAAAATCGTGAGCTGAATCCAAATAATTAGCCTTATAAGAATAAGTTCTTGATGAGTGTCACAGTTCTGTTTGCTTCAAATGGAAACCGGTTTCCGTATGATATCAAATCAGAATCGCAATAAGTTTTTACATTTTGAGGATGGTTAACAATGTTCAGGATTATGTTGTGTTGTTCCGCAGGGATGTCTACCAGTCTGCTGGTTCGTAAAATGGTCGAAGCAGCGGAGGAACGGAAACTACCGGTACAAATTGACGCCTACGGCGTTTCCGAATTTGACATTCAGTTTCCAAATTACCAGGTGGTGCTGCTCGGCCCCCAGGTAAAGTACATGCTTAACACGCTCTCTGAGAAGGCTGCCACCCAGGGTATACCCGTACAAGCAATCGATATGCTGGATTACGGAATGCAACGCGGTGACAAGGTGCTGGACTATGCTCTGTCGCTGATTGAAGCGACACACTAGAAGGTGTCATTATGAGTTCGTTATATCAGTCAATGGTTGCTGTCATAGAACAATCCATCACTCCTCTTGCCGGGAAACTGGGCCAGCAAAAGTATGTGATTGCGATTCGTGACGGTTTTACCGCGGCGCTGCCGTTTATGATCATCGGCTCGTTTATGCTGGTGTTTATCTTCCCGCCGTTTTCTGCCGAAACCACCAACAGCTTTGCCCGTGGCTGGCTTGATTTCTCCGCCACGTATCGTGAACAGTTGATGCTGCCGTTTAACCTCAGCATGGGCGTTATGACGTTCTTTATCTCCGTCGGCATCGGCGCAAGCCTGGGCCGTCAGTTTAACCTCGATCCGATCATGTCCGGCCTGCTGGCGTTTATGGCGTTTTTGCTGGTCGCCGCCCCGTATGCCGACGGTAACATTTCCACTCAGTACCTTTCCGGTCAGGGGATCTTCACCGCGTTAATCACCGCCATTTATTCTACCCGCGTCTACGCCTGGCTAAAGCAGCACAACGTGACGATCCGCCTGCCAAAAGAAGTGCCGACCGGTGTCGCCCGTTCGTTTGAAATCCTGATTCCGGTTCTGGTAGTGATCGCCACCCTGCATCCGCTGAATCTGTTTATTGAAGCGCAGACCGGGATGATTATTCCGCAGGCGATTATGCATTTGCTGGAGCCGCTGGTGTCGGCATCGGATTCGCTGCCCGCGATTTTACTTTCTGTCCTGCTGTGTCAGATTTTCTGGTTCGCCGGGATCCACGGCGCGCTGATTGTCACTGGCATCATGA
This sequence comes from Citrobacter sp. R4, assembly GCF_026719175.1. NCBI lineage: Bacteria > Pseudomonadati > Pseudomonadota > Gammaproteobacteria > Enterobacterales > Enterobacteriaceae > Citrobacter > Citrobacter sp. R4. The sequence continues at coordinate 363,084 of NZ_JAPPSU010000004.1, forward strand.
ACCCGTTCTGGATGGCTAACCTCTCTGCCAATCAGGCCGCATTGGCGGCTGGCGCCGCGCTGCCGCACGTTTATTTGCAAGGGTTCTGGGACCATTACCTGCTGATTGGCGGCGTAGGGTCTACCTTACCGCTGGCCTTCCTGCTACTGCGCAGCCGCGTCACGCACCTGCGAACTATCGGCAAAATGGGAATTGTGCCTAGTTTCTTCAACATCAATGAGCCTATTCTGTTCGGCGCGCCGATCATCATGAACCCGATGCTGTTTATTCCGTTTGTTTTTGTACCGATGATCAACGCCGTACTGGCTTACACCGCGACCCGTCTGGGCTGGCTGGAACAGGTGGTTTCTTTAACGCCGTGGACCACGCCCGCGCCGATCGGCGCCTCCTGGGCGGCGAACTGGGCCTTTAGCCCGGTGGTGATGTGTCTCATCTGTATGGTGATGTCGGCGCTGATATACCTGCCGTTCCTGCGCGCCTATGAACGTTCGCTGATGAAAACAGAAGAACAAAAAGCGCAGGATGCCGTCTCCGTGGCGAATGCAGCCCGTAGCAACTCATAATGAATCAAGGAGTCAGAACAATGAGATACCGTTTTCCTGAAAACTTCTGGTGGGGCAGCGCCTGCTCAGCGCTGCAAACCGAAGGGGATAGCCTGAACGGCGGCAAAAGCCAGACCACATGGGATGCGTGGTTCGATCGCCAGCCTGGCCGTTTCCATCAGGGGGTTGGCCCGACGAACACCTCGACCTTTTATCAGCGCTGGAAAGAGGATATCGCACTGCTTAAGCAGTTAAACCATAACAGCTTTCGCACTTCGATCAGTTGGACACGTCTTATCCCGGACGGCACCGGCGAGGTAAATCCCGAGGCGGTGGCCTTCTATAACAATGTTATCGACGCGCTGCTGGCGCAGGGCATCACGCCGTTTATCACCCTGTTCCACTTCGATATGCCGATGGTGATGCAGGAAAAAGGCGGCTGGGAAAACCGCGATGTGGTGGACGCGTTTGGCCGCTACGCGCAAACGTGTTTCGACCTGTTCGGCAACCGGGTGAAGCACTGGTTCACCTTCAACGAGCCGATTGTGCCGGTTGAAGGCGGCTATCTGTATGACTTCCATTACCCGAACGTGGTGGATTTCAGACGCGCAGCTACCGTGGCGTATCACACCGTGCTGGCACATTCTACGGCGGTGCGAGCGTATCGCGCCGGAAATTATGACGGTGAGATCGGCGTCGTCCTCAACCTGACGCCCTCTTATCCGCGCTCGCAAAACCCGGCGGATGTGAAGGCCGCGCACCATGCGGACCTGCTGTTTAACCGTAGCTTCCTCGACCCGGTGCTGAAAGGGGAATATCCGGCGGACCTGGTGACGCTGCTGAAAGAGTACGACCAACTTCCGGCCTGCCAGCCCGGCGACGCGCAGCTGATCGCCGACGGCAAAATCGATCTGCTGGGGATCAACTACTATCAGCCGCGCCGGGTGAAGTGCCGGGACAGCGCCGTCAATCCGGACGCGCCGTTTATGCCGGAGTGGTTATTTGATTATTACGAAATGCCGGGGCGTAAAATGAATCCGTATCGCGGCTGGGAAATTTATGAGCCGGGTATTTACGATATTATTACCAACCTGCGGGATAATTACGGCAATCCGCGCTGTTTTATTTCCGAAAACGGCATGGGTGTGGAAAACGAACAGCGCTTTATTCAGGACGGGAAAATTAACGACAGCTACCGTATTGAGTTTGTCACAGAACATCTTAAATGGCTGCATAAAGGAATAAGCGAAGGCTGCAATTGCCTTGGCTACCATATGTGGACCTTTATTGATAACTGGTCATGGCTCAATGGTTATAAAAACCGCTACGGCTTTGTGCAATTAGATTTAGACACGCAACAGCGTACGGTGAAAAAGAGCGGCGAGTGGTTTGCGAAAACTGCCGCCAGTAATGGATTCGATTAATACGAGAATATCATGATTGCATTAGAAGAAGCGGTAATGGAAATCATCGTCAATGCCGGACAGTCACGCAGCCTCTGCTTTGAGGCGCTGCACGCCGCGCGCGCTGGCAACATTGACGAAGCGAAAAGCCTGCTTCGTGAGGCTGATGGCTATGCGCGTCAGGCTCACCACATGCAAACCAAATTGATCGAACAGGATGCCGGGGAAGCCCGGCAACCGATGACATTAATTATGGTGCATGCGCAGGATCATTTAATGACGTCGCTGCTAGCCCGCGAGCTATCAGAGGAAATTATTCATCTCTATCAACGCTAAATTCATTTAAATAATACACGGAGACGACACCACGATTAAATAAACGTTTTCTGTACCCTTTATATAAAAAACAGATCAACTTGTTTTGGTGATAGCAATTAAACCGAGACGGGATGGTTATTATCTTAAAATAAATTAATGGTCACATCTGTTCAGAATGCGAAAGCAACCTGAAGGATAAAGTGCCGATGAGATAACCATGAACATGATAAAAAAACTTCCAGTAACGCTGGCGGTCATGGCCGCGCTGTGTCCCATGTCTGCGCTCGCACAGGAATTTACTCAGGAACAGATCGACGCTATCGTCGCTAAAGCCGTGGATAAAGCGCTGGCGGAGCGGCAGGCGAAAATGGACGCCGCGATAGCGCAGAAAGCCGATGTCATTAACGAACCGCAAAGCGCCGCCCAGTCTCCGGATATGGCCATCCCCTTTGGCGTGAAATTTAGCGGCTACGCGCGCTACGGGGCGCACTTCCAGAGCGGCGATCAGAAATATGTCGGCGTCGACGGTTCCTATAACGGCGCGTCGGCGATTGGTCGTCTGGGTAATGAAAGCAACGGCGGGGAATTCCAACTGTCAAAAGCCTTCAAAAGCGATAACGGCGCCATCTGGGATATTAACGTAATGATCGACCACTGGGGCGATGAGGTAAACCTCAAAAAAGCCTACGCGGGCGTGACGAACGTGCTGGCCTCTAACCCGAACGCTTACATTTGGGCGGGCCGCGACTTCCACCAGCGTCCACAACAGGGTATCAACGACTATTTCTGGATGAACCACGACGGTCAGGGCGCCGGGGTGAAAAACGTCGACATTGGCGGCGTCCAGTTTGACGTGGCGACCGTGGCCGCGGTGGAGTCGTGCAGCCCGGAAGTCATGGAAGACGAAGCGAACCCGTCGCGCATTACCTGTACCGGCGGCTCCGGCACTGGCGATAAGGGCAATTATGCAGTGACCTCGAAAATTCACGGCATGAAGCTCGGCCCGCTGGATCTGGAAATCTACGCCAACTACGGCTTTGACTCGAAAGCCGTCGATAGCGAAGAGCGCCTGAAAGCCTGGCAAGGCGCGTTTGTGGTCAGCCATACTAACGACAGCGGCGTGAACAAAGTGATCGCCCGCTATTCCGACAACTCAGATAACAGCGTTTACAACAAAACCGACGATCTGACCACCGTTTACGCCAGCTTTGAAGGTAGCCACAAATTCACGCAGCAGGCGCAGGTGGAGTATCTGCTGGCGTTCCATGACTACGACAACAGTTCCGATCAGAGTGAAAACCGTAAGAACTATGGCGCGATCGTGCGTCCAATGTACTTCTGGAACGACGTCCACTCTACCTGGCTGGAGGCGGGTTATCAGCGTGTCGATTATGACACCGGCGGCGATAACTCAGGCTGGAAGCTGACTCTGTCACAGAACATGTCGATCGCGATGGGGCCGGAGTTCCGTCCGATGCTGCGCTTCTATGTTACGGGCGGCAAGGTGGAAAATGACCGCACCGCGCGAGTGAACGGTACGGATGACGAAACCCTGGATGATTTCAACATTGGCGCGATGTGGGAAGCGTGGTTCTGACGGCAGTATGTGGATGTAGCTGGCCTACCTGCAGGTAGGCCAGATCTCGGCTCAGGCGATCATTGCATATCCTTTATGCGCACTTTCGCTGCCACCAGAAGCGCCGTCAGCAGCATCAGGCTGCCGGAAAGCATCAGGGGCGACAGCAGGCCGAGGTTATCGAGTGCATAGCCTCCCACCGCAGCCCCGCAGGTATTGGCAAGCTGGATCACGGCGACCTGAACGGATCCAGCCTTTTCTGCCTGATCGGCAAGCGAACGGGTGATCCATGTCGACCAGCCCACCGGCACCAGCGCAAACGCCAGTCCCCAGATAACCGCAATGACTGCCGCCACCGTCTTATCGTCCCCCCACAGGGTCAGCACCAGCGCGCTCACCGCCAGTACCAGCGGCGCACCGGCCAGCGCCAGTTTCACCGAGCGTTTGAGAATAACGGACGAGAGCGAAGTACCGACAAAGCTGGCAATCCCGAAGCTCAGCAAGACCAGCGTCAGGCCATCGACATCAAATCCCGCCAGATTCATATACACCGGGCGAATATAGGTGAAGAACGCGAACTGTCCGGCAAAGGACATAAAAATGGCGATCATCCCGGCCATCACCCCTGGGCGATTGAGCAAGCTGAACATGTTCTGCTTCTGATGTGACGGCTCGCCGGGCAGCGACGGCAGCGATTTTACAATCCAGACGATGCACAGGAGGCCCATCACTGCCGCAGCGTTAAAGACGTTGCGCCAACCGATAATCCCACCCAAAAAGCTGCCCAACGGAGCGGCGATCACCAGCGCGATGGAGACCGCGCCAAAAATTACCGACAGCGCCTTCGGCACCGTTCTCGGCGGCACCAGTCGCATCGTCAACGACGCCGACATCGCCCAGAATCCACCGAGCGCCAGCCCAAGGCAGGCACGCCCCACCAGCAGCAGCGTAAAGGAATGCGCAAAAGAGACCAGCAGGCAGGAGAGCGTCAACAGCACGGAAAAGAGGATCACCACGTAACGGCGATCGGTGGCCTGAATGATCTGGGTGATAAACAGGCTGGCGAACATCGCGACAAACGCCGTCACCGTCACCGACTGCCCGGCTACGCCTTCGGTGATGCCCAGATCCTGCGCCATCGGCGTCAGCAGGCTAACCGGCAGAAACTCAACGGTAATCAGGCAGGCTACACAAAACGCCACGGCAAAGACCGCCGACCAGTTTGGGCGCGAAACCGCTTTGGCCTGCGGTGGAATTGTGGGCTGGATATGTTCTGTCATGGCATCACCTGAGATAAAAACGTGCGGAAAAGTCGCGCAGTTTATCATCAAAAGTGTGACGGATTTAACGTTTAGACAACTTTTCTTGCATCGCCGCCTTTGCCAGCCCGACGATCCATTCCTGGTGCCCGTTAATCATCGGATTCGGCACGGTGCGAGCAAGTTCCTGGGCAGGAACGCCTTTTTGCGACTCCTGAGTCAGAATACGGACGCGGTTTCCCGGCAAGTCTTCAAACAGCCAGGCGTGGATCACATCCAGACGCGCCTTCTCATCCCCTTCCACCCAGCCGTGCCATGCGATCCGTGCGGCTTCACCGTCCACGGGTGGAACATACTCCGTGACCTGCGCCTCAACCGGGAAGCCAAAGGTCGTGAAGCGAAAGCGGGCGTTGGCGCTCAGTTCCGGGCCGCTGCCGTCGTGAAAACGAATATCTTCGGCGTTGCTGTAGTAGTTCGGCCACAGGTTTGTGTCGTTAAGCTGCGCCCAAATCTCTTTTGCGCTCAGCCCGGCGACGATGATTTCGTTGGATGCAAAGTTATCGGTGGTGCCTGGCAGGTAGTCGTTCGGCCAGATAATGGCGGATTGTTTCATGGTTCACCTCATCAGCGAGTGGATGAGGTGATGGTGCGCCTGCGGCAGATATAAATCTAATGACGATGCTTTATACTCTTCATCACGTTTCGTGATATCAGTGAAGATAAAACACGCCCTCTTCCGGGAGGAAAAGCTGGTTATAGCGCAGCTGGAAGGCGTTAAGCTCCTGCGGATCGGGTTCTATCTCGCGCATGAAGCCGAGCGCGAGGCGGATTTGCGCATCGGTGATCGGCGCGGCCAGACGGGCTTTACGCAGCATGCGGTGCCAGGAATGCAGATTCTCTTCGCTACCGTCGACAACGCAGACCTGCCAGATCAGCAGCACCTGGGCGGCATTTTGCAGGTGCGCCTCGTCGGGGCGCTCAAGGTAGCGGATAAACTCATTGCCCGGCGTTTTGCCGAACTGGTCAATCATCGACTCGACCGGCATCGGGGTGACTCCCAGACGCTCGCTTAAACGTTTGATGGCGCGGCGGGAATCGGAAGTCAGGACGCGAAACCCAACCACAAACACCACGGCAAGCGTTGCCAGCATTATCCAGACCATGCGTTCTCCTTAGACTAGCCGCTCATCATAGCGGGAAACGCAAAGCGTCGACAGCGGGCAGCGCCATAATAGTGAACGGAAAAGAGGTGGAAAATCGTCATGAAAGCGGATCTGCGCACGCTGGATCTTAACCTGCTGAAAACGCTCGACGCTCTGCTGGACGAGCGCAGCGTCACCCGCGCGGCGGCGCGTCTTGCTCTGACCCAACCTGCGGTCAGCGGCATGCTCAACCGCCTGCGGGACTACTTCGACGATCCGCTCTTTATCCGCGCCCCGCACGGCATGGTGCCAACCACGCGAGCGGAAGCGCTGGCCGCTCCGGTGAAGCGCATTCTCGCGGATATCGACGTGCTGCTTCAGCCCGTTGCCTTTGACCCTAATACCGCTCGTCTCACCTTCACTCTTGCCGCTACGGATTATGCACTTCGGGCGGTTGTCGTGCCGTTTATCGCCGCCCTTAAGGCACAGGCGCCTGGCATCCGCGTGCGTGTGGTGCCCGTTACCCCCGGCAGCCTTGTCAGCCAGCTTGAGCAGGGCGCTATTGACGTAGCGCTTATCACCCCCCATACCACGCCCGATGAGCTTCACAGCCGTGCGCTTTATGATGAACGGTACGTATGCATGATGCGCGCCGATCATCCAAACGCCGGAGAGCCAATGACGTTAGACCGATTTTGCGCCCTTGAGCATGTGCTGGTTTCTTACGAGGGAGACGGTTTTCGCGGGGTAACCGATAGCGCGCTGGAGAAAATTGGCCGGACGCGGCACGTGGGACTCTCAGTGAGCCACTTTTTAGTCCTGCCGGACGTGCTGGCGCTCAGCGATATGATTGCCGTCGTGCCGTCACGCATCGCGGAAAATCAGGCGGGGATGTTTGTCTGCGAGACGCCAGTTCCCGTGCCTGGCTTTACCAAAAGCATGGCCTGGCACGGCAGAACGCACCGCAATCCCGCGCAGGCGTGGCTGCGCGGGCTGTTACTGCAAACCAGTCAGCGAGCCTGAAGCCCCTTAAGCAGCGCCTCGTGGAAGCGCGCGGGATCCTGCATCTGCGGCGCATGGCCCATGTCGTTAAATTCCACCAGCGTCGCATGCGGGATGCGCTTCGCCGTCTCCTTCCCGAGCACCGCATAGTTGCCGAGCGTTTTGCGGATCTCCGGCGGGGCGAGATCTTTCCCGATGGCGGTGTTGTCCCTGGTGCCGATCATCAATAATACCGGCATATTGAGTTCGCTAAATTCGTAGATCACCGGCTGGGTGTAGATCATGTCGTAGAGCAGCGCCGAGTTCCAGGCCACACGTTCTTTTCCCGGCCCGTTGTTCAGCCCGGCGAGCATGGTGACCCAACGCTCGTACTCCGGCTTCCACTCTCCGGCGTAGTAGGTATTTTTCTCGTACTGACGAATGCCGTCGGCGCTGACCTTCAGCTCGCGCTGGTACCACTGGTCGACCGTAATATGCGGCACGCCGCGCGCTTTCCAGTCCTCCAGGCCAATCGGGTTGACCATCACCAGCTGCTCCACCTGCTGCGGCCACATCAGCGCGTAGCGGGTCGCCAGCATGCCGCCGGTGGAATGCCCGATCACCGTCGCCCGTTCAACGCCCAGCTTCTCCAGTAGCGCATGGGTGTTATCCGCCAGCTGCTGGAAGGTGTACTGATAGCTCTCCGGCTTAGTGGATTTACAGAAGCCAACCTGGTCAGGTGCCACCACGCGATACCCGCTGGCTGAGAGCGCGCGGATCGTGCCATCCCACGTTCCGGCACAGAAGTTTTTGCCGTGCATCAGCACCACGGTGCGGCCATTGGGTTTTTCCGGCTTCACGTCCAGATAAGCCATATCCAGAGATTGTTGCTGCGAGGTAAAGGTAAAGTGCTGAACCGGCCAGCCGTAGTCGAAACCTTCCAGCTTCTCGCCGTATGTGGGGGCATCCGCAGCCATTGCGGGGGTTGCCAGCGCCATCAACAGCGCCAGACAGGATAATCGTCGGGACATCATGCAAGCTCTCCAGGAAATAAAGGTCAAAGGCTGCGCGAAAGGCGGCAGCAAAATAACACTGTAGAGCATCAGACGGAGCGGGTGTGTAAAGCGGGGTAAATGTAGGTTGCAGCAAGTGGGGAGTAAAACGTGGCAGGCATTCTTCTTCCCCACTATCACTGAAGCTTTTTACTGTGCCATTGAGTGGATAATTTTCACTGAGCACATTCCCCCACGCATCATATTCCGCTGACCAGTCTGTTTTTCCCCGGCTGTTTATCAGCGCCAGCGGCAGGCCACGGTGGTCGCAGTGGTACAGGTGGATTTTTCTCTGCGGTATATTTTCCGGCTCCATCTGGTTTTGTATCTGCTCCGGCGTCAGCCCGCACTGCGCCAGCCACGCCCGGTTGCCTTCGCTGAGTTCCCCGCGCTGTAGCTCCGCTTCCAGATTATCCACCAGCGCCACCAGTTCCGGCGGGAAGGTCACGCTGAATTCCGGATTCGATCCTTCAGTGCGATTCCATGTTATGTAATTTGTAAAAACATCCTATACCGTCCTGCAAGTTGTATACAATCAGCTACCGACATCGATCCGCACCGCTGGCTGCTCAGCATACCTATCTAAGGGCAAAAATAACCTATATCCGTAATCCAGTGCGAATTCTGCTCGATTAAAGAACAACAATTTGGTATATATGGCAAGATCTCTGCCTGTTTTTTTTGGATAGCATATTTACAGGCATATCCCTCTTTCAATCCAACATCAGAAAGCGAAGGATTAGCTCCCTTTTCAAGCAATAACTTTGCAAAATTAATATTGTTTTTCCAAATGGCAGTAATTAAAGCAGTATCTATTGGTGATTTTGCTATTGCATCAATATCAGCACCATGAGATAGTAAATAATTAGCTATCTCTCTATGTTTCGCTGTTCCATAATATGCAGCAATTATTAAAGGTGTCTCATTATACCTACCAGTAATAGAATTTACATCTGCTTGAGCTACTTCAACTAAAAAGTGTACTGCTTCAATATTTTCGCTTTCTACAGCTAAACTTAGCGCTTCATTTTTTTCTTTGGTTGTCGCTGATGAACATTGGTTAAACTCTTTTTGTTTACACATATTATTTTTCAAGCATTTTTCACAAAAAAACCACATCTCCTTTAGCTCACTAACAGACATAGGTAAACTTGCCACAGATGTCAGAGATAGATTTTTTTCAGCCTCATATGCATCGCAAGAAACAATGAACAATGTAAAAATTAGGGTTACTATTTTCAGGAAGGCTAACGATATTTTTTTTATATACATTATTTTTGACCGATCCCTGTTGTTTTTTTTGCTGCCTCTCGTTGAGCCGCTTCGAAAGCGGGGCCACCTTTTTTTTCCACTGCTAACTGATAAATACCTGCAGCAGTATAGCATTTATAAAGCATATCATCTGAGCTCAGTGTATCCTTCCAGATCTTGTTACATGCCAACACTATGTCGTCTCCAAGATGAGTATCACATGACTGCTTACTGCTTCCCGATGTTCCATAGCAGATATCATGATTTCTACAAGCTTGCATAAAACTAACACCATACAGACCATCTGGAACAAATTTATCTGTACTTTCATCTCCGCAACCATATCCCCAAGGATAACCATCAGACCTTAACGAAACTGGTTTTGTAGTATCGACCCCCTGCGGGGCTACATTTGTAACTTTTGATTTATACCCAGGTTGGTTAATATAGGAACCTAATGAATTCCACCCCGCTAATCCAAGAGGATCAATTTCTATTATTGGATTGGACGTATATATATAAATTCCATCCCCCCGCCAACCCAATCGGGTCCTGTGTGATATACCGTCCCTGTAACGGATCGTAAAACCGGTGACGGTTATAGTACAGCCCCGTCTCTTCATCATACTGCTGACCCGGCAGGCGGATGAGTTGTTTCAGATTATGAGGATTATTTTCACTGAGCACATTCCCCCACGCATCATATTCCGCTGACCAGTCTGTTTTTCCCTCGCTGTTTATCAGCGCCAGCGGCAGGCCACGGTGGTCGCAGTGGTACAGGTGGATTTTTCTCTGCGGCGTGTATACCGGCTCCATCTGGTTTTGTATCTGCTCCGGCGTTAACCCGCACTGCGCCAGCCACGCCCGGTTGGTTTCACTGAGTTCCCCGCGCTGTAGCTCCGCTTCCAGACTATCCACCAGCGCCACCAGTTCCGGCGGGAAGATTACGTTCGCTTCCTGCTGAAATTTCTCCGCCAGCGTGCGGCGGACTGCTTTCGCCAGCTCTGCGGTTTGGGTTTCGATTCTGACCAGCGGCGTGAAGCTGCCCGATGTGTAAATCGTCTGTACGCGCTGTGTGTCTGTTTCGGTGGTGGTCAGCCTGTCGCCGTCCCAGCCGTACCATG
>NZ_JAPPSU010000050.1:0-1030 GCF_026719175.1 Citrobacter sp. R4
TCCGCAGCGAGGATGAAAGCCTGGTCACCCTGTGGCATTACGATGAAGCGGACCGTCTGACGCACCGCACCGTGAATGACGAACCGGCAGAACAGTGGCAGTACAACGAACGCGGCTGGCTGACGGAAACCAGCCATCTCAGCGATGGCCACCGCGTCAGCGTACAGTATGAGTACGATAAACAGGGACGGATGAGCCTTGAACGCCAGACGGTGCATAACCCGGAAACAGGCGAACTGCTGTGGCAGCATGCCACAAAACACGATTACCCGAAGGGACTGGCGAATAAAACCACTCCTGACCATCTTCCTCCGGTGGAGTGGCTGACTTACGGCAGCGGTTATCTGGCGGGAATGAAGCTCGGCGGCACGCCGCTTATCGACTTCACCCGCGACCGGCTGCACCGGGAGACGCTGCGGACCTCTGGTGTTTACGAACAACACACGGCTTACAGCCCGGCCGGGCAGCTGTCGGGCCACACGTTCAGTGACCCGCAGCTGAACCGGGAATACGGTTATCACGACAACGGGCAGCTTGTACGCATCCGTGGCGCGCATCAGGAGGAAGAGTACCGCTATGACGGCGCGGGGCGTCTTATCAGCGCCCGGCACAACGACCTGCTGCGACGCTACGCCACCGACCCGGCGGGCAACCGTATTACAGACCGGGAACAGTACCCGGCGCTTCCCGCGATATGGCGGGATAACCGCATCAGCGAAGACGTGCAGTACTTTTACCACCACGATAAGCATGGAAGGCTGGTGGAAAAGGATGAGCGTCAGATACGCGATGGCGGCGGTTATGTACACTGTTATCACTACGATAACCAGCACCGGCTGGCGCACTATCGCTGTGAACAACAGGGTGTCACACTTCTGGAAAGTCGTTACCTGTATGACCCGCCGGGCCGCCGCATCGGAAAACGGGTGTGGAAAAGCCGGCGGGAGCGCGGGAGTCTCAGCGGGGAGGAATATATTTACCTGGATAAAACCCCGGAAGTGACATGGTACGGCTGGGACGGCGACAGGCT
>NZ_JAPPSU010000051.1:0-1022 GCF_026719175.1 Citrobacter sp. R4
ACCAACGGGCAATTCACTCTGGCAACCGATGACACCGATTCAGTAATCGGCTACAGCCAGGATGAATTCACCATCGCAGCCAGCACCACCGACTTCATTCGCGTTCGTATGCGCGTTGGCACTGCCGCCGCACCTGCCGCGTAACAAAAGGATAATCATATATGTATTTCTCTAAAGAGACTCTGGCGACTAACTCTCGCCTCGGTGGTCACTGGAATGAACTGTGGGCAAACCGCAATATGTGGAATGCTCATCACGACGCAATGATTGCGGCAAACCGTTCGAATATGACTCCTGAATGGTTAGCGGTGAATGCCGTGGGCGGTTTTACGCGTGATTTCTGGGCCGAGATTGACCGCCAGGTGCTGCAATTGCGTGATCAGGAAGTTGGCATGGAAATTGTCAACGACCTGATTGGTGTTCAGACGGTGCTATCTGTAGGCAAAACCGCAAAGCTTTACAACGTTGTTGGCGACATTGCCGATGATGTGTCTGTGAGCATTGACGGTCAGGCTCCATTCTCATTTGACCATACCGAATATGCGAGTGATGGCGACCCGATCCCGGTGTTCACTGCAGGTTACGGTGTGAACTGGCGTCATGCTGCTGGTCTTAATTCTGTTGGTATCGACCTGGTACTTGACTCGCAGATGGCGAAAATGCGCAAGTTCAACCAGAAGCGTGTTAACTACTACCTGAACGGCGACCCGAATATCCAGGTGCAGTCATACCCGGCACAGGGTATCAAAAACCACCGCAACACCAAGAAGATTAATCTTGGCTCTGGGGCGGGCGGCGCAAACATCGATCTGACCACTGCAACCATGACTCAGTTGTTTGAGTTCTTCGGTAAAGGTGCATTCGGTACCCTGGCCCGTGCGAATAAGGTCGCGGCATACGATGTGATGTGGGTATCGCCGGAAATCTGGGCTAACCTGGCTCAACCGTATGTAGTTAATGGCGTAGTTAGCGGCAATGTGCTGAATGCCGTGCTCCCATTTGCACCGGTACGTGAAATCCGT
>NZ_JAPPSU010000052.1:0-1001 GCF_026719175.1 Citrobacter sp. R4
CTGACCGCTGCAATCACTACCGTACTGGCTAAAACCTACGGCGGTGCTGCTCGCGCATTCGACCAGATCGATAACGCGCCGGAAGAAAAAGCGCGTGGTATCACCATCAACACCTCTCACGTTGAATACGATACCCCGACCCGTCACTACGCACACGTAGACTGCCCGGGCCACGCCGACTATGTTAAAAACATGATCACCGGTGCTGCGCAGATGGACGGCGCGATCCTGGTTGTTGCCGCGACTGACGGCCCGATGCCGCAGACCCGTGAGCACATCCTGCTGGGTCGTCAGGTAGGCGTTCCGTACATCATCGTGTTCCTGAACAAATGCGACATGGTTGATGACGAAGAGCTGCTGGAACTGGTAGAGATGGAAGTGCGTGAACTGCTGTCTCAGTACGATTTCCCGGGCGACGACACGCCGATCGTTCGTGGTTCAGCTCTGAAAGCGCTGGAAGGCGACGCGGAGTGGGAAGCGAAAATCATCGAACTGGCTGGCTTCCTGGATTCTTACATTCCGGAACCAGAGCGTGCGATTGACAAGCCGTTCCTGCTGCCGATCGAAGACGTATTCTCCATCTCCGGTCGTGGTACCGTTGTTACCGGTCGTGTAGAGCGCGGTATCATCAAAGTGGGCGAAGAAGTTGAAATCGTTGGTATCAAAGAGACTGCGAAGTCTACCTGTACTGGCGTTGAAATGTTCCGCAAACTGCTGGACGAAGGCCGTGCGGGTGAGAACGTAGGTGTTCTGCTGCGTGGTATCAAACGTGAAGAAATCGAACGTGGTCAGGTACTGGCGAAGCCGGGCACCATCAAGCCGCACACCAAGTTCGAATCTGAAGTGTATATTCTGTCCAAAGACGAAGGCGGCCGTCATACTCCGTTCTTCAAAGGCTACCGTCCGCAGTTCTACTTCCGTACAACTGACGTGACTGGCACCATCGAACTGCCGGAAGGCGTAGAGATGGTAATGCCGGGCGACAACATCAAAATGGTTGT
>NZ_JAPPSU010000053.1:0-874 GCF_026719175.1 Citrobacter sp. R4
CTCCAAAGCCCGCGACGCAGCGCCGGCAGGCAGAGCAAGTAGAGGGCAGCGCCTGCAATCCATGCCCACCCGTTCCACGTTGTTATAGAAGCCGCATAGATCGCCGTGAAGAGGAGGGGTCCGACGATCGAGGTCAGGCTGGTGAGCGCCGCCAGTGAGCCTTGCAGCTGCCCCTGACGTTCCTCATCCACCTGCCTGGACAACATTGCTTGCAGCGCCGGCATTCCGATGCCACCCGAAGCAAGCAGGACCATGATCGGGAACGCCATCCATCCCCGTGTCGCGAAGGCAAGCAGGATGTAGCCTGTGCCGTCGGCAATCATTCCGAGCATGAGTGCCCGCCTTTCGCCGAGCCGGGCGGCTACAGGGCCGGTGATCATTGCCTGGGCGAGTGAATGCAGAATGCCAAATGCGGCAAGCGAAATGCCGATCGTGGTCGCGTCCCAGTGAAAGCGATCCTCGCCGAAAATGACCCAAAGCGCGGCCGGCACCTGTCCGACAAGTTGCATGATGAAGAAGACCGCCATCAGGGCGGCGACGACGGTCATGCCCCGGGCCCACCGGAACGAAGCGAGCGGGTTGAGAGCCTCCCGGCGTAACGGCCGGCGTTCGCCTTTGTGCGACTCCGGCAAAAGGAAACAGCCCGTCAGGAAATTGAGGCCGTTCAAGGCTGCCGCGGCGAAGAACGGAGCGTGGGGGGAGAAACCGCCCATCAGCCCACCGAGCACAGGTCCCGCGACCATCCCGAACCCGAAACAGGCGCTCATGAAGCCGAAGTGCCGCGCGCGCTCATCGCCATCAGTGATATCGGCAATATAAGCGCCGGCTACCGCCCCAGTCGCCCCGGTGATGCCGGCCACGATCCGCCCGATAT
>NZ_JAPPSU010000054.1:0-846 GCF_026719175.1 Citrobacter sp. R4
CAGCTTCGCGATGAGGAACTTATTCTCAACGATAACGGCGGGCGCAGTATTCACTTTGAGCCGCTGATGCCCGGAGAAACCGCCTTCAGCCGCAGTGAGTCGTTCTGGCTGGCCCGTGGCGGCGTGGCTAAACTGCATGAAAGCAATGTGCTGCATCTGCTGTGGCAGACCCTGCCGGAAGACCTGCGCTTAAGTCCGCATCTTTATCTGGCGACGAACAGCGCACAGGGGCCGTGGTGGATACTCGGCTGGCCTGAGCGCGTACCGGGTGAGGATGAAGCGCTCCCTGCGCCGTTACCACCGTACCGGGTGCTGACCGGGCTGGCCGACCGTTTCGGGCGCACGCAAATCTTTCACCGCGAGGCGGACGGGGAATTTGCCGGCAACATCACCGCCGTCACCGACGGCGCAGGCCGCCGCTTCCGGCTGGCGCTGACCACGCAGGCGCAGCGGGCGGAGGCGGCGCGTAAACAGGCGGCCGTTTCCGGCATCAGCGCGCCGGACTGGCCGCAGACGGTGCCGGTTTCCGGCTACGGCGCAGACAGCGGCATTCGCCTTGAGGCGGTGTGGCTGACGCACGACCCGGCATACCCGGATAACCTCCCGGCGCTTCCCCTGGTCCGCTATACGTACACCCCGCGCGGCGAACTGTCGGCAGTATATGACCGCAGCGGCATACCGGTGCGTGGTTTCACTTACGATGATAAACATCCGGGAAGGATGACCGCACACCGTTATGCCGGCCGCCCGCAGACCACCTACGTCTATGACGCCAGCGGGAAGGTGACGGAACAGCATAACCCGGCGGGCCTGAGCTATCGCTACGGCTATGAAAAAAATGCCGTC
>NZ_JAPPSU010000055.1:0-820 GCF_026719175.1 Citrobacter sp. R4
GGCACTGTTGCAAAGTTAGCGATGAGGCAGCCTTTTGTCTTATTCAAAGGCCTTACATTTCAAAAACTCTGCTTACCAGGCGCATTTCGCCCAGGGGATCACCATAATAAAATGCTGAGGCCTGGCCTTTGCGTAGTGCACGCATCACCTCAATACCTTTGATGGTGGCGTAAGCCGTCTTCATGGATTTAAATCCCAGCGTGGCGCCGATTATCCGTTTCAGTTTGCCATGATCGCATTCAATCACGTTGTTCCGGTACTTAATCTGTCGGTGTTCAACGTCAGACGGGCACCGGCCTTCGCGTTTGAGCAGAGCAAGCGCGCGACCATAGGCGGGCGCTTTATCCGTGTTGATGAATCGCGGGATCTGCCACTTCTTCACGTTGTTGAGGATTTTACCCAGAAACCGGTATGCAGCTTTGCTGTTACGACGGGAGGAGAGATAAAAATCGACAGTGCGGCCCCGGCTGTCGACGGCCCGGTACAGATACGCCCAGCGGCCATTGACCTTCACGTAGGTTTCATCCATGTGCCACGGGCAAAGATCGGAAGGGTTACGCCAGTACCAGCGCAGCCGTTTTTCCATTTCAGGCGCATAACGCTGAACCCAGCGGTAAATCGTGGAGTGATCGACATTCACTCCGCGTTCAGCCAGCATCTCCTGCAGCTCACGGTAACTGATGCCGTATTTGCAGTACCAGCGTACGGCCCACAGAATGATGTCACGCTGAAAATGCCGGCCTTTGAATGGGTTCATGTGCAGCTCCATCAGCAAAAGGGGATGATAAGTTTATCACCACCGACTATTTGCAACAGTGCC
>NZ_JAPPSU010000056.1:0-820 GCF_026719175.1 Citrobacter sp. R4
AACCCGAAACAGGCGCTCATGAAGCCGAAGTGCCGCGCGCGCTCATCGCCATCAGTGATATCGGCAATATAAGCGCCGGCTACCGCCCCAGTCGCCCCGGTGATGCCGGCCACGATCCGCCCGATATGGGGTCTGACGCTCAGTGGAACGAAAACTCACGTTAAGGGATTTTGGTCATGAGATTATCAAAAAGGATCTTCACCTAGATCCTTTTAAATTAAAAATGAAGTTTTAAATCAATCTAAAGTATATATGAGTAAACTTGGTCTGACAGTTACCAATGCTTAATCAGTGAGGCACCTATCTCAGCGATCTGTCTATTTCGTTCATCCATAGTTGCCTGACTCCCCGTCGTGTAGATAACTACGATACGGGAGGGCTTACCATCTGGCCCCAGTGCTGCAATGATACCGCGAGACCCACGCTCACCGGCTCCAGATTTATCAGCAATAAACCAGCCAGCCGGAAGGGCCGAGCGCAGAAGTGGTCCTGCAACTTTATCCGCCTCCATCCAGTCTATTAATTGTTGCCGGGAAGCTAGAGTAAGTAGTTCGCCAGTTAATAGTTTGCGCAACGTTGTTGCCATTGCTGCAGGCATCGTGGTGTCACGCTCGTCGTTTGGTATGGCTTCATTCAGCTCCGGTTCCCAACGATCAAGGCGAGTTACATGATCCCCCATGTTGTGCAAAAAAGGGCACTGTTGCAAAGTTAGCGATGAGGCAGCCTTTTGTCTTATTCAAAGGCCTTACATTTCAAAAACTCTGCTTACCAGGCGCATTTCGCCCAGGGGATCACCATAATAAAATGCTGAGGCCTGGCC
>NZ_JAPPSU010000057.1:0-786 GCF_026719175.1 Citrobacter sp. R4
TCCACCGGGTCTCCATTAGTTAGCCAATCGATTTCGCTAAAGTGGGATGCAGAGACAGTGGTCCGATTGATATACCAGCGGATCAGTTCGTCTCTGTTAGCCTCGGAATGTCAGACGACAGTTCATTCAACATGAAGCAAGTGGCAGTATAAGAAATTTGCAATCAGCAGAACCTATAAAGTCAATGCTGCTAACTGTTTTTTTATTTCGCTAATTTCCAGAGCCTTATCCTCGTCTCGTTTTATTAATTCCTGAATAGCAGCCAGCCCGTCGAGCAATAGAGGAGTATTATCAAGATGAAAATAACCACCCACCTCCTTAACATACTGAGGATCGATATTCTTGATTTGCTGAGAGATTATACCTCGTCGGACTGGACCAGCTTTTTCTGCGTCTTTGTTGAAAATAAAATTCCAGAATTGCAATTGTTTAATATTATTCAGCGCAAATTCTGTGTCGAGCCTGCTTGTTTTTGTTTTTAAACGCCCGTCAGAGACGGGAGACGTGACGAGCTCTTTCCAGTTTCCCTGTGTTCCCGAGGTTGTCGAACGCAAGAAGACTCGGCCCCCGTCTGCGTCTTGAAACGCTAACTGACATCTATAACCAGTGCTATTCCCATTTAACTGCAATAGTGAACATCCAGCAATTCCTGGCAACGGATTGCCAATCATATCAAGTGTCCCCCAATATAGGCCTGTGGGAAGATTCCCCTCATTTGTAGCGCGTGGAGCTGCTTCCGGAGGGTCGTAAACATTCCAGCCGGAATTGCCACGTGTACAATAATCC
>NZ_JAPPSU010000058.1:0-719 GCF_026719175.1 Citrobacter sp. R4
AGCTTAACCTTCGGGAGGGCGCTTACCACTTTGTGATTCATGACTGGGGTGAAGTCGTAACAAGGTAACCGTAGGGGAACCTGCGGTTGGATCACCTCCTTACCTTAAAGAACCTGCCTTTGTAGTGCTCACACAGATTGTCTGATGAAAAACGAGCAGTAAAACCTCTACAGGCTTGTAGCTCAGGTGGTTAGAGCGCACCCCTGATAAGGGTGAGGTCGGTGGTTCAAGTCCACTCAGGCCTACCAAATTCGCTCCCGTGCTTTGTTGTGGCAAAGCTCGCATACTGATGTATGCTTCGCTTCACCACGCCGCGCCCGGAAACGAATTATCGGTAAAGAGGTTCTGACTACACGATGGGGCTATAGCTCAGCTGGGAGAGCGCCTGCTTTGCACGCAGGAGGTCTGCGGTTCGATCCCGCATAGCTCCACCATTCTGTAGAACGTTTACGTAAGAAAACTTCAGAGTGTACCTGAAAGGGTTCACTGCGAAGTTTTGCTCTTTAAAAATCTGGATCAAGCTGAAAATTGAAACACAGAACAACGAAAGTTGTTCGTGAGTCTCTCAATTATCGCAATCAGAAGTGAAACATCTTCGGGTTGTGAGGTTAAGCGACCAAGCGTACACGGTGGATGCCCTGGCAGTCAGAGGCGATGAAGGACGTGCTAATCTGCGAAAAGCGTCGGCGAGGTGATATGAACCTTTGACCCGGCGATGT
>NZ_JAPPSU010000059.1:0-690 GCF_026719175.1 Citrobacter sp. R4
AGTACCAGCGTACGGCCCACAGAATGATGTCACGCTGAAAATGCCGGCCTTTGAATGGGTTCATGTGCAGCTCCATCAGCAAAAGGGGATGATAAGTTTATCACCACCGACTATTTGCAACAGTGCCATTCTCACATGCGATCTCGAGTAGCCAGTTGTGGAAAACCGACATAAACATCCCCTGTTACCCTGAAACTCTACTCACCATTTTTTCATAATTATATACAAACAGCCAGAAAGGCTGTTACAGGCGATTTGATCTGCAACCTATTGGTTAAATTAATGTATCAAAAACGATGGTTTCTGTGACACATCCCTATAAGCAGTTGCCTATACAATAAAACGCTCTCCGGCTGTAACAAAACCCGTTACAGTATCAATACAACAAAAACGATGTAACAAAATAGGGTGGCAAAATGATAATCGGCTATGCGCGTAAATCGACACATCTTCAGGATGTAACGCATCAGGTTGATGAACTGACAAAAGCGGGTTGCGAGCAAATCTATCATGAACAGATCTCACGCGGCGGCACTAAACGCGC
Organism: Citrobacter sp. R4; assembly: GCF_026719175.1. Classification (NCBI taxonomy): domain Bacteria; kingdom Pseudomonadati; phylum Pseudomonadota; class Gammaproteobacteria; order Enterobacterales; family Enterobacteriaceae; genus Citrobacter; species Citrobacter sp. R4. The sequence goes on from NZ_JAPPSU010000059.1 coordinate 545, forward strand.
CAAAAATGGTGCCCCGGAAGGCACTGTTGCAAAGTTAGCGATGAGGCAGCCTTTTGTCTTATTCAAAGGCCTTACATTTCAAAAACTCTGCTTACCAGGCGCATTTCGCCCAGGGGATCACCATAATAAAATGCTGAGGCCTGGCC